>CAZIAK010000027.1:8712-46334 GCA_964537035.1 uncultured Phycisphaerales bacterium | reverse complement strand
GGACGCCCGGCACATCGCCAACGAAGGAGGGACGACAGTCAGCCGCCGATGTGCACCAGTGAATCCGCTCGCGGCTTCTTGCTGCCCTCCAGGATGAAGTCCACCAACACCCGCGCGGCCTCTTGGGCCAGGGTGTCGACGTCGACGTCCCGATCGATATCCGGCGCTTTCCAATCATCGAGCGACTCCAAGGGCTCGTCACCCTGCGCCTCTCTGCGAATGTTCTCGATGGCCAGGTGGCGGCTGTCGACCAGAGCCTTCTCTGCCTTGCGTACCTCTTCGTCGAGGGACACGGTGGTGTCCGCGCCCAGCTCATCGTAGAGCTCGATCCTGCTCATCAGGTAGGCCAGCTCGGGATTCGTCGCACGCCTGTTCTCGTGTTGTTCCTGCAGGAAGCCTTCGAGCTTGTCGACCTTCTTGCGTCTGGGATGCTCGATGCCAGGGATGCGATCCCACTCGAGCGCTTCTTCGAGGGCGCTCTCGCCGATCTCCTCATGGTCATAGGTCCGCGGAAACCTGACGTCTGGACGCACGCCCTTGTGCTGGGTCGAGCCCCCTGAGATGCGATAGAACTTCGCCTGGGTGACCTTCAGCTGGCCCTCGCCCAGGGGCAGCAGGCCTTGCACCGTGCCCTTGCCAAAGGTCCGTTCGCCCACCACCACGCCGCGGCCTGTGTCCTGCACAGCGGCGGAGAAGATCTCGGAGGCCGACGCCGACAGGCGATTGACCAGCACCACCAACGGGCCCGTGTAGTACGGCGCCAGAGCACTGGAACGCACCACGTCGACGTTGTCGTCGGCGCCCCGGATCTGCACCACGGGGGTGGCGCCCACGAACATGCTGGTGAGCTCTTGCGCCTCGATCAGTGAGCCGCCGCCGTTGTTGCGAAGATCCATGATCAGGCCGTCCACGCCCTGCTGGTGCAGCTCGGCCACGAGCTTGGCCACGTCTCGGGTGGCGCTCTTGAAGTTGGGGTCACCGCTCCTGGCGGCTTCGAAGTCCATGTAGAAAGCGGGCAGCTCGATGACGCCGATCTTGAAGCTCTCCCCCGCCTCATCGATCTCGATCGTCTTCGACCGCGCAGCCTGGGACTCGAGCTTGACCTTGTCCCGCACCAGGGCCAGCTCCTTTGCGGAGGAGATCTCAGACTGGTTGGCGCCGAGAATCATCAGCCGCACGGTGGTGTCCTTCGGGCCCCGGATCAGCTCGACGATCTCATCGTTGCGCCAGCCCACCACGTCGACCATCTCGCCGTTCTCGTCCTGTCCCACGGCGACGATGCGATCGCTGGCCATGAGCACGCCGTTGTCCTCTGCGGGACCTCCGGGGATGATGCGCTCGACCTGGCAGTACTCCCCGTCTGTCCCGAGCAGCGCGCCGATGCCCTCGAAGGAGAGCTTCATGGTGATGTCGAAGTTCTCTGCATCGAGCGGCGGATAGTACTCGGTGTGCGGATCGTAACTGTGGGCCAGGACGTTGACGAAGATGCGAAACACGTCGTCACCTGTAGCCTGCTCGATGCGCCGTAGCTGGTTCTTGTAGCGGCGCAGCAGTACCTCGCTGATCTCTTCGACCTCTTGGCCAGCCAGGCGCAGCGACAGCACCTCGTTCTTGAAGCGCTTGAGCCAGAGCGCATCGGCCTCTGCCCGTGACTTTGGCCAGGGCGCCTCGGTGCGATCCAGTTCGATGGAATCCCCCTCGTCGAAGCGCAAGGTCTCGATGCTGTTTTCGATGGAAGAGATCAGGAATTCCATCCGCTCGCGCCGCCGGTCCTGCAATCGATTGAAGATCGCGTAGGCCGGGCTCAGGTCGCCCTTGAGCAGAGCGTTGTCGAGCCGCTCCCGGTAGATCTCGAACTCAGCCAGGTCCTCTTCCAACAAGAACAGGCGGGAAGGGTCCAGCCAGGTGATGTAGCGATCGAACATCGAGCTGGAGAAGTCGTCGTCGAGATCAATGCCCTGCACGTAGTGAGCCTTGGACAGTCGCTCGACGATCATGTCGGTGATGTCCGACTGGCCCGCCGTGGCCACCAGCAGCTCGCTGTCTTCCGTGACAGGGGCCGCCCACGCGGGCCCGGCGACGATCACGGCCAGGGCCAGGGAGAGCAGCAGCTTGTGGGGCAACGAGCTCAGGGCTCGGTCAGGGGAGGTGCTCATGGACACTCACTCAAGGAGGATGGCAGCGTCAAAGGGTGTCCACAGTGTATCGGGCGGGAAGGGCCCGAACCTGCGTACCGGTATGGGAGAGCTGTTCCTACGCACAGACTCCGGCGCTGTGAGATTGCCGAACCGCCTCTCTCTAGCGCCAGCGCCACCACTCGTCACGGCCAACACACGAGCTGGTTGGTAGATTGGCCGACCATGTCCACGCTCACGACCTTGCTCTCGGTGCTCCTTCTCGTGTCCCCACAAGCCCCAGATGAAGCCAGCCCACAGCCTCTTGGCGCCTTGTTGACCGTCGCCGAAGCCAGCAATTACCGCTTCACCGCAAGTCATCAAGATGTGATCGATCTTGTGGACAGCCTGGCGGCCAGCTCACCCCTGGCCACGCGCGCGGAGATGGGGCGCACCAGCGAAGGCCGGGAGATCCCCCTGCTGATCGTGGCCGATCCGCCGGTCGCTGACGCCCCGGCGGCCCAGGCGGCGGTGGCGGAGGGCCGGGTGCTGTGCCTCGTCTTCGCCAACATCCACGCCGGTGAGGTGTGCGGCAAGGCGGCGACGTTGATGCTGGCCAGAGAGCTGTTGTCCGCGCCGACACGCCCCGAGAACGCAGCCTTGTTGCAGCGCCTGGTGATCGTGTTTGCGCCGATCTTCAACGGCGACGGCAACGAACGCATGGCCCCGGACAACCGCCCCGGCCAGATCGGGCCCGAGACCATGGGCATTCGTCCCAACGCCATGGGCCTGGACCTCAACCGGGACTACATGAAGCTCGAGAGCCCTGAAGTCTCGGCCATGGTGCGCTTTCTTCACACCTGGGAGCCTCAGCTGGTGATGGACCTGCACACCACCAACGGCAGCCACCATCGCTACGCCCTGACCTGGTCGCCGCCGCTCAATCCTGCGGGGCCCACTGCGCCGCTCGCTCTGGTGCGCGATCGCCTGCTGCCAGACGTGACCCGCAGTCTCAGCGAACGCACGGGCCTGGACACCTTCGCTTACGGCAACTTCGAGCAGGACCACACGCGCTGGGCCACCTACTCTTCTCTGCCGCGCTTCGGCGCCCAGTACCACGGCCTGCGCGGGCAGCTGTCCATTCTCTCCGAGGCCTACAGCCACATCACGTTCAAGGAACGGGTCGTGGCCACCCTCGAGTTCGTGCGCGAGTGCCTGACCTGGACGGCCCACAACGCTGCCGCCGTGCGCAACGCCTACGACCAAGGGCGGGAGCAGACCATCGCCCTCGGCCAGGCCGCAGCCGCGGGTCACCCTGACCAGGTGGGCATCCGCCACGCCATCGCCGCCGCCCCAGAGCCCGCCACCCTGCTCGGCTGGGTCGAAGAGACCGACGACGAGGGCCGCACCGTGCCCACCAACGAGCCCCGGGACTACACGGTCGAACACTTCGACCACTTCGAGCCCGTGGCGTTCGTCACCCGCCCCGTGGCCTATCTGATCCCAGCAGGCCTGGACGCCTTGGTGAACCTGCTGCGCCGCCACGGCATCGAGGTCACCACGGTCGCCGACAGCGAAGGCCTGGCAGCGCCCCTCACCATCGAGCGCTACGTCATCGACGCCGCTCCCGAAAGCGGCAACGCCTACCTGGGACACGCCACACCTGACATCGCCGCCACGCCCACACGAGAAGATTACGAGCCCGCACCCAGCGACTGGCTCGTGCCCATGACCCAACCCCTGGCGACCCTGGCCATGCACCTGCTCGAACCGGAGGCCGAGGATGCCTTGGCGCCGATCCTGTTGGGCGATTCGGCCTTGCCAGGGGGGGATTATCCGGTGCTTCGGGTGGTGCGTTGAGGGGGTTGGGGGATTGCTGAACAGCAACTGCTTGCGGCGTTTTGATGCTGGTGGAGGGGTGTGTGTGGGGGTCCTCTCGTCCCTGCTCGGACAGTCCTCGGAGTCGGCGCTGCGCGCGCCGACTCCTGCGGAACTCGCCTGGAGAGAGGGCCCCCACACACACCCCGTCGGCACCTGCGGGGGAACGGCGGAGCCGGCGCGAAAGCGATGCGCTGACTCTCGCGCCGAAGAGCGGGCTACGGGCCTCGTGGCAATGTGAGATGTCGGCGACGGAATCGGCGTCGCCCCACCACGTCAGTGCATTGGCAAACTGCAAACTGCCACCGCTGTTCATAGTGCATAGGCAAGCTGCAAACCGCTGCTGCAGTTCGCAGTGCGTTGGCAAACTGCAAACCGCCACTGCAGTTCGCAGTGCGGTGCTTTGGCAACGACCGCGGGAGTTCTACGCCGCCAAAGCGTGAGCCGCGCGCTAGCAGCCCCCCACTACCCCCAAAGCCCGACTCGCCCTGCCCCTCCTCTTGACTCGCCACGACCCAAGGCAACGCCGACTCTCCACGATGTTCGCGGGTTTGTTTGCTGCCCTTGATGGCCGCGCGCAGTTCCGCAGGGCGCGGTGCGCAGCGCCGCTCCCGAGGACTGTCTGAGCACGGCCATCAAGGGCAGCAAACAAACCCTCCACCACCGTCAAATCTCCAAAGCCTCACCCCTTGAGCGGCACCAGCTCTATCTCAAGTGTTCTGGCAGGAAACGTCCGAGCCCACCGCCGCTCGTAGTTCCGCGAACTCTTGCGCCACAGCCAGGTGCCCAGCTTGCCCCGCAGGCCCTTGCGAAAGTTCAGCTTGTGGACTTCATAGCGGAAGGCGTTGGCCGAGTAGGTCCGATCCCGTTCGCCCGTCCCTTCGACGAAGTAGTTGAACGATTCAAAGGTGCAGAAGCGTCGGTGCGTGGGGTCCTTGAAGGCCGAGTAGCGCGCGAAGTAGGGCACGATGATGTGCACCCGACCTCCAGGTTTGGTGACCCGGTGCAGCTCGTCCATCACGGAGCAGATGTCGTCGACGTGCTCGAGCACGTGCATGCAGCGCACCTCGTCGAAACGGCTCTCTTCGAGGGGCCAGGGGCATTGTTCGATGTTATGGACCACATCGACGCCGGGAAGCGCCAGGCGGTCCATGCCCACCGCTCCCTCGGGCTTGGACGTGCCACAGCCCACTTCAAGAACCTGGATGGCGCTACTCTCTGACAAGACCTGCTCCTCTGGCCGGGGGCGCCGATGATACAGACCTGACCCCCAGGCCAAGAACAACGGTCCTCACGCGCCCAGGTCACCAAAACGCCCCAACAGCGTGGTCAGCTGGCGACGTAGGCAGTGACGTGGCCCGGCGGCGCGGACCGAGAAGCGACCATGCCAGCCACGCCCGGCCCTGCTATGGCACTGCAATCGACATACTGACGCCTCGCTCCCCGCCAGGACCTGAAGCCCATGTCTCATTCATCGTTCATGTCTCCCCTGGCCGTGGTCCTGCTCTCCCTAGGCATGACCGTCGTCCCCGTGAGCCCCGTTCAAGGCAGAGTCACCCCGGCGGACGACAACCCCGCCCTCGCGGTCGGCCTACCCAACTTCCGCGAGGTGGTGCAGGCGGTCTCGCCTTCGGTGGTCAACATCAGCGCCACCATCCCCGCGACCAGGGCGCGGCAGAGCACACCGGGAGGTCTCTTCGATCTCTTCGGCGGGCCGGACAACGCCCCGATGCCTCAGGGGCAGTCCCAGGGCTCCGGCGTGATCGTGAGCGCCGACGGCCTGGTGCTCACCAACAATCACGTCATCAATGGAGCTGACCGGATCACCGTCCGCCTGGCCGACGGCATCGGCCATCGTGCCGTGGTGGTCGGCGTCGACGCGCAGACCGATCTGGCCGTGCTGCGCATCGAGGCAGACCAGCTCATGCCCGCCGTCATGGCCCGGTCCGACAAGCTCGAGGTGGGCGACTGGGTGCTCGCCGTAGGGAATCCCTTCGGCTTGAGCAACACGGTCACCGCCGGCATCGTCAGCGCCAAGGGCCGCGACCGCGTGGGCCTGGCCAAGTACGAGGACTTCATCCAGACCGACGCCGCGATCAACCCTGGCAACAGCGGCGGCCCACTGGTAGATCTGCGCGGACAGGTGGTCGGCATCAACACCGCCATCGCCAGCCGCACCGGCAGCTACACCGGCGTGGGCTTCGCCATTCCGGCGTCCATGGCGTCTCATGTCATGCAGAGGCTCATCGAAGACGGCACGGTCGACCGGGGCTGGCTCGGTGTCTACATCGAGGATGTGCGGCCTGAACGGAGAGAGCAGTTCGGTCTGCCACAGCCCGGCGGCGCCTTGGTGACCAGAGTCGTCCCCGGGGGCCCCGCAGAGAATGGTGGCCTCGCCACAAACGACGTGATCATCGCTGTGGGCGAACATGCCATCGACAGCAGCAGCGCGCTCTCGATCGCGGTCGCTGAGCTCACTCCCTACTCGGACGTACTCGTGCAGGTCATTCGCGACGGCCGCGCCCGAGCCTTGCCGGTCACTCTGGGCAAGCTGGGTCAGCCGCAGACCGCGCCAACCCTGCCCCAGCCCGACGATCTGGGCCTGTACCTCACAGCCGTCGACGAGAGCCTTGTCGAGCGCTTCGATCTCCCGCAGGACCACGGCCTGCTGGTCACCGGAGTCGATCCCAGGAGCCTGGCGGCTCGGGCCAGCATCGCCCCGGGCTCGATCGTGCTGTCTGTGAACGGCCGACGGGTCGACAGCCTCAATGCCTACAACGCAGCGGTGGCGGCCACACCAGGAGGCGTCCGTCTCGAACTGGACGTGAACGGAAACAGACGGTCGGTCACCCTGCGCGCCCGCCAGTAGGCAGGTTTCCTGGGGCTCGCCTCATGACGAACGCAGCCCGCGATCTGGGTCACCAGACCACAGGCTGCGTTCATCGTGCCTACCGCATCTCGACTACGGCGTGGTGCCCTTCACGCCATTTGACAGCGACACGCCTGCCACGGCAGCGGCGTCCTGAATGGCCCACTGAACCCACAGTTCAGTTCCTGCGGGGGCGCCTGCGGGCATGACGAAGGGCAGGGGGAAGTCCCCGATGCCACTGGTCATGGTGATGAGCGGCTCAAAGAACGGGTTCGGCAACAGCATGCCGCCCTTGAAGGGCACCGGCGTGCTGGCCAAGGCGATGAAGAGCGCTGCGGTCGCAGACGGTGCTGCGTTGCTCAGATCGACGGCGTTCACCGAGCCGCTGCTCAAGTCGCCAGAGCCCACGAGCACGGGCTCGCCGGACACGCCAGCGAGCGCGCTGCCCTCATCGCTCCAGGCATCGGCTTCGAGCGCGATGGTGAGATCCTGAAAGTCGATAATGACGGGGTTGAACGGGCCGTCGTCGATGGTCCAGTTGAACACGGTCAGGCCGGTGAAGTCGTAGGTGCCCAAAGCGTTGAGTAGGTCGAGGGACGAGAGCAGGTTGCCACCGTAGGTCACGTGGGTGGCGTTGATGAACTGACCAAAGCTGCCAGCTTGTGAGAGCGGCACGCCGACAGGAAACTCGATGTTCGTCGAGACCAGGAAGCCGTCCACGGCGGGGTCGTTGTCCCGCAGCACGAAGAAGGGCGTCATGCTCGGCGGGGGTTGCAGCCCCACAGAGACCGTGCCGTTGGTGAGCGAGAACGAGTCCCTGTCGATCTCATAGCCCCGGGTGGGGAAGTTCGGGCTGTTCACGAACACGGCGTCATCGAGCAGGAACGTCAGCGACACCTGATCGCCCACGCTGAACTCACCCAGGGGCGCCGGGTTGACCTGGTTGGAGACGACCTGACCTTGAAACGTGACTCGCACGATCTGGCCAGCCTCGACGGGACGGGCCAGCAGTGTGGCGATGAACAGGACAGGCAGGGATGTGAGCAGGCGCATGGCGGGCTGGTCCGCAGGGTCGAGGGGCTGAGAGGGTCCCCCTTACCTACAGCACGGATTCAAAGCTGCCTAGTCGCTTCCTCCAGAGAAAGCCCTGCTATTTGAACGCCGGGATGCCCGTGACGTCGTTGCCGATGATCAGCGTGTGGATGTTGTGCGTGCCCTCGTAGGTGTAGACCGACTCGAGATTGCACATGTGGCGCATGGTCTGGTACTCGCCCGTGATGCCGTTGGCGCCGAGCATGTCCCGGGCCATGCGGGCGATGACCAGGGCTGCCTTCACGTTGTTGCGCTTGGCCAGGGAGACGTGCTCCGGGCGGGCCTTGTCGGCCTCTTTCAGCTTGCCCAGACGCCAGGCCAGCAGCTGCCCCTTGGTGATCTCGTTGACCATCTCGGCCAGGTTGGCCTGGATCAGCTGGAAGCTGGCCAAGGGCTTGCCGAACTGCTCGCGGCCCTTGGTGTACTGCAGCACCTCGTCGTAGCAGGCCTGCGCCGCGCCCAAGGCGCCCCAGGCGATGCCGTAGCGAGCCTGCGTCAGACAACCGAGGGGACCCTTGAGGCCCTTGATGTTCGGCAGCCGGTTCGCCTCCGGCACGCGCACGTCCTGGAACACCAGCTCGCTGGTCACGCTGGCCCGCAGGCTGAACTTGCGCTTCTGCTCGGGCGCGGTGAAGCCGTCCATGCCCTTCTCGACCAGGAAGCCGTTGATCGGGCCCTCGTCGGTGCGAGCCCAGACCACGGCCACGTCGGCGATGGTGCCGTTGGTGATCCACATCTTGGCGCCGTTGAGCACCCAGCTGTCGCCGTCCTTCACGGCCCGGGTCTTCATGCCGCCCGGGTCGCTGCCGTGGTCCGGCTCGGTGAGACCAAAGCAACCGACGGTCTCGCCCTTGGCCATGCCCGGCAGCCAACGCTTGCGCTGCTCCTCGCTGCCGTAGGCGAAGATGGGCCACATGGCCAGGCTGCCCTGCACCGATGCGAACGAACGCAGGCCGCTGTCGCCCCGCTCGAGTTCTTGGTTGATCAACCCGTAGGCGATGGGACCCAGACCCGCGCAGCCGTACTCTTCGGGGAGGTTCGCGCCGAGCATGCCCAGCTCGCCCAGCTGTCCGATGAGCTGGCGGGGGAAGACCGCCTCCTCGTAGGCCTCTTCGATCACCGGCATGACCGCGTCGCTGACGAAGTCACGGGTCATGTCCCTGACCATGATCTCGTCTTCGGTCAGCAGGTCGTCGAGGTGGTAGTAGTCCAGGCCGCGGTAGGTGCTCATGGCGGGTCTCGGGGTCGATCGCAGAAGTGGGGCGGGGATGCCGCAGAGTCGCCCTACAAGACGGGCGGAAAAGCCGCGTATGGTACCACGTGCCCATGTCTGACCGCCCCCACCCAACCGCCGATCGCGACGCCCCCTCGTCCGCCGTCCCAGGACGCCAGAAACCGCCCCCTACAGGCCGGGGAGCCCTGCGCTGCTGGTCCTGCGGCACCGCCCTGGCGGCCCCCTCGCCATGCCCACGGTGTGGCGTGGATGCTCCCCGACCGGCCCTTTGCAGGGGTGCTGGCCCTGCCCTGGCCCGGCTCGGCAAGGGCGCCGCGGCACCGTTTCGCGGCCTGGCGTTTCTCAACACCCACAAGCGGCTTTGGTCCTGGATCATGGCTCCGCTGGTGCTCAACACGGTGATCTTCGTGGGCGGGGCCTGGTTCCTGATCGGCAACCTGGGCGATTGGCTGCCCGACATGAGCCAGCCCTGGCCCGACTGGATCGACTGGATCAGGGGCAGCGCGAGCTGGCTGCTGACCGCCGTCATGTGGATCGTGGGCGTGCTCGCGTCGTTCTTGGTGACCCTGCTCATCTCCGGCGTGGTCAACGCGCCCTTCTACGACTTCCTCACCGAGAAGGTCGAAGCGGCCCATTTCGGTGTGAGCGATCCGGGGAGGCCCTGGTCAGCCTTGGTGGGCGACATTCTTCGGTCTCTACGAGCCAGCCTGTCCCTGCTGCTGCGCTGGGGGCTGGTCATGGTGCTGCTCTTCGCCCTCTCGTTCACCGCCGTGGGCGCGCCGCTCTTCGCCCTGGCTGGCTTCTACTACCTGGGCTTGGCGCAGGTCGACCTGACCATGGCCCGCAAGCTCTACCCAGGTGGCCTGCGCGCGGCCTGGGCACGGCGACACTTCCCACTGATCGTGGGTCTCGGGATTCCGGTGAGCTTCGTCCCATTGCTGGCGCCGTTCGCCATCGTCGGCGCGACCCTGGCCTTTCTAGAAGAGCCAGACAAGCTGTAGCGACGTTGGCAGCCCGCGCGCAGGGCGCCGCTCGCAGGGCGTGCGTCGGTGGCGCCACCGAGACGCACGCGCCATCACTGCACTCTGCCCGTTCGCTGCTACGGAGTCGTTGCGGAGAGCGCGTTGCTCGCGGAGAAACCCTGAGCTGCTCCCGGGTCGACGAACCAGTACTGGAAGTAGGTCGTCAACCCCGCTGGAAGTCCCGGCGGTACGGAGCCGCTCAGCGTGACGGCACCTGTGGGTCCAGAGGAGACGCCGAAGATCAGGTCGAGGTCTGGCACCAACACGCCGCCCTTCACAGGCAGGTTGATCGCGCTCTGCCCCACCACCAGGAACGACTGCGTGTTGGGCAAGGCGTCCGTCATGATCAAGGAGGCCGGTTCACAATCGAGCAGATTGCCTTCACCGGCGATCGCGGGTTCAAGCCCCCCGGTGCCTGCCAAGGCGTTGCCCAGATCGACCCAGGCCCCGGGGACCTCGAGGCTCACAGCTCCTGAGATGACACCGGTGATCTCAACTCCGGGGACCGTGCCGATGACTCGTGTCTTGCCAAAAGTCCCCACCGAAGGGGTCAAACTCACACAAGCGCTTGTGAGAACCTTGAAGGAGAAGGTCACCACGAGCAGGTCAGGTGGGACGACAGCAGGTGTGGTGGGTGGCGCCAGCGCGGTATAGAGCGCCTCGCCATCGGTGATGTCGTCGTTGATGCCGTCCGGGTCGGGCAGGAACCCGTTCACGAACACGGGGAAATCACCGATCGCTGCAGAGAGCAGCTCCAGCCTCGCAGGATCCCAGGCAACGATGGCATCGACCGCCGTGATCGACTCCGTTGCTGCGGCGACGGCGTACAGCTCGACCGTGATGATCTGTCCTGCCACGGCCGTCTGGGCGGACGGACTCAGGGGCAGGTCGACTTGCCCTGTGATCGACAGCAAGGCTGCGATCAGCGATATCGCCGTGTTCATTGACTCTCCCTTGTGCTGGGTTCAAAGCCCTCGCCCCGTCCCTCGTGGGCCAGAGGGACCGTAACGGGGCCTTCCCAATGCGTCAAGCCAGGGACTCTAGTCGAGTCACTTGACGCAATCAGCTTCAGACCATCGACTCCCCCAAGGAGAACAGCACCGAAACCAAGTGACTCCACTGGCGAGGCCGGCAATCACATGTCGAACGCCGCCCCCCCCCAGGCGTTGTCACTAGATCTCTACACGAATCAAAACCGACAGAATATTGTCGATAATAGAGACCGAAATGACTCGCCAGATTCTCAACCACCCGGTAGCGTGACGCTCGACAGTTGGGGTACAGCTGCGCACACGGGAGTCCGTGTAGGAATGGCGCCACTTGGGAGAGTGGCCATCGATTCGGGACGAAGACGGAGACCGAGCCCGCTCGGATTCCGTCGCAACAACGCACCTCTGCATTTGCATTCAAACAACGGGAGAGAAACCTCATGACACGCGGCATCAGCACGTTCGGAGCAGCTAACGGCTTGCTCACAACGATCCTCCTCTGCGCCGGCTCGATCAGCGCCCAAGAGGTCAACACCAACGCGCTCTCCGAGAACGGCTGGTTCTCGGACGACACCCGCGCCGATGGCAGCGGGACCGAGGCCGCGGGCACCAACCTGATCAGCGACACGCTCACCGACGATCCAGAAGCCAGCGCTTCAGGCACTTCAGCCCACGACGCCGACATCAACGGTCAGATCATCTTCGGTGACGCCGTGGGTGCCGAACCTTCGGGGACCTTTGGCGGTGCCGTGCACCTGCTCATCGACGGCGGAGGGTCAGGCAAGAGCCAGATCACACACCGCATCGACGACGGCACGGGCCACGGCCCAGGCAGCGCCTTCGATGCCAGCTTCACCGCTGAGTACTCCTGGATGGGTGACGGCACAGCGTCCGTCACGTCCTCGCTCAAGTTTGGCATCAAGACCGCCGACTTCGGCTCCACAGGCGTGTCCTCACGCACCGGCGAGAACGTCTGGGACAAGGTGCTGATCTACGAGCCTGGCAACGGAAACGGCGAGACGTCCGACGGCCTCTGGCACACCGAGACCGTCGACTTCACCACTGGCAAGTGGTGGTTCTTCGACCGCACAACGTTCGGCAGCACGATTGGTAGCCCCATGACGTTGTCTGACATGTCCACCTCGGCTCTCGTGTACACAGGCACGAAGACCGTCGCTGACGTCTACGCCCTGATCACCGCACCTGGCGCCCACATCACCAGCGTCCAGTTCGGTGTCGGCTCGGGCAACGCAGGCGCCAGCGTCTACACCAACCAGCTGGAGACCAGCGTCTACCGCGCAGGCATGACCACCACCTTCGGTCAGCCCTCGCCCTTCGACCAGGACGTCACACCTGACGTCATCTTCGGCAGCGGCAACGCCAACGGGTCCTTCACCGTCGGCCGTAGCAACGGCGTCGAGACCGCCCTGCGAGCCAAGCTGCGCTTCCCCCCCTCGAACATCTTCCACAGCAATGGCGACGGGACGTACACCTACAGCATCGGCTCCGGAACCAGCACCCCGCCGAACCCAGAGTGGGCCTTCGAGTGGTCGGCCAACAGCGACTACGACGGCAGCTCCGGGTTCTTCATCGACGATCTGACCTACGAGCTCGGCATCGACTTCGACGCCAGCGCCGACACCGACTACCTGGTCTTCGACCCCATCGCCATCGGGTCGGTCATCCCCTACACGCCGCCTTCAGCGCCCGTTCCCTTCTGGGATCACTCGATCGGTGACAACTCCACGCTCAACGGCGCCGGAGTCGAGGCGAGCGATGCCCCGACCTACGCTGGGCTCATCGCGGCGAACAACGTTGCCCAGAACTCGTGGCGCACCACGTTCTTCGACGAGTTCCCCTTCGTGTTCGACCCGGACGTTCCTGGACGCTACGAGCTCTACCTCGCTGCTTCCTCCGCAGGCACTGAAGTCTCACGGACGGCGATCACCGTGTTTGCCATGGACGGCGCGACCCTGTCCCTCGAGGCCGACCTGTGCCAGATGGATCAGGATGCGGGCACGGCCGGTGTGCAGATGGCGGTCGAGCTGTGGCTGCGCAACCCGGACGATGTCGAGGTCACTGGCTTCCAGGCTTTCCTCGACTTCGACGATCTGGCCATGGCCTACGAAGGCGCCATCAGCAGCTACACGGCGGCTCCCTTCGAGACCCACATCCAACCCGCGCTCACCGCAGAGGTGGCGGCGGGCGAGATTCGCCTGGATGGCAACACCTTCTCGGCACCAGGGCCAACGGGCGACGCCCTCCTGGCCACCCTGTTCTTCACGGTCACCGAGTGTGACCTGAACTCCGTGGCCTTCGACCTGACCCAGGCCTTCGACTCTGAGCTCAGCCTCAGCGGCAGCCCCATCGTCACGGATCTGCTGGACTCGCCGTCGGTCAAGGCTGACAACACCGCGCCCGTGCTCTCGCCCTGTCCCGCAGACATCACCCAGTCTGCAGACGCTGGCAGCTGCACAGGCGCAGTGGTGAGTTGGACGGACCCGACGGCCACGGACAACTGTGACCCGTCACCCACCGTGGTCTGCTCACCGGCGAGCGGGAGCACGTTCAGCGTGGGCACCACGGCCGTGATCTGCACGGCCACGGACGCCACGGGAAACACCTCGGCGTGCACGTTCAACGTCACCGTCACGGCGACCAACGACGTGGACATCGTGGTGGAGCTGACCGGGTCGAACGCGGCCTCGCGATGCATCCACTTCCAGCTGGACACCTGTGCGGTGGTCGCGGACGCCACACTGTCGTTCGTGGGCTCGGTACCGGCCGTCGCCACAACGACAATCCAGGTGCCCTGCGGCGTCTGGACCACGCTCTGCGCGAAGGACCAGCAGCACACGAAGTGGGCCAACACGACCTTGACCATGGTCGGCGCGAAATACGTGGCCGATACAACCCTCGTGCTGGACGGTGGAGACACCGACGATGACGGCGACGTCGACATCAACGATGTCACCCTGTACTTGGCTCAGTTCGGTGATCTGACCGTGTCAGGGGGATGCCCTTACGACGGCATCACCAAGGACGCTGACTTCGACAACGGCGGCGCTGTGGGTTCTGAGGACTACGTCTTCTTGACCGACAACTGGCTCACCACATCGTCCTGTGGCTGCACCCTGTCCACAGGGGGCATGGACCCGCCACAGCTGCGGCAGTCTCTGCGCGTGCACGACGCCATGACCGCTGCGGTAGATCTGAACGGCGATGGCATGGTCAATGTCCAAGATGTGGAGCTCTTCGAGCGAGCGCACTTCCTCTCGGGTCAGCTGTCGGAGCGCATGCGCGCCACCCAGCGTTAGACCAGCAGTACGGACCAGGCCGGGGGCCTCTCTGCATCGCCCCCGGCCTGGGCCGCTTTCTCGCCATGCCTTCCCGGGGGGGAGGGAGCGGCGATCGTCCGGCGCTGAAGACCGTCGGATCCACAAGGGAACAGGGGCGGCGGCGACCACGGGGTCGCCCTGTCCACACGACACACCTCTGCGGCCCTGCCGCGAGACGGCTGGCCAGAGGGAATCCAAGGGAGAACCCGTCATGAAGGCACAGATCCTATCGCTCGCCGCGATGCTCACGCTCGCCGCACCCACGACCGGCCAGGTGGTCATGAACCTGGACACGGCCGAGTCGTTCGCCTCCATCCAGCTCGCCATTGACGACGCCGACACTCTCGATGGTCACACGCTCGAGATGCAGGTCGCAGACCACACCACCCCTGACCTGCAGACGGTGTTCAGCAAGAGCCTGACCCTGCAGGGCACGGGCCCGGACATCCTGCGCCCCTCCCTTGATACGGGGACAAGCGGAGACGCTCGGGGTTGGTTCCTGATCCCCCTGGGCAAGACGGTCAGCTTCAAGAACCTCATCTTCGACGGTACGGGGAGCAAGGTCCACACGTGCCTGCGCAACCACGGCACGCTCAGCGTCACCGACTGCCGCTTCACCGAGATCAAGTTTGATGAGAGCGGCCCCCTCTACGGCGGCATCGCCATCTCGCACTTTGGCTCCGGTGGCGCGCCCATGGTCGTCTCCGATTGCACGTTCGACGAGATCGGCCGGTTCGGCATCCATGTCTTCGAGCCCGCCACCATCGAGCGCTGCTGCTACACGGGCAAAGGCCCCGGCAACTGGCTCGATTACTTCGCCTGCGTGGACGCCTTCGGCGCCTCCATCGGCGTGGCCACCATCGACGAGTGCACCGTCTCGCGCAATCGCGGCGTGGCGCTGTCCGATGGGTCGACCTCGGCGGGCATGCTGTTCACCACCTTCTTCGGTGCGGGCACGGACGTCACCGTCACCAACAGCATGATCACCAACAACACCACCGGCATCGCCGTGGGCTTCGACGCCTTCGACGCCACGGTCGTTTCGGTCAGCAACACGATCATCGCAGGCAATGACTTCGGCGTGATCAACACCTCGGCGAGCATGATCTCTGATGTCACCGGCAACTGGTGGGGTGACGCCAGCGGTCCGAGTGATCCGAGCGGAACCCTCGAAGCCGACAACCCGCCCTGCTTCGGCGCCAGCTTCACCCCCGCCATGGATGTGATCAACGCTGACGGCACAGGCGACTTCGTCACCGACGCCAACGTGGACTACTGCTCGTGGTTGACCACGGCGCCCCTCGCGGGCGAGCTCGCGCTCACCGCCGCCGACTGCCAGGACGACGCCAACCCGGCAGCGGGCTTCCAGGTCGAGATCGATGTGGAGATGGTCAACCTCACCTTGAAGGCCACGGGCTTCCAGGCCTTCGTGAACTACCCGGTCGGCACCCTGCTCTATCGGGGCGACCTCAGCAGCTACACCTCATCGCCCTTCCCCCTGCACATCTCGCCCATCCTGCAAGCCGACGACGGGCGCATCGAGCTCGACGGCTCGGAGGCCTTTGGCGGTCTGGGCAGTGGCGACGACGCCGTCCTGGCGACCCTCGTCTTTGACGTGGTGACCACCTGTGGACCCACCGTGCCCGCCACGTTCGAGGTCGCGGGCGCCTTCCCCTCCGAGCTCAGCTTCTCTGGCTCGCCGCTGACCACCACGCTCACCAATGCGGCCGCGATCACTCTCGACGACACCCCCCCCGTGCTGACGCCCTGTCCCGCAGACATCACCCAGTCGGCGGACGCGGGGAGTTGCACAGGAGCCGTGGTCAGCTGGACAGATCCCACGGCCACGGACACCTGCGACCCGTCACCTACGGTGGTCTGCTCCCCGGCGAGCGGCAGCACCTTCGGCATCGGCACGACCACGGTGACCTGCACCGCCACCGATGCCTGCGGCAATGAGTCCAGCTGTACGTTCGACGTGACGGTGACCGCCACCAACGACGTGGACATCGTCGTCGAGCTCACGGGTTCTGACGCCACCTCGCGCTGCATCCATTTTCAGACGGACAGCTGCAGCGCGATCACCGACGCCACTCTGACCTTCGTGGGCAGCGCACCCGCCACTGCCACCACCACGATCCAGGTGCCCTGCGGTGTGTGGACCCAGCTCTGTGCGAAGGACGAGCAGCACACGAAGTGGGACACCACCGCGCTCACCATCGTGGGCGCCAAGTACGTGGCCAGCGCCACCCTCGTGCTCGACGGCGGCGACACGGACAACGACGGCGACGTGGACATCAACGACGTGACCTGGTTCCTGGCCCAGTTCGGTGGTATCGCTGCGTCCGGCGGCTGCCCCTACGACGGCTTCACCCGTGACGCCGACTTCAGCAACAACGGCGCCGTGGGCTCCGAGGATTACGTCTTCCTCACCGCGAACTGGCTGACCACGTCGAGCTGTGGCTGCGCCTCCGTCTTCGGTGGTGGCGACCGCCCGGGCCTGCACCAGTGGCAGCCCGTCCACGACGCCATGAGCGGCGCCGCCGACCTCAACGGCGATGGGCGAGTGGATGTCCGCGATGTGGAGCTGTTCGAGCTGAAGTACGGCTTGTCCGGCGATCTCTCCCGGCACATGCGCAGAACCCAGCGCTAGGCAGGGGAGACCCTGGTTCGGGTCGGCGGCGATGCCCAGGTCGCCCCGGCCCGAACCCCTCCGCCCACTGCAAACGCACCCCAAGACACAGCTCACTGCACACGGGCGACGCCAGGCGAAGCACCCGGAGAAGAACCATGTCAGCAACGCACCACACACTCCAAGTCGTCAGCTTCCTGCTCGCCACCATGGCCCTGTGCGTCGAGCCCGCCAGCGCACAGACAGCGCCCTGCCTCTCCGTGGCGGACGCCGAGGACTGCGGCATCCTCAAGGTCGAGTTCGAGGGGCCAGATCAGATCGACGGCAACAACATCGTCGTGGTGCACTACAACGCCGGCGTGACCCAGGTCACCGCGGACAACTCCAATGTGGCCTACGTTGAAGTCCTCAACGCGCAGTTCGCCAGCAGCCAGACCCTGACCGACCCTGAAAACTACGCCCTCAACGTGGTCATGACGGCGCCCACGAGCGACGGCTCCAACCTGCCGCCAGCCCTGCTGACCCTCGACGCCGCCCTCGGGGGCCTGGGCGAACCAGCCTTCGGCGGCCTCCCCGCCGTGTGGACCGTCGACTTCTACTCGGGCCCGAACACACCCGGCGACCTGGTGGGCATACGCACACACACGGTCATGTACGGCACGCCCGCCGACGGTCTCTGCGAGCAGACCCAGACCTTCAGCACCCCCACCGACGTCTTCACCCAGACGGTCTATGGCATCGAGGGCGGCATCTATCACAGCGTGGTCCAGCCCGAGGTCGACCTGACCACGGCCACCCTCTGGGATGGCGCAGCCTTCACGGTCCCCGTCCCAGGACTCGGCACGGTCGAGCCGTTCCTCTATGGCGAGACGCACACCAACGACAGCGGCTTCGTCATGACCCCGTCCCTGCTCAGCGGCTCCGCCGAACCCACGCTCATCGACTTCGCCTCGATCTGGACCACCGACAACTGCGCTCGCGACACCTTGGAGTCCGTGGCCACCAACCGCCTGGGCCTTGACGTGGTCGATGAGCAGTCGTGCTACGGCACCGACGACCTCATCGAGGTCGAGCTGAACATGAACTGCCTCGAAGGGGACGTCACCGGCTTCTTCGCCTCGGTGAGCTACGACCCCTCTTTCTTCGCCCTGCAGACCGTGCTGAGCTCCTACACGAGCACGCCCTTCCCCCTGCACATCTCCGTGCCCATCGTGGACGCCGGGGGAGGCACGATCTTGCTGGACGGTTCCGTGGGATTCACCGACCCGGGCAGTGACGACGACGCCCTGCTGGCGACCTTGGTCTTCAAGGTGCTCGCTGGCAACGACGGCTCACAGACCGAGGTGGCCTTCACCGCTGGCGGCGGCTTCCCCACGGAGTTCAGCTACCTGGGGCTGCCCCTGCCCACCCGCCTGGGCAACCCCCTCAGCTGGACCATGGACGACATCCCACCCGCGTTCGTCTGCCCCGCTGACATCAGCGTCTTCAACGATCCGGGCCTGTGCAGCGCGGCGGTGGTGATCACGCCGCCCTTGGCCAGCGACGACTGCGGCCTCGCCTCGGTGGTCGGCGTGCGCAGCGACGCCCTCCCTCTCGACGACCCCTACCCCGCTGGCTGCGCCCCCGGCTTCGCCACCACCATCACCTGGACGGCAACAGACTGCGCCGGCGGCACCACCGCCTGCACCCAGACCGTCACCGTGACGGACAACGAAGCCCCGGTTCTCTCTGGCGTCCCCGCAGACATCACCGTCACCCCGCTCGCCGGTTCATGCGAGGCCGAAGTCACCTTCACCGCGCCCACGGCCACGGACAACTGCGACGCCACGCCCCTGGTGGTGCTCGTACGCAGCGACAACCTGCTGCTCAGCGATCCCTATCCGGAGGGCATCACCACCGTGACCGCCACGGCCACGGACAGCTGTCTCAACTTCTCAGCGGCGACCTTTGATATCACCGTTGAAGAGTTCAACGACGTGGACATCGAGGTCGTCCTGGTGGGCGTGTTCACCGACGTCTCTCGCTGCATCACCTTCATGACCAGCGACTGCAGCGAAACCAGTGAGGTGCTGTTCTTCAGCGACCTCGACCTCAACCCAGCCACGCCGGTCCAGGCCATGACCACGGTCGAGATCCCCTGTGGCACCTACTCCAGTCTGTGCGTCAAGGATCGCCAACACACCCAATGGACCACGACGACCCTCTCGGGTCTGGGCAGCAGCGGCTACGTGGCCGACTCGGTGGTGACCCTCGACGGCGGCGACACGGACGATGACGGGGACGTCGACATCAACGATGTCACCTGGTACCTCTTCCAGTTCGGCAGCCTGGCGGCTTCGGGGGGCTGCCCCTGGGACGGCCTCACTCGCGACGCGGACTTCAGCAACAACGGGGCCGTCGGCTCGGAGGACTACCCCTTCTTGACGGCCAACTTCCTGTCCATGTCGAGCTGTTCCTGCGTCCCGCCCCTGCCCGACACAGCGGGACGTGGGCAAGGCGCCGGCAGCAGCGCTCGCTGGAGCCTCCCGCTCAGCCAGCTGCCCTCCCCGATGCACGACCGTGTCGACCTGAACCGCGACCAGGTGGTCAACCACCTCGATGTGCGCCTGTTCGAGAGTCAGCACGGCCTGCCCCACCAGCTGTCGGAGCGCATGCGCCAGGCCGAGGGGCGCTAGCAGGCTGCACTACAGATCGTGGTCTCTGCGATGTTCCGGCCGCCCTGTGATTCTCCGCTCACCGGGTGACAAAGGCCAGTTGCAGGTCAAGAAGCGGCCCTGAGATGTCGATGAGACTCTTGAGCTTGCCCCTGGAATGCCACGCACATGCGCGAGCAACGCCGCTTCGAACGGGTCCCCTTCATCCGCAACGGTCGACTCTCGGTCGTTCCGGACGGGCTGCCTTTGGAGGTCAGCACCATCGACCTCAGCCAAGGTGGCGTGGGCCTCTTCTGCAGCCGCTTCCTCGAACGGGGCGAGGCCGTGCAGATCTCACTCCAGGTCGGTGACGGTGACGGGAAGCCGCTGATCGAGACGATCATGGCCACGGTGGCCTACGGGCGGGTGGAGATGGAGGGGAACTACCTGGGCATCGAGTTCTCCTACCCGATCTCCCAGGCCAGCCACCCCGCGCTCTGGGCCACGCTGCGAGCTGCCCTGAAGCGCACCACTCGTGTAGACAGCTGAGCGACCGCGCCCTCTTGACCACAGCTGACTCGCGCCGCCAGGGACCTGACCGACGTCGTCGTCCCACGCCCATGCTCTCTCGCTACTGGTTGCGAGGCCGACGTCGACACGGGCGCCGTGCTGACGAAAACCAGGAGATCTACGTCGATCGCTACCGTGCACGAGAATGGGGCCCGGCCATTGCCCTGGTGATCCTCTCGGCAGCCGACCTGGTCTTGACCCTGCTCTACCTGGAGCGCGGCGGTGAAGAAGCCAACCCGTTCATGCGCTGGGCCATCGAAGCGGGCCAGCCGGTCTTCATCGGGCTGAAGCTCGGGCTCACGGCCCTGGGCGCGACCTTCTTGCTCATCCACACCCGCTTTGGCTGGATTCGCTGGGTGCCCTGGACGCTCCTGGGCCTGTACACGTTGCTCATGGGCTACCACGTGTGGCTGCGCGTTCAGCTGGCCTGACAGGTGGCTGGCCAGGCGATCGAAGGAGAGGATACAGGTCGGTCCGTTGTCAGTCAGCTGTCTGTTGTCCGGAACGGGTTGACCTCGTTCGAGATGGTGCTGTTGACGGCGTCGAAGCCCTCGTGGGACCAGACCACGGTGTAGGCGCCGTAGGTTCCAGAAGGACCGGAGCGGGTCATGGTGATCTCCCAGCCGGTCGGCAAGCCTGAAGCCGAATCCGGCACGATCACCGAACCCACGGCGAAGTACTCAGGGGGAGTCATGCTCGTGTTCAGCTTCGTGATCTCGTCCGCGTAACGACCCTCACGGGCATGGTAGCGCTCCATCGCTGAGTGCAAGGTCGAGGCGTAGTTAAACGCCTCAGAAGCCTTCGAGCGCTCGACCGAGACCTGAAAGCGAGGCACGGCAAAGGCAGCCAAGACGGCGACGATGACGACGACCACAGCCACCTCGACGAGGCTGAAACCGCAAATCCTCTGATTGAGTGCAAGACGCATGTGCGTGTGTTCCTCCGAAAGGCCTCGCTACGAGCGCCTTCAACGTGATGGATCGAGCGTGTCCGGCAGTGCTGGCTCTCACTGAGCGGAGCCCCTGCCTGTAGCCGCCTATCGGGAGGTCGCGTCATTGGACATGAGCCAAAGTGCCTTCAATACTCACCAGATCTGTCTCTTCTGCGTCGTGCTCAACTGGCCCTTGCCAATAGTTCGATACTTGGCTAAATATCGAACCATGAACAAGATCTTCAAGGCCCTCTCCGACCCCACCCGACGCAAGGTGCTCGGACTGCTCCGCCAGCAACCCATGACCGCGGGCGAGCTCACCGAGCACTTCACCGTGTCCAAGCCCACCATGTCGGCGCACTTCGCCGTGCTCCGTGAGGCCGACCTGGTCGAGGCCGAGAAGGTGGGCCGCGTGGTCACCTACCGGCTCAAGTTGTCGGTCCTTGAAGACGCCATGCTCGGCTTCGCCCAGGTCTTCGGCATGGAGATGAAGCCCGCGACCAAGAAGCGCCGCCCAGCCAAGAGAAAGGCCAAGTGATCATGCAGCCCAAGACCCTCACCGCCACGGCGGTCACCCTCACCGTGCTCGTCGCAGGACTCGGCGCCGCCTTGTGGGTGCAGCGCCCGGAGCTGTCGACCCGCTGGGCCGCATCCGTGCTCTTTCTCCCCGGGGCCTGGCTCGCCGTTCTGCTCGTGGACAAGGCCTGCGCACAGAGCGCCCGCCGGCTCAAGACGAAGCATGAGCTCATTCGAGGCATCGCCAGCGCCGGTGGCATCCTCTCGCTCTCGCTCATCGCGGCCCTGGCACAGGAGTCCTACCTGATCGACGGCGATGTGGCCAAGCGGTCCGTGGGCGTGATGCTCGGTCTGCTGCTCATCTTCATGGGCAACGTCATGCCCAAGAAGCTCGCCCCTCTCGACAGCGAAGGAGCCCGTGCTGCCAAGACCCAGGCGACCCAACGCTTCGTGGGCTGGCTCTTCGTGGTCGCTGGCCTGCTCTACGCCACGGTGTGGATGGTGGTCGACCTCGAACAGACGGCCATGGCCACGCTGCTCACCTTTCCGGTGGCGTGCCTGGTGATTGTGTTCGTGCGCCTGGTGTACGTCCGTGCAACATCTGGGAACAACGGCAGCGAACCCTCTGCCTGAGCTTGGCCCAGAGCCCACCCTGCCCGGAGCCGGTCCCATGAATGACAAGATCAACCTCGCCCACAAGCTCAGCCTCTTCGACGATCAGTGGTCACCGAAGATCATCGGTGCGCTCAACGGACAGCTGGTGAAGCTGGCCAAGATCCAGGGCGAGTTCGAATGGCACAGCCACGCAGCCGAGGACGAGTTGTTCATGGTCGTCGAAGGCTCCATGACCCTTGAGCTGCGTGACGACGAGGGCCACGTCGACGAGTTTTTCCTCAGCCCGGGCGAGCTCTACATCGTGCCGCGAGGAGTCGAACACAGGCCGGTCTCGCCAGACGGCGCGTCGATCATGCTGTTCGAGCCTGCGGCCACGAGAAACACGGGCGAGCACGTCACCGAAAAGACCGTGACGGACCTCGGGTGGATCTGAACGAACCGCCTGACCGCCTCCCTCAGCGCTTGCCTTTGGCCGCCGCCTTCTTGGCTGCGTTCTTGGCCAGCTTCGCCTTCACCGCGTCAGTCAAGCTCGCTTCATAGGCCGCCACGAACTTCTTCGCGGTCATGCGCTTGAAGACCCTCCCCACGACCTCGAGGGGGATGTCGTCGAGCTTCTTCACCCGCACGCAAGACTTGCCCATGTTGAGCTTCTTGCCCGTGGCCAGCCACTCGCCACGAAACTGATCAGGACCATCGGCCTGGCAATACACGCAGAAGAGATAGAGCCCGATGTGACTCTTCTGCGAGGCGATCGAAGCGAACGGCAGAGGCTGCTCCTGGTTGCAGTGGTAGCCGTTCGGATAGACCGAGTGGGGTAGGCTGTAGGTGAGCATCCCGCCAGAGATCGACTCCTTGAAGGGCTTGTCGATGTTCGCGCGGATCACCTTGCGCAAGGCCTTGATCGCCTGCCGGCGTTCGTCAGAGAGGTCGGCCAGAAACTCAGTGACGGTCATGGGTTTGGTGGTCATGGAGGCCGACAGTATCACAGTTGCGGCAGTGCGCCATTCTCACGCCTCCCAGCTCAGCGGCCGCTGCCCTTGTAGACCTGGGCCACGTCCACTGCCCTGCGCCGTGCTGCGTATGGCCAAGCCCCCGGCCCGCCTCCATGATTGGAGGGGCGTTGCATCCTCTAGCTCCCCCCCGACCTCCCTGCTGCCATGTTCATCGCCTTCAGTCGTTCGCTCCCGTCCGTGCTGGCTGCGCTCACGCACGCCGCGTTGAGCTCGCTGATGCTGCTGTTGTGCGCCAGCCCGGCCACGGCTCAAGAAGCCGACGAACCCCACCCTGTCCTCACCGCCAACAACTGCGCGTTGTGCCACTCGAACGCGCCCCGGGCAGCGGCCATGCGCGACGCAGATCAACGCGAGATCTCGCCCCACGGACTGTGGAGCGGGACCATGATGGCCAACTCCGCGCGAGACCCACTCTGGCGTGCCGTGCTCTCTGCAGAGATCGCGGCCACCCCGTCGCGTCAGCGGGACATCGAAGCCACCTGCCTGCGCTGTCACGCACCCATGGCCAGCGAGGTGGGCCTGGACGATCACACCACGGGCTCGCTGCTGCACCTGCTCAGGTGCAACTCACCCCTGGGAGAGCTGGCCATCGACGGCGTGTCCTGCACCATCTGTCATGGCATGGACCCGAGCAACCTGGGCAGCGACGAGAGCTACTCCGGCGGCTATGTGCTCGACGATCAGCGGCGGCTCTTCGGGCCACACCAAGGCGTGGTCACCCGGCCCATGCAGATGCACGTGGGCTTCACCCCCACCTACAGCGACCACGTCACCAGCTCGGCCCTGTGCGGCACTTGTCACACCCTGGAGACCGAAGCGCTCGACCCGGAGGGCAACGACCTGGGCGCGGTGCTCGTCGAGCAGGCGCCCTACCTCGAGTGGCTCAACTCGGCCTTCAACGACGAGCTCGACGCCCCCGGGCCCCTGGCCGCCAGCTGCCAGGACTGCCACATGCCCAAGCACGACAGCGACGGGACACCTATCGAGACGCCCATCGCTCGCAACCCCGGCGGTCGCGACTTTCCCTTCGCCAAGCCCCGCCAGCCCTTCGGGCAACACGCGTTCGTGGGCGGCAACACCCTGGTGCTGAGCATGCTCCGCGACCACGGCGAAGCGCTCGGCGTGAAGGCCACCACAGAGGCGCTCGATGCCACGATCGCCGCGACCCGCAACCAGCTTCAAACACAGACCGCCACATTGACCATCCGCGAGTTCAACAGGTCAGCCCAACAGCTCACCTTTCATGTAGACATAGGGAATCTCACCGGGCACAAGTTCCCCACCGCGCACCCCACGCGCCGCGCCTGGCTGCAGGTGCTCGTCCGTGACGATGACGGCGACCTGCTGTTCGCCTCGGGACGCACGAACGCCCGGGGCCAGATCATCGACGGCGCCGGAGAACTGCTGCCCTCAGAACTCGCCGGCGGACCCATCGAGGCCCACCACGATGTGGTGCAGGCGTCCACGCAAGTCGCCACCTTCGAGAGCAAGATGGGCGACATCCACGGCGAGCCCACGCACTTGCTGCTCCGCGGCGCAAGCTACCTCAAGGACAACCGCCTGCTGCCCCTGGGCTGGTCCGCCGATCATGCAGAGGCCGGGCGCACTGCCACGGCGGGCGTGAATGGCGACGACGACTTCTTGCCGGGTAGTGACCGGGTGCACTACGTCGTCGAGCTCCCGGACATCTCCCCAGACCAGCAACTCACCGTCGACGTCGCGCTGCTGTACCAGCCTCTCGGTGCGCGCTGGGCGGCAGAGCTCTTCCGACACGACACTCCAGAAGTCGAGCGCTTCAAGACCTACTACAAGACCGCCAATCTGGTTCCGGAGGTCGTCGCCACGGCGACGCGATAGGCTCCATCCCGGTGCAACGGCGATGCCCCGTGGTCCCGGACGGCATGGAAGCCTGGCGGACGCCGTCGATGCGGCGCTGCGCAAGCCCGAGACACCCCCAATCACTCCCCTGGAATCCCTGAGTCAGGGTATGTTCTTGGCGGGAGATGTCTAGGTAGCTAGACGGTCCCGATCGCCGAACGAGTGTCCCGTGGGGGGATATCTCGTTCATGAGCACAACCGGGAGTCTTGTCGATGAACACGGTGAGTAAGCAAGCGAGAGGTGGACGTCTGAGCAGTGTGGTCCTGTTGGCCCTGGCCTGGTTGTGCCTTGTGGGCACGCCGTCGGTGCAGGCCCAAGGTGCAGGTGACCCCGAACGGGAGTACTGCTTCTGCACCACGCCGCACAACCAGATGAACGCGTCGGGGACGGACGACGACATGAACCAGAGCGCCTGCCGCATCTTCTGGCGCGGTGTGTGGTACGAGCATCAGCCCATGGCCGGCGATACCGCCGAAGACGTGATGACCGGTCTTCGCGCCATGATCTCTGCCGCCAACCCAGCGGACACCTTCGGGCCCATCGTCGTCGACCCTGCGACCGGGCGCGCCTTGTTCTGCATCCGAGGGCTCGTCAAGGGCATGGGCAAGGTCACTGCCAACACCACCGACGTCAACTTCTCAGGCACGACGTTTCAGCGACTGCAGAGCGAGAAGAACTGGTTTCTGCGCCGGGCCGGGGGCGCTTTCATCGGCCAGGCGAGCGGCACGGACGTCACCGTGGTGATCAAGGTCCTCAAGGACGCCCTGGAGACACTCTTCCAGGTCGTCATTCCCACGGTCGGTGCGCTCGTCGACCCGAACCAAGACGTCGTCGATGCGCTCAAGGCTCTCGGCTTCGACGCTGAGGTCGAGAAGGTCGAGATCGCCCCAGGAGTCTTCGTCGACGGTTTCGGGATCATCAGCGCACCCCCGGGCACCGGAAGCATCGAAGAGGTCGGCCTGGCCTCGAACGACCCGGGCCTGCGCGACCTCACCGTGTTCGCCTACGAAGACGTGCTGCACATCAACGAGGTCGACGCCGACCAGGTGGCCACCGACGCCATGGAGTACCTCGAGCTGCAGGGCACGGGCGGTCTCGACCTCACCAACTACTTCCTCGTCTTCTACAACGGCAACGGCGACACGGAGTACTTCGTCATCGACCTGGCAGGGAGCCAGATCCCCGCCGACGAGTACTTCGTGGTGGGCGTGCCCACCGTACCCAACGTCGACCTCACGCCCGCCGGCTTCCCGCTCACCAACGCCATCCAGAACGGTGCGGACGGCATCGCCCTGTGGTACGACCCCACGGGTCTGCTCGATGTGAACGACTTCCTGCTCACCACGGTGGACACGCCACCCGCAGACGCCCAACTGGTCGACGCCATCGTCTACGGCACGTCCGACGCCGACGACCTCGAACTGCTGGCGGCGCTCACACCAGGACAGGTCCAGGTGGACGAAAACGCCAACGGCGCCAAGGACATCGAGTCGAGCCAGCGCTGCCCCGACTTCGGCGTGCCCTTCGCGTCCCACACCTACATGCAGGCACCGCCCACTCCGGGGACAGCCAACGTCTGCTGGAGCGACCAGGGCTGTGCTCTGCCCGGCGTCTTCGGCGACCCACTGCTCGTGGGCACCGGACCGCTGAGCGCGGGCAGCCTCAACTCTGCGGACCTGAGCAACTGCGCGCCCTTGGCCACCGCCGGCTTGTTCCTCGCCCTGGCCAGCACACCGATCCCCTTCAAGGGCGGCACGATCAAACCCTTCCCGTTCTTCGAGCCCATCTTCTTGCCCACCAGCCCCCTCGGCGAGATCAGCATCCCCTTCGTCATGCCCGCAGGCATCCCGCCCGGAACAGAGCTGTGGGTGCAGTGGGGCATCCAAGACGGCGCGGCCGTTGCGGGCGTGGCCCTGTCCAACGCTATCTTGGGTGTGACGCCCTAGCAGCGTCGGGGCCGATTACGGGGTCGTGGCCTTGAGGCCGTTGCTGGCAGCGAAACCGGCCGCGCCGCCAGTATCGGCCACCCACGACTGCAGATACAGATCCACTTCCGAAGGAATGCCCGTCGGGAAGGTCAAGGCCAGTGAGTGATCGCCCCCGGCGCCCACGAGCAGTCCCGCGAGCAGGAAGTCTGGGTTTGGCACCAGGGTGCCGCCCTTGAACGGCGCGGAGAGGTTGCTCAGCGAATAGACCAACGTCGCCGTGGAGCCCGGCAAGGCCGCCAGCAGGTCGAGGGTAAAGGGAGCGCCCGGGGCGAGAGTGCCCTTGCCCCGCAACTGGGGCGTCAGGCCAGCGGTGCCAGCGAGCCCCTGTCCGAGGGGCACCCACGGACCGACGTGCACCTTGAAGACCGCGGTGCTGTTGTCGCTGAGCGTGGCCACGCCCAGCACCCACTGGCCATCGTCGCTCAACACGAACCCGCCTTCACCGCCGCGAAGCCCCTTGATCGTCAGGCCGTCCAGAGTGCTCACCCCTGTCTGCACGAGGATCTGGTCGTTCAGAAACAAGCCCACGTTCTTCGTCGCGTCAGGCTCGGTGAAGCGCCCGTACCAGAGCACGTTGCCGTTGTTGCCAAGATGCACCGGCCCGAAGGCAGACTGGCTCGTCCCGAACGCCGACAGCAAGCGTGTCTGCAGCTCGCCGGTGACGAGGAGATCTCGCTCCTGCCTAAACACGGTGCCGCTCTTCTCGATGAGCAGATCGGTCCCCGGGTCGCCATCCAGCCGACCGAGGATGAGATGCCCGCCAGCATCATTGAGAGCGATGTCCCCGTACACCAGATCAGCCCAGTCACGGCCAGCCACCGGCGAGGCCTGTTGCTCCATGGCCACGACGGATCCGTCCTTGACCACGGCCCAGTGCTGGCCGCTCACCCCTGACAGGGTCATGGTGACCATGGTCTGACTGACGTTGTTGAGCGCCAGGCCTCCCATGGGCGAGCCCAGGAAATCGATGGTGTACGGCTGGCCCGGGAGACCTGATTGTTGCTTGTAGAGCAGCTGCTCAGAGACCAGCTGGCCTTGCGCATCGACGTTCGCCAGCATCATGGCCTCATGGTGGCCGAAGGGCGGGCTGGGATCGGCGATGAGCGTGCTGACGAGAGCCGTGCCCCCGTTGTTGATGGCCACGTCGTAGAAGCTCACGTACTCCCAACCCGGCGACAGGCCACTGGCAGCGCTGACGTCGTCGCGCACCAACACCAGTGTGTCGTTGACGTAGAGGCCCAACGCCGAGATGAAGCCTCCGCCCGCGATGGCGAGGATGTGCGCGGACTGCTGCTGGGCGTTCACGTCCACCCCGAACCCGATGTGCGAAAGGGTCGCGCCCGGGGGCGCCGTGAGGGGCAGCCCCTCTTGGAGCAGGACGGCGCCGTCGCGCAACACGACCCCATCGAAGGCGACCATGGGGTTGTCCGTGTCGACGCCGATCACCGTGCTGCCGTCATCGTCGATGCCGATGAAGCCAATCGCCGTGACGTTGCCCACCCCGGCGATGGCGTCGCCTGAGCCGACGACATGCACCAGGTCAACAACCGACAGCGGGCTGGTCTGTCCCACCGCACTCACGGCAAGGGACAACAAGGTGCTGATGACAAGACAGCTCTTCATGGCTTTCGCTCTCCTCTGCTCGCTCAGACGCGCAGCAGGTGCCGTGCCCGTTGCCAGACAAGCGGTCCCTGACGTCGCCCGAACCCATCGATGGCCTCTGTGCTCAGCCTACAGCAATTGCCAGCGACTGGGATTCAGCGCAGCGGCACCATGACCAGCTCGAGGGTGGCCTCTTGCCCTGAGGAGAGATGAAGGACCTGGCCAACTCCTGACGGCACGTCTACTTGTGGACCGGAGTAGCGAGTCTCCGCCAGCACGGCCTGCCAAACGCCGGGTGGCAACGAGGTGATTTCGAACGAGCCGTCGCCTTTGATGCGAGTACTCTCACGGCGGCCCTCTTCGTCGATGAACAACACCTGCACGCCGCCTCCCACAAGCACGCCCGGTGTTGCCCAGGCCTGGCCGCTGACCTGACAGGCTCGCTGCACCACGAGGTCGGGATGCACGTAGGCCGCGCCGTCAATCAGCACGAAGGGCTCGGTGGCGAGACCAACCCAGCCCCAGCCACCACTCATCTCCACCGCCCAGGTCCCGGCCTCAAGCCACTGTGCACGAACCACGCCATGCTCGTCAGCGTGCCCTCGAACACCAGACGCCGCAGCTTGACTGGCGCCGTCGTCCACGCGACGGAAGGTGATCCCCACATCGTTGACAGCGGTGCCCTCGCCAGTCACTACACGGACTGAGATGGAGCTCGCAGGCAGCTCGATATCCAACAGGGCTACTCCTCCGGGCTCGATATCCACGGGCAACAGATCAGGTCCGGGGCGAGACCGCCAGCTGCCCATGAACAACCGGGGCGTCCACTGCCCGGCACCCGGGAGGGCGAGGACGAAGCGTCCCTGCTCGTCTGTGACCACCTGAGGCGGCACATTTGCCATGCCTATGGCGCTCACCGTCCATCCCGAAACAGCCTGACCTCCAGAGGTCAGACGTCCTTCGATGCGAGCGCCCCGAGGGCTGGGCAGCACCACACTGCGCTGCTCTCCGGGAGCCAGGTCGAGATGGGCCACAACCTCTCCGCTCACCAGAACCTGGTAGCTGCCGCCAGGAGCGCTCAGCGTGAAGGCGCCCTCTCCGCGAGTTGTGATCTTGGCGACGGCTTCACCGTCCCTCACCATGGCCACCGAGATGCCCCCACCGCCCCCTGCGACCTGACCCGTGACGACAGCCTCGGCTTGCGAGCCCAGGACCACGGACACCAGCTCACTGAGCTTGACCTCAATGTCCAACGGGTCGCTCATGTCCAATGAGAAGTACGAGCGCCCGTACCAGCTCGACGGGTCAATCGTCAGTACCCCTGGCGAGAGGTGGTCGAACAGTGCCCGCCCGTTGCCGTCGGTCATCAGCGACAAGAACCGCGTGACCGTCCCGGTTTCGCGGTCCCTGTGGTTGCACATGATCTTCCTGCCTCGAAGCGGCTGGCCATCACGCAGCACCTGCACCTCAACAGCACCTGCTGGCGGCAACACGATGGCAAGCGACGCCTGACCTCCCGGCGCGCTCTCGATGACCTTGCCGTGAAGGGGTGCGGAGACCTCCACCGTCGTCACGATCTCGCTGACGTTGCGCACCACGAAGGGCCCGTTTGGCTCGACGGGCGGATCAACCACGAGACGATTGGGCTTCCCGCCGAACCCTCGCCAGGCCTCTACCAGGGCTTGCTCTACTGGGCGACCCGCCTGATCGCGCACGTCTACCGAGAGCTGAATAGCGGCGCGCAGGCGCAACTCGATGACGGGACCGTTGGGCGCGGCGTCTCGCTCGCGCAAGGGCTGCTGACCCTCAGCTTGAACGAAGATGTCGTGCAGACGCAGCGGCATCTCCTCGAATTGGAAGCGGCCTTTGGCATCGGTGAGAGTTGTACGAGATGAGTCTCTCAGGCCTCCCGCTCGGCCACGTGAATACGCACCCTCAAGGGCCAGCAGGAGCGTGTCGTCACCAGGCTGGAATCCCGAGCTGTGGTGCCCGGAGGTGCGAGTGGCTGCGGTGCTCGTGATCGTTACCAAGGCACCGGCCAGAGGCTGGCCGTTCTCCAACAGCACACGCCCGGCGTAGCTGCCGATTGGATGCAGCACGATCGGCGACTGCTCCTTCGCCAAGTTGTTCTCCAGCAAGTAGCGGCTGACCGTGGCGTAGCCAGGAGCCCCGGCACGCAACAGGCCTGCGCCTCGGGGCAGCTCGTCGCTCACGAAGCGCGTGCCCATGCCGGAGCGAAGCGGAACCACGATGCCCAAGCTCGAGTCACCGGCGCTCAGCGCCATGCCATGCTCCCACTCGCCAGCACAGGCGGGGTGCGTGCTGGAGTCCAGGTCGAACTCGGCCCACGCGCGGGGAACGGCCCAGCCGTCCTCGTCGACGACGTCCACCGAGAATGAGCCGTCGCGACAGAGCACGATGTCGCCCAGCTCGTCAGCAACGGGAGCCAGGAAGCTCAGCGCAGCGGCAGAGCGAGCCACGATCACAGGGCCTGGGGACGCAGTGCGCTGGCCCTGGCGGCTCTCGGCCTCTTCGACCTGCAGCGTGAAGCGGCCCTCGTCATCCGTGTGGGTGACGGACAGGCTCGGCCACAACACGTCCAAGAACCGGTTCGCTGGTTCTTCGGGGTCGCGATTCAATACCACCTGCCCGGCAGCGAGGAGCACTTCGGGGCCGGGAAGCCAGGCCACGGCCACCCCCGCTTGGGGCTGCCCCTCCGCCGTGATCACGCGACCACGATAGGTGCGCGCAAGCAAGGGCGGGATGCCAGAGCTTGTCCACACACCCTTGGCCGCAGCCTGGTCGGGCTCCCCTTGCAGCGACGGTTCGAGCGGAACCCCGGCACCAACGGGAGTTGCGGTGAGCTGCCCTGGGTCGGCAAGCGCGCTCGGATCGGCCAGGCCACCTGGGTCGACCAGAGCACTTGGATCAGCTGAAAGATCGCCGTCAACTCCGATCGGCTGCAGCTCACCGGCCCGGCCCAACGACTCACCGCCTGACGCGAGCAGCCACCACGACGCGCCCACAGCGGCGACGAGCAGCAAGAACGAGCAGAGCAGGAGCGTGCGCATGGACCCTCAACCAGGTTTGGCCGTCCATCATAGGATCGGCGTGCCTCGGGGATACGGGTTTCAACGCCGACCCGCCCACACCGCCCTCCTCAGCAGACAGGGCCCTGTCCAGCGCGATCCTGGGGGTTACGCCGTAGTCGCAGCGGGGCCCCATGCGCTAGCCTGAGCGATTCGCCGGCGCGTCTGAAGCGAGACGCGATCACCCCGGCTGGAGCCCTGCCCGATGACACCGTCCCCTGATTCTCGCCCGCTGCTGGTCACCTCGGCCCTGCCTTACGCCAACGGTCCGATTCACTTCGGGCACGTGGCGGGGGCCTACCTGCCGGCGGACATCCACGTGCGCTATCAGCGGCTGCTGGGCAGCGACGTGCTCTACATCTGCGGGACGGACGAGCACGGCGTGTCGATCACGGTGAAGGCCGAGGCCGAGGGCACGCCCTACCGCGACTATGTGGCGCGCTGGCATGACGAGATCCGCGGGCTGTTCGACCTGTTTCACATTTCCTTCGATCACTTCAGCCGGACCAGCAACGAAGACCCCCACTACGCCCTGAGCCAGGAATTTTTCTTGCGCCTGCTTCGCGAGGGCAACGTGGCGCCCCGGGCCTTGCAGCAACACTACTGCCTTTCTTGCGATCGCTTCCTGCCCGACCGCTACGTGGAGGGCACGTGCTATCTGTGCGGCGCCGAGAACGCGCGAGGCGACGAGTGCAAGAAGTGCGGCGCCTGGCTCGAGGCCATCCGCATCGTCGAGCCACGCTGCGCCACCTGCGGCGAGACGCCAGAGATTCGGGACACCATGCAGTTCGAGCTCGACCTGTCGCCCATCTCTGCGAAAGGCGAAGGCGAACTGGCCGCGGCCTACGGCGACGACTTCGCCGCCTGGTTGCCGTGGTTTCGGGGACAGCTCAAGAGCAACGTGCGCTCGACCGTCTTCGACAAGCTCATCGAAGGCGAAGGCATGGAAGCCCGGCCCATCACCCGCGATCTGCGCTGGGGTGTGCCCGTGCCAGCGAAAGATCTCGACGGCGGCGACGTGGAGAGCGAAGGCAAGGTGCTCTACGTCTGGTTCGACGCGCCCATCGGCTACATCTCCGCGACCATCGAGTGGGCCCGGGACATCGCCGGCGACGAGAACGCCTGGCGCCGCTACTGGATCACCGACCGCGGCACGGCGAACGACAGCCAGCCCCGGCTGGTGCATTTTCTCGGCAAGGACAACATCCCCTTCCACTGCATCGTCTTCCCGGCCATGCTCGGCGGACAGGGCGACGCGCACGACGGCGACGACTTCATGGGGCCCCACGCGGGCGAGCGCTGGGTGCTCCCGGACAACGTCCCCGCCAACGAGTTCTACAATCTCGAGGGACGCAAGTTCTCCACCGGCGACAACTGGATGCTCGACTCGGCGCGCCTGTTTGACGTGTTCGGCCTCGATGCCCTGCGCTGGTACCTCACCGCGTCCATGCCCGAGACCGCCGACAGCAACTTCCAGTTCGGCGACCTGCAGGCACGGGTCAACAGCGAGCTGGCGGACACCATCGGCAACTACGCCAGCCGGGTGCTGAAGTTCACCCTCAGCAAGCTCGACGGTGTGGTGCCCGAGCTCGACGACACCCACGAACACGCTGGTGACCTGGCCGCCACGAACGCCGCTTGCCAGACGGCCATCGACGACGTGGGCGCCCTCCTGGCAAGCTGCTCGTTCCGCAAGGCCGCGGCCGCCCTGCTCGACCTGGCCCGCTTCGGCAACAAACAGTTCGATGAGCGAGCGCCCTGGAAGTCCCGCAAGACCGACATGACCGCCTGCAAGATCTCGCTGCACTGCAACATCCAGGTGCTGGCCACGGTGTCCGTGTTGCTCACGCCGTTTGTCCCCGACGCCGCCGCGCGCCTGCGGGAGATGCTCGCCCTGCCAGCGCTCGACTCGGGCCCGGCTGCTGAGCATCGGGGCGGAGCGTCGCGCTGGGTCACGGAGACACTGCCAGCCGGTCACGCCCTCGGCGAGCCGGGCATCCTCTTCGCCAAGATCCCCGACGAGGTGATCGAAGCTGAGCGAGAACGCCTGGGCGCCAAGGACGCGAGCTGAGGCTGAGCCTCACTCCAGTCGACAACACTTCCCTCGGCCCGGTCAGCCCTCAGACGAGCCAAGGAGCGGTGGTAGATCTCGTGCCCCGTGCAGGATGCGAAGAACCTCAATGTCCTCGCCGGCCAAGCGGTAGAAGATCAGGTAAGCGTCAAAGCCTCTCACCACTCGGGACCGTACGCTATGGGACTGCGGCGAACGGAAGGCCCGCAACCGCCCCACTTCCGGATGCCTAGCGATGACCTGCAGGGAGCTCTGCACGGCGTCGACGAACCGTTCCGCTGCCGCGGGTGAGTCTGCGCCAAGGTAAAGATAGGCCTCTGCGAGGTCGCCCTCAGCGACCTTGCGCCAGAAGATCTTCCGCTGCATCGACCTCGTGGCTAGCCGCTGTCGCGGCCAGAGAGTCTTCGCCGCAAGCTGCTTCGGAGGCCCTCCCAGGCTTCGTCAGTCATCTCCCTGGCCGGTGAGTCGAGTGCCTCAAGGATCTTCCGTTCGAGGGCCTCCTGCTCACAAACGCGTTGGTCGGCGTGGATGAGCCGCCGTATGTACTCGCTGGGAGTACTACAGCCTGAAACAGCCAGCTGGGCCTTCACATAGGCCTTCTGGGTCACTGGAAGGGAGATGGTCATGCTGGTCAGGTCGCTGTCTTTGCTCATGCGTTACAGACTAGCCCGGCTGTGTGTTTCTGCCAATAATTGACAGAAACGCACAAAGCGGGCGCAACCTACCCGCCCACGAGCCCTGCCTTGACCAGCTCGGTCGCCAGCAGGTCGGCCATGAGCCAGTGGCCCAGGGCGGTGGGGTGCACGGCGTCGAGGTACACCGCGCCCTTGGTGCTGTCGAGCAGGGCCTGGGGTTTGATCAGCAGCAGGTCGTTACGCGCAGCCACCTCTGCCATGGCCTTGCGGAAGGGCTGAATCAGGGGGCGAGTGGCGCCGTCCTTGCAGGGCTCTTCGATGAACACCAGCGTCGCCCCGCCTGCAGACACCGCGTCGGCCATCTGCTGCAACGCGTCGCCGAAGAGCGCCGCCGGGGCCGTGGAGAAACGCTGCACGTCGTCGTCGTCCACCGATTCGCCGCGGCTGACGGCGCCGGCGTACTGAGCTCTCGCCCGGTGCCGCAACCACTGCCGAGCCCGCTCGACCTGCACCTCGAGCCAGGACAGACCCGTCGTCGTCATGGCCCTCAGGTGCGCGGCGTCGTTGTCCATGGCCGTGATCGAGTGGTCGTTGAAGCCCAGGCTGACGATGACGATGTCCGGCTGCAGGGGCATGATCACCTCGCTCACGAACGACACCAGGCGCACGGCGGTCGACCCGGGCATGCCCGCGTTGAGCACCTCCACATCGAGGCCCTGCTTGGTCAGCCGGTCTTCGAGCTGGGTGGTCCAGGTGCGCTTGTGGGGCACGCCGTAGCCGAAGGTCGACGACGAACCCACCGAGACAATGCGCGCCGCCGCCCGCTCTTTGGGCACGGGATAGCTGCGCAGGGTCTGGTCGCGCACGTAGCCGTTGAAGCGCCGGGTCAAGGGGTGCCGAGCCCACAGCAAGCGCTCGGGGACCGGCGGGCCGCCGAAGTCGGCGGAGGTCATCATCGAGAGCTGAAACGGTGAGTAGTCCGGGGGGGCCTCGGTGGCCGACCAGCACAACACAGCGGTGAGCGCTCCCCCGAGAGCCCAGCTGGGCACCATCCAAGGACCACTGCAACTGCCCAGCAGCAACAAGGTCGACACGATCACCGCCACCACCAGGCTCAGCTCCGGGGCACCCGGCGCGAGGGCTGCCACCAGGGGCCAACTCCAGAGCAGGGCCTGGGGCGATTGACGCTGCATGGCCAGGAGCAGCAGGACCACGCCCAGGATGATCGCGCTCAAGCTGAACTCCCAGCGCAACAGGTGGGGCGCGATGTCTTCTGGCTCACCGGTCGGGGCCAGGGAGAACCGCGACACCGTGGCCTCGCCGCGCAGGCTTTGAAACGCGGTGCGGCCAGCGCGCAGGTCCCAGTCCCAGGTGCGTCCATAGTCAGCGCCATCGAGTCGCACCCGTGTCTCTGGGCCCGTGGTGTCGATGCGCAGCCTGTAGGTACGCCCGGGCTCAAGGTGCGAGAGAGCGTCCGGGGCGGGAGTGCTCTGCAAGTCCAGGCCGTGATTGAGCAGCACGGCGCCCCCCGCGTCAGCCGCCGTGCTCAGCGACACGATCACGCCCCGGTCGCTTCCCGGATCGTCCCCCCGGATCAGCACGTCGAGGACAGAGTCTTCGCCGAGCACGACGTCAACGGCAAGCCGCGCATCGGCGTCACGGCGCGGGTGCAGGTCGAGGGGCCGGCCAGGAGCGATGCGCCGAGAGCCGCTGAAAGCGAACTCCTTCTGGGCCCAGGGCCCGACGGAGGCTTCGAACCGTGCCCGGTTGCGCTGCTCGAGACCATGGGTCGCGCACACCAGCAGCAACGCCAGGCCAGCCACCGCGGGGATCCAGTCGCCGAGTCGGGCAGCGCGCCGACCGCTGGCCAGGGCCCACCAGCTCATCAGGGACAACACGCCCAGCAGCGTGGTCAAGCCAGCCCATCGGGAGAGGCTCAGACCACCCTTGTCGCCGCCGAGGTCGATCTCTCGGGGCTCGCCCTTGGCCGGCGTCACGGCGAACCCTCGAATGGACGCGCCCTTGCCCAGCCCGATGGACACCAGCCCGCCGTCTGGCAGCGGGTCGTCGCCCAGCCGGCTCGCCTGCTCCCCGTCGACCATCAGCGCCAGGCCCCGCTCATCTCGGGACAAGCCCACACGATCGCCGTCTGGCCGGGGCAGGGTGCTCTCCACCACAGCGCCGTCGGCCGATCGGCGCTCAAGAGTCAGCGTGTCGTCGTGAAAACGCAGGCTCAGGCCAGGACCATCACGGTCGCCCAGCAACAACTCCACCGCGCCCTTGGGCGCGTGCACTACCAGGGCGTCCGCGTCTGGTAGCCAGGCGAAGACCATGTCGAGCGAGCGCACCGCCCGCATGCGTCCGCCGCTGCGGGTCAGGTCGCGAGCGACACCTTGAACGCCCCGTGGCACCACGTTGATCAACCCGGGCGCTTCGAAGTGGGAGTCGCTGCGCTGCTCGCCGGGCTCGCCGACGGTCAAGGTCACCAGCACCGCGAGGGCCAACCCTGCCAGCAGGGACTTCACCGTCATCGTTGGTCGTCGCCCGTGAGCGCCTCGGGCTGCTCTTCGAGCACCCGGTCGCTCGAAGCCACCGAGCTACCGAGCGAGCGAAAGGTCAAGCTGACCGGCGTCCCTGCCGGAGGGATGACCGACGTGTTCAGCGTGTAGAGCGAATCACTCAGACCGTCGAGAGAGTTGCGCTCGAAGGGGCAGACCTCCCGGCCGTCAATGTAGATGGCGACCACATCACCCTCGACGTCCGCCCGATACCATTCGACCGTGCCCCGGCCTTGGCGGTAGGTGCTGCGCGTCGAGCCGGTGAAGATCCAGCCCCGGTCCACCAGGGGGATGCCGCCACTTTCCTCAGGCGATTCTTCGCGGCCTTGCCCGGGCTGCGCGTCGTCGGGCTGC
>CAZIAK010000027.1:0-8612 GCA_964537035.1 uncultured Phycisphaerales bacterium | reverse complement strand
CGGGCTGCTCGTTGCCGTCGTCAGGCTCGTGCGCGTCTTCGGTCAAGGGCGGCCACTCCAGCAGCAGCGACTCGAGGCTCTCGTCGTGAGGGCGACCCCGGTCGTCGAGCCAGCTCACGGTGATCGAGACCAGCGGGCCCCCGGCGGTGGTCATGTCCCAGGGAGAGACCAGGCCCGAGGCCAGCTCATCGTCTGAAGGTGGCGGGTCTTTCAGCTTGAAGCGGGTGGGTGACCCGGGCGCCAGGCCCAAGGCCTCAACGCAGGCAGACACCATGGACGGCTGAGCCTTGACCAACACCACCGCCTCGTGGGTACGCCCCTCCTCCGTGACCACCAGATACTCGATGGGATAGCCCAGGCTGCGGTCATCATGAATGGTCGCCCCACGCACGGAGAAGCTGCCGCTCTCTCCATCGAAGAGGATGCCGTGGCTCTCCAACGCTGCGGTGTAGGCCTGGGGACGCGCCGCCAGGTCAGCCGCGTCGATGGGCTTCTTGTCGAGCCAGTGGTGGGCCGGCCGGTCGCTGACGTAGATCCAGTAGTCGGGGTCGATGACTTCGCCGTCGGCCGCCTCGACCTCATCGACCGCCACACCCGGAATGGCTGCCTGCGCCACCACCGGCAGGTCAGGGTCCACCGCGTCTGCAGCCGTCTGGGCAACGGCCGTGTAGCCCGTGAGCACGAGCCAGGCCAAGGTGAGCAGCTGCGGCCGTAACATCACGGGATAGCGACCTCTCGTGGCAAGGACACCTCACCCCTCACGGCGCGAGCCGCCGTGAGGCTGGGTGCATGCACGGTACAGCGTTGACAACTCAGACAGCAGGAGCTTCTGCGGGCTCAGAGGGTTCGCTGGGCTCGGCGGTCTCGGCGCTACTGGTGAACTTGAGCCTGGTGGGCTTGTCGTCCTTCAGGGCTTCTTCGGTATCGAGGGAAGCGAAGATCTTCTGCGCCCCTTCGAACTCGCCGCGGAGCAGCACCTCGGAGAGGGCGTCTTCGATGAAGCGCTCGACAGCGCGGCGCAAGGGCCGGGCACCCATCTCGAGGTTGCTCCCATTCTCGATCAGGAAGTCGCGGCCCGCTGCGTCGATCTCGAGCTCAAGCTCGCGCTCGGCGAGGCGGGCGACAATGCCCCGCAGCTCGATGTCGAGGATCTTGACCAGATCTTCTCGCAGCAACGGCTTGAAGACGATCACGTCATCGAGACGGTTGATGAACTCGGGCCGGAAGAAGCGCTCGACCTCGTGCATCAGGTTGTCGCGCATGCGATCGAACTTCTTCGACTCGTCACGGGAAGCGAAGCCCAGGCCGGTCTGGTTCTTGATGATCTCCGCGCCGATGTTGCTGGTCATGATCAGCAGCACGTTGCGGAAGTCGACCTGACGCCCGAACGAGTCGGTGAGCCGACCCTCTTCCATGATCTGCAAGAGCATGTTGTAGATGTCGCTGTGGCCCTTCTCGATCTCGTCGAGCAACACCACGGCGTAGGGGCGACGGCGGATCTTCTCGGTGAGCTGACCGCCCTCTTCGTATCCCACGTATCCGGGAGGCGCACCCACCAGGCGACTGGCGTTGTGCTTCTCCATGTACTCGGACATGTCGATCTGCACCAAGGCCTCTTCGCTGCCGAACAGGAACGCGGCGAGCTGCTTGGCCAGGTGGGTCTTGCCCACGCCCGTCGGACCCAGGAACAAGAAGCTGCCCATGGGACGGCGGGGGTCTTTCAGGCCACTGCGCGAACGACGCACGGCCTTGCTGATGGCGTGAATGGCGTCGTCCTGGCTGACCACTGACTCGTGCAGGTGGTCCTCCATCTTGAGCAGGCGCTGGGCCTCACCCTTGTCGAGCCGGGTCAGGGGCACGCCGGTCATCTTGCTGACCGTCTCGGCGATCACCTCTTCGTCGACCGTGCCGTCGATCTCGGCGGCGTTCGACTTCCATTCCTCTTCGATCTGGTCGCGCTTCTTGCGCAGCTTGTCGGCGTAGTCGCGCAGGTACGCGGCCCGCTCGAAGTCCTGGTTGGCGACGCACTCCTCCTTCTCTTTGTCGAGCTTGAGGATCTCGACCTCGAGCTCTTTCAGATCTGGCGGGGCCGTCATGGCCTTCAACCGCACCCGGGCGCCGGCTTCGTCCATCACGTCGATGGCCTTGTCCGGGTGGAAACGGTTGGTGATGTAGCGGGTCGAGAGCTCGACGGCCAGCTCAAGGGCCCCGTCGGTGATCTGCACGTTGTGGTGCACCTCGTACCGCTCACGGAGACCCTTCAGGATCTCGACGGTCTGTTCGGGGCTCGGGGGCTCGACCATCACCGACTGGAAACGCCGCTCGAGAGCGGGATCCTTCTCGATGTACTTGCGGTACTCGTTGAGCGTGGTCGCACCGATGCACTGGATCTCGCCACGGGAGAGCGCTGGCTTGAGCACGTTGCTGGCATCAATGGCACCCTCGGCACCGCCGGCGCCCACCAGGGTGTGCAGCTCATCGATGAACAGGATGATGTTCTTGGCCCGGCGGACCTCGTTCATCACCGACTTGATGCGCTCTTCGAACTGGCCGCGGTACTTGGTGCCAGCGACCATCATGGCCAGGTCGAGCACCACCAAGCGGCGGTTCTTCAGGATCTCAGGCACCTCGTTGGCGATGATGTCCTGAGCCAGGCCCTCGACGATGGCTGTCTTGCCCACGCCCGCCTCGCCCAGCAGCACCGGGTTGTTCTTCGTGCGCCGTGACAAGATCTGGATCACCCGCTCGATCTCTTCGCGACGACCGATCACCGGGTCGAGCGCTCCGTCACGGGCGAGCTTGGTCAGGTCGCGACCGAACGCGTTCAGCGCCGGCGTCTTGCCCTTGCCCCCGCGAGAAGGCTGACCCATCTCTGCCTCTTCGCCTTCAGCGGCCGGCTCGCCAGCCTCTTCGCCGCCCTCTTGAGGACCACCCAAGAACTCGAGCACCTCTTCGCGCACGTCCTCGAGCTTGACCGTCAGGTTGGTCAACACCCGAGCGGCGATGCCTTCGCTCTCCTTGATCAGACCCAGCAACAGGTGCTCGGTGCCGATGTAGTTGTGACCCAGCTGGCTGGCCTCTTCGAGAGAGAGCTCGAGCACCTTCTTGGCCCGGGGAGTGAAGGGCAGGTTGCCCATGGGCACCATGGTGGCGCTGCCCTTGACCAGCTTCTCGACTTCGGTGCGGATGTGCTTCAGGTCGATGCCCATCCCCCGCAGCACGTTCGCCGCCACGCCGCTGCCCTCTTGGACAAGGCCCAGCAGGATGTGCTCGGTGCCGATGTACTCGTGATTGAGACGCTGGGCTTCGGCCTTGGCGAGGTTCATCACCTTGCGGGCGCGATCTGTGAAGCGGTCGAACATGGCTGTGTCCCGGTTGGATACCGAAGGGTGTTCTAGTCTGGGGGTGTGGATCCGAGAAGCGTATCCCGGATCAATCTGGCTCGCACTTCGTCCCGGGCATCGGCGGGCAGATCGCACTGTTCGCGAAGCTGCAGATGGCCAGGGCGGAGGGTCACCATCAAGCGTTGGATAGTACCCACATCGACCTTGTCGATGATTTTCTGGTGCAAGCCGAGCCGAAGGGCCGAGAGATGGCCCAGGGCCTCGGTCGAAGAAATCTTGCGGGCGGAGGTCAGAAGGGCCCAGGCGCGCCAAACCAGGTCATCCAGCTGCACCTCGTGCTCCTGCTGAAAGGCCTCTCTATTGCGCCGTTCCCAGTCGACCACCATCTCGGTCAAGGCCGAGACATCCTCGACGGTCTTGGCCTGATTCTTGCCCAAGGTGATCTGATTGCTGATCTGGAAGAAATCGCCTTCAGCCCGGCTGCTCTCCCCGAAGAGGCCCCGAACGGTGAGGCCCAGCTGCTGGGCGGCGTTGTGCATGCGCACGATGTCCCGCTCGGCCCCCGAGCCGCCCTTGCCCTCGGGCTGGCGGAAGGCCAGGGCGGGCAAGTGCAACATGACCGAGACCCGCAGACCTGTGCCCGTGTTGGTGGGGCACGACGTGCGAAACCCGAAGCGCTCGTCGAAGGCGAAGGTGACATGCTCGGCCAGGCTGTCGTCGAGGGCGTTGATCTTCTGCTCAAGAGACTGCAGATCGAACCCCGGGGCGAAGACCTGCAGGCGCAAGTGGTCCTCTTCGTTGACCATCACGCTCGTGGTGCCGTCTGCGCTGAAGGCCACCCCTCGGCTCTGCTCGTCGACCACATGCTCGTGGCTGACCAGGTGGCGCTCGAACAAGGCCTCTCTTTCGTTGTTCGAGAGGTCGTTGAGTGAGTGGTAGGTCAGGGACGGGTCGACCTCGTGCAGCACGCCGCGCAGGTAGACCTCCAGCCGCTCTCCTTCACCATCGGCGAACCGCGCCTTGAAGCGAAAGCCGTCGATGTTGCGGGCCAGGCGCATGCGCGAGGAGACCACCACGTCGCTCTCCGGCCCGGGCTCGACCAGCCACAGCGCCGGAGCCTGCAAGCCGTTGTGCTCGGGCTCATTCGGAAACAGCGACGCCTGGTCGTCGGGTGAACCCACCGTTCAAGCTCCCGCCGCAGGTGGGTCCGAGAGCCGGCTGATCTCATCTCGGAGCTGGGCGGCCAGTTCGTAGTCTTCGGTTTCGATGGCCTGGGACAGCTTCTCACGAGCGTCGAGGATCTCGCTGCGGCGGTCTCCCTGCACGGCGCCCTTGCCACCTGGCAGCTTGCCGGCGTACCGACTGGAGCCATGAATGCGCTCAAGCAGCGCCACCACCTCTTCGCCGAAGACGTCGTAGTCGTGGGCGCATCCGAAGCGCCCCTGCTGGCGAAACTCGCCGTAGCTCATCCCGCACTCGGGACAGCTCTTCTGCAGGCTGGCAGACTGCCGCCGAGACAGGGCATGAGCCGGCTCGAAGCTGGCCAGGAGCTTCTGGATCTCTTTGCTTGGCTGAGGCACATGCAGCACCCGCGCGCACTCCTCACAGAAGTGGCGCTCGGTTTTCTGGCCCCCCTTGATCTCGGTCAAGTGGATCGTCGCAGGGCTCTTGCAGCGGTTGCAGGTGGGAGGCATGAAAGGTCAGCTGACAGACAGGGATCTGGACACCCGGTTCTAGCAATCCAGCCCCTTTCAAGACAGGGGTTCGGGGCCTTGCAAACCGTTCACCGCATCACGGAACGCCTGTCCACGAGCGGCGAAGTGCACGAACTGGTCATGGGACGAATAGCCTGGCGAGAGCAGAACGCAGTCGCCCTCACGAGCCCAAGCTGCTGCCTGGGTCACCGCCTGCGCCAGGGTCTCCGCGAAGTGCCAGCTGACACCCGCCGCCTGCAGCCGCTGACCCAGGGCCAGCCCCTCTTCGCCGATGGTGAGCACCCTGTCCGCGCCACCGTGTGCGGCGGCGACCAACGGGCCCGCATCGAGCCCCTTGTCGTGGCCGCCAGCGATCAGCAGACAGCGAGATCGAGGGACCGACACCGATGGGCAGCCAGGCCCAGACGGGGCCTCGCCGCCCTGCTGAGCCAAGGCCCCCAGGGAAGCGGCCGTGGACTCAGGCGTGGTCGAGACCGAGTCATCGATCCAGCGAACCCCTCCGTGGGTCGACACCGTCTCCAGCCTGTGCGGCGGCAGCCGAAAGCCCTGCAGGGCCGCAGGCAGGGCCTGCACAACCCGGGTCAACGGGCCCACCAGGGCTGAAGCAGCCAGGGCCGCAGCCGCCAGATCGAGACGGTTCGCCCGGCCAGGCAGGGGCATGGCCTCATTGGACAGGATCAGCTCGCCTGTGGATGTGCGCAGGTTCCCGGCGGGGTCGACAGCCACATCCGGGCCCACGGTCTGATCACCAAACCAGAGCGTTTTCGCTGTGGCTGCCGCCATCGCCGTCGTCGGTGGGGCCAGAGCGGCCACCACCGGATCGTCTGCGTTGAGCACCACCGTGTGCGCTCGGGCCATCACCGCAGCCTTGGCCTCTCGATAACTGTCGAACGTGCCGTGCCGATCGAGGTGATTTGGAGTGATGTTGGTGATCAAAGCCACGTCTGGGCCCTGTCCCAGCAGCTGCAGGGTCTCGAGCATGAACGACGACAGCTCCAGCACCGCCACCGTGCCGGGGACGACCTCGTCGAGCCGGTCGAGCAAGGAGCCCCCCAGGTTGCCGCCGGCCAGGGCTGGCTGACCCGCGGCCACCAGAATCGCCTGGGTCAGCGACACGGTGGTGGACTTGCCGTTGCTCCCCGTCACCCCCACCACCGGCCCGGGCCAGCGCTCCATGAGCAGGGCCACCTCGCTCGTGACCGCCACCCCGGCCGCGAGAGCCTGCTGCACCAAGGGCGCCTTCAGAGGCACCGCTGGATTCACCACCAGCAGATCTGCCCCCTCGACGTCGATCCCGTCATGGCCGCCCAGAACGAGGCGAGCCCCACGCCGGGACAGGTCGGCCGCCGCCTCGCCCAGAGACTGCTCAGAGGCCAGGTCGGTGACCAGAACGTCCGCGCCCTGATCGAGCAGCCAGCGAGCCACCCCGTGGCCGCCCCCGAAGCGGCCCAGTCCCAAGACGATGGCCCGCCGCCCCACCATGGCGGCCAAGGTCAGGTGCCCCCAGTGGGCTCTCCGCCCGTATCAGGCCCCTGAGGACCTTCGCCGTCGTTGGCGCCGTCGCCCTGCTCAACTCCGTCGCTGGCTGCCCCGTCTGCATCCGGGGGCGCAGCCGCCCCAGGAGCCCCGGGGCGATGCGCATGAAATGCGGCCTTTCGGGCAGCGAGCAGCCGTTTCAGGGCCTCAAGCTGGGCGAAAGCGTCCTGAGCATCGCCGAACTCGCCCCCCACTCGATGGGCAGGGATCAGCTCCACGGCCACGTAATGGTCGTCCGTCAGGGGCGCCGGCCAGAGCAGATCAGAGAAGAAAGACAGGGGGAAGTACTGCCACCAGGGCCGCACCACGTCGATCTCCCGCACATCCCGGGCATGGCCCTCGTGTCGCAGTTCCAGCCGCCTGACCCCATAAGAGAGGAACACTTCGGTGTAGGGGGTCGCGCCGACGGCCCGGCCATCGAGCAGAACGGTGGCCCCGGCGGGGCTGCTGTCGACATGCAGGGTGCGCGTCACGCCGCAGGCCCCGGTCAATCCAGCGCAGATCAGCAGAGCGGCCAGCTTTGCTCCCGTCCTCGTCGTCAACCTCGCACTCGACCTCCGCGGCGACCGGGAGGTCGGCGAGCTGGTCGAGAACGTCGAGACCATCAAGAACGCCAGCGGCAATGGTCGTCTCAAAGGAGCAAATGGCGGACAGGGCGGGATTCGAACCCGCGGACGGGAAAAAAACCCGTCAACAGATTAGCAATCTGCCGCAATCGACCACTCTGCCACCTGTCCGCACAAGCGGGGGGGATTCTCTGCGGCCAGGGGGGCGTCTGTCAACGCAGTAACAGGGGAGCCTTGCCGGGGGAGGTCCCTCTCGCAGCCGGTGGGCAAAGTGCCGCATGCCGAGCACACCTCGATGGCACTTTGCCCACCGGCTGCCAGGGAGAAGAGGTTGGCGGAGGGAGTGGGATTCGAACCCACGAGCCCCGAAGGGCTAACGGTTTTCAAGACCGTCGCAATCGACCACTCTGCCATCCCTCCGGCCGTTCATCTTCTCTAGCTGTCGGTCTCCCCGTCGCGCTCGTCGCCGTCTTCGCCTGCGTCGCCGGGCGGCTCCGATCCCTCGGCAGCTTCCTCCTCGGGGGGAGGGGGCTCGACCGCGCCGATATCGTCGAGAATCTTCTCTGCGGCGAAGATCGGGCAGCCCATGCCGGTGGCGATGGCCACTGCGTCTGAGGGCCTGGCGTCGATGCTGAAGGTGCGGCCGTCCTCGGCCTCGAGGTTCATGCGGGCGTAGAACACCTGATCTTTGAGCTCGGTCACGTGGACGTTCTCGAGGGTCAGGGCCGCCGCGCGCACCAGAGAGGCAAAGAGATCGTGGGTCATGGGGCGCCGGGTAGCCTCGCCATGCACCTTGCGATAGATCTCCGCCATCTCGGTCTGATGGACGATCACCGGGAAGACCCGGTCACCCTCGAGCTCACGCAAGTACATGTGGCACTCGCTCGCGCGATCGCTCTGGATGAGGCGGCAAAGTTCGACCTGTTTCATGCCCATGGCGGGAGTATAGCGTCACCCGGCCACCGCTTTCCCCGGTCACTTTGACCCGAGCGCGGCGGGACAGCTGGCCTTTGGAGGGAGGGGCCGGGCCGACCCGGATTATTGTGCCATTCGATGGCAGTGGTGGCGGCCGAACGGCGCTGTGAGGAGTAGCAGGGGGCGACCTTCCTGCCCATCCCCTTCCTGACCCTCCTCGACATCGGCACCGACATCAGCGGCGGCCTGGACCTGCCCTTCGCCAGGCCCCAGGGCATCCCCGCCGGCTTCCAGATCTACGCCCAGGTGGCGACGAACGATCCCACTCCGAGTTCGCCAGCCTGGATCAGCAACGCGGTGGAGTTGGTCTCCCAATAGACCGACTTCGCTGACAGACGTTGCGCTCACATGCGGAGCGTGACCTGAGCCCCCGCCGTCCAGCGACCCTGGACAGCGGGGGTTCTTTCGTTCTCGTACAGGTACCCGAGCCACCACCAGCCCGGACGTCTCACCACGATCGTCGCGGGGATGCGGCT
>CAZIAK010000026.1:34170-72021 GCA_964537035.1 uncultured Phycisphaerales bacterium | reverse complement strand
CGGAGTTGGACAGCAGCTGTTCATGGCCATGCAAAGTGCTGGGGTCGAAAACCAGCACGCCTCCCGAGCCAGTACCGCCCGAGAAGGCAACGGCCAGTTCCTCTCTGCCATCACCGTCGAAGTCGCCCGCCGCGAGCTCGATGCCGAATCCGGTGAACTGTGATTCCCCCAGGATCTGCGGCGCGGCGAAGTCCGGTCCGAAAGAGACCAGGACTTGTTGATTGGCGAGAGGACCACCACGGGAGGCCACCACGTCGTCGTAGCCATCACCGTCGAAGTCCATGACGAGGGCATTCAGGCCGAAGAGCTGCGAGGCGGCGCATGGACCTGGCGGAAGAAGAGTCGCTACCACGTCTTCGAAGTTGTCTCCGCTCAAGATCATGACGGCGCCCTGCAAAGAACAGGTCGTTGTGACAGCTGCTGGCGCTGTGACGACGAGATCCATGACACCATCGCCGGTGAGATCACCCATGTGAATCACATCGCCAAACCACTGCAGCGTTGGGAGCGGCGCCGGTATCGAGAACTGATAGTCGGCCCCGCTGCCCTGGAAGACGTGAGTCGCACCGCTAAAGGCCAGTCCCCTGGACTGAATAAACAGCGTCGTTTGCCCGTCGCCGGTCATGTCACCCTGGTCGATGGCAGCGCCGAAGGCTGCGATCGGTTCGATCTTCGGGTTCTTTATCTCTCTGGGCATGCCTGACAACGCCGTCGCATCCCACCAGAAGACACGCCCCGCGAGATTGACCACGCCGCCCAACGGCAGGACAACCTGGGCGTCTGGTGCGCCGATGAAGACGTCTGCAAGACCATCGCCAGTGATGTCGGCCAGCTGGACACTCTCGCCAAAGCGACCCGAGATTTCCGGGACAGGGCTGTAGAAGATGCGCTGGCGGCGGTAGTCGGGCCCGAAGAACAAGTGCACGCGGCCAGAGTTCAACGAACCGATGGGGTAGTCGGGCGAGCCCACCAGGATGTCCGGGTAGCCGTCGCCATCCACGTCCCCGGCGGCGTTGCCAGTGGGCCCGAACTTCGCCAGCCCCATGAACTCCGCCGGAGCGGGCACCGACGACTGAAACGACTGATGGGTCGAGAAGGAGGGCCCGAAAAGCACCCAGCCCCGGCCGGTGTCTTGCAAGGAATGGACATCGGCATAGGGAGCGAAGGCGATCAGATCGTCAAACCCGTCTCGGTTGACATCGGCAACGTTCAGGGCGTTCCCGAACAAGGTGCTGGGCTCCCCGCCTGGCGGCTGCATCAGATGCCAAGTGCCTGGGATCAAACCCTGGGCAGTGCAGGGCTGGAAAGCAGCCCCCGTGGCGAGCCCTGCGATAACGAGCATCGCCCGAGCCCAGAGCTGCCCGTACGGGGCCGTCGCTCGTGTCATGAGTGACATGGGCCTAGCCTCCAGACGGCGTACAGGGAACAGTGAGACAATCAGGCGGAGTCCCCGGTGCCGGGACACTGCCGAAATCAATGGAGTTGAACGGCCCGATGGAGAAGTTACGCAAGTACGGGAGGCTCGTGGCCGGGTCGATCTCGCCCACCAGAGGTCCTGGCGGCAAGCCGTTGATCAGGTTGACGCCATTCTGACCGGCAACGACTGTGCCTGTGATCTGACCGGAAGCGTTGGCACCCTGGTTGCTCCTTACCCAGTAGTTGCCCGAAGCAGTCACGGGGCCTCCAAACACCTGATACAGCTGCACCCTAAACGGCTCCATGTTGGGCAGGAAGCTCGCGTAGTCGATGCAGAAGTTGTTCAGTCCTGGACTGGTGTCAGTCCCCAAATCAAGCGACCCCATTTGATTCCAAGGGACGACCCAGCCGTTGTCGCTGAAGTCACAGGATCGAATCGATGCGGTGACCGTGATGGGCCCCGGTTGGGGCGTACTCCGCCCGAACAGGAGCGCTCCGGTCGACGTGGTCGTGGCAATGCCACCCAACGGAAGTCCCTTGCTGTAATTCCTGCAGAACTTCGTCGAAAGCAGGGTCAAGTTCATTGAACCGCCATCGCCGACGACTTCCAGGCCGTTCTCGTTGTCGTGAACGAAGCTACCCGACATGGAGAAGGTCGAGACCGTTCCCACTTCCATACCCATCTCCACTGCATCGTGGCAGTTGGTGATGGTGGAGTCGGTGATATCCACAGTGAGAGTTCCATCTCCGATCATCCAGAGGCCGGCGTGACCGTACTGGACGGGGGTGATCAGGAACGAATCCCGCAGCGTGCACCCGTCGATCAACGCAGAGAGGGTCTGCCCCTCCTTCGCCTCCAGGCAAACACCATCCTGCCATGCCCGGACATCACAATCCTGAACGGTGAAGTCGCTGACGCCGATGGCTAGGATGCCTGGCCAGCGGCTCTCATTAACCACGGACAGGAGTCGCCGACTTCCGTCGATATCGAAAGTCTTCAGGGCCGCGTTGGCCGCCCTACGGACGACACAGGATGGCTCTCCGGGCTGCATGTCCAGATAATCCGCTGGCCCACCCGCCGCACCCAGCTCGTCGATCGTGATGATGGGCAGAGCCTGGGTCGTCCGCTCGGGAACGCCGATGATATCCACGCCAGCCAGCATCCGGATGGGAAAGGGCTTCCTCGGAGGCTCACCCACAGCAACCCAGCCCTCAGCCTCATGGCCTGCTTCTACGCCGCCGACCTGGCCTCCGTACCCGACTGGGGCGATCGGATGTTCGGAGAAGTAGACCTTGATCTTGTTAATGACAGTCGCGCCACTGGGGTTGATGTCATAGGCCTGCTGCAGGGCCTTGTTCAGCGTCTGGTAGGGGTTCGTGGCCGACCCCGGTCCGCTGTCATCGCCCGTTTCGGCGTTGACGTAGAGAGTGTTCGGAAAGGGCAGCTGAGCGATCGAGTCGGATGCAAGAACAGCCAGCACCAGCAAGAATTTCAGGGGGGGATAAGCGACCTGGATGTCATGTGTCCTCTCCCAATTGTCTTCCGTTGGCTGGCTTCAGCCTGGGCTGCGTGGAAGCTGCCCGCCCCTCTCCAGCCGGTGAACCTGCAGCCTAGCAGGTGCTGGGGGGGCGTCAAGGTGACGAGCAGCCCGACCCGGCCCTCACAAAACCCAGGTCAAGACCAGGGGGATCGTGACCACAGACAGCAGCGTTCCCAGCACGATGGCCGAGGCCACGGTGCGTGGCGCCGCGTCGTAGCGCTGGGCGAAGAGCACGCTGATCACCGCTGGCGGCAGGACCGACGAGACGATCAAGACCTGTCGCGACAACCCCTCGACGTCGAACAGGTGCACGAAGAGCACGGCGGCGCCGAAGCCCACAACGCTGCGCAAGACCACGCAGACCATGGCGTCGCCGACGGCGGTGATGGGCAGGTTGCGCAGGGCCATGCCCAGGTTGATCAGCATCAGCGGGATGGCCATGTCGGCCACCATCTCGATGGGCTCCATGGCCATGGACGGCAGGCGCAGCTCCCACAGCGAGCAGGCCAGACCCAGCACGCAGGCGTGGACCAGGGGCATCTTCAGCACCTCGCCGAAGCCGCCCCGTCCCTTGGCGATGGCCGTGCCGAGGACCGCCTGGGCCGTGGCCACGGTGACGAAGACCACGGCTCCGGCGGGGAGCGCCTGCTCGCCAAAAGCCAGGCGCACGATGGACAGTCCCATGTTGCCCGAGTTCCAGAAGACCACGGGCATCATCAGGCCGCGGTGCGGCTCCTTGAACAGGCGGCGCAACGACCACCAGCTCACCGCCAGGGTCACGGCCATGATGAACGCCGTGCCCCCGACCAGCTCAGCCCACTGGCTGGTCTCCCACTGCATGCGATAGAAGAGCACGAAGATCAGCGCCGGCGCCGCCAGGCCCACGGCCAGCTCGGCGATGGGCCTGGCCTCGAGCTTGCGCCCGGCCAGCCACCAGCCCACGAAGATGATCACGAACAACGGCACGATGGTGTCGAGGATCGTCTGCAGGACCGGTGCGTTCACGAGCCCCCGTCGGCAGCATCGGGGTCGGGCTTGTCGGTCACTTCGAGCTTGCCGGTGAAACGGAAACTCCCCGGCGGCAGGCCAGAGTCGGTGCCCCCAGAACCTGCGCCCTCGGGCTCGCCTGCGCCGGGATCAGCCGGCCTCACCGCACCGATCTTCAGCAAGGGCCAGAGCAGATTGGCGGCCCCGTCATGTTCGATGATGCGCCCGTCTCGGACCTTGTCCACGTTGACGCCCTTCACTTCGATGACGTGGCCGGTGGGCGCGATGCCGACCAGCTCTCCCGCGTGAACGCCGCGCATGGTCAGCTGGCTGGCCACCCAGTCGCCTTCAGCAATCTGCCGGTCGATGGTCACGACGAGCTCGGCGTAGAGGCGACGCACGCTCAACGCGTGCTGGCGAGCGCCGTCCCACCCCGAGAGCTGAGGCACGCCGTCGTACAGCTGCACGTAGTCTGGTGAGATGATCTGCTCAAGCGAGCTGACGTCCCCCGTGCTGATGACCTCTTCGTACCAACGACGCACGAGCTGCTTGTTGAGTTCAGTGGTCATCATTCTTCTCGAAGGGCCTGTACGGGGTCGAGGCGAGCGGCGCGGTTCGCGGCGGGCAGGCCAGCCACTGTGGCGGTCAGCACCAGCACCAGGCAAGCCAGGGCCAGCTGCTGGGTGTCTGCCTGAGGAGTCAGCAGCGCCTGGTCTGTCAATCGCAGGGGACCCAAGGCCGCGATGGCAGCGGCCCCCAGGCTCACACCCAAGGCACCGCCTGCCACGCACAGCAGCAGGGTCTCGGCCAGAACCTCTGCGCGAAGCCGGGACGCCGTGGCCCCCAAGGCCTTGCGCAAGCCCAGCTCGGACGTGCGCTCGGCCACGGCGATGCCCACCACGTTCGCGGCGCCCAGGCAACCCAGCACCAGGGCCAATGACGCAATGACCCAGACCAGGGCGCGCAGGCCCACGCTCACCGCTTCGACCTTCTCCACGAAGGCCGTGTTCTCTTTCACGTCAATGGCCCGCTCGTCCCCCGGGTCGAATGAGTAAAGCGTGCCCAACGCCTGGCGCATCTCCGAGACCGCCGCGCTGGCGAGGTCATCACGCAGTGGCGCGAAGGCCAGGTGGCTCACGTAGCGCCCCCCTTCGTCACCCATGGACATGGCCGTGGTGTAGGGCACGAGCAGCGAGTAGGCGAAGGTCGCCTTGCTCTCGAACACGCCGATCACCTGGAACCGTCGGGCGAAGGCGTCGACGGTCTCGCCCAGGGGTGTGCGCCCGTCGAACATGCCGTCCACCAGCGGGCGGCTGATCAGGGCCACCTCTTCGGCTCCCAGCTCTTCATCTTGTGTGAACCAGCGCCCCACGTCGATGCGCAGGTCGGTCACGCCGCGGTATTCGTGGCCCACACCCGTCACCCCGGCCCAGGGCCAGGAGCGGTTGCTGGAGAAGATGGGACCGCCCCGGCCCGGTCGGTAGGCAGGGGCCAACTCGGCGATGGACGGGCAGGCATCTCGCAAGGCAGGCAAGTCGCTGTAGCGAATGCGCACGCGGGTGCCCCCGGGGCCGCGGCCTCTCCAGCGAGGCTCAACGATGAACTCGCGGCTGCCCATGGAGCGCAACAAGGTCGCCGTGGTCTCCGGCACGGCCGTGGCGTAGCTGAGCAATATCAGCAGCACGGCAGCGCCGAAGGTCACCGAAAGGCCGGTCAGCAGCGAACGGAGCGGGTGGGCCAGCAGGCTACCCACGGCCTCGCCGACCACGGAGCCTAGATCCAGCTTCTGGGTAGGCTGCCGGGTTGCCTTCTGGGACGCCGCTGCGCCGGACTGTCCCGATGGCCGCTCCTCGCGATCGCTCACAGCTTGCCGCCCCGCAGGGCCTCCACCACGGGAATGCGCACGGCCCTCCCCGCGGGCCATGCTGCCGCACCCAGGCTCACAGCCAGCAGGAGCACTCCCGGCAACCAGGCAGCGGACATCTCTGCCTGGGGCGCAGCGAAACCCTCGGGCAGCTCGATGCGACTCATGAGTTCGACGCCGCCCAGTCCCATCAAGAAACCGAGCGCGCCACTCACCAGACAAACGCAGCCCGCTTCGAGAAACACCTGGATGAAGATCCACCGTCGCTTGCAACCCAACGCTCGGCGCAGACCGAACTCAAAGGTGCGCGCCGCCACGGACATGAGCACCACGTTGGCCACGCCCACCGCGCCCAGCAGCAAGATCAGCGCACCCACGGCCCCCAGGAAGATCTCCAGACCATGAAACACCCTGTCGATCTGCGCACCCCGGTCGATGGCATCAAAGTAGGGGATCAACGTGTTGCTGTTGTCCGGGTCGAAACCGTGTCGCCGGCCCAGCACCCCGCGCAGCTCGGCCAGGGCCTGGTCTTTCAGTTCGGGCGTCTGGGGTCGCACCACGAAGAACTGAAAGCCCCGGGGCGAGAAGCGCTCCCAGGTCGTGAAGGGGAGGAACACCACCCGGCGGTGACTGGTGTAGATCTCGTCGCTGGCCAGCTCTTCATCAGCCAGCACACCGATCACCTTGAGCCGACGCATGACCGTGTCTTCGTCGCCGCCTCGGGTGAAGACCAGCTGGATCTCCTGCCCCTGCCAGGGATCGTCGCCGAACAACTCGGTGTAGGTACCAGGCCCCAGCAGGCACACCGGTAGCTCCTGCTCGATGTCGAGCCCGCCGATCCAACGCGAACCCTCGGTGAGCGGAACATGGACGATGTCGGCGTAGTCGGGCTCGACACCCACGGCCGTGATCCGTGAGCGCAGGGTGCCTCGGTAGGCGCTGATGAACCAGTTGTTGGCCTTCGGTGAGAGCGAGGACACGGACGGCGAACCCTGCACCGCGGCCTCCATGTCTTCGCCGTCGAGGCGCACGAAGGCATTGGCCCGGGCGTCACCGCGGTTGGTCGTCGCCCGGTTGACCCGCAGCAGCATGAACGAGTCGCCCAAGGCATCGAGAGACTGGCGCTGGGTGACCTCGAAACCTCGCGCCACGGCGACCAGCACGAAGACCGAAGCCACGCCCCAGACGATGCCCGCCGCCATGGGGGCCATGCGGCGGAACTCCCGGGCCACCGCCCCCGCTGCCTCGGCGCAAAGGGTCAGAGGGTTCACGTGCCCAGGTACACCCGCTCACCTTCTGCGAGACCCGAGACGATCTGGGTCATCAGGCCATCGCTGATGCCCACCTCGACCGGCGTCTTGAGAGTGGTCGCCGCTTCTCCTTCGCCCACGACCTTCTGCACCGTCCAGGCCCCATCGCTGCCCTTGGAGATCGCCCGCTGAGGGAGAACGAGCGCGTCGTCGTCGGCGGCCAGGATCAACTTCGCGTCGGCGGTCATGTCTGGACGCAGCAGGCCCCGTTCATCATCGACGGTGATGCGCACCTCGAAGGTCACGATGCCGTTGTTGTCCACCGAACCCGCAGGGGCGATGCGGTCAACCCATCCCGTCAGCTCTACGCCGCGATAGGCGTCTGCGGTGAGCCGTACGGGCATGCCCTGAAAGATGCGGCCCAGGTCGACCTCGTCGATGCGAGCCTCGATGAACATCTCCGAGAGATCACCCAAGACCATGATCTGGGTGGCGTTGCCACCGGCCGTGAGCAACGACGACACGCCGTCGCCGACCTCCTTGTCGCGCACCAGCACCACGCCATCCATGGGACAGCGGATGGTGGCCTCAAGCAGAGCTGTCTCGCTGCGACCCATGGCCGCCTTTGCAGAGAGCAGATTGGCCCTCGCTTCCTCCAAGGTGGCCTGGAGCACCGCCAGGCTGGCCCGCACCTGGGCCAGGCGAAACTCCACGACCTCTGCCGCCTTCAAGGCGTCGTCGCGCTCTTTCAGTGACACATCGCCGGTCTCGAACAGCAGCTGCAAGCGGTGGGCCTCTCGGTCGACGAACTGCTGCTCCGGATCTTCGAGCCTGACCCTGGCCTCTTCCAGTCGACCCTGGGCAGCAGAGACCCGAGCGGCGGCGGAGGCCAGGTCGGCCTGGTTCTGTTCGAGATCTGCGGTGAGCTGCTCCTTGTCGAGCTCGGCGAGCAGCTGACCTTCGGTGACCACGTCGCCCTCGTCGACATGGAGGACTTCGAGGATGCCGCTGGCTCTGCTCATCACCGCCACGCGGGCCAGGGGTTCGACCCGGCCCGCCGCAGTCACCGCATCGATGACCTCTCGGCGCACCACGGAGACCATGCGGTCGGGGTCAAGGGCCCCTGCGTCCCCGCCGCCTCGGGAGAACCACCAGCCCATGGCGCCCAGGCCCAGCAGGCTACCCGTCACCAGGACTCCCATGAAGGCGCCCCCACGTTCTCGGCTGCGTCGACGGCCGGGCGAGAGATCATTCATGAGTGCAACACCTCTGTGACGTGTTCGGATGGTGGGCCGTCGAAGGCGAGATGGCCATCAGACAGGGCCACCAAACGCTGGGCCCGTCGAGCCAGGGCCGGGTCGTGGGTGACCATGATCAAGGCCCGGGCCGGGCCGGCCAACTCGTCGAACAGGTCGAGAATCTCGGCGCCTGTCCGTGAATCGAGATTGCCCGTGGGTTCGTCCGCCAGCAGGATCGCCGGTTCGGTCACCAGGGCTCGAGCGATCGCCACGCGTTGCCGCTGTCCCCCGGAAAGCTGGTCGGGGCGGTGGTTCATGCGGTCGCCCAGCCCGACCCGCTCCAAGGCCTCGCTGGCCCGCTCCCGACGGAACGCCGCAGACTCACCGCCGTAGACCAGGGGCAGCTCCACGTTGCGGCGGGCCGTGGCCCGGGGCAGCAGGTGAAAGCCCTGAAACACGAAGCCGATCCGTCGGTTGCGCACCTCGGCCAGGCTCGACTCTGACAGCTGCCCCACGGCCAGGCCGTCCAGGCGGTAGGTACCCGACGTCGGGCTGTCGAGGCAACCCAGGATCTGCAACAGGGTCGACTTGCCGCTGCCCGACGAGCCCACCACGGCCACGTGCTCCCCGTAGGCAATGGTCAGGTCGAGGCCGTCGAGAGCAGCCACCACCTCGCCGCCCAGGTGGTAGAGCTTGGTGAGCTGTTCGATCTCGACGCAGGGTCGGAGTGTCGACGGTGAAGGAGAGCTCATGACGACAGCGAAGACCGGGGCAGGTGGCGGGACGAGCGGGGGAGGCGGCCGGGCACAGGGTCAGCAGCCAGGTCCGGCGAATCGCCCATGATAGCGCGGACAGCTCCCCGGCGCGCCGCCTGGGAACGCCCTCCGCTGCCGTCCTTGCGTTGCAGTCGCGCATCGAGATCGACTCGTCATGCCTGAATTGTGTGCAGAACATCATCTATCAATGTCACCTGATGAATCTGCTCTACGTCACTCGCATCAAGTGAGTCCGCAAGCGCTTCTGCGAGGGCTGTCGCGATCCCGCCTACAACAGAGAAGATTGGGGCAATCGCCTGCAAAAACCGTGTAGAGTCTCTGCTGAGCATTGGTCGGGTGAGCGCGGGGGCGCGTAGACGTACCGCTGGCAAGGCAGGGGCGCTGGTGACACATCTCGCCACGACAGACCCTGCTCTTTCCGGTGAAGGCAGCTTTCGGAAGATGATCATGCGTATCACGATCCAGAACAGGACCGGCCGACCGCTGGTCCCGTACCTCATGGTCGAGACCAAGGCGGGCCAGCGGCGGTTGGCCCAGGCTGCCCTCACGGTGCCCGCCGGCGGCAGCTACGAGCTCGACCCGAGGGGCGGGAACCCCGTCTTCTTTGACCCTCGCGACGCTGGCCAGCCCACACGGCCTGGAGTCCTGGTAGAGCTGCCCCTGGTCAACGAGCCCAAGGTGTTGGCCTCGACGGTCTTCGACTACACCCTGCCTCCAGACCAGGCCGACTTTGACCCTGCCCATGCTCCCCGACCGGGCAGGCGCACTGAACGCCGTTTGGCGCCTTCAACGACCTCTGTGACCATATCTTTGAATTCAGACTTCGAGGTCGGGTTTAATGAGCGAGGCGGCACCCTCGCGGCCCCTGCCTAGAAGGCCGCGGCCAGCCCCCGGCAAGAGCCGCTCAGAGCAGTCCGCCAGCGCCCGGGTCAGCCGCCCACCTCGTCATGTATCCATCCGAGACCCGGGGGCTCCTGTCCATATGGTCTCTGGCCGGTTTGAAGAACCTCGGGTAGCCTGAGGTCACCCGGAGGGGCCCATGAGCGATCCCGAGGCAGCTGGGGGGCTGCCATCGTTCCATGACCCCGCAACCTTCGCCCCTCCCCAGGGCACTCTTCTCTCTCAGCGTCGTCACCGTCATGATCATTGCTTCTCTGCTGCTTGCTTGGCCGTTGGTGTTGCCCGTGTCCGCTCAGTTGGTGGACGACAAGCCGGTCCTTGATGCTGTGGACGCGGCCCATCGCGCCGCACGCATCGCGCTGACCGGCGACCTTGGCATGGCGCCCTTGCCGCCACTCACCGCCGACAGCCCTCTCGACTCGATCGTCTTCGCCGACCGTGTCCCCGTGGGGGACGGAGTCGACCCGGCCACCGAAGGCACCGGCCCGATCATGATGGACGGGTTCATCCCCTCCGGCCCCGGCGGCACCGGCACGTCCCTGCCCGAGATCTTCAAGTACCAGCTGCCCGTGAGCTACACCCCCGGCGGCTCGGACCTGCCCCTGCTCGTGGCCTACCACGGCTTTGGCTCCTCGGCGAACAGCGTGGGCCCCGCCACCACCCTGGACGAAGAAGCCAACGCCCGGGACATGTTCTACCTGGCTCCCACTGGCATCGACGACAAGCTCTTCGGCTCACCCATCTGCCAGCAGCACATCGAAGTCACGATCCAATGGATGATCGACAACTTCGACGTGGACGAAGACCGCATCTACATGGTCGGTTTCTCCATGGGTGGCGGTGTGAGCGCGAACTTCGCCAGCCGCCATCGTGACCCGGACGACATGATGATCGCTGCCTTGGGTGTGGTCAGCCCCACCCTCGACATCACCCAGAGCTGGATCCTCGGTGACGCCGCCCTGCAAGGCTGGCTTGAGAACACCTTCAACTTCGAAGGCAATCCGAACCAGGAGCCTTTCAACTACATCCAGGCCAGCGCGGTCTACTTCGACCCGTTCACCTACCCGCCCCTGCCAGGCACGCTCGATCCGGTCCAATCCATGGGCAGCAACCTTGAGTACCCGCCCACCTACATGACCTACGACATCGACGACACGCTGGTGCAGGTCAGGGGGGCCACCGACGAGTTCGAGCAGCTGCTCATGGCCCAGGGCGCCACGACCATGAAGAACGTCAAGGTCGGCACCGTCGACCCGGACAGCGGCCTGCCCGCACCCCACTCCTGGGCCGTGCTTGAAGAGGACGAGATGCTCGACTTCTTCGGCAGCGTCACCGCCAACCGCTACCCCGCGGCGTTCGACGCCATGCAGGATCTGGGCGGCAGGATCTCCTGGGCCGCGACTCTGCAACAGACTGTCGAGGAGTTCACCTACATCGACGGCGTCGCCGACACACTCCTCGGATCGATGACGGTCAGCAACGTGAGCAACGCGTCTGACGTCTTCCTCGACGCCTCGCTCGCAGGCATCACGGGCATCTCGCCGGTGCGCGTCACGGCCACCAACAATGACGACAGGGCGTTCAAGCTGCACCTCACCGGCTTTGACCAGACCCCCAGCTATCTGGTCGACGCGACCACGGGCAACCTGATCACCCTGGTCGACTCGCAGGTTCTGACCAACTCGCTCCTCGTCGACGTCGACGTCGGTGCCACGCTCGATGCCCACGTGATCTCGAATCCGGCCTGGACGGGCACGATCACCACGTCGCCCAACCCCACTTCCTTGCTGCAGCTGACCACCATCGACGTCAACCTGCCCAGCACGGCGAGCACAGGCTGGCTGATCGTTGCGGCGATTGAACAGCTCTACGCCATCAAGGGCCTCACCCTGACCGCCCTGGCCGTCCCCCCGGCGTTCATCATCCCCCTGCCCATCGATGGCAACGGTGACATCATCTTCCCCACGGTCATCCCCAACGACCCGTCGCTCGTCGGCGTGCGCTTGCCCCTCCAGGCCATCGGACTCGACGGCACTGGCGCAGGCGACTCGGTGACCAACCTGTGGGGCTTCGAGGTCCAGTAGCCCCGGCCACTTGGTGTGGCGAAGGATCGCACGCCGAGCACGAATCGAGACGGCTTCCCCCACGGGCGGCTACCCCTGCAGCCCCCCGCCTTTGCACCAGGTCTGCAAGCGAGCCAGGCCGTCTTCCAGGGAGACCTGCGGCGCGTAGCCCAGGTCCCGTCGTGCGGCTGAGATGTTGAACCAGTGAGAGGTCGAGAGCTCTTCGGCCACCCATCGGGTCATGGGCGGCTCGGTCGAGAGGCGCAGCAAACGCCAGATCGACTCCAGCACCGCCCCCGCGTTGCGCGCGACCCTGGCCGAGACGCTCCTGGTCACGGGCGGCTCACCCGCGGCGGCGAGCAGATGATTCACCATGGTCCAGGTTTCGATGGGATCGTCGGCCGTGATGAAGAAGGCACGACCAGCCACGGGCTCGGAGCTATCCCGGCGCTCGTCGCCTGAGGCCATGGCCTCCCCCCCGCGCTCTGCCCGCAAGCGATCGTCTGCCAACAGGTGAGCGCGAGCGGCGTCGTCGATGTAGACGGTATCGATGAGCTTGTCACCCGCGCCGATGCGCCGCAGCCGCCCTCGCCGCGATCGATCCACCAGGCGCGGCAGCAGATGCCCGTCACCAGGACCCCAGATCAGATGGGGGCGCAGAGACACCGTGGCCAGCTCGCCGTCGTTCGCCGCCAGCACCCGCTGTTCGGCCACGGCCTTGGTCGCGGGGTAGTGGGCCAACCAGTGAGCGGGATAGGGCAGGGACTCATCGCAGCCCTCCACATCACGACCACACAGGACCACGCTGGGCGAAGACGTGTAGACCATCCGCCCCAGCCCATGCTCTCGACAGGCTGCGAGGACGTGTGCAGTGCCGTCGACGTTCACCGCACCATAGGCCGACAGAGGACCCCACGAGCCCGCCAGGGCCGCCACGTGGAAGACCGCCTCGCAGCCCTGCCCGGCGGCCTCGGCGATGCACCGATCGACGTCGCCCGCACGGGCCAGGTCGCCCCGCAGGACGCGCACGCCCTGGGTCTTCAGTTCGGGATAGTCCCCCCGAGCGAACGACCACACCTCGTCACCTCGGGCCAGGAGCTGGCGCACGATGGCGCCACCCAAGAAGCCTCCGCCGCCGGTGACCAACGCCTTCAACGTCGGCCCTCTCGCAGCGGGTACACAACGTGACAGAGCCTCATCAGCCGATCTTCTTCGCTGCCCACAGGGCCAGCTTCTCCCGGAAGATCTTGGCGTTGTGGCGCACGTCTACGGGGAAGCCGGGGTGGAACAACACGGTCTCGATGGCCCGGGTGTGCTCGTGGGCAGCGCCCGCCGCCAACAGCTCGGCGATCAAGGCCTGCTTGTCCGGCTGGGAGCTGGCACCCTGCTCGAGCTCGACACACAGCACGGGCAGGACATCTCCTCCCTGCTCCACCCCCACCAACGCCGTGCGGAACACCGCCGGGTGGGTGTTGAAGATGGCCTCGCACGGCACGGTGAACAGGGTGCCAAAGGAGCACACCACCCGGTGGTTCTTGCGCCCGCACATCCACAGCCGGCCGCGCTCGTCGAGCCAACCCACGTCGCCCATACGATGCCGCACCACGCCGTCGTCGTCGATCATCTTGGCCAGGGCCGTGTGCTCGTCACGGTGCCAATAGCTCGCCGTGACCACCGGGCCCTTGACCACGATCTCGCCGATCTTGCCCGTGGGCAACACCTGCGCGTCGTGCCAGCGGGCGATGGGTTCGTCGGACAGGGCGATCACCGCCAGCTCGATGCCGGCCACTGGCAGGCCCACGCACACACCGGCTCCCGCCTCCGTGGCGCTGAGGGTCTCGCCCAAGATCTCATCCGAGCCGATGGACGACACGGGCATGGCCTCGGTCGCTCCGTACGGTGTCCAGATCTGCACGCCCTCTCCGAGACAGCCGGAGAATCGCTCCAGCGCCGGCCCGTTGGCTGGAGCCCCGGCAGAGATGGCCCGACGCAAACTGGGCAGCTCGATCTCTCGCTCACTGCAGTGCCGGGAGAGCCTCTCCACCAGCGCCGGCGAGGCGAACATGGACGTGCACGAGAAGTCGTTCAGCGCCGCGACCAGGCGAGCAGGGTCTGCGCGCCCTGGCCGGCTCGCGTCCATGAAGGGCACCACCGAAGCCATGCCCAGGGCGGGCCCGAAGAGCGCGAAGAGCGGAAACGTCGCCAGGTCGATCTCGCCGGGCTCGATGCCGAAGCTGTCCCGCAGCGAGCGCACCTGGGCAGCGAACACCCGGTGGGGATAGACCACGCCCTTGGGCACACCGGTGCTGCCCGACGTGAACAAGATCGCAGCGGTCTCGTCCTGCTCGGGCTCTACCACAGGGGCAGCACCGACGGCGCCGCTCCCGCCCGTGGGCACGGCCCGTTCGAGGGCGCTCAGGGTCGTGCCGCCCCAGCCGAGCTTGCGCCCCACGGTGACCAGGACGCTCAACGAGTCCTTGCCCCATCCCAGAAGGCAGCGGGCCACGTGGGCCTTGGGGATGCCGATGAACGCCTCGGGCTCAGCCTCGGCCAGACAGCGCTTCAGGTTGGAGACGCCCATGCCCGGGTCAACCATGACCAGCACCGCACCCAGCTTGAACAGGGCGAAGGTCACGGCGAAGAAGTCGAGGCTGGGTGTGACCATCACCACCGCGCGCGTGCCTCGACCCATGCCTGCAGCGGCCAGCCCCCGGGCCACCCTGTCGCACCGCGCGTCGAGCTCTGCTGCCGTCAGGACGTCGTAGCCGGAGCGGGTCGCCACGGCCACGGCCAGGGCGTGGGGTGCGTCGGCAGCCCGGCGGGGCAACCACGCTGCGACATTCAGCGGCTCGGCGAGCCCCCCGTCGCTGCTCGCTGCCGACACAACCTGCGGTGCGGCGCCCCTGTCGTCGGGCCCCACACCGCTCGGCGCGACGGAGCTCTCGCTCACACCAGCGACGCCAAGGGGTGACGGTGCAAGAAGTCCGTCACCAGGGGCACGATCTCGTCCCCCGCATCTTCGAGCACGTAGTGCCCGGCATCGGCGAAGCGATGGATCTCGGCGTCAGGCAAGCGCCGCTCCCACTCTGCAAGGAAGTGCTCGTCGAAGACGAAGTCTTTCAGGCCCCAGCAAATCAGCGTGGGGCGGTCGGCCAGGGTCTCGATGCCCGCCGCGGTCTTCGACACCAGCTGCCAGGCCCGATCCGTGGGCTTGAGGGGGATGTCCTGGACGAAGCGGTGCACGGCGATGCGGTGGGCCCAGCTGTCGTAGGGTTCGAGGAAACCCCGGGCGACCTCTGCGCTCATGGGCCGCCTGGCAACGCAGTGCTTGTTGGCCCCGCGAGAGAAGGCCGAGAGACCTCGCACCAGCAAGGCACCCAGCCCCGGCGTGCGGGCCAAGGTCAGGCTGGCGGGCAACGTCGCGTCCGCGGGCAAGGGGAAGGCCGCGGTGTTGAACAGCACCAGCCGCTCGACCCGCTCCGGGTTCTGCACCGCCCAGGCCCAGCCGATCATGCCGCCCCAATCGTGGACCACCAGGGTCACCCGCTCCAACCGCAGGCTGTCGACCAGGCGGGTCAGGTCGTCGACCCGGCGCTGCATGGTGTAGTCGTAGCGATCGTCCCCCGGCTTGTCGGAGCGCCCGCAGCCGATGTGGTCGGGAGCGATGCAGCGATACTCGCCGGACAGTGACGCGATCAGGTTGCGATACAGGAACGACCAGCTCGGGTTGCCGTGCACCATCAACAGCGGGTCGCCCTGGCCCTCGTCGACGTAGTGCAAGGACAGCCCATCGACGTCAAGGTGATGGGGTGCGAAGGGATAGGCCCTGCTCACCACTCGAGCCCCAGCATGAGGCAGTTGAGACCACTGCCGATGCCCAGGAAGGCCACCCGCTGCCCGGAGCGCAGCTCTTCGCGCTCTTCGGCCAAGGCGGCGGCCAGGGGCAGGGCCACGGTGCCCGTGTTGCCCAGGTGCTCGTAGGCGATGTAGTCCTTGCGGCTGGGGATGCCCAGGGCGCTGAGGATCGCGTCCCGATGGGCCCGGCCCACCTGATGGCAGACCGTGCGATCGACCGAGTCGGCAGACCAGCCCAGCTCTTCCAGGAAACAGGCCCAGGTCTGCTGGCCCAGGGTCACGCCGTGCTCGAGCACAGCGGTGGAGTCGGTGGCCATGAACTGGCGAAACAGGGGCTCGGTGCGCCCGTCCCCCACAGAGCCCTTGGCGTGCTCCATGCCCCAGCGACACAGGTCGTGGTGACGGGGAGCGGCGGCCATCACGCCGCCGATCAGTCGGCGGGCCGCCGTCGCGCCCGGCTCGGCCTTGCGCACGATCACGGCCACGGCGCCAGAGCCCCCTGTGAGCGTGGCCAGCGAGGTGGCAAAGCTGGTCATGTCGCGCTGGGCGAGCATGGAGACGATGGTCTGTTCGACGATCTCGCGGGCGCTCTCACAACTGACCACCATGCCCGCGGAGATCTGCCCCAGCTCGATGCGATTGGCCAGGTCGAGCACACCGTTGAGCACGCCCAGGCAGGCGTTGGACAGATCGAACATGGCTGCGTCGGGAGCCATCGGGTGCCCGGCCTCTTCCAGCGCCGCCGCCACATGACAGGCGGTGGCGGGCTCAAAGTCTTCGCGGCAGACGCCTGTGTAGATCAACGCACCCAGGTCCGTGCTCGCAAGATCAGAACGTTGCAGCGCAGCCACCGCCGCAGACGCCGCACCCCGGGAGAGGCTGTGACCCTCCTCCCAGAAGCGCCGCTCGACGATGCCCGTGATCGTCTCCAGCTGACCGGGTTGGATGCGCAGCGAGCGATACAGCGGAGCCAAGCGGTCTTCGATCTCGGCAGAGGTCACCACCACTGGCGCCAACTCGTAACCGATCGCGTCGATACACACCCGCTCGTACTTCACTCAACGATCTCCAGGGCGAAGTCGTCCATGGCGTAGATGGGCCGGCCGTCTGCCAGCAGCACCCCACTGGCCGTGAGCACTCTGCGGACATCATCAACGGCTGTGACCCAGGCCACAACCTCGACCCGCTGGGCGCTGGGGACCACCTGGCCCCTATAAGTCCAGCGGTGGGTGGCATCGACAGGGACAGCGGCGCATTCGGCCACGTTCCAGCGGTCAGCGGCAGCCACGGCCAGCAGCTGCAGCATGGCCTCCAGACCCAGAGAACCGGGCCAGACCGGGTCTTCGTAGAAGTGCGCCTGGAAGAACCAGGCCGACGGATCGACGTCGATGGAGCCGCTCAGCCAGCCCAGGCCAGCGGGGCCGCCCTGGGGCAGGTAGGCGTCCACCTTGTCGAGCATGCGCCAGCCGTCTTCAGGGAAGGGCGCCTCCCGGGGCAGCAGCTGGCCCGGGATCTTCGCCAGGGTCGCCTCGTCGGGACGGTGCAGCTCCACCTCGCCCAGGCCCACCTGTTGGTTCAGGGCCTCGGCGGAGAAGAAGCCGAACGACGTGGTGCCGGCGTAGACCCGGCCCAGCCGCTCGCTGAACATCTCCATGGTGTAGTGCTGGATGATCATGCCCCCCGCCGGAGCCACCCCGGTGAGCGTCACCCTGGTGGTGAGCACGTCGGGACCCCGCTCGATGTCTGCGAAGACCGTGGCCTCTCCACCCAGATTGCGAAAGTGCACGTCGCTGTCCGAGCGCAGGGCCGAGCCCACATAGGCCGCCAGCCAGCCACAGGGCTGGAGCGCGATCTCCAGCAGCACCGCGAAGGGCAGCCGATGCTGACGGCTGGCGTCGAAGAACCAAGAGTCGTCGGTGAGTTCGAACTGCGCTTCGCAGGTCGCCCCCGCCGTCATCTCGAAGGGCTCGCCGGTCACCGCCGTGACCCGATCCAAGAACTGGTAAGGCGGGCGAGGGAGCCTGGCGATCTTGCGGCTGCCGTCGCTGTCGAACGGACGGTAGGCTGCGCCGAATGCGTCCGAGGGCTCTCCGTCAGAGAAAGCCAGGATGCGGTCATAGTCGTACACGGCGGGCAAGCGCCCGGGACGTTCGGGATCGACGGCCGGGGCCGCGCTCGAGACGCCGCCCTGCGCTGCCCCGTCAGCGCGGTCGGCCCACATGGCTTCGATGTCTTCGCGGCGGGCCCCCACCAGGCGCAGGGACATGTCGTTGATCTCTACGATGGCCTTGCCGTCCGCGGTCATCAGCGCGTCGACGATGGCGTAGGGCTCGGGGCCGTAGCCCAGCTCCTTGATGGTCACCTTGTAGCCGACCTTCTTGGTGGTCGACAGCACCTGGCCCCGGCAACGGAGCCGACTGCACACGCCGTTCACGGGCACCGCGGCCACCTGATCGGCGTCGACCACCCAGCCCATGCGCAACAGATAGACGCGCAGGGTGTGCAGGCAGCACTCGTACATGAGCGTGCCCGGCATGACCATGTCGTCCACGAAGTGGCAGGTCAGGAACCAATCGTCCGGGTGAATGTCGGCCTCGGCATGGATGAACCCTAGCCCGAACTTGCCGCCCCCTGGCTCGAGGGACAACACCCGGTGCACCAGGCGCATGAGGCTGCCGTCGGCGCCGGGCACGGTGAGCGGCCGGGCCACGGGCAGGTCGGCGAAGGTGGGCCCGAAGGCCGCTGCCAGATCTCCCTGGCGCAGCGCTTCGACCTGGGCGTCGTCGAGGGCGCAAGGCTCCATGGGCGCCAGGGGACGCCAGTCGTCAGGCAGGCTGCGCACGTCTGGCCGCTGATCGAGTCCGCGCACCAGGATGCCCTTGCCCGCGTCGAGGGCCTCCTGGCTGAAGAAGCCCGCGCAGCCGTCCTCCATGGTCACGAGCAGACGCCCGTTGACCGTGGCCTCGAAGCCGAAGCGGAACAGCCAGGTCTCGCCCTGCCTGAAGAAGTGGTCGATGCGGATGTCGTAGCGGATGGTGTCGCCCACCACGGGCAGCTCGCCGTGAAAAGTCACCACCGCGTCGAGCAAGCGGTACACCGCTTCACCGCGCGTCTCGAGGTCAATGCCCAGCCAACCGGACAGGAACAGGTCGGCCTGCCCTGCCTCCACCGCGATGCAGGTGGGGATACGGCCGCCGTCGAGATACCAGGCGCCCGGGAGCACGTCGTGCTCGGTGATCAGACTGCCCGAGGTCATGGACAGGGGCTCGCCGTGCACCTCGACGATGCGATCCACGAGCATGAGCGGCTCGTCCGGCAAACGCACCCGGGTGGGGTAGGCGTCGGCGGGAGCGAAGGACTCGCCCAGGACGGCTCCCACAGAACCCACCGCGTACTCCAGGCACTGCTCCCGATTCATGAACGGAGGCGGCGTGGGCGCAGTGACGGGCTGGGCAGCAACAGTCAGTGCTTCAGCCGTTGCCGAAAGGCCTGCATCTGCGCCAGCGTCCAGCCCCGTTGCTGCCGTCCCAGCCCGTTTGGCTGTCGGTGCCGTCACGCCCCGGGGCACACCGACGGGGCGGGCCATTTCGTGGGCGAGCGCACCCGTCGCGCCTGTGGACGCCAGGCCGCGAGAGAAGTGCAGCTGCTGCTCGAGCTGTGAGGCCAGCTGCTCGTTCAGCTGCTGGGAGAGGCGCAAGTACGCCTCGTGGGCCTCCGCCGCGCTGCCGCTCAAGGCGGCGAAAGGCAGCGAGGGGGCAGCAGCAACAGCGGGCTCGGCGAACGGTTCGGGCGCCGGCTCCTCAGGGGTTGAAGGCAGCACGTCCGGCTCCAGCCAGGTGGGTTCTGTGCGGGTCTGTTCGTCCGGCATCTCTCGCTCGGGAAGGTGAGCCACACGCTCTGCGACGCCTACGGGGACATGGACCGAGGCGGTCTTCTTTGCTGGCGATGCGGCCACGGCTTCCGGGTCTTGCGCTGTCTCGACATCGCCGACCTCGCCGTACAGCGGCGACAAGTCGACGACAGAGCGCTCTGCGACCAGGCGCCCCAGCACGGACAACACCGCACCCACACCTTCGTCCCCCTGGGTGCACAGGGACGCGGCCACGAAACGCTCGCCTTCGAGAATGCGGCGAATCATGCGGGTGCACGAGCGCCCGGGGCCCAGCTCGATGAAGATCCGCGAGCCATCCTCCCAGGCCTGCCGCACCATGGCCGGGAAGTCGATGGTGTCGAGCGCCTGATCTCGGATCGCCGCAGCGGCGGTCTCTCGGTCGACGGTGTAGCTCTTGCCCCAGGCGCCGCTGTAGAAGCGCACGCCTTCGAGGGGCCGAGTCGGCAGCAGGTGCAGGTCGCGGTAGGCGTCCTTGAAGTCTTCGACCACCGGGCAGTGCACCGTGGTCACGCCATGCAGCCGTTGCAACTGCGCATGCAAGGCAGCCACCAGGGCCTTCACCTGCTCGGCATCTCCACCCACCACGCACTCGTCGGGCGTGTTGATGATCAGCAAGTAGGCCCGGGGGAAGTCCGCGATCACCTCGCGCACGACCTCGCCCGGACGATCGATCACACCGAGCAGCCAATCGACGGGCTGATCGTCGGGCAAGCCCCAGGCCTGGCGCGCGCCATCGCAGCGACCACTGAGCACGGTGAGAAACAGGTCGCTGGCCAGCACCTTCTCCAACATGAGCTCACGCTCGTGCCAGACGCCGAGTGCCATGAGCCCCGCGGTCTCGCCAAGGGAGTAACCCAGCACTGCATCGGGCTGCACGCCGTGGTGCCGCAGAACATCGCTGGCCACCACGCCCAGCGAGGTCTGGGCCAAGATCAAGCCGAGCTCTGTCGCCGACTGTTGTTCTCGGCTGCCCTCCCAGCTCTGGGCCGGACGGAGCTGCTCACCCAGACGGGGGAACGTCTTCTCTGCCTGGGCGAGGAGTTCAGGCCACCACAATCCCAGCTGTCGGCCCATGCCCGGGAAGTGGCATCCCGAACCGGGAAAAACGAAGACCACGCCGCCGTCCGGAGCCAGGGGCGCGACCGCGCTGTGGACCCTGCCGTCGCTGACCGAGAGCAGCTCGTCACGGTCGAAGTCTGACTCGGCCGCCAGGCCCGCGAGGCGTTCGAGCTCGTTCCAGTCTCGGGCCACGATGGCCACGGCCCGGGCCGCGTCGGTGCGCCGGCCCTGCCGCTGGTACCAGGCCCGTGCCAAGGCGTCGACGTTGTCCGCCTGGTCGTCGAGCGCGTGGCGAGACAGCTCTGCCAGCCCTGCCCGCAAACCGTCATCGTCCTCAGCCTCGACAACGAACAGCCCTTCGGGCCGGGGACCGAGGAGCGAGCCCTCCGGTGCCTCGAGAGCTGCCTGGGCAGGCTCACGCAGCACCACGTGTCCGCAGTGTCCGCTGGACGACAGGCAGGTCACGGCACCGTGACGCACACCGCTGTCGAGCCAATACCGTGAGGTCCGGGGCCGAGCGAAACCGCTCAGCTCGTCTCGGCCGGACCGCTGCCCTACCAACGGGGGCAACACACGCGAACGCAGGGAGGTCACGACCGACAACAGCGAGACCAAGGGTGACGCCGAGCCAGCCTGGCCCACCGCCGCCGCTGCGCTGGACAGACTGGGCCCCCGTTCGGAGTACACAGCCGCCAGCGCCCTGGCCTCGACCCCATCTTCGGCGGGCACACCGCTGCCGTGGGTGGCCACGAAGCCCACGGCTGCACTCTCAACGCCGCCGTCCTCCAGAGCGCGCTCCATGGCCCGGCGCACCGCAGACTCGTCGGCCTGCAACGACGGCGCGTCACCACCGGTGGCTTCACCGAGGCCGACGATCTCGGCCAACACCTTGTCGCCCGCCTCCAGGGCGTCGTCACTACGACGCAGCAGGATGGCCACCGCGCCCTCGCCGCAGACTGGCCCATCGGCGAGACGATCGAAGGGACGACTCACGCCGTCCACTGTGAAGCTGCGCAGGGCGTCCGTGGCCAACCACGAGCGGGCGTCGCCGGCCAGGTCGACCGCACCCACGAGAGCCTGGTCGAGCTCGCCCCGTTGCAGCGCACGAACGGCCGCCGCCAGGGCCGAGAAACCGCTGCTCTCTTCGCTGCTGATCACGAAGCAGGGTCCGCCCAGGCCGAACTCACGGGCCACCCGACTGGCCACGATGCCGCCCAGGTTGCCCATGGTGCGATTCGCGTTCAGGGCCGGTCCCACCTGGTCGCAGACTGCATCGACCCACTGATCAAGCTCATCGCCAGAGAGACCGGGGGCCAGCTCGTCAGCCCATCCCCGGGCCCGGCTGCGCAATGCCCAGCGCAGGTGGTAGTCGCTCGTGGCCAGATCGAGGCCGAGTCCGATGAACACTCCCGTGCGCAAGGGGTCGGCGTCAGTGCCCGTGCGTGAGGCGAGGGCTTCATCCGCCGCGCAGAGCATGAGCAGCTGCTGGGGCAGAGTCTCTTCGATCTCTTTCGGCGGGATGCGAAAGCGCCCCAGGGGAATGTCGAGATCGTCGATGAAGAAACCGGTGGGCGCGTCGTCCAGTCCACCGAAACGTTTCTTGGTGGCGGGGAGCACGCCGTCTGCGCCACCCAACAGGCGTCGACTCAAGGCGCCCGCGTCGGCCCAGGGGCCCAGATGAGCGCCGACGCCCACGATCGCCACGGCCGCTGACTGCGCGCTGGAGGCCTGGGCGCTCGGAGACGGCGCGTGGTCAACCGTCGCGCCTTGCCGCAGCGCGATGGGCGCGTCACTCTCGGCATGTGCAGTGGGAGGCAGATACTCTTCGATGAGCACGTGGGCGTTGGTCCCGCCGAAGCCGAAGCCGCTCAGGGCTGCCCGCCGGGGGACGCCCGGGCCCCGCCGCTCCCAAGGCGCCGCCTTCTCGCGCACCACGAACGGACCCGATCGACCGCCTTGACCCGAGCCGTTCTGCCGTTGTTCGTCTTGCCCAGGGCGGTCTGGGCCCAGACCGCCTCGCCCCAGACCCTCGATGGGCTGTGACCATCCCGCGGTGGGCGGCAGGACGCCGTGGCGCAAGGCACCGAGCACCTTGAGCAGGCCCGCCGCGCCGGCGCCGGTGAGCAGGTGGCCCACGTTCGACTTCACCGAGCCGATGGTGCACTGACCCGGCGTCCAGCCCGAGTCGCCCCAGAGAGCGGTGAGGCTGCCCAGCTCGACCCCATCGCCCACGGGTGTGCCCGCGGCGTGGCATTCGATCAGGTCGACGTCCGTCGGCTTCCAGCCCGCCCGGTCGTAGGCTGAGCGGAGCGCGCGCAGCTGTCCCTCCTGGCTCGGCGCCAGCAGTCGTCCATCGACATCATTCGACAGGCCCACCGCCTTGATCACACCGTGGATCTCGTCGCCCTGGGCCAGCGCATCGTCGAGGCGCTTGAGCAGGAACACGCCTGCGCCTTCGCCCACAACGAGACCATCGCCACGCTTGTCGAAGGGCCGGCAGTTGCCGCTGGGCGAGAGGGCCTTCAGCTGGGAGAAACCCATCTGCGTGTAGAGGCTGTCCGGACGGGACAGACCGCCCGCCAGGACGGCGTCCGCGCGATGGGCAGCCAGCTCTTCCACGGCGTGGTGCAGGGCGAAGAACGACGAGGAGCAGGCCGCGTCGAGAGTCATCTGCCCGCCACCCAGCCCAAGACCCTTGGCGAGCAGGCCTGCGGGCAGCCCCGTGACCCAGCGGTTCACTGGCGCCACAGCCCGGCGCTCTTCGCCCGGAGCCTGACGATCCGCCGCTGCGAACAGTTCCCGCTCGAAGCGCCGCCCCAGCACCCAGTCGGCCATGGCCGACGTGCTCTCGGTGGGCAAGGCGATGTTGCCCAGGACCACGGCCACCCTGCTCAGGTCGAGGGCCGACGTGACCCCTGCCCCCCAGGCCTGATGGCCCGCGTGCAGGGCCAGCAAGACCATGGGGTCGAGTGCGGCCAGCAGCTCTTCGGGCAAGGCCAGACCGTCGAGCTGCAATGGCGCGTCACGGAGCAGGCAGGCCCGCTTCGAGACCACCTTGTCGGGACGCCCATGTTCGGGGTGGGTGATCGTGGCCGCGTCGAGTATCCAGCGCCCGGCGGGAACTTCGTGGGTCGCAGATCGCCCTTCCCGGACGAGCTCCCAGAAGCTGTCCAGGTCGGCCGCCCCGGGAAGGACCCCGCCGACGCCGACGATGGCGATGGGCGGGGGCGTCGTCACGGTCGCACCTTCGGAGCGGTCAGTGTGTTGCGCGTGAAGTGCTCGGTGAGCGAGCTGGCCATCACACACTCATAGCCGACCATGCGCGCCACCACGTCGCCCGCTGAGTCAAGCCAATCGATGTCGGCCACCACTCGCTGGCTGTCGTGTTGCTGCACCCGCACCTCGATGCGCACACCCTCTTCGGGGAACGCCGCCCGATACTGTCGGTAGCTGGCGAAACGCGTGGGCAGGGAGCCCAGGTCGTGCTTCCACAGGCTCCACAAGATCAGCATCTGGAAGGCGCAGTCGATGGCCAGGGGCTCGGCGATCCAGCGGCTGCGCAGAGGCCGGGTCATCCATTCTGCGGGAGCCGAGGCGCTCTTGGCCGTGGCCACGATGCCCGTGTCGCCGCAGCCGTCCACGGTCTCGATGCCTTGCAGCAGCGCCCCGTGGAAGAGGAACTCACCGTAGGCCTCCGTGACCGTCTTGCCAAAGGGCTTCAGCTCGGGGACAGGCAGCGCGGTCACCGCTTCGGGCGACCGGGCGGCCAGCACCGCCGTGGCGGAGGCGTGCACCACCGTCCGATCAGCGCCCGCGTCAGAGATGAGCTCGACCAGCACTGCAAAGCTGCCGTCGCCACGCTTCACCGCTCGCTGGGCACGAAGACTCAAGGGCAGCCGGGAATCACCGTCCACGAGCACGCCCTTGAACACGGCCAGACCATCGAGGCCCACGAGGCGCAGCCCAGGGTTGCCATGGAGCGCTGCGTGACCCAGCCACTCGATCATCACCGCCACGGGCAGCACGGCCTTGCCGTCGAGCACGTGGGCAGCCAAGAAGGCATGGTCGGCCACGGACAGCTCTCGCGTCACGGTGGTCACCGAGCCCGCCAGCGTGCCCTGCGTCTCGACCCGATCGGTCTCCAACCGCGGAGTGATCTGGGAGCCCCCGCCGAGCACGATCATCTCGCCGGGGCCGTCCAGCGCCGCCAGCTCGTTCACCAGCAGCTCTGCACCCAGTGCCATGGGGATGACGGCGATGCCTTCGTCGGCGAACAGCCGTCGCAGCGAGGCGTCGACCATGCCCCCATCCCATGGACCCCAGCCGAAGGAGACCACCCGACAACCGGGGCGCCTGCGCGCCTCGGCACGAGCCAGTTTCTCCAGGGCTTCGTTGGCCATGGCGTAGTCAGACTGCCCTCGCCGGCCGAAACGTGCAGTGGTCGAGGAGAACAGGGCCAGGGCCTTCAGCTCGTCGGCGCCCACACCGGCCAGCAAGGCGGCCAGGCCCTCGACCTTGGTGCTCACCACGGCGCGCACGTCGTCATCGCTCTTGTCGTCGATGGTCCGGTCGGCCAGCACACCGGCGCCGTGAACCAGCCCGGTGATCGGCCCCCACTCCTTGCGCACACCTGCCAGCACCCGGGACACGGCGTCAGTGTCGCGCACGTCCGCCGCGTGATACTGCACCTCTGACCCCGCGTCTTCGATGCGGGCCAGATTGCGGCGCACTTCACGAGCGGCGTCGATCGCCCGCCACTGTTGCTGCACGTCCCGAGGCTTGAGCGGTGAGCTGGCCCGGGACACCAGAGCGGCCTTCACCGAGGCTTCGTCTTCGAGCGCGCTCAACCAATCGGCTTCGGCTCCCGGCAAGGCGCTGCGACCGAGCAGCACCAGGCGCGGGCTGCTCGCTGTCGCCAAGGCCACGGCGATCTCGGCGGTGATGCCTCGGGCACCGCCGCTGATCACCACCACGTCGTCAGCATCGAAGGCTGACCCGCCACTCTCGCGAGCCTCGGTGGGCACCAGTTCGGGAGTCACCGGGCCGTCGGCGTGCAGCGCGACTTCGACCGGGCCAGCGCACAAGGCGAAGGCGACGATGTCCTCAGCCACTCCAGCCCGGTCGGCCAGGGCCGGAGAGACATCGAAAGCTCGGCAGGTGACGTCAGTCCATTCGTGATGGGCGCTCTTGGTCAAGCCGGACAGGCACCCAGAGAGGGGGTCGCCCGCCACGTCACCCAGGCCAAAGCGGCCGTCGACGCGAGACACGGTCATCAGCAGCGCGGCGCCACCCGCAGCGGCAGAAGCCCGCAGGGTCGGACCGCAACGGCGCACCAGGTCGAAGGCGCGCAAGGGCAGATCGCTGCCGCAGGGCCCCTCGGGGGCCACCACGACGAGGCCCACCAGATCGTCGGGCGGGGTGTCCTTCCCGTCGATGGCGACCTCTTCGGTGACCAGGCCCAGGGTCTGCCAGCGGGCGGCCAAGGCCGTGGACAAGCCATCGTCAGTGGCGCTCACCCACAACCGCCCGCCGCTGGGCAAGAAGTTGCCAGACGTCTGAGGCACGACCAGATCGGCGAGTTCGAGGGCGTAGGTGTCGAGAGGCAAGGCCTGCTCGGCAGCGCTCTCGACGGCGGGTTCGGCGTGGGCAGCAGCACCGCTGGCGCTGGCCTCCGCGACGTCGCCAGAGCACAAGAAGGCCGCCAGCTGGCCAAGGGTCTTCAGCTCACCCAGGTGCTGCGGCTTCACCACCGGAGCCTCCGGCAGCTGCTCCTGAATCGCCGACAAGATCTCGACCCGCTTGATCGAGTCGATGCCCAGGTCGCTGTCCATGCCCATGGACAACTCGAGCATGTCCACCGGGTAGCCCGTCTTCTCGGACACCACCGAGAGCAACACCTCGGCCACGATGTCGTGAGCAGGCGCACCCGGCGCCGTGCTGGGAGACGCCGCGCCGGTTGCAGCAGCGGCCGCACCGCTCGGGCCACCGGCGGAGGCACCACCATCGGCTCCGGCGCACAAGAAGTCTGCCAGCTGACCCAGGGTCTTCAGCTCACCCAGGTGCTCCGGCTTGACCACCGGCGCGTCGGGGAGCTGCTCCTGGATCGCCGACAAGATCTCGACCCGCTTGATCGAGTCGATGCCCAGGTCGCTGTCCATGCCCATGGACAACTCGAGCATGTCCACCGGGTAGCCCGTCTTCTCGGAAACCACCGAGAGCAGCACTTCTACAGCGCGGTCGTGATCGACCGCACCGCTGGGAGAGACCGTCGCGATCGGGGCAGCAGCTGGCAAGCCAGCGCTCAAGAAGTCCGCCAGCTGACCCAGGGTCTTCAGCTCACCCAGGTGCTCCGGCTTGACCACCGGCGCGTCGGGGAGCTGCTCCTGGATCGCCGACAAGATCTCGACCCGCTTGATCGAGTCGATGCCCAGGTCGCTGTCCATGCCCATGGACAACTCGAGCATGTCGATGGGGTAGCCGGTCTTTTCGGAAACCACCGACAGCAACACCTCTACCGCGCGGTCGTGACCCACCCCGGCCGCAGCAGAAGCCAGCGCGGGAGCAGGGCTGCTCACAGCAGAGACGCTGCCCCCAGCGGGGACCAGGAACCTGGCGAGCTGACCCAAGGTCTTCAGCTCACCGAGGTGCTCCGGCTTCACGATCGGCGCCTCGGGCAAACGATCCTGAATGGCCGACAAGATCTCGACCCGCTTGATCGAGTCGATGCCCAGATCGCTGTCCATGCCCATGGACAACTCGAGCATGTCGATGGGGTAGCCGGTCTTGTCGGACACCACCGAAAGCACCACCTGGGCCACGGCGTCATGGTCGACAGCCTCTGAGCCGGGCGCGGCAGATGCTGGCTGCGTGGTCGCGGTGTGCGTCGGCGCGGGCACGGAGACAGGAGTGGCGATCGGAGCCGCCTTCGGGCCAGGTCTCGGGGCCACCGCGGGGGCAGGAGCAGGTTGCAGCGCCGGCGCGCTGCCCGACGGCGCGGCTACGGAGGCGGGCGGCGGGGCCACAGGCGCGAGCGGCGTGGCGGCCGGGGCCGGCAAGGCCGGTTGGGCAGGTGCGCTCGGCAAGGCTGCTGCGGCGGGCGCGGCAGGCATCGGCTGTGGCCATTCTCCACCGCTGGCAAGCGACGACTGCTGCTGCAGCAACGACTGGAACACAGCCGCCGAACGTTCCTGACCCTCGAGGAACCGGCGATGCAACTCAGCGGTCTGCTGCTGCATCTGCATCAGCGCAGCCAACCCATCGCGGCTGGCACGCAAGGCCTCGGTCAACAGAGACGGGTCGACGGGCAGGTCGCTCATGGAGTTCTCGTCAGGCAAGACAACCGGGGCGGGCGCGGAGACAGGGCTCGCGGGGACAGCCACCGGGTGGGTTGAAGGAGGTCGGACGGAGCCAGACGCTGGGCGTCCGGGTGTTGAAGACGGAGAGACGGGCGCACTCGGCGAGCCCTGAACGGTGCCAGGCGGCCTGCCCACGGTCGCGGGCTTGGGACCGGCGGGCGCTGCGGATGCGCTGGGCTGTGCCGGCGCTCTTGCCGGCGTCGCCTCCACCTTGGGCGCGGAAACCACCGGGGCGGGCTTCGAGCTACCGGGCGCCTTGCCTGCGGGAGCTGTGGTGCTGGGCTGGGTTGAGCGGTGGTTCGCACCGCACAAGCTGATGGTGAATCCCGACGTGTCGTCGTGTGGGCGATCGAGCAGGCCCTCGTCCCACAGATCGAGGCCCACATTGTGACCGCGGACGACCAAGGCCGAGAGCAGTCGAGCCAGGTCGGCCTGTCCGTGTCGTGACCCGGAAGAAGCATCGATGGCCAGGGTGGCCACGTCTTCACCGTCGAGGATCTCGTCGACGAGACCGCTCAAGCGCCGGCCGGGTCCCACTTCGACGAAGGTGCGCACACCGCTGGCGAACAGCGCGTCGATCATGGGCACGAACTCGACGGGTTCGGCCAGCTGGCCTGCGAGCAGGGCCCGGGCATCGTGATCGTCGTCCGGGTAGGCGTCGCCGGTGGTGTTCGAGTAGACCAGCAGCTCACCCTGGTGCAGGTCTACCGCAGACAGGGCGTTGCCGAAGGGCTTGGCCGCCTCGGCCACCAGCTCGCTGTGGAACGCTGCGGCCACGTCCAGGCGGCGCACGGTCAGGTCAAGGTCGCTGAACAGGGCCTGGGCCCGATCGACCTCGGCGGTCGAACCCGAGAGCACCATCTGCCGCGGCGCGTTGCGGTTGGCCACCACCAGGTCCAGGTCGTGGCGCGCGAGCAGACCAGCCACCGCGTCGTGATCGGCGAGCACCGCCAACATGGCTCCCCGATCGCCCGTGCCGTCGGCCATGAGCCGGCCGCGCAACTGGGAGAGTCGGTGGAGATCAGAGTCGGCCAGGCGACCCGCCGCGCACAGGGCCACGAGCTCGCCGTAGCTGTGACCCGCGGCTGCGTCGAAGTCGACACCGAAGCGTTGCAGGATCCCCCAGGCCCCGAGGGACACCGCGCCCATGGCGGGTTGGGCCACATCGGTGGCCCGCAGCGCGGCGGCCTGGGCCTTCGACGTGGCGTCATCGAATGCAGGGTGGGGATGGATGATGTCGCTGAGGCGCACGGGCCCGTCGCCAGCCGCCGTGTCGGCGTCGGCCAGGGTGGAACGCATCTCGGGGAACATGCAGGCCAGGTCACGGAGCATGCCCGGCGCTTGAGCACCCTGCCCTGGAAACAGCGCGCAGAGACCACCGGCGGCCCGGCCGTGCCCGAAGAACACGCCCCGGGGCAGCGACCAGCCAGAGGCGATGCCCCGGCTCGTCAGGGTCGTTCGCGCATCGGCGATCAAGCTCTCGACGGGCGAGCCACCTTGCTCGACCACGATCGTCAGCCGGCACTCGTGGGAGCCATCGAAGGTCTTTCGCGACGCAGCGGCAGCCCGACGAAAGGCAGCCCAGTCAGCACCTGGGTCGAATCCTTCGAGCGCCTTGTCGAGTTCGGCCTGTCCCTCCCCTGAGAAGGCCAGGATCTGGGTGCGACCATCCCAGCTGACCCGCTCTTCTTGGCCCGTGTACTCTTCGAGCACACAGTGGAAGTTGCTGCCGCCGAAACCAAAGGCAGAGACGCCGGCGCGACGGGGGTGACCCCGGGCCGGGAGCCAGGGGCGCTTGTGGGTGTTCACGTAGAAGGGCGTGGTGCCCGGAGCGGCCGCGCTGGTGGGTTGGCTGATCTTGATCGTGGGCGGCAAGACCCGTTCGTGCAGGGCCATGGCGGCCTTGATCAGACCGGCCGAACCAGCGGCCGCCTTGGTGTGACCGATCATCGACTTGACCGAACCCAGGGCACACCAGGTGCCATCAGCCCGCGCTTCACGGAAGACCTGGTTCAAGCCGTCGATCTCGGTGGCGTCCCCCACCATGGTGCCCGTGCCGTGGGCTTCGAGCAGCTCGATGGTGCCCGGGTCGACGTCGGCGTCGCGATAGGCTGAGTTCAGGCAGCGGGCCTGGCCGGACGCGCTCGGTGCGTAGACCGCGTTGCCCTTGCCATCGCTCGACGTACCCAGTCCGCGGATCACGGCGTAGATGCGATCGCCGTCCTGCTCTGCATCTTCGAGGCGCTTGAGCACGAGCATGCCCAGGCCTTCACCAAGAATCGTCCCGTCGCCGTCAGCCGAGAAGGGCCGCGCGTCGCCCGTGGGCGAAAGGGCGGGCGTCTTGCTGAAGCACATGTACATGAAGATGTCGTTGAAGGTGTCGATACCTCCCGACAAGACCATGTCGGCCCGGCCGCTGATCAGCTCCATGATGCCGGTGTGCAGCGCCGACAACGAGCTGGCGCAGGCGGCGTCGACCACGCAGTTGGTGCCCCGCAGGTCGAGGCGATTGGCGATGCGCCCTGCGACCACGTTGCCCAGCAGTCCGGGGAAGCTGTTCTCTTGCCAGGGGACGTAGCCATCGCCGATGCGCTTGACCACATCTTCGGCGGTGGCCTCGTCGACTCCGGCGGCGGCCAGGGCCTCGCGCCAGAGCGGGTGACCGAGGCGGGCGCCCAGAGGCACCACCGCTTCGAGGGTACCCGTGACACCCACGACGACGCTGGCCTTGTCACGGTCGAAGCTCTTGCCGCCCTCGCCGTAGCCTGCATCTTCGAGAGCCCGGCGGGCCACCATCATGCCCAGCAGCTGCGATGTGTCGATGGCCTCGACGTCTCGGGGGGAGATGCCGAACTCGAGGGGCGGAAAATCGACGGGATCGATGAAGCCGCCCCGTTGAGCGTAGGTGCGATCGGGCGCGCTCTTGTCGGGGTCGAAGTAGTCGTCAGGGCTCCAGTGAGTTTCTGGCACGGCGCCCACGGCATCGACGCCCTCACGGATATTGGCCCAGAACTGCTCGACGTCGGGTGCCTTGGGAAACAGGCAGTTCATTCCGACGATGGCAATGGCGCGGTCCCTCAAGACAGGAGCTCCTCGAGAACGGCGGGCTCGCGGGGTGTCAGGTCGAGGCAGTCGACCGGCACGGGGACACCCTGGCTGCGAAGTGCGGAGAGGCGCATCAACGCGCTGGCACCCCAGAGAATGTTGTGTGCGATGGGCATGGCGCGCCGGTTCTCCCACGAATCAAGGAACGAACCACGGACCCACTCGTTGAAGGCCCCCATGGCTGGGCCGCACCACACCTGGTAGTCGACGGTGCGGCTCGGATCGCCCGCGTTGGCCCACCTTGACGAGCTGCCAAGATACCAGCGGAAGAGCAACGCCATCTTGTGCTTCGGATCGCCCTCGGCGCGGGCCAGCTGGGCCGGGTCGCGCTCAGCCCAGAAGCTCGCCGTGCCAGCCCAGGCCTCGTCAATCGAACAGCCGAGGATGGTGCCTTCGAGTCTCTTGCGATCGGCAGCCGGGATCTCGTCGAGGCTGCCGTGGCCCTCGTACAGGTCGCGCAGTCGACGGGCGCGCATGGGAAAGAGCGTGCCCCGGGAGAGCACCTGCAGGTCCACGCCCATCTCGAACATGTCGGCAGCGGGTGCCATCTTCACGTCAGCTTGACCCGCGTCTGCCAACATCTTGCGTACGGCGTCGGATGTCCCGGCCTCGAGGGTCGATTGGTTCACCGACCCGGTGAGCACGAAGGCTGCGCCCATGGCAAAGGCCCCGGCGGCAGCCTGGGGCGTGGAGATACCCCCGGCCAGGCCCACACGCAGGGCGCGGGCGTAGCCGAACTGCTCTTGCTTGGCCCGGGAAAGAGCCGCCATCCCCGGAAAAAGGGTCAGGGCGGGACGGTTGTCGGTGTGTCCCCCGGAATCGGCCTCGACCACCAGGTCTTGAGCCACGGGGACGTGCCGGGCCAGCTCGGCCTGAGCCTCGGTCAGCTCACCACGGCGCACCAGCTCGCCTACCAGCTCGGCCGGCGCAGGCGAAAGGAAATGCTCCGCCACCTCGGCCCGGGAGACCTTGCCGATGACCATGTGGGGAGTGTGGATATGGCCAGCGCTGTCCAGGCCGATGCCGGCCAGGCGAAAGCGCACCAGGGGAAGGGTCAGCCCCAGGAAGGCCGAGGCCGAAACGGTTGAGACGCCCCGCCGCAAATAGAGGTCGACCACTGCCTCTTCGTGCGCGGGCTCGTAGGGGCTGTGAATCAGGTTCGTGGCCCAGGGCCGACCGGCGAGGCGGGTGCCCAGGCGGTCGATGGCCTGCTCGACCACGGTGAGGGACAGGCCCGCTGCACCGAAGACCCCCAGCATGCCCGCCCGGCCCATGGCCTGGACCAGCTCGACCGAGGCGATGCCGTTGGCCATGGCTCCCGCCACATAGGGCAGGGACAGACCGTGGTCTTTGCAGAACGAGCGATCCCCGAGGTTTTCGGGGCGAGAGGCCGGGATATAGCCCTTGATGGACAGGCCCTCTGAGCTGCGGCTGTCCTGCTCAGGGCCGAAAACCGCCTGGCCCCCCGTGGCCAGGGCCAGCCCCTCAGGAGCCTCGACGATCCAGGCAGAACGGGCCACGTGGGCCAGCAAGGGGCCAGCATCTGACAGCGGAGTCAGTTCATCGCCAAGCCAGGATCCTGGAGACGCTGAGAGGGTCGCAGGAAGCGGCGAGGACGACGTTGCGGAGTGGCTCATAAAGGCGGCGTGACCGTCAAAAGCGGTGGCAGCGGTCCTCCCGGCAAACAACCAATCGTCACCGGCGGCGGAATCTGTCCAGCATTGCGATCGGACCCCCTTTTGTCACGCACTGATCCCGTGGCAAGAGGGGGTCGAGCCTGGCCTGGAGATCTGGGCTGTCGTGTCCAGCGCGTCCATGGCCCGAGCCCCTGAAGGAACCCCTCGTCGAGCCTCTCGTCGAACCCCTGCTCGAGCCTCACAGCCCCGCCCCAGACCCGCCCCGGAGCAGGGTCAAAGCGCAGGCCCAAATCAGGCCAATGAAACACCCTGTGTGGCATTCTTCCCGCAGGCTCCTGGAGCGCTCAAGCCAGGCTGGCCAAACGCCGAAGCTTGTTCTAGATCGATCGGTCTACAATAAGCTACTATCTCCACAGACAGAGACCTCTCACGCCACCCACGCGGCACCCGCCCCCATGGCACGACCCAGAGAATTCGATCGCGACACCGTGCTCGAGAAGGCCATGACAGCCTTCTGGGACCACGGCTTCGAGTCGACCTCCCTGGCCGTGCTCGTCGAGCACATGGGCATCAGCCGGGCCAGCCTCTACGATACCTTTGGCAGCAAGGACGAGCTCTTCGTCGAGGCCATGGCCCGCTACAACGAGATGATGCACGAGCGCTTCCTGGCGCCCTTGCGCGCGCCGGGCGACCCGCGAGAGATCCTGCAGAGCTTCCTGTACGGCATGGTCGATCAGCTCTGCGCCCCCGAAGGGCACACCTGCCTGGTGATCAAGGCGGCCACGTCCCCCTGCAAAGACCGGGGGCAGGCGGGAGAGGGCCTGGTGCAGTGCATGAAGACCGTGGACGACGCGTTTCACGCCTTGTTTGTTCGGGCCCGTGATGCCGGGCAGATCGAGTCTTCTCGCAACCTGCGCTCCCTCTCGCGCTTCTTCACCTCGGTCATGCACGGCTTGAACGTGCGCGCGGGAGTGCAAGCCGACCGGCGCATCCTGCGCGAACTGATACGCGAGGCCCTGAGCACTCTCGACTGAACTCCCTACGTTTTTTTCCCCTATTTTGGACTTATCGTTCCAGAAAGACCGCCATGACCACCGCGACCCAGAACAGCTTCACCGCCCACGATGTCTCCTCGGCCCCCGAGGGCTCGCAAGCCTCTTTGAAAGCCCTCCAGAGTTCGTCCGGGTTCATTCCGAACCTGATGGCCGCCATGGCCGAGTCGCCCGCCACGGTGACCGGGTACCTGTGGTTGTCACAGCACTTCGCCAAGCAGACCGCCCTCGACACGGCTGAGCAGCTGGTGGTGGAGATCGTCACCTCCATCGTGAACGACTGCCGCTACTGCGTGGCCGCCCACTCGACCTTGGCGGTCAAGCACAGGGTCGACGGCGACCTGGTCGAGGCTCTGCGCGCAGAGAGGGCCCCCGCCGATCCCAAGCTGGCCGCCCTGGCTGACTTCACCCGGGTGGCCGCCAGCACAGGAGGCAGGGTCAGCGAGGCAGAGCTCGGTGCCTTCTTCGCAGCGGGCTACACCCGGGCCCAGGCCCTCGACGTGCTCCTGGGCATCACGGTGAAGACCCTCAGCAACGCGGCGGACCACCTGACCCATCCGGCCCTCGACAAGGCGTTCTCCGGCGCGGCCTGGAGCCCGTCGGGTCGCTGAGGACACGCCCGCCAAAGACCAGCGTCAGCCTGCCCGGAACAGCGCATCAATACCGCCCGAGCCTGACATGACTGTCATCGACGGGCCGTCGTCATCACTGATCGTGCCCGTACACCCAGCAGAGAGCCCTGCGCGCGCCGCAGGGTTCTCTCGTTCTCCTCAGGAAAACGCCTTGGACACCCAGCCTGCACCCTCCAGCATCGCGCCTGATGATCGCTCCACCGCTGATGTGTTGCTGCAGCCCTACCGGCTGAACGACACGTTCACCCTGGCCAACCGGGTGGTCATGGCGCCCATGACGCGCAGCTTCGCCGACGACGACCTGGTCCCCACCGAGGCCATGGCTCGCTACTACGCGCGGCGGGCCGACGTGGGGCTGATCATCAGCGAAGCCACCATCGTGCGCCCGGACGGACAGGGCTATCCCAACACCCCAGGGCTCTTCACCGCGGCCCAGGTCGAGGGTTGGAGGCGGGTGACAGCAGCCGTGCATGAACGGGGCGGATTGATCTTCGCCCAGCTGTGGCACGTGGGCCGGGTGTCCCACCCCTGCTACCTGAACGGCGACGTGCCCGTGGCTCCATCAGCTGTGCCCCTGAGCGGGCGGGTGCCCCGCACGGACGGCCTGCACTACGGACGACCCCGGGCGCTGGAGCGGGACGAACTCCCTGGGCTGGTGGCTGCCTTCGCTGACGCCGCAGAGGCCGCCCTGCGCGGGGGCTTTGATGGGGTCGAGATCCATGGCGCCAATGGCTATCTGCTCGACCAGTTCTTGCACGCCCACACCAATCGCCGCAGCGACGACTACGGCGCCGCAGCAGCAGACAGGGCGAGGTTTCCTCTTGAGGTGATCGACGCGGTGATCGAGCGCATCGGCGGCGACCGCACAGGCCTGCGGCTCAGCCCCGGGGCCTACATGAACATGGAAGCCCACGAGAGCGACGGGCTCACCTTTCGGCAACTGCTGGGAGAACTGGCCCGACGCCACGTGGCCTGGGTGCAGACAGGCGTCTTCGATGACAGCACCCGCTTCGAGACCCTGGGCGGCACGGCAGGAGAATTCTTGCGCCAGCACTGGAACGGCACCCTGATCGGCAATGGCAGCTACTCACCGAGCAAGGCCGCGAACGCCCTGAGCGCAGGGGCCATGGACCTGATCTCCATCGGGCGGCCACTGATCGCCAACCCCGACCTGGTGCAAAAGATCGCCCGCAGCGAAGCCTTGTTGCCCTACGAAGCGGCCATGCTCACCACCCTCGACTGAAGCCTGGCGACACAGAACTCACGCTGCCAACAAGGCACCGCGCCGCGCTCTAGCAGCCAGCCTTTCTCACCAAGTTCGTCGCGAGGGTGCGGTTGGGGTTGCACGGCATAGCCGCCTGCCTCTCCACCGGCGAGGTCGTCCCTGTTTCTCGCCAGGGGGGGTCTGGAGCGAGTTCACGAGGCGCAGCCGAGTTGTCTGAGCGCCACGGCCCCCCTTGGCGAGAAACAGGGACGACCGGACCAGCTCACAGAGACCACGATCTATAGCGCAGCCTGTTACCCCGCAACCCCAGCCTCGTCGTCCACGCCCCGTGCTTCGGGGTTGATGGCGATCCAGTCGTCGAGGGTCATCTCGACGTCGCGAGCCTGGCTGCCCTTGAACTCACCGAGCACTCCCTCGCCAGCCATGAGGTCGATGAGCCGACTGGCACGGGTGTAGCCGATGGCGAACTTGCGCTGCAGCAAAGACGCCGAGCCTCGCTGAGAGTCGATGATGAAGCGCACCGCCGCGTCGTAGAGCTCGTCGACCTCGGTGGGATCGCCTTCGCCCTCAGGTCGACGCTGCACCAGCTCTCGCTCGAACTGTGGGCCTGACTCGGTCTTCACCGACTCCATCACCAGCATCACCTCTTCGTCGCTCATGAAGGTGCACTGGCCTCGGGTCAGCCCCATCTTGGTGGGGGAGAGCATGAGCATGTCGCCCATGCCCAGCAGCTGCTCGGCCCCGTTGGAGTCGAGGATGACCCGAGAGTCGATCTTGCTGGAGACCATGAAGGCCACCCGAGTGGGCAGGTTGGCCTTGATCAGGCCGGTGATCACGTTCGTCGACGGGCGCTGGGTAGCCAGGATGATATGGATGCCCACCGCCCGGCTCTTGGCAGCCAGCCGGGAGATCGAGGTCTCCACGTCCTTCGCGGCGGTCATCATCAGGTCGGCCAGCTCGTCGACGATGATCACGATGTAAGGCAGCTTGCGGGGGAAGTCCTCGCTGTCGATGACCTCGCCAAATTTGGACCGCAGCCGCTCCTCTGAGAGCTTGTTGTAGGCGGTGATGTTGCGCACGCCGGCCCGCACCAGGAGCTTGTAGCGCTCCTCCATCTTGTTCACGGCCCACTCGAGAATGCCGGGCGCCCGCTTCATGTCGGTCACCACCGGGCAGGCCAGGTGGGGCGCGTCGGAGAACTGGCTCATCTCGACCATCTTCGGGTCGATCAACACCAGCTGCACTTGCTCCGGGGTGCGGGTGTACAAGAACGAGCAGATGATCGTGTTGAGGCAGACCGACTTACCTGAGCCCGTGGCACCGGCCACGAGCAGGTGCGGCATGCGCGCCAGGTCGTACACTTCGGGGCGGCCAGCGCTGTCCCGGCCAAGGAAGATCGGCAAGGCCATCTTCTTGTCGTCGAACTCCTTGCAGTGCAGCAAGGGCTTGAGCCGCACCATCTCACGGAGCGGGTTGGGCACTTCGATGCCGATGGTGTTACGCCCTGGGAGAGGCGCCACGATGCGCACTGAGCGAGCGCGCAGGGCGATGGCCAGATCGTCTTCGAGAGAGCGAACCTTGCCCAGCTTGATGCCCGGCCCCAGCTCCATCTCGAACATGGAGATCACCGGGCCCTTCTGGATCTCGACGACCCGGGCCTCGATCTTGAAGGACAGCAGGGTGCGCTCAAGGACCGAGGTCTTCTCGGCCAGCAAGGCATCCAGCTCGATCTGATCGACGGCCTGCTGGTCATCGAGGATCGACTCGGGTGGGAAGACATACGAACTCACCCCAGAGTTCGCGGGGCTGAACGCCAGCTTGCCCTGGGACGACGCATCGACCATCTCCCGCACTCGGGGCTTGGACCGGGCGGCGGCGGCCAGGATCGGGTCGGTGATCGAAGAGTCGTCCTCGTACTCCTCCCCCGCCTCGTACTCGCCGTCTTCGTCGTCCTCGTACTCGTACTCTTCCTCGTCGCCCTCTTCGCCCTCTTCGCCCTCTTCG
>CAZIAK010000026.1:0-34070 GCA_964537035.1 uncultured Phycisphaerales bacterium | reverse complement strand
CGTCCTCTTCATCTTCCAGGTCCTCGCCTGGGTCCTCGCCTGGGCCCTCGTCTTCGAGTTCTTCGTCGTCATCGGACTCTTCGTCGTACGCGTCAGAGTCAGCCCCGTCCTCGGCGAGTCCTTCTTCCGTCTCTTCGACGGTGGCCGGGACGATGGGCACGGCTGCTGAGAGGCCCTCGTCCTCCGAGAGCTGCTCGTTGGCTTCGGCGTCTGCATCCGCTCCATCGTCCACAGCGGTCAGCTCTGCGGGATCGAACTCGTCGGCGGTCTCGAACTCGTCATCCCCGACCAAGCCAGCTTCAATGGCGCTGTCGGTGGCCGCCGCGGCTGCGACCTTGGCCGCCGCCCGGTCTGCGGCAGCCTGGGCCCGAAGCAGCCCTGCCTCTTCTTTCACCAGGCGGGCCTGAGCGGTGATCTCCTTGGCGGCCATCTTCTGCCGCTGTTCTTCCAGCTCTTCGGCCTCGGCCTTGGCTTCGAGACGGGCCTCCCTGATCGCGCTGCCCTTCTCCCCCAGCCAGCGCGCGCTCGACATCAGCGTGGCGAAGTAGGCCACGTCGGTGGCCAGCACGAAGGTCACCAGGGTGAGCATGATCAGGATCACCCGGGTGCCCACAACACCTAACCCGCCGGTCAGAATCAACAGGCCATTGATGTACTCGCCGACCGAGCCACCGGGAGCGAAGAACGTGCCGGCCTCACCGAAGAAGTGGGCCAACAAGGCCGACAGGCTGACCAGGCACAGCACCAGGCCAGAAGCGCGCATGGAGAACGACTGGGTCTCCATGCGCGTGAACAGCACCAGACCCCAGGAAGCAAAGCAGAGCACCAGTAGCCAGGCCGCGTAGCCGAAGGTGTTCAGCAGCATCAGCGCCGCGCGTTCACCTGTGCTGCCGCAGAGGTTCTGGCCCGTGCCTGCGCTGAAGCAGGCCAGGGCCAAGAACAGAGTCAGGCCCAATAGCAGAAGGGAGACCACCTCACGCAGCCGATCCTGGGCATGCTCGGAGAGTTCGGGCCTGCCCCCGCGTCGCTTTCCCTTCGCCGTCCTGGCCGTCGAACGCCCACCTCGACCTTTTGCTTGTCTGGCCATGGTGAGCCGATTCCTCAGAGATTTGCCGATCAGGGTGCGTATCGCAGCTCGCTCCCTTGCCTGGGAGCCGCGAACCATCCTCGCCTGCCGGAGAGCCCGCTTCAATCGCTCCGGCTGCATTCAGCGGCGGGTGAAGCCAACGGGTACTGGGCTCTTGTCCGTACTCCCTTCAACATACCCATTAAAGCTAGAATCCTCGGTATTCAACAGCCCAGACAAAACTGCAAGCCAGCGGATGGCGGGTCCCTCCCGGGCCCGATGACGGAGACCTTCCCCTGGCTCCGAGTGCCCCCTCCGCCAACGCGAGTCCTTGAGACCATGAAACAGAATCCCGTCCTGCGGTCGACCCTCACGGAAGACTGCGGCAGCCTCTCTCAGCGCCTGCCCTCGATCCTGTTGTTGTTGCCGCTGTTGCTACCCGCTGCCTGCAGCGAGCCGAGCGGACAGGCCCACGAGATCGGTGAGGGCGAAGTGCTCGCCGACGGCCGCTTCCCCGCCAAGAGAACCATGGCGCAGCGGTTCGGATTCGCCTCTCCACAGACCGGCAACATGGCGGCAGCTGGCGCTCAAGATCACGGGCCCGACTTCACCTTCGAGCTGCCAGACGGTTGGACCGAACTGCCGCCCAGCCAGTTCCGCCAGGTCAACTTCGGCGTCGCGGGAAGCGACGACACCCAGTGCTACCTGACCGTGCTCGATGGCGACGGCGGCGGACTGGCGGCCAACGTGAACCGCTGGCGCGGACAGATGCAGCTCGAGCCGCTCGATGACGAGGCCCTGGCGGCCCTGCCCATGGGCGAGCTGCTGGGCAGCCCAGCCACCGTCTTCGACGCGACCGGAACCTTCGCTGGCATGGGCGGCGAAGGCAACGCAAAGGGCTCCCGCATGATCGGGCTGCTGGCCTTCACCGGCGCCAAGAGCCTGTTCTTCAAGATCGTCGGACCAGGGAGCGTGGTGGCCGCGCAAAAGGCCTCGTTTGAAGGCCTGGCGGCGTCACTGACGGACGCCCACGCAGGCCACAACCATGGCCCCGCTGGCGCAGGCACCATGGCCCAGGCGAACACCCCCGCCCCGGCGGCACCGATGCCCTCCGGCGCCGATGCGACCACGGGCGACGGCCTCTCCTGGGACGCACCTCAGGGCTGGCAGGTCACCGCACCCCGGCCCATGCGCCTGGTCAACTACGCGGTGGGAGGCGGCGACGACAACCAGTGCTACATCAGCATCCTGGGCGGTGACGGTGGCGGCTCCTTGGCCAACATCAACCGCTGGCGGCAGCAGATGGGCCAGTCCACCTTCGGCGTCGACGAGTTCGCCGCCCTGGACCGCATCCCCATGCTCGACGGGTCTGCACTCATGGTCGAGATCGAAGGCTCCTTCACGGGCATGGGCACGGACGCCCTCGACGAGGCGCTCATGCTCGGCGTCATTCGCGAGCTGCCCGAGCGCACGGTCTTCGTGAAGATGATCGGAGATCGGGACGCACTGGCCCTCGAACGGGACTCCTTTCTCGAGTTTTGCCAATCCATCCGCTTTGCGGACGGGGGCTGAGGCCGCAAGGACACAGACATGAACACCCTGTTGAACAAGCTGCTCAAGCCCTTTGGCTCCATCGGTCTCAGCTGCATCCTGCTGCTGTTTCTCAGCCTGCTGACCTGGCTGGGCACGCTGGAGCAGGTCCACATGGGCCTGTTCGACGTGCAGAAGAAGTACTTCGAGTCGCTCTTCCTGGTGCACTGGGCCGGGCCGATCCCCGTGCCCCTGCCTGGCGCCTATCTGGTCATGTGCCTGCTCTTCGCCAACCTCTTCGTCGGCGGCGTCGTCCGTCTGCGGCGCAAGCAGGCCAACATGGGCATCCTGGTGACGCACTTCGGCATCCTGTTCTTGCTGATCGCAGGCTTCATCACCCTGTTCTTCAGCCAGAACGGACACGTGACCCTGTACGAAGGTGAAGAGTCAGACTTCTATCAGAGCTACTACCGCAGCGAGATCATCTTGCACCAAGACCTGGGCGACGAGGGCGTGCGCCAGATCACCGTTCCCGAGGAGCAGTTCCTCGCCAGTGAGGGCGCCACCCTGCGCTCTGACGTGCTGCCCTTCGACATCGTGGTGGACGAAGCCATGCGCAACGCCCGCCCCCGGCAGAAGGGGCCCATGTTCACGGTGGATGTGCCCGTGGTCGATGGGGCGTTCCTGCAGCAGCTCCCGCCGGACGAGAGCGCCGAGAGAAACCGGGCCGCCCTGTACGTGTCGCTCGTCAACAAGGTCGACGGCACCAGGCAGCAGGGCATCCTCTCCACTCGCAGTCGGGCGCCCTGGGTGGTCGACGTGAACGGTGAGCGCTGGGCCATCGACCTGCGAAAAGAGCGCTATCGCCTGCCCTTCTCGATCAAGCTCGAAGACTTCACCAAGGATGACCACCCGGGCATGGGCATGGCTCGCTCGTTCTTCAGCGACGTCACCGTCACCGAAGAAGGCGCACCCCGACAACAGACCATCTCCATGAACGAGCCTCTGCGAGACGAGGGCCTGGTCATCTACCAGACCAGCTGGGGCCCCGCAAACGCACGGCCTGGCGACAGGCTGTTCTCCACCATGGAAGTCGTCCGCAACCCCGCTGACCAGTACCCGCTTTATGCCTGCATCATCATCGCCGCCGGGCTGGTGCTGCACTTCTCCAACCGTCTGACGCGCTACGTGCGCGCCGAAGGAAAGGCCGCCTGATGACTCTTCTGCGCTGGACGACCCTCGCTGTCATGACGACAGCCCTCTTGGCCACCCTGACCACTCCTGCACAGGCCACGCCCTGGCAGCAGGCGCCGGGTGCCGATGCCGAGGTCGAGCAGGCCGACGACGCACACGATGGTCACAGCGATCACAGCCAGCACATGGACCCGCCGCCCTTCAGGGTGGGCCCATGGTCAGAGGCCGACATCGCGAACGCCGAGAGCCTGCCCATCCAAGATGGCGGACGGGTCAAGCCCCTGCACACCTTCGCCAGCTTCACCCTGCTGAGGTACTCGGGCAAGCGCTCCGTCGAGACCGCCGCTGGCGAGAAGCTGTCCCCGGTGGAGTGGCTGCTCGACACCATGTTCTTCGCCGATCGCTCACGGGACTATCCCGTGTTCCTGGTTTCGAACCTCAAGGTGCTCGAAGCCATGGGGCTCGACACCGAGGGGCTCAAGCCGAGGGATCGCTACTCGTTCAACACCTTGGCCATCGACGACCAGGGCACGGGCATCAACAAGCTCTTCGAGCTCGCTCGGGAGTTCGGCATGATCGACCCGAAGCAACGCACGCTCGTGCAGGACCAGCTCTACTCCCTGGCGGGCAGCATCGACGACTACAACTACCGCCTCGCGGGCAGCGCGTTGATGCTGGCCCTCGTGCCCCCAGACACCACCGACCCCGCCGTCGATGAGTGGACCACGGGCAACGCCCTTTTCGGTCTGGGCATGGAGGGCAAGGAGCTGCCTGCAGAGCACGACCAGGCCCTGAGAAGCATCATCGGCCTGAGCCGCTCTGCGGGCGTCGCGGACGAGTTCAGCGCTCACCTGAGCACCTTGAACCACACGACCGTGGCCCTGGCAAAGGCCCGGGGCGAGTACGAGAGCACCGAACTCGAGCTGGGTTACTACAAGGCTGGTTGGATCGCGAAGAGCAAGATCCTGTTCCTGCTGGGCTTCCTGGTCACGGCCATCCTGTGGCTGCGCCCGCGCAACATGATCGCCTACCGGCTGGGCTGGGTGCTCGTGGCCGCGGCCACCGCCGCCCTGATCACGGCCATCGTCTACCGCTGCGTGATCCGTGGACGCCCCCCCATCTCCACCCTCTACGAATCGGTCATCTTTGTCACCGCCTTCGGCGCCACCGTCGGACTGGTCATGGAGTGGATCAACCGACAGCGCATCGGCCTCTCGGCGGCAGCCATCGTCGGCGTGATCGGCGTGTATATCGCCAGCGGCTACGAGATCCTCGACAAGCAGGACACCATGCCCAGCCTGGTGGCCGTGCTCGACACCAACTTCTGGCTGGCCACCCACGTCACCTGCATCGCCATCGGTTACTCCGCTGGCCTGCTCTCGGCGCTCCTTGGCAGCATCTACCTGCTGGGCAAAATCACTGGACGCAAGAAGGACGACCCGACCTTCTATCGCAACCTGACCCGCATGACCTACGGCGTGCTCGCCTTCAGCGTGATCTTCTCCATCGTGGGGACGATCCTCGGGGGCATCTGGGCCAACGAGAGCTGGGGCCGCTTCTGGGGCTGGGATCCCAAGGAGAACGGCGCGCTGCTCATCGTGCTGTCCCAGGTGCTGATCCTGCACGGGCGCATGGGCGGCTATCTGCGCGAGTTCGGCATCAACATCGCCGCGGCGTTCAGCGGCACGGTGATCGCCTTCTCCTGGTGGGGCGTCAACCTGCTCGGTGTCGGTCTGCACAGCTACGGATTCACCAGTGGCATCAGCCAGGCCTTGTGGAGCTATTACGGCTTCCAGTGGCTCTTGTGCGCCGCGGGGCTCTACGTGTTGATGCGCGAGAAGCGACTGAAGGCGGCTTCCTGATCCCGGAGTTTCTGGCAACCGCTCAAGCAGTCCCCCTCTCTCGACGACAAATCAGCGACCAGGGTAGAGCGTACGGGCGCACCGTCTGAAGACGTGCCCCCACCCTGGACGACAGGACATCGACGCCCTTCCGCGGTACCGCCGCGGTCGGTGCGTGAGTGTCGCCCCCTGAAATCGTCGCGAGGAATCCAACGTGGCTCTCCCTACCCTTCGCAACGGGGCCGCCGCCTTGTTGCTACTCACGAGTCTCAGCGCCTGCTCCAGCCTCTCGAACCTCTTAGTAGAACAAGAAGACGAGAGCCTGCGCCGGGTGGACACCATGCTGGCCAGCATTGAACGGGTTCACGTCGAGACCGTGATCGCTCGGCGACGCATGGCTGACGCGGTCGAAACCTTGAACGTGATCATCAGCCCCGACTTCGGTGGCGACGCCCTGGCTGCCTATGCCTCGTTCATCGACGCCATCCAGAACTCAGAGAAGCAGGAAGCCCAGCTCACGGCGAGCGTGGTGCCCATGAAGGCCGCTGCCCAGGCTGTCTTCTCCGACTGGACCGCCGACCTGCGCGCCTTCCGCAGCGAGAAGATGCGCGAGAGCAGCCAGAGTCGGCTGGACGACACGCTGGCCCGCTACGGCGAGTTGCTCACCGAACTGGAGCCCGCCCAAGAGGGCCTGCACCTGTTCAACGCCGTGCTCCACGACCACGCGCTCTTTCTGGGCAACGACTTCAACACGGCCTCGGTCAGCGCCCTGGAATCCGACTACGCCAGCTTGCAACGGCGCCTGGCCATGCTCGACCAGCAGTTCATCAGCAGCCAGCAAGCTGCCAAACGGTACGTCATGAGCTCGGCTCTGCGGGGGCAGCTCATGCTCTCCCGGACGGCGACCGGTGGCGAGACAATGGGACTGGCGGCGGCCGCTGGCAGCACGACCGGCGAGCCCGGCCAACTGGTGACCGACGACGACGGGTCCTTGAGCCTCCCCGAACCCACCCCGGAAGACGCCCCTGTGAACCCGGACGACTCTGCGATCGACGGCTGACAGCGAGTCAGCTGAAGCATGATCTGGGTCCTCCTCTCAGCACTCGTGCTGGGGCTGGGTGTGGCGTTGGGCAGTGTCTTTGTCCGCCAGGCCGAGCTGCGACGCATGCAGGCGGGCATCGCCGCTCGCCGCGAGGCCGACGCGCCTGGTCGAGAGGCCGCGCTACTGCAGCACCCGGTGGTCGATCTGTCCCGCTGCCTCGGCTGTGGCACCTGCGTCTCAGCATGTCCTGAACAGGGCGTGCTCGATCTGGTGCACGGCCAGGCAGCGGTGATCGACGGCACCCGTTGCATCGGTGTCTCTGCCTGTGAGCGGGAGTGCCCTGTGGGCGCGGTGATCGTCGAGATCGCCAACCTCGAGCAGCGCAGGGATGTCCCCGTGCTGGATGGGCAACTCCAGGCCCCGGACACACCCGGTCTCTACCTCGCTGGCGAGGTGACCGCCCACGCGCTGATCAAGACGGCGGTGGAACAGGGCTCGGCGGCGGCCAACGCGGCGGCCCAGAGAGTTCACTCTGCCAGCGCGGACAGCGAACTTCTCGACCTCGCGGTGGTGGGCGCTGGTCCCGCGGGGCTGGCCGCCACCCTCAAGGCGACCGAACTGGGACTGAGCTGCGCCCTGCTCGACACCGAGGCACACATCGGCGGCACGGTAGCCCGCTATCCCCGAGCCAAGCTCGTCCTCAGCCAACCCTTCGAGCTGCCTCTTCACGGCGCCATGCCCGCTCGCACCTACCTGAAGGAGCAGCTGATCGAGCTGTGGACCGACCTGGCCCACAAACATCAGCTGCCCTTTCACGGGGGCGAGCAGCTGCTCGGTGTGACGGCAGATCCAGACGGCGCCTTCACCGTGACCACCAGCACCACCACACGCCGCGCCCGCACGGTCTGTCTGGCCCTGGGACGGCGAGGCACGCCCCGGCGCTTGGGCGTCCCCGGCGAGGAGCGCCCCAACGTGGCCTACGACCTGATCGACGCCCGCAGCCACCGCGGCCGGCGCGTGCTGGTGGTGGGCGGCGGTGACAGCGCGGTCGAGACAGCCCTGGCGCTCAGCGCCCAACCGGGCAACGCGGTCACTCTCTCCTACCGCCGAGAGAGCTTCTTTCGCCTGGCCTTGCGCAACAGCGAAGGCCTGGAGCGCGCCCGCTCAGAGGGGCGCCTCACCGTGCTCGCTCGCAGCGAAGTGATCTCCATTGCGGAGGGCGAGGTCGAGCTGCTCATCACGGACCCACAGACCGCCTCGCCGCGGCGTGAGCTGCTGCCCAACGACGACGTCTTCATCATGGCTGGCGGCGTGCCCCCCATCGAGTTGCTGGGCCAGTGCGGCGTGTCCTTCGACCCCGCCCGACGCCCCGCACCCGCACCCCGGGTTGAGCAGGGCAACGGCGCGCTGAGGTCCTATGCCATCGCCTTCACCGTCTCGCTCATGGCGCTCCTGTTCGCTGCGGCGCAGGCGGACTACTACCTGCTGCCGAGAGGCCTCCGCCCCACCCACGGCAAGCACCAGCTCTTGCGACCAGGTTTCGGCGTCGGGCTGACCTTGGGCATCGCCGCCGTGGTGTTCGTGATGGTCAATCTGGTGTATCTGTTGCGCCGCGCCGGTGTGCGCGGTTTCAGGTTCGGCTCCCTCTCAGGGTGGATGACGGCCCACGTGGCCACGGGCAACCTGGCTCTTCTCTGCGCCATGCTGCACTCGACCATGTCCCCCCAGGACACCGTGGGCGGTCACGCGTTCTGGGCCCTGGTGCTGCTCACGGTCACCGGCGCCATCGGCCGCTACCTCTACGCCTGGGTGCCCCGAGCCGTCAACGGCCGGGAGCTGGCCCTGGACGAAGTGCGACAGCGCGTACAGAGCCTCCCCGAACAACACGACGAGGTCCACCGGGCCTTCGGCACACAGATGCGCGACGACGTGCTGGCCCTGATGACAGCGCGACAGTGGCGAGGTTCATTCGTGGGACGGGCGCTGGCGTTCTGTGGCATCCAACGAGACCTGCGGCGCACCCTGGCAGACCTGCGCGCAAGAGGTGCCGCAGCAGGCGTCCCCAAGGATCTGGTCGAACGGGACATTCGACTGGCTCGCCAAGCGTGGTCCGGCGCGCTCACCGTCGCTCACTACGAAGACCTGCGCGCCCTTCTCGGCAGCTGGCGCTACCTGCACCGATGGGTGGCCACCTTGATGGTGCTGCTCACCGTACTGCACATCGTCTTCGCGCTCTTCTACAGGGCCACCTACTCCTTCGAGACGCTGACTTGAAGGGCTTCGGACGACCTAGACTCTGGATCAGCCTGTGCTCCCTGCTGATCGTGGTGCTCGCCGCGGTCGTCGACAGCGACCGCGCGGCGCCCGGAGCCCTGACCACCGTGCACGGTCGCATCCCCGAGCTGGCCGAGAGTGGCAGCTGTTCGCTCTGTCATGGCGGCTGGTTCTCCAACATGACCGATGGTTGCCTGGAGTGTCACGAGACCACGCAACAGGACATCGAGACGAGCCACGGTCTTCACGGCAGCATGGATCAGAGCGAGGCCTTGGCCTGTGCCCGCTGCCACAGCGAGCACCACGGCCCCGCCTTCGCCATGGTCAACGCCCAGACCTTTGCCCGCAGCGGCATCGACGAACCCGCCGACTTCGATCACGTGTTGGTGGGCTTCATCATGGACGGCGCCCATGACGAGCTGACCTGCAACGAGTGCCACGAGAACGCAGACGTCGACGTGCTGCCCGCGGGGGCCGCTCGCTTCGGAGGTCTTGAACAAAGGTGCGACGCCTGCCACGAGCCCGCCCACGAAGAGCGGCTGAGCAACGACTGCGCCGCATGCCACGACCAGAGGGGGTTCTCAGAGCCCAACCCCGCGGGACACGATCGCTCCCTGCCCTTGGTGGGCGGGCATGGTGCGCTCAGCTGCCGAGACTGTCACGACGTGGCAGGCAGTCACCGACTGGGTCTGCGAGCCAAGGCGAACCGAAGCTGCGCCGACTGCCACGACACTCCCCACGACCTGGGCTTCAGCCTGACCGCGGACCATGGGCCTGCCGTCGACGATCGTCTCGACGTGCTGGGCAATGCCTGCCTCGCCTGCCACCTAGAGAACCACGAGTCGTTCGCCGCGGCCAGGGACACCTTGACCGATGCACAGCATGTCAGCACAGGCTTCGCACTGACGGCGCCACATGAAGACGTGGGCTGCGCAGGCTGCCACGACGAGCTGAGCGAGCCCTATGAGGCACGGTTCCTCGGGCGCGCACAGCGGTCTTGCCAGCTGTGTCATGAAGACCCTCATGGCGGGCAGTTCGCCGGGCGCATCCCCGAGGAGCGTCAGGTCAACGAGCAGCCCTGCCTCGCCTGTCACCAGCAAGACGCCTTCGAGCCGACGCTGTTTGATGGCACGCGCCACCAGCAGACGGCCTTCCCCCTGAGCGGGCGGCACCTGGGCGCGGAGTGCACCGCCTGTCACAAGCCCGCCGAGGACACGGGCGTGCGGCGCTTTGTGCAGACTCCCAGTCGCTGCGACAGCTGTCACGACGACAGCCACCGAGACGCCTTCGCCGCTGCGGATGACTGCTCCCAGTGCCACGACACCACGGGCTTTGAGCGGGCCGCCGGCGATGGTTTCGACCACGACCGATGGACCGGCTTCGCCCTGAACGGCGCCCACCATCAGGCCAGCTGCGAGAGTTGCCACCCCAGAGAAGCCACCGCCGACGCGCAGGGCCGCAGCTTCGGTCGCATCGCTGACCACGTGAGCCACCCCCGCTCCTGCGGCAGCTGCCACGGCGACCCCCACGAGCAGCGCTACAACGGCGCGCACCTGCCCGCCGAGGTCGGCGGCCGCGGCGGCTGTCTGCGCTGCCACACCGCCAGCTCGTTCAGGTCACTGCGCGACGACTACGACCACGGCCTGTGGACGGGCTTCGATCTGGTGGGCCACCACGCTGCGGCCGACTGCTCGAGCTGTCACGAGAGCCAGAGCAGCTCGTCGAGCCCCATGACCGGCCACAAGAACTGGGGCGCCCCGGCAGGCAAGAGCTGCGCCAACTGCCACGACTCTCCCCACGCCGGACAGTTCGGCACGGGCGCGGCGGCCTCATGCGAGCGCTGCCACGCTGGCGCCGATGGCTTCGATCAACTGTCCTTCGACCATGACAAGGACAGCCGCTTCCCGTTGACAGAGACTCACGCCGCCCTCGCTTGCGACGCTTGCCACGATGCGGTGCCCAGCAGCACGGGCCCCGACGTTGTGCGCTACCAGCCCCTGCCCATCGAGTGCGTAGATTGCCACGGCATTCATGAAGATGTCCTGCTCCTGCGTCGAAAGGGGGCACGATGACCGCGCCCCAGAACCACGGACGCCAGCGGACCCGCTCCAATCTGGCCATGGTCGTTGCGGCGCTGCTGTTCATGCTCGGCGGCGGGCGGACCCTCGCCCAAGAACAGGGTTTCGAGCAACTCGCCCTGCGCGTCACCACGGCCCTGCCCGGTGGCGTGATCGTCGTGGACCGCGGGGCTCGCGACCTGGTCGCGGTGGGCGACCGGGTCTTGTTGCGACCCTTGGGTGGGACAGGGCGCAAGGGCGCCGTGGTGGCCGTGCACGACCGCACCGCTGAGGTCACCCTGCTCGACCGCAGTTTCGTCCCCAGCCCCGGGACGGCGGGGGTGGTCATGATCCCCTCGTCCCGATTGGAAGCGCCCGCGGCAGAGCCCAGCGACGCACGACCCGCTCCGCCAGAGCATCCTCCCTGGGAGCAGCAGCTGCCAGAGAACACCCTCGACCAACCGCTCCTGGCCGAAGTGGACCCCAGCCGTCCCGAGCAGCGCCCCACGCGCACCAGCGGGCGCTTTACCTTGTGGGCCGACCGCACGGACAGCAGCCTGGAGGACCGCAAAGACTCCCAGGTGCGGGCCGGCCTCGACGTGTTCGTGGACAACCCCTTCGGTCGCGGGGGCGGCCTGCACTACGACGGCGAACTGAGCACCCGCAGCACCCACCTGTTCGATGCCTCGGACGAGCAGCGACAGAAGCTGCGCATCGACCGGCTCTCCTACAGCTGGGGCGGCACTCGCTGGGAGGACGAACGCCACGAGGTCGGACGCTTCCTGCAGCGGGCCATGCCAGAGTTCGGCCTGCTCGATGGCTACGAATGGAGGCGACGGTTCGACGACGGGAGCACACTCTCTGCCAGCGCGGGCGCGGTGCCCACACCCGATCGCGACCTCTCCTCAAACGGCGACACGCAGGCGTCCCTGTCCTATCGCTGGGTGGGCGACGAGAGCGAGCGCTTCTCCGCGTCGGCCGGACTGCAGAAGACCTGGCACGGCAGCAAGAGAGACCGGGACTTGCTGGTCGCCAAGATGCACTACCTGCCCAGCGACGACTGGAACATGCACGCCACCGCCTGGGTGGACTACTACACCCAGTCCGACGTGGCCAAGGGTTCCGGCTTCGAGCTGACCGAGCTACAGGCCAGCGCCAGCCGGTACTGGGAGAACTCCGAGGGCGCGTCGGTCTCCTACACCCACCGGCGCGTACCCGAAGTGCTCTCTGACCTGCCCTCGAACATCGCCCCCACGACCCTGCTCGACGGGCGCCTCGATCGTCTGCGCGGCAGCCGCTGGACCGCGCTCAACGAGAAGACCCGGCTGCGCGGCGACCTGGGCGCATGGAACGACGAGAACGAGTCCGGCGGCGACGTGGCCCTGAGCCTCGACCTGGACGACCTGGGCTCGGAGGGCAGCCTGACCAGCGCCACCGCGTTCTTCACCAAGGGCGACTTCAGCTCCGGTGTGGGCGCGCGCTTCGCCTACCAATGGGACGCAGAGCTGGGCTACTGGACCCTGTCCTACGAAGCCGCCGACCACGACAACGAAGGCTTCACCAACGACTTCTCCGACATCGTGCAACACTGGATCCGCGTCGAACGAGAGCTGCCCTTCGCGGACGACTGGCTGCTCTCACTCAACGCCGATGGGCGCTTCTGGGACGGCGAGAACGCCTGGACCCTGGGCCTCTTCCTGCAACACAGATTCTAGGATCGAGACCGTCATGACCCCATACGACGCCCGCACCTCGACACAACGCTACCTCTCGCGACCACGGCTCGCCATCGCCGTGGTCTGGTTGTTGCTCGCCGCCGCCTGCGCCACCACAGGACTGGGTCGCGGCCCGCGACACGGCTGGTGGGACGGGCTGGGCCCGGTGATCCCCCACGACAGCTTCCCCAGCGATTGCTCGTTGTGCCATGTGGGCGAGGGCTGGAACGAGCTGCGAGACGAGTTCAGTTTCGACCACATGGCCGAGACCGGCGTGGCGCTGCAAGGTGCCCACAGCACCGCAGCTTGCCTCCGTTGCCACAACGACCGCGGTCCCGTGGCGGCCTTCGCCGTGAAGGGCTGCGCTGGCTGCCACGAAGACCTGCACCGAGGCCAGCTGGGGCCCGACTGCACCCGCTGCCACAAGGACACCAGCTGGCAGCCTGTAGGACAGGTGCAGCTCCATGCCCGCACGCGCTTTCCGTTGGTGGGCGCTCACGCCGCCACGTCGTGCAGGCGCTGCCACGAAGCGGGCGAGGTGGGCGTGTTCCTACCGGTCGACACGTCTTGCGAGAGCTGCCACCAGGCCGACCTGTTCAGAGCCAACAACCCGCCCCACCTGGCACTCGGCCTGGTCAATCGCTGCGACCGTTGTCACCGCCCCACCAGCTGGAACGAAGCCGAAACGCCCTGAGCGTGCGGCCTGCCCGTGTCGTCGCTCAAGTCGGGCCACCGTGTCGACGATGGGACCGGCGACAGGATGAACCCGCCCGACGCGCACCGATCTCATGCATGGCCAAACCGTGCCCCGACGGAACGACGCGAGGGCTGAACCGAGCGCACCCGCGGGCCCCGCCATGCAACGAAGAACGATCTGGATTGTTTTCACGCTCCTGCTGACCTTGCTCACGACAGGATGTTCGGGGGGCAGCTCAGGCAGCGCAGCCCTGGCCACGGCAGAGTCGTGCATGATCTGCCACAACGCCTCGACCATGAACGACTACAAGGGCCCGGGCATCCTCAACCCACACCCGTTCCCAGGGGCCGACCAGATCAGCTGCACCACCTGCCATGGTGGTGACGGACAAGGCCTCGACGCGGAGAGCAGCCACGTGCCGCCGCCGCCAGAGATCGGCGACGAGGACAACATCGCCAACAACGCCCTGGCCTTCTTCAATCGCCTGACGCTCACGGGCATCGACCAGTTCGCCGACTACACCGTCGATGGCAAGACCTACTCTGCCCTCGACTATCTGCAGTTCGTCAACCCGGGAGACCTGCGCGTGGTCGACACCGGTCGCAGCTGCGGCCTCTGCCACGCCGACCACGCCAAGACGGTCTCGAACGGGCTGCTCGGCACGGCCACGGGAATCTTTTCGGGCGCCACCTTCGCCATCGGCGCGGACAACGCCATCCCCGCGCATCAAGGTCTCTTCGAAGACACCGCGGCCGACCTGGCCTTCAGGGCCGTGGACGACCCGGACTACGTCCCCAACGTGAACAACGTGGGCGCCGTGGGCGAGCTGCTCGAGTTCCCCGTGTTCAGCGCTTTCGGGGACACGTCCCCCGACGCGATCCACAACAACGGCCTCTACGACGCGGCAAACCTCTCGCTCGATCGCCAGGCCAACAACCAGGTCATCACTGACTCGCCCCTGGCCAACCTCTACCACGAGCAGGTCGCCTTCACCTGTGGCGACTGTCACCTGGGCAGCGCGGGAGCCAACAACCGCTACGGCGACTTCAGGTCGTCTGGCTGCACCGCCTGCCACATGCCCTACGCCAAGGACGGGCGCTTCGCCGGCCTGGACCCCAACGTGAACCGCACCGAACCCGCAGACCCGGACAACATCAAGGCGCCCGAACGGCCCCACGTGGTCAGCCATCGCATCGCCAGCGTGGCGCACACCACACCGACTGGCGAGTCCATCGAGGGCATCAACGACTACGCCTGCGCGGGCTGCCACCAGGGCAGCAATCGTACGGTGATGCAGTACTGGGGCATTCGCCTCGACCAGAACGAAGACCTGCGCAAGGGCTTCCAGTATCCACTCAACCCGGTGAGCTATCAGGACACGCGCAACGACCCCCGACTGTTCGACCCCGTGGTCGACAACGACACCTTCAACGGCCGCCGGGACCGTCAGTACATCGTCTTCGAAGACTACGACGGTGACGGGCGGGACGACACGCCCGAGGACGTGCATTACGCCGCGGGCATGGGCTGCATCGACTGCCATGGCAGCTTCGATCTTCACGGCGGTGACGTGGCCGCAGGTGAGTCCCCCATCGGCAGCCGCATGGAGCACGGCGTGGCCATCGGCTGCGAGAGCTGTCACGGCTCGGTGAGCGCCTACGCCCAGACGACGCCAGGCACAGACTACGACGGCAACGCCGCCGACCTGGCGGTGGATGGTCAGGGCAACGCCTTGCCCCACGTGGCCCGCTCGGCCAGCGGCGACTACCTGCTCACCAGCCGACTCACGGGCGCGGTGCACTACGTCCCCCAGACCCGCGACACGGTGGTGGACACGGGCGCCGTGCACGCCTTCGACGGCCAGCCGGTGTACAGCGACATGGCCTCCTACGCCATGGGACGTGACGACGGGGACGACGCCACGGGCCTGGGCCCCCAGCAGAACACCATGGCCAGCGGCGGCTTCAGCCACAGCGACCGCATGGACTGCGCCTCGTGCCACTCGTCCTGGAGCAACACCTGCTCGGGCTGCCATCTGCAGGGCGAGTACACCAACAACCAGAACACCTTCAGCAACATCACCGGCGAGCGCATCGTCTTCAGGGAGCGCAACGCCGACTTCGTCTATCAGTCGCCCGTGCCTTTTCAGCTCGGCGTGAGCGCAGCCAACCGCATCAGCACCATGTCCACGAACACCAAGATGTTCTTCCAGTACCGAGACAAGCAGGGCGACGACTCTGACGTCTTCGCCTTCTCAGATCGCAACGGCGCAGGCAACAATCCCAGCAATGGCGCCGCTGCCCTGAGCCACAACGCCATGATGGCCCACTCGATTCGTGGCCGGGTCGAGGCAACCAACGAAGGACCACGCTACTGTGTGGCGTGCCACCTGACCGACGATGGCCTGACCAGCTTCGGCCCGGCCAATTACGATGCCTTCGTGAACGACATGGCCCTGGGCAACTACGGCGCCCTCGACTACGACATGTTGGCCACCCACATCGGCGCCAACCCGGGCAACCAGCTCAACTCGCCAGTTTGGGTGCACATGGTGGCGGGCCTGGGCAGCGGCCTGTTCTTGTTCGACGAGACCGGCGCGCCGGTCAATCCCCTCGACACCAACGCCAACCGGGCGGGCGCGGGAGGCGTGGCCCCGGCGTCGATCACGTTTGATCCGAGCAACGCAGCCTTCGACATGGACCGCATCGTCGAAGCCAACGGCAACAGCAACGCCAGCGACAATCACCCCATGCTCGCGCCAGGCGTGGGGCCCAACCTGCGAGACGGGTCACAGAACCCCAACCTCGAAGGACCCTTGGGCGCCACCTTGATTCGCAAGCTCACCGATCGCCAGAACGGCGTGGTGCTCGACTCATGGATCGACGCGGACGGCCAACCCCAGGGCGACGCCGGCACTGTGGTGGGTGGGCCGTAGCAAGTCGCCGTTGTCTTCGCCGCCAACCCGCCTGCGGCCACGCCAAGCAGGGCCCGCCCATGCTGACGGGCGCTGGCTAGGCGAAGGTCTACCGTTCAGCCACGGCCACCACGTGCCCGTCGGGGTCGAGGCAGTAACCGACCCGATCACCCCAGTCGCGGGCGCTCACCGCTGAGAGTTCGGTCGCCCCTGCGGCGAGCGCCCTTTCCAAGGTGGCTTGGACGTCGGCGCACACCAGATACAGCTCGCAACGGGGAACACCTGCCGCCCCAGCAGGGTCAGGCAACGCCGGGCCCAACAACCGGCTGATCCCTGAGGCGGGCATGCAACCCAGCACAACGCCTCCGGGGAGATCGAACTCGGTCATGCCTGGGACATCGAGCCTGGGCGCCTTGCCCAGCAGCGAGCTGTAGAAGCGTGCGCTCGCTGCCTGGTCAGCGACGAAGAGGATGAAGTGCGCTCCCGTGACTGCCTCGTCGCCGGTCACGAGGTGCGCCGCTCAGCCAAGAACCGGCGGATGCCTGCGAACGTCGGCTCCCAGCCCACCTCGCAGCCTGCGTAGTACTCGTCAGCCTCGGGCCCAGCCGGGAACCCGCTCTGGGTGACCTTCAGCCGCGCACCGTCGCCATCCTCGGTGACCAGGAACTCGGTCACGAAGTCAGCGTCGAACGGCAGCTCGCCGGTCTTGGCGGTGTAGCGATAGTCGCCCAACACCAGCCGCCGAGAAGCGTCGAAGGCAAGGACGGTCGCCACGGTTGTGTAGTCAGGAGCGTCTTCGTCTTCGCCCCAAGCCGCCGCCCATGTGCCACCCTCGACCGCGGCGACAATGACTCGCGCAGCGCCCCACCAGTCTCGTATCGCGCTTGGCGTGTGGAGCAAGGCAAACAGCTCCGCTGCAGACGCTGCGAACACCTCTTCGCGCACATGACTCCGGGTCGTCATGTGCGAGGCCTCAACGGGCGTCCGTTTCAGCTGCCCGGTGCATGGCCAGCACGACCTGCGCTCGCAAGGCCACCAGGTCGGCAGTGAACTGCCATGGAGTCTTGCTCTCCTCGGCACACCGCATGGAGCCCATGATCACTGGCATGGCGATGTCCTGGAAGACGACCCGGGCCTTGCCAGCATCAGGCGAAAGAGGCATTCGCCCCCGGCCGCTATGGGCGATGGCGTACTCATGGGCGCCTTCGTCGTCGGCCCCCTTGGCCTTCAGGAACATCACCGAGACCTCTCCCATGACTGCAGTGGACGTGTCGCATGTCCAGGTCGGCGTGGCCCGAAACGTGGTCCGGGAGTCAAAGCCGTCGGCGCCCTTCCAAGCGTGCAACATCTCAAACGTGGCCACGCCGTCGAACTCACCGACGACCATGCCCACGCCAATGACGTCGCTCATCTCCACGAGACTCGCGAGGGGAATCGTCGCCACCTCTCGCCGTGTCGACGCAGGCCCGGGCCCGGCGGAGACGGCCAAATTTGCAGCCCCGAGGGCCAGGGCAAGCCAGAGCGTCTTCATGTCGTGCCTCCGATCAGATCGGGAAGCACTGTAGCCGAAGAACTGCCTCTGCCCACGATCGACGATGACACCGTCGATCGTGGGCAGAGGCATGTTGGCCTGAGCCATGACCCGACCCGATGCGCTCCCAACTGCCGGGAACGAGCCGGCAGCTCCGTGGAGACGTCAGGCTGGCCGGCGAGAACTACTCGGCCTTGACGGTGTCGTCCGCGGCCTTGTCACCATCGGGCTTGGCGGCGTCGTCGGCGGCGGGAGCAGCCACCTCTTCGGCAGCAGGAGCCTCTTCTTTGGCTGCTGGGGCTGCCGCAGGCTTCGCTGGCGATGCGGTCTTGGCAGCGGCAGCCTTGACCTCGGCGCCACTGGTCACCCGAGAGCGCAGGGCCTCCAGGATCTCGGCCTCCTCGGAAGCCATCTTGGTCTCGGCCTCCAGGGCTTTGATCTCCTCTTCGGAGAGGTCGACCAGCTCGATCGCGTCGGCGTCGATCTCTGCCATGGCGATGTCGATGGGGTTGGTGGTCTCGACCTCGATCAGCGGCGGGGAGCCGCTGACGAGCTCGCGCACCCGCTTCTGCAGGAGCACGGTGAGTCGAAACAGCCCGCCGACTTTGTCGGCCAGATCCATCACGCGGGTGCGGTCCATTCTTGGTCCTCGATACTGTGTGGTTCGGATTCGCTTGTAGGCCCCGGACGCTGCTCGCCGGGGCCTGTGTTTCAGGCTGGCAATGGGTCCAGGTCGAGCTTGACCAGGATCGTCTTGACCGCCTCGTTGATGTCTTCGTTCGTGATCAGCGTGGCGCCGCTCTCTCGGGCCATGCTCTCTTCTTTGTCGGCCGTGGCCAACCGGCGCTCGATCGCCTCGTCGCTGTCGGTGCCCCGGTCGCGCAGGCGCTGCTCCAGCACCGCCCGCGTCGGAGCCATGATGAAGAAGTGCGCACCGTCGTAGGAGGCTGCGGTGATGCTCTGCGCCCCCACCACGTCGACCTCCATGATATAGACCTCGCCGGCACGCAGCAGTGCGCTGTCCAGATCGGCCTTCAAGGAGCCGTACAGGTTGCCGGCGCCAAACACGTCGTTGGTCTCGACGAAGTCGCCACGGCTGTTGCGCTCGCGGAAGGTGGCCTCGTCCATGAAGTGGTAGTGCACGCCATCGATCTCGCCCTCGCGCTTGGGACGGGTCGTGGCCGACACCGACACCCTGACCCGGGGGTGGGCCTTGAGGCGCGAGATGATCGAGCTCTTGCCCGAGCCGCTGGAGCCCGAGATCACGACGAGTCTTCCGGCTGAGGCGCTCATTCGATGTTGGCCACCTGTTCGCGCAGCCGGTCTACGGCGGTCTTCAACTGCACGACCCGGCGGGTGATGGGCACCGCCGAACTCTTCGACCCCACCGTGTTCACTTCGCGGCCGATCTCCTGCAGCAGGAAGTCGAGCTCGCGACCTACCGGCCCGTTGCCCTGCAGCGCATCGCCCAGGGCCGCCACGTGGCTGCCGAGCCGGTCGAGCTCTTCGGTCACATCGCCTCGGTCGGCGAGCAGCGCCACTTCGCGCATCAAGATCGGATCATCAAGGGCCACGCCACGGCCTTCGAGCAACAGCGACAGGCGCCGGTGCAGCCCCTGCTGGTGGCGCTGCACCTCGGCCGGAACCAACCGGCGGATCGCAGCCAGATGGCGGCGGATGGTGGAGACCTCTCGGCTCAGCGCCTTGTGCAGTCGCGCGCCCTCTGCCTTGCGAGCGTCTAGCAGCTCGGCGACCGCGTCCTTCACCGCACCGAGCACCGTGCGTTCGACGGTGCGCTCGGGCACGCGCCGCTCACTCAGGGAGACCACCCCGGGCAGGCGCAAGAGTGACGAGCTGTCGCCGCCACCCAGGTCGTCGAGAACCTTGCGGTAGACGGACAGGGTCTCCTGGTCGATCAGCGGACGACGGGCCCCGGCGGCCAGCTCGATCTTGACGAACAGGTCGACCGCACCGCGAGACAGCGCGCCCCGGACCACCGCCTCGATGCGTGGTTCCAGCCGCACCCATTCGCCGGGCACACGACAGCGCACACCGAGATGCTTGGCGTTCACCGTACGGACCTCGACCGTAGCCGCCAGGCTGGCGGTGCTTCTGGTCGCGCGACCGTAGCCCGTCATGCTGACCAAGGCCACGTCAGACGACCCAGACCCCGAGCCCCATCTTGCGGGGACCCGCGTGGACGGTCATTTGTCGCTGGGGTCGCCGTCGGCTGGGGCACCAGCGCCGTCGCCTGGGGCAGCACCGCCGTCGGCTGGCGCGGCACCGCCGTCGCTGGGAAGCTCGATGGCCGGCAGATCGCCCCCACCCAACTGACCCGCAACGGACGACTCACCCGTACGCATCTTGGTGATCACGATGGCAAGGACCATCAGCGAGGCCACCAGGTAGCCCGTCACCTTGGCCACGCCCGCAGCCTTGACGCCGAACGTCTGGGCACCGGCGCCACCAAAGGCATCACCCAACCCACCGCCCTTGCCCTCTTGGAGCAAGACGAGGCCGCTGATGCCGAGGCAAACGAGAATGAAAAGAACCCAGAGGATGCTTTCGATCATCCATCAACTCCCGTGATTTACGAGGGCGGAGAAACTGTCGTACTGCAAAGAGGCGCCGCCCACCAGGGCACCATCGACGTCAGGGCAGGCCATGAGCTCGACCACGTTGTCGGGCTTCACGCTGCCTCCGTATTGGATTGCGACCTCGGCGGCGACTGCGCTGCCAAAGGCCTCGGCGAGGCGGCCACGGAGCATGGCGTGGACCTCTTGTGCCTGGGCTGGCGAGGCGGTAAGCCCCGTACCGATGGCCCAGACAGGCTCGTAGGCGACGGTCACCCGGCTGCTCAGGATCGCGCTGTCGAGACCGTTGACGCCGGCGTCGAGCTGAGCGGCCACCACGGCTGCGGTGCGCTCGGCCTGACGCTCTTCAAGGGTCTCGCCCACGCAGAGCACCACATCAAGACCGTGGGCCAGGGCCGCGTCGAGGCGGGCGCGCACATCGGCGTCGGTCTCGCCCATGACGTGCCGGCGCTCGCTGTGACCGACGATCACCGAGGTCGCGCCCACGTCCTTGACCTGACGGGCGGACACCTCGCCGGTGAAGGCGCCCTTGTCTTCGGGGCGGCAGGTCTGGGCCCCCACGATGACGTTGGTGCCCGAGAGGGCGGCCAGCACCTGGGGCAGGTAGACGAACGGCGGGTAGATGCCCACGCGCACGTCGGCGGGCAGGCTCGCCGAAGCCAGCTCGGCACAAAAAGCGGCGATCGACTCGCCGTCCATGTGCATCTTCCAGTTGCCAGCGATGAACGATTGACGCATGACTCAGGCACCCACTGCATTACGGGATGAGGACGGGCCCGCCAGAGGCTCGCAGAGCTCCCGGCCATCGAGGGCCAGCAGATGACGGACATCTTGGGCCAGAGAATCGAAGTCGCCGGGCGGCAAGGCCTGTGAGGCATCGCAGCGGGTGGTCTCCGGGCGGGGATGCACCTCGACCAACAAGCCGTCGGCGCCCGCGGCGATGGCCGCCCGAGCCAAGGGTGCCACCAGACGCCAGTCGCCAGCGGCATGGGACGGATCGACCACCACAGGCAAACCCACGCGCCGCTTCAGGTACGGGATGACTCCGACGTCGAGCATGAAGCGCACGTGGTGATCGGCGGTCTTGATGCCCCGCTCGCAGAGGATCACCTGGTCGTTGCCCGCCTGCAGGATGTACTCGGCGGCCAGCAGCCACTCTTTCACGTCAGCGGCCATGTGACGCTTGAGCAGGATCGGCATCCCCGTGGCGGCGGCCTCTTTCAGCAGAGGGAAGTTCTGCATGTGCCGGGCGCCGATCTGGATCGCGTCCATGCGGTCGACGACCTGCTCGACCTGCCGGGGATCGTTCAGCTCGGTGAAGAAGGGCAGCCCCACTTCGCGGGCCACAGCCGCCAGCTCAGAGAGGGCAGCTGGACCGCCACCCTGGTAGCTGTGAGGCGAGGTACGCACCTTGAAGGCGCCGCCACGAAGAGCCGCCGCCCCTGACTCTCGCACCGACCGGCCGATCTGCAGCAGGGCGTCGGGTGACTCGACAGTGCAGGGGCCCGCGATCAGGCCGACCTGCCCGCCGCCAAAACTAGCCGTGCCCACGGAGACCGTGCGTCCCTGGCCGTTCTGGCCCAGGGTCGCCTCGACCAGGGTGGCGTCGTGCCCCAAGGGCACCACTTTGTCCACGCCCGGAATCCGGGCCAGGCTGTCGGCAGGCCAGCTGGTGTCGCCACCAGTGACAAGAAAGGCGATTCGATCGACCAGACGAGCCTCCTCGACGACAATCTGCAGCTCGTCGAGAGCTGCCCGCACGGAAGACCGTTCGGGCAGACCGGCGTCCGGTCGCAGCAAGATCATCAAGGGGACGCACTCCGCGGGACGCCAGTTTCTGGCCAGCGTCGAGCCCCATACCATATCTTGCGCCGCCAACGCGGGTCAACGCCCCCCAGGGCCGGGCGGCGGCGAGGCCCGATCAGCGGCGAGAATCAGAAGAAACGGTCTTCTCCGGTGTCGTCGACCGAGTCGGGGTAGTCGTCCACTCGGCGGGTGTCTGCGTAGGCTTCCAGCGGGCGCAGGACCACGCAGCGGGGCTCCTCTTCGCCGACCCTCCAGACCACGGTACGGAAGCTGCTACGCCGGCCCCGATCTTCATCAAGGATAAGTATCTTTACCGTAAAGACCTCACTAACAACACCCAAACGGCCAAGGAAGAGCTCTTTCTCCCCTTCGTCCGTGAAGACCGACAGGTCCCATTCTTCGGACACCTTGTCGAAGATCTCTTCTGGCTCCTGAAAGACGTAGTAGGCGGGATCATCCTCGTCGAGTTCCCCTGCCTCCGGGTCGTCCGGGTCTTCTTCCCATTCGAAGCGGTCGCCGCTCTCCAGCTCGTCCCGCACCGTCTGCAGCTTCTCCCTGAACTCGATCACCTTCTCGAGGAACGACGTGGGGATGTCCTCGGGGGCCAGGGCCCGCAGCACGGGGAGGAGGGCCGTATTGCAGTTGATCTGCCCGTTGGCCGTGGTCGAGGAGGCAGGCAGCTCCTCTTCAGCGGCATCGCTCTCTTGTTCGTCCGCCGAACCCAGGGGGCTGCCGAAGAAGGCGTCGTCCTCGTCATCCACCGGGACGGCTTTCAACTCCAGGTGGCTCCAGACCGTGAGCATCTCCCGCAAGCCGGGGTAGTAGACGTTGTCCTCGACGAAGCCATCAAGATGCTCGGGGGACAGCACGTCCCCCACCAGGAGCAGCTCGCTCAGGCTGAAGGGGAAGTTGATCTCGTCGTTCTCGATGATGTCCGTGTCGACATCGTCGGCCTGGGCGTCCTCTGCGTCGGTGCGCTTCAGCTCGGGGGGTTCCCGGCGCCCAAAGATCTCCCGATCGCCTTCAACCCAGTCGTCCAGATCATCCACGAGGTCCAGGGCGTCGGACAGGCTCAGGTCGAAGCCCGTGCCAGCGAAGGCCTCGTCCAGGAGCCTGGTGAAGATCTCCCGCCACTCTTCTCGGCGGTCCTCATCCTGGGTCCAGAGCCCCAAGAGGTTGATCTTGCTGTCCTCATCGATGATCTCGATGAACAGGCTCAGGCCCTCGCCCAGGGGAGGCGCGATGGCCGCCGGGTCAGCCCAAGAATCGAGGGGGCTGTCGGTGAGCAGGGCCACCTCGGCTGCAGTGGCCCCTCCTTCGCTGCCTTCTCCGTCGCCCTCGGTGGGAAACCCGTCGTCGCCAAAGCCCGAGTCTCCGCCCTCTCCCGCAGCCGCTTCTTCTTCGGCGGCTGCATCTTCGAGATCGATCAGCAGCGCCGATTGGGCGGTCAGGCTGCAGGCCTCGGCCAGATTGCGGTGCTGGGCCTGAACCAGGCGCTGGCTGGCGACCTCGAGCTCGACCTCGGCGGTCATGAACACCTGGTAGACCACGATCAGCAGGACGAACAGCACCAACATGGCCAAGATGATGATCACCCCGGCTTCTTCTGGGCGCTGGGCCGCGAGGCCGGCTGATTGTCGAGAGTCTGGATGGGCCATGGACGACCTTGGACGTGGGACGGGCAGATCCTGTTCCCGGCCACCATAACCCCGACCCCGAGCTCACACCCGGGGCAGCTGGGCCCAAGAGCCCGCCGCCGAGAGGCGATCCCCGACGAATCTGCCGAATGACCTCCCGGTCCGTCCCGTCGATCGGACACAATCGCCACGCTGCCCCTTCTCGACCACCTCCGTCACAGACTGCCCTGGCGCCAATCACCATGGACCTCACCGTCGTCATCCCGGCCTACAACGAAGCGGGAGCCGTGACCCCGACCATCGAGGAGTTGGCCGCCACACTGGCCAGCTCCGGCCTTGAGCACGAGATCGTGGTGGTCGACGACGGCAGCTCCGACGGGACGGGCGAGCAGGTCGCCGACCTGGCCGCCAAGCTCGGCGTGGTGCGGCTCGTCTCCCACGAGCACAACCGGGGCTACGGCGCCGCGCTGAAGACGGGCATCCGGGCGGCGAACGCCGACGTGGTGGCCATCACCGACGCGGACGGCACCTACCCCAACGAGCGACTGCCCGAACTCTACGCCAGACTGGTCGACGAGAGGGCCGCCATGGTGGTGGGCTCGCGCACGGGCGAGCACGTGCACATCCCCCTGATTCGCCGGCCGGCCAAGGCCTTTCTGCGCTGGTTCGCCCACTACCTTTCAGGGCACCCCATTCCTGATCTCAACTCGGGGCTGCGGGTCATGCGCCGCGATGTGGTCAGCCAGTACTTCAAGCTGGTCAGCGATGGCTTCAGCTTCACCACCACCACACTGCTGGCGATGCTGGCCCAGAACAACCCGGTGGTCTACGTGCCCATCGACTACCACCAGCGTACGGGGCGCAGCAAGATCCGCCCGATTCACGACACGCTCAACTTCGTCATCTTGATCCTGCGGGTCTGCGTGTTCTTCGAGCCGCTCAAGGTCTTCGTGCCCCCGGCGGCGCTGCTGGCCTTCACCGGCATGGCCTACGGTCTGTGGCAGTCGATCATGCTGCCCGGCGGGCTGGGCGAAGCCCCGGTGCTGCTGCTGGTGGCGGCTCTGCAGATTCTGTTGAGCGGCCTCATCGCCGACATGATCAGCCGGCGCAGCTGACGCCCCTGTGAGCAGCAGAGGGTGGAGGCGTTGACCAAGCCCCGCCCGTCACCCGACGACGCCTCGGTGCCCTCGCTGCGCGTCCCCTTGTGGCTCTTCGTCGTCCTGGCCACCGCGTGGGGCGCGCTGGTCCTTGGCGCACACTTTCGCGAGCTGCCCGTTCCCTGGTCAGTGGCGGTTGATGACGGAACGCAAGCCCTCTCTGCCGCCCGTGACGTGACCCTCGAGGTCACCCTGGAGCACGTCACCGTTCTGGCCTGCGCGTTGCTCATTCTCGTCGCGGCCGTCACCGTGGGTCGTGGATTGCTCGCGCTGCTCAGGGTCAACGGCTTGCACGCGTGGGAGCGAGCGCTCTTCAGCGCCGCCCTCGGGCTCGGTGCTTTGTCCTACGCCACGGTGCTGCTGACGGCCCTCGGCCAGCTGAGCGCGCCCGGTGCGTGGATCGCGGTGGGCTCACTGGCTGCGGTAGGGATCGCCCAGGCGCTGAAGACCCCGTCCACGAGCAGAACGCCACGTGACGTCGAAGTCCGACCTCGCCTCGAGCTCACGGACCGCATCGCCATCGGCGCACTGCTGATCCATACGGTGGTCACCCTGCTGGGAGCCCTCACCCCCCTGATCTTCTACGATTCGCTGGCCTACCACTTCAGCGCGCCACAGCTGAGCATGCTCAACGGGCGGCTCATGCCCATGCCGGAGAACCTGCTCGCGCGGATGCCTGCCACAGCCGGGTATCTCTACGCCCTGGCCGTCTTGCTGAAGAACGAGATCGCGGCCAAGGTGCTGTGCTGGCTCTTCGGCGTGGGCGTCGCGGGGGCGCTGGTCCTGTTCGCCCGCCGCATGTCGTGGAGAGGCGCTGGGCTCTGGGGAGCGCTGATCTTCTGGACGCTGTTCCACGTGAGCCAGGCCTCTGCCGCCGGTGGGATCGACCTGTTGCTCACGTTCTTCTCTGTCTGCTCGGCGTACGCATTCTTCATCTGGTTGGAGGCCGAGAGGCGGCCGGACCCACAGGCAACGGCCTTCCCGCTGCTCGTGCTCAGCGCGATTCTCAGCGGCCTTGCCATGGCCACCAAGTACACCGGCGCCGTCGTGCCCGCGGCCCTTGCGACCACCTTGCTTGTCTACGGCTGGAGAAGCAGGGCGGACGCAAAGAGGGTCCTCAAGGCCAGCCTGTACCTGGGTCTTGTCGCCGCCCTCGTGGTGTCCCCTTGGCTGATCAAGAACGCGGTGCTGTTCGGCAATCCGGTCGCACCTTTTCTCACCGGAGTCTTCTCCAGGCCGGACGCCTTGCAACTCCAGAGCGCCCAGGCGTTCACCGCGGAAGCAGCCCAGAGCCACCTGCGGTCGCTGACGGACTACCTGGCTCTCCCGTGGAACCTCACCATGGGTTCCATCGAGAACTCCGCCGTGTTCTCGCCCCTGTTCTTGCTTCTGTGTCCACTGCTCCTTCTGTTCAAGCCCTTCCCTCGTTCCCTGCGGCAGGTGGCCTTCTTCACCGGCGTCTTCGCGCTCGGTTGGGTCTTGACGAGCACTCAGGTGCGGTTCCTGATGCCCGTCCTGCCTTGGGCCTGCCTGCTGATCGCCTACTGGGTGACGCACGCGCGCCTGAGGCAGCCGCTCCGACTGACGATCAAGACGACGATCTTGGCCTGCTGCCTCACCGGCAGTCTCGCGTCCTGGGCGATCACGTTCAGTCAAGGAGGGTGGCGGGTCGTCCTCGGGGCGCAGGACAGCCAGGACTACCTGAGCCACTCACAGAACGGCTACAGGAACCCTCCCTACCCGCTCTACCAATGGATCGACGCAGAGCTGCCGGCCACGGCCCGTGTGCTCCTTTTCGGCGAGACGCGAGGCTACTACTTGCAAAGGGACTTCGTCGCCAGCTCGGCCTTCAACAAGCCGCCCCTGCTGGACTGGGCAGAGACGAGCTCCGATGCCGAAGAACTCGCCCAGAAGGTGAGCGACCAAGGCATCACACACGTGCTGCTCAACCCGGCGGAGGCAGGCCGTCTGCGAACCTACGGCATCCTCGAGACGACGCAGGAAGGCAAGCGCACGCTTCAGGAGTTCTGGACAGGACATGTGCGGCAGGTCGCCTTCTTCGATGAGTTTGCCGGTGACCAGTTCGTCAATCGCCTGACGCTCCACGCCATCTCACCGCCCGGCACCGAGACCGACGAGAACCACAGGGGCGCCCTGCTGCCAAGCTACATGGCGGAGCTTCTGGAGACTCCTTGACGGCCCCATGTCCAGTCACCCGGCGCCGACGAATCTGCTGATTGGCCTCCCGGTCCGTCCCGCAGATCGGACACAATCGCCACGCATCCCCTTCTCGACCGCAGACGGCTAACGAAGAGAGCGCTCCATGACCGACGAAGACAGCCCCGCCGACCTGGCCGCAGACGCCGCAGAGATGACTCTCTCGATGGAGCTCGTGGGCCGGGCGCAGGGCGGCGACCTCTCGGCCTACAACCGCATCTTCGAGCGCTACTACGAGCGGGTGCTGCAGATCGTGAACATTCGCCTGGGCAAACACATCAAGCGCTTCGTCGAAGCGGAGGACATCTTGCAAGAGACGTTCATCGCCGCCGTGAAGACGTTCGATCGCTTCGAGATGCGCCACGAGTCGAGCCTCATCGCCTGGCTCGCCCGCCTGGCCGAGAACAAGATCCGCGAAGCCGTCGACTATCACCACGCGCAGAAGCGCGACCGCCGGCGTGATCGAGCGCTGGTCTACGTACGCGACGCCATGGCCAGCGGCTCACTGCACTTCGATCCGCCCGCGTCCATCGACCTCCCAGTCGACCAGGTCTCGAACAAAGAGCTGACCGGGATGATGAACGAATGCTTGAGCGAGATGAGCGACGACCATCGCGAAGTCATCTTGTTGCGCCTGTATCACAAGGGCAGCTGGGCCTGGGTCGCCGAGCAGATGGGCAAGCCCACAGAGGGTGCAGCGCGCGAGCTGTTTCGTCGGGCCAAGCTGTCGTTGATCAAGCTCATGGGTGAGCGCACGGAGATCGACTGACCCGCCAGAGAGCGGCGGCGACGACGCTCAGGCGCTGGAGCCTGCTTCGAGATCGCCGGGCCGAACCGCTGTGGGCAGGGCAGGTCCACGGGAATCGGGCGCCGCCTCGTTCAGCGAGGTGCCTGTCTCCCGACACTCAGCGCACGCGCCGTAGAGCACCAACTTGTACGACGTCAGCTCGAAGCCCTCGGGAACCAACGCGCTCACACCGTGACACTCGCCCGGCGCCTGGAAGACACGCTTGCACACACGGCACTCGAACCATGCGTGCTGATCAGCGGTGACGCACTCGTAACGGCTGGGCTCGCCCGGCAGGTCGACGATCGTCAACCACCCGTCTCGCACCAGCGACTTGAGCGTGCGGTAGACAGTGGTGAGACCCAACTTGGGGACGTAGCTCTGAGCCGCGCTCAGTACCTCTGGCGGTCCGAGTGGCCGCTTGGCCTCTTCAAAGACCCGACGGATGGCCGCGCGCTGGGCGGTCTGGTGCGCCATGATCAACTCTCCCGTGCCCTACAGGTGTGACTCAGCGAGATAGCATAGCGCTGTTCCGGCAATGGCATGGCGGTCCCCTCAAGAGGAAAGCGCTCGGTGCGACTCTCTTTCCATGAAGCCTCGCCGATATCTGCAGTCACCCCGGCCCCATGCGGCCTGTCACAACAGGCCCGGGCTGCCCCTGCGGTGGGCTGAATGACGCCGTCGGGGCTCACATCCACGTCCGAGCCACATCCCAAAAAATGTGGCTGCTAGACTGGCCCAGCTTCCCCTTGTGTTTTCAAAGCGCCCCACCCAGCTCTCCGGAGACCGGACCGCATGTCGCCGCCGTCCGACCCAGACAGGTCTCCCGCACCCACCTCAGAAGAGCTGTTCGAGCAGTTTCTGGAGCACCACGACGAGCGGGATGAGGTGGCTTTCGAGCGCCTTTGCGCCCAGCATGGCGATCACTCAAAGGCGCTCCGCAAGCTGCGATCGCTCTGGCTGCGCTTCTCCGGGGCGGTGGACGGCCTGGGCGACTTCGACGACTCGACCGTGAGCAGAGGCAAGAACCCCGGCGGCGGCGAGGCCACCGCGGGGCTCGACGTGCAACAGCCCGGCGAGTCTCTGGCCCAGCTTGTAAAGCGCCTGCGGGCGGCAGGCAGCGGCGGGCAGTCCCTCTCAGATCGGCGAGAGATCGCACGAGGCGGCATGGGTCGCATCCTGAGTACATGGGACAACTCATTGCGCCGCACCCTGGCCATGAAGGTCTTGCTGGGCACCCGCCTCGCCGACGCCGAGATCCCTGAGGCTTCCGACGCGCGACGACAGCTCAGCCGCTTCCTCGAAGAAGCTCAGATCACCGGGCAGCTCGACCACCCGGGCATCGTCCCTGTTCACGAGCTGGGCATCGACGACGAAGGTCAGGTGTACTTCACCATGCGCCTGGTGCGGGGCCGCAGCCTGCGCACGGTGTTCGAGTTGATCGCCGATGGCCGCGAGAAGTGGACGGTGACCCGAGCGCTGGGCGTGCTGCTCAAGGTCTGCCACGCCGTGGCCTTCGCCCACAGCAAGGGCGTCATTCACCGCGACCTGAAGCCGGCCAACATCATGGTCGGCCGCTTCGGCGAGACCTACGTCATGGACTGGGGACTGGCCAAGGTCATGGGTCGCGAAGACACCCACGACCTGCGCCCGCGCAAGACACCCGAGTCGACAGAGGTGTCGGTGGTCAGCACCGACCGGGCCGACATGGGCACCCGCCAACCCGAGTGCCCCCTGCTCACCATGGATGGCACGGTGGTGGGCACGCCAGCCTACATGTCTCCCGAGCAGGCCGAGGGGTTCTCTGAAACCGTGGGCCCCCAGACCGACGTGTACGCCGTGGGCGCCATGCTCTATCAGCTGCTCACAGGGCAGAAGCCCTACGTCACAGCCGACACCACCCCGTCACCCCGGGCTGTTCTCGACGACGTGATCGACGGCCCGCCCGTTCCGGTGCTGCAGCTCGCCCGCAACGCGCCCCCTGAACTCGTGGCCATCTGCGAGACCGCCATGGCCCGCTCGGTCGACCAGCGCTACCCCGACCTGGCGGCCATGGCCTCTGAGCTCGATGCGTTTCTCGAAGGACGCGTGGTTCGGGCCTACTCCAGCGGAGCCGCTGCCCAGCTCAAGAAATGGATCGGCCGACACCGCGCCGTGGCGACCATGATGGTCACGGTCGTGGCCGCCATCTCCATCGCTTTGCTCTTCACCATCGACCTGAACGCCGATCTGCAGAGCAAGACGCAGCAGCTGCAAAGGCGAGAGTCTGATCTGCTTGCAGCAGTCAACGACGCCACCGCTGCCAGGGCCGCAGCCGAGCAGGAGACCGCGGCGAAAGACGACGCCCTGGCGGCCAAGGACATCGCCCTGCGCGACCGCAGCGCCGCGGTGGCCTTCGCCGAACGCCAGAGAATTCGTGCCGAGAGCAGCCGCTACGTGGCCTCGCTCGGCGCGGCGGATGGCGCGCTGGCCCACGGTGAAGTGGCCAGTGCCCAGAGGCTCCTGGGCGAGAGCCTGCCCGAGAACCGGGGCTGGGAGTGGCGGCACTTGTCCCTGGTCAGCGACCCCGGCCTGTCCACAGCTCAAGCCCATCGGGGCGGCGCCATGGCCGTGGCCTTCCACCCGTTCGGCACCTTGGCAGGAACAGTGGGCCTGGACGGCCGGCTCAGACTCTGGGACCCAAGCGACGGCTCTCACGTGGTCACCTTGCACGACGGCGGCTTCGGCCTGTCCTCCTTGGCGTTCAGTCCGAACGGACGCACAGTGGCAGCCGCCGGTTGGGACGATCGAGTCCTGCGCTGGGACCTGACCACGGGGCAATCCGTCGAGCCGCTCCTGCTCGCCGACGACTCAGAGGTCGTTCGCGACGGCGCCGTCACCGCGCTCCTCTACTCGCCGGATGGCTCCACCCTCTACGCGGGCACCGACCTCGACCACGTGGTGGCCTTCGACTGCGCCAGCGGCGCACGACGTGTCATCCGCCGCCTGCACACCGGCGCGATCACGTCCCTGGCCTTGAGCCTCGACGGACAGCTGCTGGTCACCGGGTCAGCCGACCACTCCGCGTTGATCTGGGACGCGGCCAGTGGCGAACCCTTGCTGCACCTCTTCGACCACGAAGCGCCGGTGTGGGCCGTGGCCCTCAACCCTGCGGCGCACGTGGTGGCCACAGGCAGCGATGACGGGCGCGTGGCCGTGTTCGATCGCCGCTCGGGGGAGCTGTTGTGGCAGGCAGAAGACCACCAGGACGCTGTCACCTGCCTGGCCTTCAGCCCCGACGGCAGCACCTTGGTCAGCGGATCCGGCGACCGCACCCTCCATGTGTGGGACGCCAGCAGCGGACGCTCTCTTGGATCGATCAACGGTCATCGCAACGCCGTGACGGCGCTCGCCTTCGACGTCACTCCCGGGCGCATGGCCACCGTGGACATCGACGGCGTGCTGCACTTCTGGGACACCCAGGATCAGGGCGGGCGCTCCACCATGGACGGGCACTCCGCCCCCATCACCGCCTTTGTTGCCGCGCCCCTGAGCCCCCTGGCCGTCTCCACGGCTCTCGACGGCCGCATGCACATCTGGGACACCACGGCGCGACTGCCCCTCAGCGCCCGGGAGCTGTCCCAGAGAGGCGCCACAGCCCTGGCGCTCTCGGCCGACGGCACCCGACTGGCCAGCGCAGACGGGAGCGACGCACGGGGACGGGACCACCCGATCACCTTGTGGGATCTGTCCGACCCGTCGGACCCACTGCAACGGCCACGCTCTCTGAGCGGCCACATGCAAGCCGTGGTGGCCCTGGCCTTCTCCCCGGACGACACGCTGCTGGCCAGTGCATCCCGGGACCTCACCGTGCGCCTCTGGGACAGTGAATCGGGGGTCTTGCGCCACGTGCTCAGTGGTCATCGGGGCCAGGTCTTGAGCGTCGCGTTTCATCCCCAGCGCCCGCAGCTGATCAGCGGCGGCTTCGACGAGAGCGTGCGCTTGTGGGACACGGAGACTGGCCAGGAACTGGCCACCTTGCAGGTGCTGGGCAGCCAGGTCAGCGCCCTCGCCTACAGCCCAGACGGCCGGCTGCTGGCGGTGGGCTCGGGTGCAGGCGGGCTCAGTCTCCATGACGCCAGCACCTTGCAACTACTGCACAAGCTCCCCGGTCATCAAGGCGATCTCAGCGCCCTCGCGTTCCATCCCCATGAGGCCCGACTGGCCAGCGCCGCCGACGACGGCACCCTGCGCCTGTGGAACACCGACAGCGGCACCGAGTTGCTCGTGCTGCGCCCAGGCACGGCGACGAAGGCCCTCACCTTTTCGGGGGACGGCGCCCGGCTCTTCGCCACCGCAGGTCAGCGGATCGACGTCTACGAGACAGAGCCCCCCGCCGAGACCCATGAGCTGCGTCACGACTGGGCCCAGCGCACGGCCCGCGCCCAGCGGCTCGTCAACGACCTGCTCGATCGTCACACCGACCCGCGGCTGGTCGCCCTGGCCCTGCTGGATGACAGCGATCTGGACCCGCAGCTTCGCGACGACGGCCTGCGTGTCGTCGACCTCTTTGGCAGCGACCCCGATCACCTGGCGGACGCCTGCTGGAGCGTGGTGTCCAACGACTACGCCAGCCCGTCGCGATACCGCACCGCCGTGCGACAAGCCAGGGCAGCGCACCGGCTGCGCCCAGGTCGAGCGCGTTTCATGAGCCTGCTGGGTATGGCCCTCTACCGAGTGGGTGACTACGCAGAGGCTGCCACCAAACTCGACCAGGCCTGGTCGGCCAACGTCTACGACCACGACTACCCGTCCTCGTGGGACCTCTATTTCCAGGCCATGGTCAGCGCACGGAGTGGCCACACCGACGACGCCAGGGCCTACCTGGCCCAGGCGCAAGACGTGAGCGCCAGCGGACTCGACAGGGACGATCCCGCCACGGTCACGTTTGCCGCAGAGGCACGGCGTATGCTTCGCTGAGAGTTGAGCCTCGGCCTCAAGACAACCCACCGGAGCAGGTCCCCATGGCAGTCGCGCTGCGAAGCCTGATCTTTCTCTGTTTCGCCTGCGCGATGGGCCAGGCGGCCACCGACTCGCTCCTCGTGCTCAACAAGAGCGGCCACGACGCGTCGTTCATCGACGTGGCCAGCGGAGAGGTGCGGCTGACCTTGCCCACAGGTCGCAACCCCCACGAGGTCGCCGTCTCTCCCGATGGCAAGCTGGCGGTGGTGGCCAACTACGGCGACGGCCCTCAGCCTGGCAGCAGCTTGACCGTCATCGACCTGACCATGGGCGCGGTGAAGGACACCATCGATCTGAAGGAGCTGCGTCGCCCCCACGGCGTGCAGTTCTTGGCGGACAACCAGCGCGTGGCCGTGACCATCGAGGCCGCGCAGGCCCTGATCGTCGTCAACGTGGACACGGGCGAGGTCGTGCAGCGAGTGCAGACCGACGCAGCCGCCTCACACATGGTGGCCGTCGCCCCCGACCAACCCCTCGCCTTCGTGGCCAACATCGGCAGCGGATCGCTCTCGGTCATCGACCTCGACAAGGGTGAGCTGCTCAAGACGATCCGCACCGGCGACGGCTGCGAAGGTGTGGACATCACCCCCGACGGCAAGCAGGTGTGGACCACCAATCGCTCCGCCAACACCCTGTCGGTGATCGACATCCAGCGCCTCGACATCGTGGGCGAGATCAGCTGCGCCAACTTCCCCATCAGGATCAAGTTCACCCCCGACGGGCAGCGGGCGGTGGTGTCCTGCGCGGTGTCGTCCGAAGTGGTGGTGTACGACGTGCGCACCCGCAAGGAGCTGGCCAGGATCCCGCTCACCCTCGACATCGTGGACGACGCCGGGGCGCGTCTCTTCGGCGACGCCATGGCCGAGAGCCCAGCGCCCGTAGGCGTGCTCATCAACCCCAGCGGCAGCCGGGCCTACATCGCCGCCACGAACGCCGACCGGGTGGTGGTCATCGATCTGGAGACCTACGAAGTGGTGGGCAGCCTGGTGGCAGGGAGCGAGCCGGACGGG
>CAZIAK010000025.1:40997-75545 GCA_964537035.1 uncultured Phycisphaerales bacterium | reverse complement strand
TCTTGGCCTCCTTCCACTGCTTCGCCGGGATCTTGCTGAACGGCTGCGCCGCGGGCGCCACCGCCGGCCCAAGCGCATCGGACCGGCTCTTCTGAACGACCTGCTGGGCCAGGCGGGGATCGAGCCCCAAGGCCTCGAGCTTCTTCTCGAGGTCGTGCTGGATGTCGGCGTCTTCGGCGGTCGCGAAGTCCTCCTCGAAGAGCTGCTCGACGATCTCGCTCTGGACGACCATGTCCTCGTGCAGCTTCATCCGAGCGCTGCCGTCGAGGACCTCCTTCGGCGGGTCGGGGTCCTTGCCGCCGGTGACCTCCTCCCAGAACTTCTGGTCGTCGTTCTCGAACAGCTTGAACTTCTTCAGGAGCTCGTCGAGGTTCATCCCGACGTGGGTCACGATGTGGCCGTAGTTGTCGGGGTGCGTCGGGTCGTTCTGGACCACGACGCGCAGGATGCGGCCGACGAACTGAATGTAGGGCGCGAGAGAACGGAACGGGCGGAAGATCGCAGCGACGCTCAGCTTCGGGTGGTCGAACCCCTCCCCCAGCATCTGCACCTGGACGATGCAGTCGAGGACGCCGCTGTAGAGGTCCCGCATGACCTCCTCGTTCGCCTTCTCGTCGGCCTCCTTGTCCGGGCTGCTGTGGACGATGGCTGTCTCGTAGCCGCGCTCCTGGTAGAGCGAGCGGATCTGCCGCGCGTGGTTGATCGAGCAGGCCACGGCGATGAGCTGGTGCTTGGTCCCGGTCTGGCGGAGCTGTTCAAGCTTCTCCAGGCTGTTGTCGACGATCGAGACGTTACACGGATCTGAGAGCGCGACGCCGCGGCTGAACCACACCTCGTCTTTCATCTCGAGGACCTCCTCGAGCGTGAAGGTGCGCTCCTCGTCCTTCAGTGTGAAGGTCAGCTTGCTCGGGGCCGCGTAGCTGGCCTTCAGCTTCTTGACGTAGCCCCTGATGCTGGCGCTCTTGAACGGGTAGCGGAAGACGAGCTCGCCCTCGAGCTCCTGCCGATCGCTGCGGAACGGGGTCGCGGTCAGGTTCGCGACCTTGGCGTTCGGGAACCTCGCGAAGACCCTCTGCCAGCTCGCCGCCGCGCCATGGTGCGCCTCGTCGACGATGATGAGGTCGAAGAAGTCCTCGGGGAACTTCGTCAGCCACTTGTCCGCGTTCGTGCCGAACTGCTGGATGTTGGTCAGGACGATGTGCGACTTCTCGCACACGGAGAGGTTGCCGGTGTCGAGCGTGCAGACGTAGGGGCCGCTCGTCATGTCCCTGGGCTCCAACACGCCACGCTGCCGCCAGAAGCACTTCTGCTTGTTGGTGATGTCGAAGGCCTTGTAGAGCTCGTCCTTGATCGTGAGGTTCGGGGCGATCACAAGGACGCGGCCTTCGGCGATCCCGAACGGGAGGATGGCGGCCACTCCGGACTTGCCGCAGCCAACCGGAAGCTGGATCAGCGCCTTCTGGCCGCCGCGCTGGTAGTACGCCGCGGCCTGGAGGTAGGCGTCGCGTTGCGGCTCTCGGAGGTTCGGGTTGGCCTCGATGTTGGCCGGCGTGTCCTGGAAGAAGTCCTCGAGCCGTTGGCTGGTCTGCATCCAGGCAGCCAGCTCTTCGCGGTCGTACATCCACTTCTTCCCCACTCGATTGGCTGGAATGCGGCCATCCCTGGTGAGCTCGTAGAGCCTTGTCTTTCCCATTCAAAGGTACTCAGCTGCATGGTCAGTTCCAATCCACGGATGATCCATGGGCGAAACGATAGTAAACGTTCTCAAACTCACCGAAGGGCAACGCCAACATCTGCACCCGCAGGTCGGATTAGCAAGCAGAATCCTAGTCCGAACCCTCAGGGTAGACCCGATGATCAGGAGTGGCTAAGCCCAACCAGCTCAGCCCAAAGGGGCCCGGACAGTAGAGCTCTGCCCCTTCCCAGAATTGCCAACGGCCCGCCAGCGATCTCTCGCCCACGGGCCATCTCGCGCACAACGCTCACGCACTGGTGAGAAAATGGTAGCGGGGGCGGGATTCGAACCCGCGACCTTCGGGTTATGAGCCCGACGAGCTACCGGACTGCTCCACCCCGCGACCTGTGGGATGGTTCCGGTGAGCCATCCCGTGCGTCCTGCTTCTTGCTGTGCTGCGTCTTGCGTCGGTTATGTAGCTAAACCCCGCGGCTGTCGTCAAGGGATCGGCGGCTTTCGCTGCCTTTCTCTTGAGGTCCTGCTCTCGACGACATCGAGGGGAAGAGCTGGTGCCCGGAACAGGGCTCGAACCTGCACCCCGTATGACCGGGACTAGGCCCTCAACCTAGCGTGTCTACCAATTCCACCATCCGGGCACGGATGAGGGTGGGATTGCAGCCAAATCGAGGCGATGCGTCAAGCCCCCGCCCTACTCCACCGCAGTGCGCAGGTGCACCACCAGCTCCGTGGCCCGTTCTTCGAGCAGCAACGACAGGGCTCCCTGGCCCAGCAGCTCCAGCCACTGCCGGCTCTCGCGCAGCTGGTTGGCCAGGGCTGGCAGCTCCTCGGTGCGCCGGCGGGCGTCCATCTCGCCCAGCAGGGCGTCGAGCTTGGTCTCGATCTCGGCCTCGACGGCGGACGGCAGCTCGTCCTTGCCCTGATGCTGGGGGTACTCGCGAGCGATGAGCTTCTTGCGCTCGATGACCCTCAGGGTGCTGAAGTCGAGCTGGGTCTCGAGCTCGGCGGTGAAGTCGGCGTAGGGGTCGAGCATGTCCAGAATGGTCGCTGCATTGCCCCACAGGGCCACATTGCCCCGGGCACGCTTCTGCCCTGGCGCCGCGAACGAGTCGACCAGCTGGCTCACCCCGCTGGCGCTCGCTGCGGACGACTCGGCCCCGGTGTAGGCCCCGAAGATCTCCAGGGTGAACTCGTCGTCGGTGGTCAGCACCATGGTCTCGCCCTCGAAGACCATGAACGAGAGCTGCTCGGCGGGCATGCCCACCAGCCCCATCGACTTGCGCGTGCCGATGCCGTGGTGGTCGAACTGCCACATGGTCTCGGGGTCGACCCCCAGCACCTGGTTGGCGTTGATGAACGCCTGAAACAGGGCCTCGCAGGCCGCTCCATCCTTCACTGGCAGGATGAAGGCCAGGGCCGGCAGGGGCTGGGCCCCCTCGGGCACCAGATGGTCGAGGGGCCGGATGGCCACGGTGAGCTCGCCCTGCAGCACCCGGGACAGCTCGGTGATCAGCTGGGCCAGGCTGTTCACCCGCCAGCCCGGGTTGTAGCGAGCCACGTCCCTGATCAGGCCGTTCAGCAGGTTGATGACGTCGCTGTCCAGGCCCTCGACGATGGTGTTCAGGAAGCGCTTGAGGTCGACGTTCACCGTGATCACGCCGCCCGTGGTGGTGGGCAGGATGGACAGCAGCTCGTCGAGCCGGTCGGCCACGGAGAACGCCGGGGCGCCCAGCAGGCCACCCTTGTCGTCGCTCGCCGCCGCCACGTCGTGATCGGCGTAGGCGCTGAAGTCGACGCGGCGGGCGTCGAACTCGAGCCGCCCGATGCCGTCCTGGAGCAGCTCCCAGTCGATCAGCCGGGGCAGCACGTTGAACAGGGCGTCCCGGTGGCGATCGGCCACGTTGGGGGCCAGATCGTAGGCGTCGACCATGTGCCCGAGGTCGCCGAACCACTCCATGGTGAAGCGACCTTCTGGGGGCCGGGAGGCCTGTTGCAGCTTGTCGTGGTACAGGCGCGAGAGCCCCAGGGACAGCTCGGCCCCGCTCTCCACCGTGCGCAGGATGTCCTGCACCAGCTTCTCGTTGTTGCCCGCGACCAGCAGGTCAGCCCGCCGGGCGTAGTAGAGCGGCTCTTCGCCTGGCAGATCCAGCTGCTGCCAGGTCACCGCGGGCACCTCGGGGTCGCGGACCTCGACGCGGCTGGCCCCGGGCAGGGCGCTCTCCAGCACGCTGTCGAAGGCCATGGCCTCGATGGCCAGCTTGGCCTTGGCCGAGACCCGGGCCATGAGGGCCAGGTGCCCGTCCGTGCCCGGATTGCGGCCCACGATGGCCAGCTCCTGCCCCAGCAGGTCCTCGAGGATGTCGATGGGGCCCGTGTCCTCCAGCAGCTCACCGTTCTCCCCCAGGAGCGGCTCCAGAAAGCCGTCCATGTGGGCGGGCCAGCCGCTGTCCTGGTACCAGCCGGTCTCGGTCAGCTCACGCCACTGGGGGGTGCGCATCCAGCGGGCGGGCACCGCAGGCTCGGGGAATTCATCGAAATCGCTGGCCAGGAACTGGCGGTGCAGAAAGAGATCGACATCCTGGGGCACCAGGCGCTCGAAGGACGGCTGAGCCCCCTCGAAGGGGTTGAAGAAGACCCGGGTGAAGGCGAAGTAGATCAGGGGCAGCAGCAGCCCCAGCCCGATCAGCAGCTTGCGCCCCACGCCCTTGCTCTTGTGCCGTTTGCTGGTGTGCTTGCGAGCGCGTTTCTTGCGAGCCATGGGCCTGGGTGCTCCGGGCATGATCACTGCCTGTGTGCGACGGGGTACGGCCCGCTTTGGACGAGCTGGCACCCCTACGTCGTCCCGAACGCGTCCAGAGGGCCGTCATCTGTCGCAACCGGGCTTCAGTCGGTATCTTGCGAGGTTCCATGAAGCCCTCAAAGCGTTCCCTCTCAATTCCCGCCTCCGTCACCTTCACCATCGACTCCCGGGTCAAGGAGTTGAAGGCCCAGGGCGTCGACGTGGTGGGCCTCGGCGCAGGTCAGCCCGACTTTCCCTGTCCCCCTGAAGCCGTGGCCGCCGCCACCGCCTTCATCGCCAGCGGACAGGTGGGCTACACCCCCACCGCGGGCATCCCGCCCCTGCGCGCGGCCGCCGCCCGGCATCTGGGCGAGATCACCGGCGTGGCTTACGACAGCCGCCAGATCGTGGTCACCGACGGGGCCAAGGAGGCCCTGACCCTGGCCATGGCCGCCGTGGCCGACCCGGGCGATGAGATCCTGGTGCCCACCCCCGGCTGGCTCAGCTACCAGCCCATGGCCCAGCTCGCCTGCGCCACACCGGTCGACCTGCCCACGGACGCCGAGCACCACTTCAAGCTCACCCCAGACGCCCTCGACGCCGCCATCAACCCTGCCACCCGGGCGCTGGTGCTCAACTCGCCCAGCAACCCCACCGGGGGCGTGTACACGGTCGACGAGCTGAGCGCCCTGTGCGAGGTCATCGTCAACCGGGACATCGCCCTGATCAGCGACGAGATCTACTGGTGCTTCGTCTACGAAGGGCGCCACGTCTCGCCGGCGTCGTTGCCCGGCATGGCCGAGCGCACCATCGTCATCAACGGTGTGAGCAAGTCCCACGCCATGACCGGCTGGCGCATCGGCTTCCTCGCCGCGCCCCTGGCCCTGGCCCAGGCCTGCGCCAGCATGAAGAGCCACATGACCAGCAACGCGGCGGCGCCCTCACAGCACGCCGCCCTGGCAGCGCTCGAGGCCGGCAGCGGTCACACAGAAATGATGGCGGAGGCCTTCTTGCGCCGCCGCAACCTGGCGGTGGAAGCACTGCAGGCCCTGCCCGGCGTCGAGCTGACCCCTCCCGACGGGGCCTTCTACGTCTTCCCCCGGGTCGACGCCCACTACGACCAGCACACTCCGGGCAGCGTCGAGTTCTGCGCGGCCCTGCTCGAAGAGGTGCGCCTGGCCGCTGTGCCCGGTGCAGCGTTCGGCGAAGATCGCTGCATACGCCTGTCGATCGCCGCCGATGACGCCGTCATCAGCGACGGCATCGCCCGACTCGGACAGTTCTTGAAGCAACGCCGCACCTGACGTGCTCTTCAACAGCCTCGAGTTCTTCTTCTTCTTCGCGGCGGTGTGGGTCCTCTACGTGGCCCTGCCCCACCGCGGGCAGAACAGGATGCTGCTCGGGGCCAGCTACCTCTTCTACGGCGCCTGGAACTACAACTTCCTCAGCCTGATCCTGCTCTCGACCATCGTCGACTATCAGGTGGGCAAGGCCCTCGGCCGCTGCGAAGAGCCGCGCCGACGCAAGCAGCTGGTCTCCGTCAGCATCGTCTTCAACCTGAGCATGCTGGGGTTCTTCCGCTACATGGACTTCTTCGCCGAGCCCCTCGGCGAGCTGCTCGCGGGCATCGGCATCACGCTCCACCCGATCTTCTACGACATCCTGCTGCCGGCGGGCATCTCGTTCTACACGTTCCAGACCATGAGCTACTCGCTCGACGTCTATCGCCGGCACCTCGAACCCACCCACAGGTTCTTCGACTTCGCGCTCTTCGTCGCGTTCTTCCCCCAACTCGTCGCCGGGCCCATCGAGCGGGCCACGCGCCTGCTGCCGCAGATCCTGCAGCCCCGCAAGATCACCTGGGAGCGCGTCGGCTCCGGCGCCTGGCTGATCATGCGCGGGACGTTCAAGAAGGTCGTCATCGCCGACAACCTGGCCCACATCGTGCAAGCAGTGTACGCCGAGGGCGCAGAGGTCACGGCCTGGGAGGTCATCGTCGGCACCTGGGCCTTCGCCTGGCAGCTCTACGGCGACTTCAGCGGCTACTCGGACGTGGCTCGCGGCGCCTCGCGCATGTTCGGCATCGAGCTCATGCTCAACTTCAACCTGCCGTTCCTGGCCACGAGCCCCCGCAACTACTGGCGCCGCTGGCACATCAGCCTCTCGACCTGGCTGCGGGACTACGTCTACATCCCCCTGGGTGGCAACCGGCTGGGCGAGCTGAAGACCTATCGCAACCTGGCCATCACGCTCATCCTCGCGGGCATCTGGCACGGGCCCAGCCTGAACAAGTTCATGTTCGGTCTGGTCATGGCCGTGGCCATCTGCGTCCATCGCGCCTTCGAGCCCAAGATGAAGCCCTGGGTGCCCGCGAGCCAGGCCGGCAAGGTGGCCTGGTGGGCCACGCGGGTCTTCGTGAACTTCCAGTTCTTCACGCTCTGCTGGATCGTGTTCGTGCCCGATTCCATCGGGCGCAGCTGGGAGCTCTACTCGGTGCTCTTGCACGGCCCCTGGGATGTGGGCCTGGCCGGTCAGTGGATGTTCCCCCTGACCCTGCTCGTGGCGCCCATGCTGTTGATGCACGGGCTGCAGGTGTACTTCCGCGATCTCGAATGTGTGTTGCGTTGGCCGCCGCTGGTGCGCGCCGCCACCTACGCGACGGTCTTCGGTGCCATCGTGTTCTTCGGTGAAGACTATGGACTCCCCTTCTTCTACTTCCAGTTCTGACGCACCCGCGAAGAGCGGCGTCACCGGCGGGAAGGCCCGCAAGGTGAGGGATCCGTACAGCTGCACCAACCCGCCCGACGGCTTCGTCGACTTTCTCGAGCCGCGGGACAGCGACCGCGCCCTGCGCACGGGCCGGGCCGCCTGGCCCTGGGGCGGCGTGGGCGCCGTGGTCATGGTGCTGATCTTCCAGCACTTCCTGTTCAGCCCCTCGGGCCCCTGGGAGTGGCAGCTGTCTCGGCTGCAGGGCCCGCACCTCCTCGATCGCGGGCTGATCAACGACCGCATCGAGCTGGGCCGGGCCCTGGCCACGCCGCTCGAACGGCCCCGGGTCACCGTGGTGGGCACCAGCCGCATGGAAGCCAGCTTCCGCGAAGAGCTGATCGACGAGGCCCTGCGCCCGCCCATCGACTTCTTCGCCCGGGCCCACACCCGGCTCTTCCCCCACGAGATCGCGTCGCAGGCCGACGAGATCCTGGAGCACGGCGCCGACCTGGTGCTGATGACCGTCTCGGAGATGGAGCTGCTCACGCCGCTCAAGCTCGTCCCCCAGGCCTGGGGTGGACAGTTCGATGCCCTGTTCGACCTGATGGTGCGCACCGGCCCACGCTTCGTCTTCGACCACCGAGGTGACTTCATGCGCATGGCCAGCTCGGGCCTGAGCGAGTCGTATCGCTTTCGCACGGTGATCGGCAAGACCATCGTCGACCGCTTGCTGCATGTCGACGTGCACCCCACCAACGACGCCCCCGGCGACCCCATCGATGTGGGCTGGCCGGACGTGCTGGCGGACGGCGAGCCCTTCGCCATGACCAGCGCGGCCTACGACGACATCATCCGGGCGCTGCAGGTTCAGTTCGCCGACAAGCCCGATTCGGTGCGCTTTCAGACCAAGCAAGTGCGCGCCATCCGCCCGGGCGCCCACGGTCAGCTGAAGCTCGACATCATGGAGCGCAACATCCGCAAGTTTCGCGAGGCGGGGGTCGACGTGCTGCTCTTCGAGGGCGTGCTGCACCCCCTGGCCTATGAACTCTACGACGCCCGGGCCTGCCGAGCCGTGTTCGTCGAGTGGGCGCAGCGCATGGCCGAGCAAGAGGGCGTCTTCTTTCTCTCTCGAGACGCGCTGGGCGAGGTCCCCGCCAACGAATTCAGGGACGTGACCCACGTGAACAAGCTCGGCGCCCAGCGGATCACCCTGACCCTCCTCGACTGGTGCGCCTGGCAGCTCACACCAGACTGGCGTCAGGCGCTCGAAGAAACCCTGGGCGACCGCGCCGAGCCCGCCCGTCCCCGAGACCAGAGCCCCGCAGACGAGCCTCCGAGCGACGGCTGAGCTGCGCCCCCTGTGGTAGAGTTCGCGGCCAGCGACCCATCCGACGAGCAGCACTCACAGGCGCCTTCGTCCCGTGCTCTTCAACAGCCTCGAGTTCCTCTACTTCTTCTTGGTTGTCTGGGGCGCCTATCTGGTGCTGCCCCACCGTGGCCAGAACAGGCTCCTGCTCGGAGCCAGCTACCTCTTCTACGGGGTCTGGGACTACCGCTTTCTCAGCCTGATCCTGGTCTCGACCCTGGTCGACTTCTACGTGGGTCAGGCCCTCGCTGACAGCGAAGACCCCCGCCGTCGCAAGCGGCTGGTCACCGCCAGCGTCGTCTTCAACCTGGGGCTGCTCTGCTTCTTCAGGTACATGAGCTTCTTCGCCGAACCCCTGGGCGATCTGCTGGGCTCTGTAGGCGTGAACATGCCCCGGATGTTTTACGAGATCGTCCTGCCTGCGGGCATCTCGTTCTACACCTTCCAGACCATGAGCTACTCGCTCGATGTCTACCGGCGCCAGCTCGAACCCACCCGCAAGTTCTTCGACTTCGCCCTCTTCGTGTCGTTCTTTCCCCAGCTCATGGCCGGGCCCATCGAGCGGGCCACGCGGCTGCTGCCTCAGGTGCTGCAACCGCGCAAGGTCACCTGGCAGATGGTGGGCTCCGGCGCGTGGCTGATCGTCCAGGGCACGTTCAAGAAGGTGGTCTTGGCGGACAACCTGGCCCACCTGGTCAACGCGGTGTTCGCCGACGGAGCAGAGGTCACGGGCTGGGAGATCATGGTGGGCAGCTGGGCCTTCGCCTGGCAGATCTACGGCGACTTCTCGGGCTACACCGACGTGGCCCGGGGCGCCTCGCGGATGATGGGCTTCGAGCTCATGCTCAACTTCAACCTGCCCTTCCTGGCCACGAGCCCCGGGCACTTCTGGCGCCGCTGGCACATCAGCCTCTCGACCTGGCTGCGGGACTACGTCTACATCCCCCTGGGCGGCAGCAGGGTGGGCACGTTCAAGACCTACCGCAACCTGGTCATCACGCTCATGCTCGCGGGCATCTGGCACGGCCCCAGCGGCAACAAGTTCTTGTTCGGCGTGATCATGGCGGTGGCGGTGTGCGTGCACCGCTATACCGGCCCCTGGATGCGGCGCATTCAGCCCGCCACCCGCCCCGGGCAGATCATCTGGTGGACCACACGGGTCTTCCTGAACTTCCAGTTCTTCGCCCTGTCCTGGATCGTCTTCGTGCCCAACTCCCTCGCTCAGAGCTGGGCCCTGTTCGACGTGCTGCTCGCGGGCTCGTGGCAGGTGGGCATGGCGGCCCAGTGGATGATCCCGCTCACCGTTCTCGTGACGCCCGTGCTGGTGATGCACGGGCTGCAGGTCTGGTACCGCGATCTCGAATGCGTCCCCCGCTGGCCCATGCCCCTGCGCGCGGCGACCTACGTGGCGACAATCCTGGCCATCGTTTGGATAGGTGAAGACTTTGGTCTCCCCTTCTTCTACTTCCAGTTCTGACGCTCCCCTCGCGGGCGCTGATGCTGGCGGGAACGCCCGCCCGGTGAGAGATCCGTACAGCTCCAGCAGCCCGCCCGATCACTTCATCGATTTCCTCCCCCATGAACCCGCGCGGCTGCGGCCCGCCGCCACGGGCTTCCCCTGGGCTGGCGCCCTGGCTCTGGTGGTGCTGCTGGTCGTCGTCGAGTGGGGACTGCTGGGCCCGTCCGGACCCTGGGCCTGGCTGCGCACCCAGCTCCCCGCCGTCGACCCCCTGGAGCGAGGCCTGATCGACGACCGCCTCGCGCTCCAGCGGGCAGCGGGGCTGGACGCCGCCACACCGCGCGTCGTCCTGGTGGGCACCAGCCGCACCAACGCCGCCTTCCAGCCCGAGCTCATCGACGGCGCCCTGACCCCGCCCATCGACTTCCTGGAGATGACCCACACCCGGGTCTTCCCCCACGAGCTGCGTTCGATGATCGACGACGTCATCGCCGCCAAGCCCGACGTGGTGCTCACCGTGCTGTCCGAGCTCGAGTTCTTCACCCCGCTCAAGATCGTGCCCCTGGCCACGGGGGGCAGCCTCTCCGGCTTGCTAGAGCTGGGCATGGCCACGGGACCGACCTTCGTGCTCGAGAACCGCCAGGCCTTCTATCGCATGCTCACCGTCGTCTTCAGCGACGCCTATCGCTACCGGGGCGTGCTGGCCAAGACGATCTTCGACCCCTGGCGACGGTTCCCCATGCCTCAGGGCCAGGCGAGCTCCCAGGCCCAGACCTGGCCCGACCTCATGGCCGACGGCGAGCCCATGCCCCTCGACCCCGCCGCCGAAGCACGCATCGCCGATGCCCTGCGGGAGTTCTACGGCAGCAAGGACCAGATCGTCGACATGCAGGTGCAACAGCTGCGCAGCATGCGCGATGGCCGCCACGCCCAGATCAAGAGGGACATGATGGACCGCTGCATCGAGCTGCTCCTGGCCGAGGGCATCGAGGTGGTCATCGTTGAAGGGTCGGTCCACCCGGACAGTCTGGCACTCTTCGACGCGGCAGAGGGGCGCAAGAGCTTCACCGCCTGGGCCAACAGCGCCGCCGAGCTGCCGGGCGTCCACTTCTTGCCCATCGAGCAGTTCGGCGAGTTCGAGCCCCTCGACTTCAGGGACCTGACCCACCTCAACAAGCGCGGGGCCACCAAGTTCACCCTGGCGCTGTACGACTGGACCGCCCGGCAGCTGACACCGGAGTGGCGTGAGGCCGTGGAGCAGACCCTCAAGGGTGGCGGGGGCTAGGGCTGCACTACGAGGGTGAGCCCGTTGGATGCCGACAGTGCCGTGGGCCCACAGGCGTTCTGCCAGAAGAACTGCAGAGACAGACTGTCGCCAATGAGCCGTGGGTCCTCTGGAATGGCCACGTTGACCTCTGCGTATCCCGGCTGCAACGGCATGACCGGTAGCAGCAGCAGTACGGTTGGGTCGAGCAAGAGCTGGGCCCCGCCCGCCATCATCGGGGTGACAGCGGGAGCAGCACTCACTGCCAACCAACCCATCGAGCCAGGAGCTGGAACGCCACTGCAAGTCAGCCCGAAGCGGGTATTGCCGATCTTCGGGAGAGAGGTCACACCAATCGTCATCGGGCCAGTGCAGCCAGCAGTGGAGTCACCGAACACCCCAGCTCCGGCGGGCAGCAGGCTGAGCCGAGCGATCACGGCGTCAGCGGGAGTTCCCTCAAGCTTGGTGGGATCGTAGGAGCCTGGGGTGGTAGGAAAGTCATGGGAGCTCGATGAGCTGCCCACGGTTACGGCGCCGCTGCTCATCACGGCCAGGTCGGCCCAACCAGACACCCCCAGGCCTTCTTTCTGCGAACCGCCAAGGTACGTGGAGTAGTGCAGAGAGCGGCCATCCGGCGCCAGCCGAAACACGACGAGGTCTGGGTTGTTGGACAGGGGATTGCTCTTGTGCGCCTGGAAGCAACCCTCGGTGGTGGGGAAGTCCGCAGACACAGCGTCGCCGATGACCACCACGGCCCCAGAGGCCTCGACCGCCATCCCGTGTGCATAATCCCGATCGTCTCCACCGATGAACGTCGAATAGACCAGTGTGGTCAAGGCCGGGTCGAACTTCGAAAGGAAGAAGTCTTCGTCGCCGTTATACGTCGGATCAAACGCATCTGGTGTGGTGGGGAAAATCTCCGTTGGTAGAGGAGGATTGAAACCCCGTGTGTAGCCCAAGACGACGACCAGGCCACTGGGGTCCATGGCGAGATCGACGAGAGCGTCGATGGTGTCACCTCCAAGGAGTGTGGAGGCCACGAGCGATCCCGTGTTGAGGTCAATGCAGCTCACAAACACATCAGGGCCAGAGAAGCCAGTGAACTCGGTGTCGTAGGCGCCAGGAGTCACAGGGAAGTCATCGGAGTTGGTCCCCCCACCGATGTAGACCAAGCCATCCTCTGTGACAGCAAGACCGCTGGCCGCATCGCCGCTCGATCCAGCCAGGTAGGTGGAATAGAGCAAGTCGCTCCCATCCTGGTTGAGCACGGCCAAGAACGCGTCATCGGGGAAGCCGAAGCCAACCATCTGCACTGCATTGGGAGTGACCGGAAGATCCAGAGACTGGGTCCCCCCGGCAATCAGGAGATTGCCCGCAGAGTCCCGGGTCATCTCGAAGATCCTGGTCGAGACGGTCCCACCGAAGAAAGTTGAGAAGTTCAGCGCCGACCCATTGGCCGCTAGCGAGGTCACGAATCCCACTGATCCGATCCCGGGCTTGATCTCCTGGTAGGCCCCAGCTGTGACCGGCCAATCGGGGGACGATGTGTAGCCCGCAATAATCGCGCTGCCATCCGCAGCAATCAGCATCCTCTCCGCCGTTTCCTTGATGCTCCCGCCAAGATAGGTGGCCCATACGAGCTGAGATCCCGTCGGGTCAAGATGTGCCACGTAGAGGTCGACCACAATGCTCCCTGATCCTCCGTGGAAGGTCTGATCGAATGCCCCCGGCGTCGTAGGAAACCCTGCCCCGGTCCGTCCACACACGGTGACACCCTCATCCGCTGTCAGCCCAAGGCACTGGACGATGGCGCCCGTAGCACCACCAAGAAACGTAGACCACTCAAGGCCCTGCACGATGATCAGCTCGCGGGCTGGGTTCCGACCTGCGACGGTGAATCCAAAGCGATCGGGACCCAGGATGCGAAACGCCCCTTCGAGTTCACGCAAGGCACCCTCTGGTGTCCGTTCCGAGATACGTGGCGCCAGATGGCGAAGCGAGCCTTGCTCGGAGGACACCACCAATGAACCTCCTTGATCCATGGAGAGGCTGTCGATGCCCTCGCAACGAATGACCAGCTCACTCAGCGCGCTACCCGGGGCCAGACGCCAGGCGAGCTCCGGGCTCGCCCCGTTCCAGCCCACAACAAGATCGGCGCCCACACCCGCGGACACACGCACCTGGTCATAGGCCCGCACGCCGGTTGTCCATTGGGCCGGATCGTTGCCTATCAGAAAATTGTGCCGATCTGCACGCAGGCTCTCACCAACCGGTGCGGCCCTTTGAGGGCCCTCAAGGATGAGCGTGACCACATCATGCTCAACACGCTCATCCTCAAGGAGCACTGTCCGGGACAGCAACACCGTACTCGGCTCAATCGCAATGCCCAGCTCGCCTCGATGGGCCGCGAACAGGGCTGCAGGCGGCCACTGCCCCTGATTCTCCAAGAACACACCGCTGCCACTGGGGAGACTGTCCAAGACGCTCTCGGCGACAGCTGCATCCTGAGCAGTTGCGCTACCCGCAGGAAGGAAGACCGCGAACACGAGCAGGGCAAGGCTGACACAGGGCCAGCGACCTTTCATGGCTGTGCATGTTGTCATGTGACTCTTCGTTCCTGGGGGCAAGCTTGGAGCTATGCGCTATAGATCGACGCGAATCCACTGACCAGGGCTTGGCACCCACTTCCCCTCGCCAAGCATCTGCGTCTTCTCCACGACGGTGAGGTAGTAATGCCCTGGGGGCACTGCGAAAGCATTGGTCGGTAACTGCACATCCAGGGTCAGTTGAGGAGAAGTTCCTCCTACGACATCGAAATCAAGAACCACATACCTTTGGTTCATGTCCCATGCGTGGGTAATCGACCCGGTGCGGACAAGAGCGACGCGCTCCACGGTACTGCTGGCCGATGAGAGCGTCACGTTCACTGGGAATGTTCCATTGACCTGTGGATATTGGATCACCGCTGGCGACGACGTGATCTCGGGTCGCGCGCGGAAGAAGTAGGGCGGCTCGTACACGGCGACCGTGTGGTAGTCCGCCGTGAAGGTTCCTCCAGCAGAGAACACCCGCCCATCTGGAAGCAGACCTGCCACTGAATGGTAGCGACGGTGCGACGGCTCTACGGCACCCGTGACGGCTGTCCAGGAGCTGCCCTGGGACGGGCCGAAGATCTCTGGGGGACGATAGCGTTCCGGGGGCAGCGGGTCTCCTGCGCAGCTGACTCCATCGGAGCCTCCGTTCACCAGGATCGATCCGTCCAGTAACAACACCGAGTTGTGGTTGAAGCGAGGGAAGTTCAAGTCAGGGGCGGAGTAGTCCCACACTGTGGAGACGCTCGGCTCTACATACTTGTCGACCTCGCCGTAGACGGACGCCACGGTGATATCGTCGGGGAGAAGTGGCACGCATGTGGTGTCATCGCCTCCATTCGTACCACCGATTGCGTAGATGACGTCAATGGGTGCGTACATCCCTGGCTGGCCTGGATCGGGATACACAAGATGCACCGAGTTGCCGCCGTGACGATCCACGGAGGGCATGGACGTCGGCATCGTCTCCCATCGCTCCTCCTGGCCCACGCCGCACAGTGGGTTCTCAATATCCAGGAACGCCGCACGAGTCGCGTCGGCAATGAATACATCTCCCGTGGACAGCATGTGAATCCGCGGATAGTCCCCCATGCTCAAGAATGGATCCGTCGTGTCACAGTTCACTCCGCCGCGGCTGATCGTGAGCGTCGGATTGACGAGCGCCAGTGGATTCCAAGCGATCCGATCCCACGTTTCGTGGATCGCCTCGGCACCGTAGGTAGGGGCACACTGATCCGGCCCATCTGGCTCCGCGTTCTTTCCGTGCCCCGCGATGAATGGATCTCCGTTGTTGAGTGTGATCAAGGAGGGATACCACCGTTCTCGATTCATGGTCAGCAAGGACGGCTCAATCCACGTCGGCGGATGAGTGGACGTGTCGAGCACCCGGAGGGCTCGGTGCCCAAAGGCGCTCTGATCTGGATTGCACGCCGACTCGCACTTGCCAACCTCATCCAGCCCACCCGCTATCAAGACATTGCCGTCGGGGAGGAGGGTGTGCCCCGAACAGAAGGCGTCCTCAGAGGCATTCAGCGGCGACGATGAGTGCGTGACTCGCTGTGCATTCCCTGGCCGGTTACCTAGCCAGACAAAGCCGTCGACGTTCCCAGTGCCGCATGTTGCCTTGCGGGCGATGAAGAACACCCGCGAGTCCTTTCCCTCTGCTGGAGGAAGGACGATGGCATGGGCGATTTCCTTGTTGCCACCCAGAATGTTGGTGAGTGTATAGGGCCCGCTCCACTGCCCTGAAAACGAGGGGGCGCCAGCTCCCTGCGCCTGCAAGCACGGAGTGCCCACCAGCAGCAACAGCGACAGCGTCGCGAGCCCACCGAAGCGGCTGACGACAGACTTGGAATATGAGTGCAGCATCCAGTAGTCCTCCTTCTCTCTTCCTCTTGTGATCGGCGTCTGCGCTCGCCCTTCCAGGCGAGCGGAGCCTTCCATACCGATGACCGAAGACTACTCCAGTCCCAATGATCGTGGGCTGTTCTTCTTGGCATTCCGCGACGAGCCCGCCGGAACAGGACAGAGAGGGCACATTGCTCCGCGCCAAGACTCTTCGCACCATCACGTGACGAGATTGTCTTGAAATAGGTAACGGCAGCCTCGACGTCGATCACTTTGCTGATGAGGGTAGATGTCGGAGTAGCACGAGTACCTTCATGGAAAACGTCGAAATCCTCAGCGCCGACCCTCAGGCTTTCCCGCATCGTTTTGCAGCAGCTTCCCAGTGAGGCGCTGGCGCGCCTTCCTCAGCTGGCGCACGAGGCCTCCTCGACGGGCCCAGGCGATCCCAGCCAGTTCACGCTTGAGCGACTCGCGGCTCCTGGCATCGGGGACCCGGGCACTTGCTTGCGTCGCAGATACCCCTGGCTTCGAGTCCCTAGACAACGCCCGCCAGACAACTGATCTGGCTCGTGCTGGGCATGGCCATGCTCCTCAGCCTGCCTATCAGCTTGGTGGCTGACAGCCTCCCCGAGAGCTAGGCCGAACGGGGCCAAGTCTGCAGGCCCACCAGCCTCCCTGGTCAGCGTTGGTGCCCCCCCCCTGTCGGCTCCAGCGCCACGGAGCATTTCGGAGTTGCGCCACAGGCGAGTCGCCGCCACCGTATGGCTCGGCGTCGTTCCGGTCGCCCCGCTCCCCCGAGGGTCGCAGGCCCCAGGGTGCGCCGGCCGATGCCCAGCCACCACTGACATCGGAGCCCAGCCTTGACCGTCACCGTCACCGGCCAGATCGCCACCCGCGAGAGCTACGGCAAGGCCCTGGCCGCCCTGGGCGCCGAACGGAGCGACATCGTCGTTCTCGAGGCCGACCTCTCAGGGTCCACCAAGACCAAGCAGTTCTCCCAGGAGTTCCCGGAGCGCTTCTTCAACATGGGTGTGGCCGAGGCCAACATGATCGGCGTCGCGGCGGGGCTGGCCCAGACCGGGCTGACCTCCTTCGCCTCGTCGTTCTCCATGTTCGCCGTGGGCAAGGCCTTCGAGCAGGTGCGCCAAGAGGTGGCCCTGCCCGTGAACAACGTGAAGATCTGTGGCACCCACGCCGGAGTGACCACGGGCGAAGACGGCGCCAGCCACCAGGTCCTCGAAGACCTGGCCATCATGCGCGTGCTGCCCAACATGCGCGTCATCGTCCCCTCTGATGGCCTCGAGACCGAGCAGGCGATCCAGGCCGTGGCGGCGGACAAGCTGCCCGCCTACGTGCGCCTCTCGCGCATGAAGACGCCCCTGTTTCTCCCCGCCGACCATCAGTTCGAGATCGGCAAGATCAGCACCCTGCGCGAGGGCGACGACGTCACCCTGATCGGGCTCGGCGTGACGACCTACTACGCCGCCGAAGCCGCCGAGCTGCTGGCCGCCGAAGGTATCTCGGCCCGGGTGCTCAACGCCGCCTCCCTCAAGCCCCTCGACGCCGCCACCCTGATCAAGGCCGCCCGCGAGACCGGCGCCCTGGTCACCGTCGAAGAGCACCAGCGCTCTGGCGGACTGGGCAGCGCCGTCCTCGAAGCCATCGGCGAAGAGGCACCGTGCCCCGTGCGCCGCCTGGGCATGGACGACCGCTTCGGCGAATCTGGCGACGGCGTGCAGCTGCTCGAGCACTTCGGCATGACCGCCCCGGCCATCGCCCAGGCAGCCCGAGAGCTGCTCGGCCGCAAGTCATGAGCTCTTCTACACCCACCGCAGACCCCGCACCCAGCCACAGCACACCCAGCCTCACCACATCGGGACCACGGATGACCACTGCCTCCACCGACGAACTCGCCACCATCGCCCGAGAGCTGCGGGGCGATGTGATCCGCATGCTGGAGAAGTCCCGCTCCGGTCATCCCGGGGGCTCCCTGGGCATGGCCGACGTCTACACGGCGCTGTACTTCGGCGGGCACATGAACGTGCGCCCGGATGAGCCCGAGTGGGCCGACCGAGATCGTTTCGTCCTCTCGAACGGGCACATCTGCCCGATCCTCTACGCCATTCTCGCGCGCCTGGGCTACTTCCCCCGCAGCGACCTGTGGACCCTGCGCCAGCTGGGCAGCAAGCTTCAGGGCCACCCCGACTTTCACTTCACCAAGGGTGTAGACTGCTGCACGGGCTCGCTGGGCAACGGCGTGAGCGTGGGCCTGGGCATGGCCCTGGCCGCCCGGGTGCAGGGCAAGAACTACCGGGTCTACGTGGGCAGCAGCGACGGCGAGTCCCAAGAAGGCCAGGTCTGGGAGATGGCTTCGGCCGCCGCCCACTACAAGGTCGACAACCTCACCGTGCTCCTCGATCGCAACGGCATCCAGATCGACGGCTTCACGAAGGACGTGATGGACCAGGGCGACCTGGCGGCGAAGTACGCGGCCTTCGGCTGGCACGTGACCACCATCGACGGCCACGACATGGACGCGCTGAATCAGGCCCTCGATCAGGCCAAGACCGTGCGCGGCCAGCCCCAGCTGATCTGCTGCAACACCGTGCTGGGCAAGGGCGTCTCCTTCATGGAGGACGTGCCCAGCTGGCACGGCGTCACCCCCGACGCGGACCAGGCCGCCGCTGCCCTGGCGGAGCTGGGTCTCAGCTAGCCCGGACGTCTCACCAGCTTCTGCTGCGGCCGCGCTTGGTGAAGAATGCGGGTTAGAGAGCGGTGAGGGCAACCCAGCCCCCGGCTGCGATCGCTTCCACGGACACGAGCAGGCCTGCGGGTCTGACTCGACAGAGCAGGGCTCGCAGGGGCACTCCGGCCAGGGCTGCGGCGCAGGCGGCGCCCAGGGCGAGCTGCCACGACGGGCTGGCCGACGGTGCGTTCGGGTTCAGGCCCAGACCCAGACCCATGAGCAGACCGAAGACGAGAGCCTCTGCCCAGACCGGGCGGCCAGGGGCTTCAGCGTTTGTCTTGCGGGCCAGGGCGCCCAGGTTCAACACGCCAACCCAGGCCACGGCCAGGCCGCCGGCGAGGGACACGGCGCCCACGGTCAGCTGCTCGGCCAGCCAGTCGACCGAAGCCACTCCCGCAGCCAGGCTGGGCACAAAGGCCAAGACCACCCGGGCCGAGTTCGTGCGGGCCAGCGCTTTCGAGCTGACCGCGGCGCTGCCAGCCAGAAGGGCCGCCAAGCAGAGCAGGGCCAGCGGGCTGCCGAGCAATCCCAGCGCCCCGGCCCGGAGCACGGACAGAACGCCGGGCGTTGGCAGAGGTCGCCCGGAGCTGGCCACCTGCCGGGGATCGCCCGCCCAGAAACGCAATCGCGCAGATGCGCCGGTCACCACGCCCGGCTCATCCGACCAGATCACATCGCACAGGTCCTGGTGCCGCGGGCTGGTCTCCAGAAAGAGGCTGACTTCGATCTCCAGCTCACGGGGGATGACGGTCAGCTCGTAGTGCAGCTCCAGCTCGATCCACTGCTCGAAGGACAAGGCGTCCATGACATCACTGACCAGCTCACCCACGGCGAGTTCGCCCTTCAGTGGCTCACCGCCATCGGGGCGCAGGCGCACGTGCTCCATGACATAGCGGGCCAGATCGTCCCGCACGGCCTCGAACTCAGCGGCCTCCACCAGGAGGTTGCCGTCGGGGTCGAGTGGCAGCACCTCCCAGGCCGACTGAGCCTGAACCTTGACGAAGTGCACCAGCTGCCCGGGCTCGACGACCAGCAGGCTACGGCTGCGCGAGTTGTCATGGGCGCGCGCCGAGCTGCACAGTGCGACCAGGGCCACACAGAGGGCGGCGGCAGTCAGCGGCGCAGCTCTGGCAACTCGCACGTCGAAGGCTCCGCGCCACACAGATCGCAACGACAATCCGGGGGCCCTGCCGGAAAGCGGCCTGCCCAAGCTCGGCTCAGTTGCTCTGGATCATGGCGGACATGCCGTTGCTGATCTCAGCCTGCACCGGCAGCGAATACTGGAAGACGATGAACACCCCCTGGGTCACCGAGGGCAACGAGCCGTTGGGGATGTCGATGGTGGCCAGACCACGGCCATCCAAGGTGCCGGTGGTCAGCACGGTCGCGGAGGCAGGGTGGAAGACACCTCCCATGAGCGGCACGGGGTTGATGGCCAGATCAGCGAACAGCTGGTACATCGCGTTGGGCGCGCCGCCGCTGCACCACAGCGCAGCATCATCTGTGGGTGACAGGAAGCCGCCGCCGTCCAGGCGCGCAGCCGCGGTGGCCCCGCCCAGATCCGAGAACATGACACCGAAGCCACGGAAGAAGAAGTTCGAGCTGCCGTTGGCGTTGGCCAAGGCCACTTCGAGCCCGGTGTGGTTGGGGTTGGCGCTGTAGTCCGCCACCTCGGCGAGGGCCACCGACCGGGACTTGCCCCGACTCGACTGGATCTCACCGTGGGTCACCTCCGTGAAGAAGCTGCTCGGGCTGAAGACCAGCGCCCCTGAAGGCAATCCGTCGTCGGCCTGGTTGTTCATGAAGACCGCGTTGGGAGAGTTGTTGTTCGCCACCACAACATCTCCGTCACCGTCGAGGTCGAGGTCTCCGATGGCCACGTCGTAGCTGGTGGACACGGGCCAGGTGAGCGCGCGCTGCAGGTTGATGTTGCCGGGCCGAGAGCGGTTGGCGAAGACGGCGTTGGTCGCTCCGGTGCTGGCGTCCAGCCGGTTGGCGGTGACCACGTCGAGCTTGCCGTCGTTGTCCAGGTCTCCCATGGCAGTGCCGTAGGTCTGCGAGCTGTGAAAGGTGAAGTCGTCCCGACCATCCTGGAAGAAGCCGTCGAAGCCGTTGTTGCGAAAGATCACGTTGCGCGAGCCGTTGTTGCCAGCGTGGGCGATGATCAGATCATCGTGCCCGTCGCCGTTCAGGTCGCCCACGGTGATGTCCCGCGAGCTGGCCGGGCCTGAGACCGCGATCACGCTGGCCCCATCCTCGGTGAACGTGCCGTCGCCATTGGAGACGTAGACCCGGTCACGACCGCTCATGGGCTGGCCGGTGATGATGCGGTTGGCCACGATCAGCTGAAGCTGGCTGCCGACGGCGACGAAGGCCACGTCGTAGGAGTGGTCGGCATGGGCGTCGGGATCGCCCGCGGCGATGGCCGTGAAGACGGGGGCATCGACCATCACGGTGTCGTTGCGCAGGAAGAGATTGCTGCCCTGCACGCCATTCGTCGGACCCACGGCCAGAACGCAATCGAGATCCGAGTCTCCATCCCAGTCTGCGAAGGCCGCGCCCTTGCAGGCCAGATCGAGGCCAGCGTTGAGGGGCACCGGCACGCCGAACTGGCCAGTGCCATCGTTGACGTAGATCAGGCTGTTCACGCCGTGATTCACAGCCACCAGGTCTTGGTCCCCGTCGCTGTCCACATCGAGAAACAGCACCTTGCGGGTGTTGTTCTGGATCGAACCGCTCCCGGCAGACCCTGCCTCACCGTTCAAGGACCCGAAGAGGACGATGTTCTGGACGCTCTGGGCAGACACCACACCGAGAGCTGCCAACGTGATGGCCGTAAGGAGAGATTTGCGCATCTGAGGACTCCGCATGAAGACAACCGCTGCCTGATCGGCACGAGAGGCCGCGCTGAATGGAGCCATGGCGGCGACCGAGCTGGCTCTGTTCGGCAGACCTGGCATCGGGGGCCAGCGCTGCCTGAAAAAGAGTCTATCAGGCCGGGTGGGCACAAGAAGAGCGTCAGCGCAAGGGTCTGTAGGACAAATCACCCCTGAGGACAGGCCCACAAACGACCATCGGGCAGGCCCCGAAGGACCTGCCCGATGGCGAGCTCACCGCGAGGGTGGGCCCATGATCAACAAGCGATGTTCAGGCTCAGTTGCCCTGGATCATCGCCGACATGCCGTTGCTGATCTGGTTCACGCTGGAGAACACGGCCTGGAAGGCGATGAACGTGCCTTCAGCCACGGCCGGCAGGGTGCCATTGGGGATGGTGATCATGGCGTTGCCCAGCACGTCCACATTGCCCACGACGAGGCCGAGGGGAGCATCCAGGAAGATGGTGCCGCCGAAACCCGGGGTCGGGTTGATGGTCAGCGAACCGGCGAGGATGTAGGGACGGCTCTCAGGAGCCTCAGAGATCATCAACGCTGCATCGGTGATCGGCGACAGGAAGCCAGCGCCATCGAGGCGAGCGGCGTTCGACGCTCCACCCAGGTCGGTGTACATGGCCCCGAAGCCACGGAAGAAGAAGTTCGAGCTGCCGCCAGAGTTGGCCAGCGCGACTTCCATGCCCGTGTGGTTGGGGTTGCCGCTGTAGTCGGCCACTTCACCGATGGTCACCGACAGGGTGTTGCCACCGTTGTTCTGGATGGTGCCGTACGTGATCTGGTTGAAGAAGGCACCCGGGTTGGCGCCGAGTCCACCAGCAGCCAGGCCATCGTCGGTCTGGTTGTTCATGAAAACACCGTTGTTGACGTTGCGGTTGGCCACGACCATGTCGTTGTCACCGTCGCCGTCGAGATCGCCAATGGCCAGATCGTAGCTGGGCACGCTGGCCTGGGTGATGGCCAGATCGAGTTGAATGTCGCCGGGGGTCGAGTTGTTGGCGAAGATCTGGTTGCCTTCACCCATGGTGCTGGTCAAGCGGTTCGCCGTGCCCACATCGTTCAGGCCGTCACCGTCGAGATCGCCGATGGCCATGCCGTAGGTGTTGCTCAGTGCCTGGGCGGTGAAGTCGCCTGCGTGCTCGACAACGAGACCGGCGGCGCCGTTGTTGATGTAGCAGCGGTTGGGCTGGACACCGTTGCCGGCGTTGGCAATGAGCACGTCTTCGTCACCGTCGCCGTCGAGATCGCCGACAGCGATGTCCCGGGAGCTGAGCGGGAAGGCCGTGGAGATCGGGTGGCCAGGCAGGCTGGTGAAGGTGCCGTCGCCGTTCGACTGGTAGACGCGGTTGACACCGCTACCGGAGACGCCGTTGACGGCACGGTTGGCGACGATCAGCTGCAGGTTGCCGTCGACAGTGACGAAGCCCACGTCGTAGGAGTGATCGAGATCGTTGTTCGGGTCACCGGGGTTGATCACCGTGAAGATGGGCGCGTCGGCCGCCACGGTGTCGTTGCGCAAGAACACGTTGGCCTGCTGGGTGGGAGCAGCGGCCGGGCCCATGGCGATGACCACGTCGAGGTCGAGGTCGCCGTCCCAGTCTGCGAAGGCCATGCCCTTGGCTTCCAGGGCACCACCACCATTGAGGTTCACCGTCAGGGGGAACTGACCGGAGCCATCGTTGACGTGAATGGTGCTCGCCACGCCGTGGTTGAGCGCGACCATGTCGGTGTCGCCATCGTTGTCGACGTCGACGAACTCGACCTTGCGGGTGCTGTCGCTGGCAGAGGTGACTCCGCTGACTCCACCATCAAAGAGGACGATGTTCTGGACGCTCTGGGCAGAGGCCACGCCGAGCGCACCCACCGCCAGGGCCGTAAGGATTGGGTTCCGCATCAGACTGACTCCTGTGTATTCGTTTTCGGGATCTATAGAGGTGTGCGTTGGAGCACCTGTTCTCGGTGCTTCAGCTGCGAGCGGCCCCCTGGGCGCGCTCGCATGGTTGGTCTTCTGCTGCCGGAGCAGGCCCGGCCTGGAGAAGAGGCGCAGTGTTCCTTCCGGATACCAAGCCGCGCGCCATTCTAAAGCTGAACGCCGTCCACGCCAAGATGGGGAGGCCGCTCGTAACCCCAGCCCCAGCCACTAGATGGAAGCGTTCCCATATGCCGTAGGAGGGCCAATGGCCCGTTGCTGCCGCATCCAAAGCGGTTTTTGAGATTCTCGGCTCAAATTCAGCCCACCTCGGATTGTCGAGGAAGGGGCTACAAAAAGAGGAGGGTTTTTTCTTGGCTGAGGTGATTCCCCGACGGACCGTGCCTGCCCTGGCCTCACCCGCTCAGCGCCTGGCCGCCCCCACCCCCTCTGCACACGCCCGTGACCCTCATTCTCGGCATTGAATCCTCCTGCGACGAGACCGCCGTGGCTGTGGTCCGCGATGGCCTGGAGGTCTTGGCTCACTCGGTAGCGAGCCAGATCGACCTGCACGTGCGCTTCGGTGGTGTCATCCCCGAAGTGGCCAGTCGCAGTCATCTCGAAGCGCTGTTCCCGCTGATCGAGGACACCCTGTCTGAAGCCGGCGTCGGCCTGGCTGACCTCGACGCCCTGGCTGTCACCCAGACCCCCGGCCTGATCGGCTGCCTGCTCGTGGGACTCTCGGCCACCAAGGGCCTGGCCCTGGCCACGGGCCTGCCCATGGTGCCGGTGAACCACGTGCACGCCCACATCTACGGGGCCTTGATGGCGCCCATCCAGGGCGATCTGCCCACGGGCCCCCAGGCCTGGGTCGATCCGAACCAGCCCCTGGCCGCCCTGGTGGTTTCCGGGGGACACACGTCGCTCTACGCCAGCCACGCCTCTGCAGACCATCGCCTGGTGGGTCGGAGCATCGACGACGCCGCGGGCGAGGCTTATGACAAGGTCGCCGCCATTCTTGGCCTCGACTATCCCGGCGGGCCGGTCATCGACCGTCTGGCGGCGGCGGGCAACCCCAGCGCCTATGCCTTCCCGCGCTCCAAGGTCGCGGGCCTCGACTTCTCGTTCTCGGGCCTGAAGACCGCCGTGCTCTACGCGGCCCGCGGTCCCAACAGCAACCGCCGCTCGCCCCTGCTGGCCGACCTCTCCATCGAAGACCTGGCCGCGTCGTTTCAGGCGGCTGTCGTGGACGCCCTGGCCGAGAAACTGGTGCGCTGCGCCCAGGCCATCGACGCCCAGGCCCTGGTGGTCTGCGGAGGTGTCGCAGCCAACTCGGCCCTGCGCGAACGGTGCACTCGGGAGGCCTCTGGCCTGGGCTTGCCCCTCTACCTGCCCCCCCAGGCCCTGGCCACGGACAACGCCGTCATGGTCGCCGGCCTGGCCCAGCAACTCTTCGCGGACGGCCAGCGAGCCGACCTGTCCCTGGACGCCAGCCCAAGAGCCGACTGACCGGACCAGCCCCCCGCCCCCCCCCAGAGCCCCGCGAAGAACGGCGGCCCGGGCCCGCAACACAAACCTCCGAATGGCCCCAGTCGCCCGCTGGCCCGGAGCACGGTAGGATGCCCCCCATGTCCCCACCCAAGAGCTGTTTCCTCGTGTTTGACGACGGCGACGTCCACCGTGGCTACCACTTTGGCCATGACGGAGAGTCCTGCGGCGAACTGGTCTTCAACACGGCCATGTCGGGGTACCAGGAAGTCATCACCGATCCGTCCTACAAGGGCCAGGTCGTGCTCATGACCTACCCCTCCATCGGCAACTACGGCATCAACTCAGAAGATGTCGAGTCGGAGGGCTGCTACCTGCACGGCTTCGTGATCAGCGAGCTCTCGCCCCTGGTGAGCAATCAACGGGCCGAGACCGACCTCTCCAGCTACCTGGCCGACAAGGGCATCGTGGGCATCGCTGGCGTGGACACCCGGGCCATCGTGCGCAAGGTGCGCACCGCTGGCTCACCCCGAGTGATCCTGTCCAGCGTCGACACCGACCCGGCCTCGCTGCTGGCGAAGGTGCGGGCCTGGCCCGGCATTCACGGCAAGGACATGGTCCGCAAGGTCACCTGCGCCGAGCCCCACCCCTGGACCGAGGGCCTGGACTCGCCCTTCTTGCCATCCCTTGACCACGCCATCACGGGCAAGCCCCGCCTGGCCGTGCTCGACTTCGGCGTCAAACGCAACATGCTCCGAGGGCTGCACCACGCGGGCTTCGAGGTCACGGTGTTTCCCGCGTCGACCCCCGCCGAGGTCATTCTCGAGCACTCCCCAGACTGCCTCTTTCTCAGTAACGGGCCGGGCGACCCCGAGCCCCTGGGCTACGCCGTCGCCACCATCGCCGCGTTGATCCAGACCGGCCTGCCCACCTTCGGCATCTGCCTGGGACACCAGCTCACAGCACTGGCCCTGGGCGGACGGACAGCCAAGATGAAGTTCGGCCACCACGGCGCCAACCAGCCCGTGATCGACCTGACCACCGAGCGCACCGAGATCACGTCCCAGAACCACTCGTACGTGGTCGACCCCGGGTCGCTCGACTCAGGGATGGTCGAGGTGACCCACGAGAACCTCAACGACCGCACCGTCGAGGGGCTGCGCCACAAGGACCTGCCCCTGTTCACCGTGCAGTACCACCCCGAAGCCGCCCCCGGCCCGCGGGATGCGTTCTACCTGTTCGGCCGCTTCTCCAGCATGGTCGCCGAGCACCTGGCCGCCCGCCCATGACGAGCGGCTCGTGGCCCTGCGGGACGCCCAAGGGCGGCTCACCGGCCGATGGTGCGCTGGGCGCCACGCCGCACACCAGTCGCCACGGCGACGGCCACGAAGACGGCCTGCAACCCCTGGCCTCCCTCGATCTGGGAGCCTGCGACTCCGTAGACGCCCTGGTCCGGGGCATGGGCGGCACGGCCTTCGGCGGACGCACTCTGGGCGAGGCCGCCGACGTGCTCGAGGCCATGGTGCGAGACGAAGGCTGCTTCGTCGTGCTCACCCTCTCCGGGGCCATGACCATCGCCAAGCAGGGGCTGGTCATCGCCGAGATGATCGACCGGGGCTGGGTCCATGCCGTGGTCTCCACCGGCGCGCTCATGGCTCACGGACTGGTGGAGAGCCTGGGCATGAGCCACTTCAAGCACGACCCGTCCATGCCCGATCAACAGCTCATGGAGCGGGGCTACAACCGGGTCTACGACACCATCGAGCTCGAGCGCAATCTCGACGACACCGAGCGCATCCTGGCCGACCTGCTCGATCAGGTCGACGCCGACGAAGTGCTCTGCAGCCAGCGCATCAACCGGCTCATCGGCGACTGGCTCATCGCACACACAGACGGACGTGGCCCTCTGCGCTCGGCCGCCGAGCACGACGTGCCGGTCTACGTCCCCGCGTTCACCGACAGCGAGCTGGGGCTCGACTTCGCCACGCACAACCATGCTCGCCGCGCCGCGGGCCGCCCCACCCTGAACTTCAATCCGTTTCTCGACCTCGACGACTTTCACCAGCGCTTCGTGGCCCACGAGCGCCGAGGCCTGTTCACCATCGGCGGCGGCGTCCCCCGCAACTGGGCCCAGCAGGTGGCACCCTACGTCGACATCCTGGGCAAGCGCGTCCCGGAGATGCGTTCGCCCCCCTGTCGCTATCGCTACGCCGTGCGCATCTGCCCCGAGCCCGTACACTGGGGTGGGCTGTCCGGCTGTGACTACTCGGAGTCGGTGAGCTGGGGCAAGATCGTGCCCGCCAGCGACGGCGGACGGTGGGCCGAGGTGAAGGCTGACGCCACCATCGCCTGGCCCCTGATCGTCAAGGCCGTGATGGAGCGACTCGACGGCTAACCCGGACGTTTCACCACGATCTGCTGCGGGCGCGTCCGGACCATCAGGGCTGCCACACCCTCGGGACGATCGTGGCCACGGGCGTTCGTCACGCCGGGTCTGACAGCGCCGCCAAGAGAGCCTGCGTGGGTCGAATTCAGCCGTCGAGGTCGGACAGCCGCTGCAAATCGGCCTTCAGGGTCGCGACCCTGGCCCGGGTTCCGCCAGCGTCCGAGCCCGGATCAACGGTGATCAAGTCGTCGCACTGATCGTCGACCTCGGCCATGAGGCTGTCCATGGTGAGCGCGTAGCTGGTGGCCATGTCCGCGGCGTACTGGCGAGCCAGCATGAGGTCCGCAGGTGAACGCAGCGTCGCCGAGAGCCCCGAGCTGGCGTCGGCGTCGGTCCCGCAGCCAAGGGCCAAGGCATGGTGCATGTCCGCCAGGCTCTTGTAGAACGTCGTGATCCAGCCCAGCACATCGGTGGCGTCGATCTCGACCTGCGCCAGACCGTCGCGAGAGACGAAGGTCAGCTCGAGTGACGGCGGCAAGGCCTGCAGGTCGCGAACAAGCGCGGTCATCGCCGGGATGGCCTGGCCCTGTTGGAATCGGCGCAGCTCGGCGCAGTCCCCTGCGTCGGCTGGAAGCTGAGCCGGGCGGGGGAAGGCGTCCAGGCCTGACAGCGGGCTGGACAACGGGCCGGACAACAGATCGAACAGCTCCGGACGGCGCTCCGGGAAGATCATCTCGTGGAGCAGATCTCGGTACTGCTCTGCTGACGAGGGCTCGTCGCTGTTGTCAAACCACGTCGCGTAGCCCACGAAGGCCAGCAAGAAATCGGCCTTGTTGACGTCTGTGGGCGTGGTGTCCTCGTCGTCGCGCACGCTCTCCAGCTGAGTCCTCAGATCGTTCAAGCCGGCGGCCTTGCCCGTGGCGTCCAGCAGCGGGGCCGGCGTGTCCTGGGTCAGGAAGAGCGTCTCGCTGAAGAACGAGAACGAGAAGGGCGCCACCGGGTTGCTGGCCAAATCCCCCATGGTGTCGGAGGCCGCGGTGATCTCGGCGCCGTAGACGAAGGGGGCGTCGGGCGTGAAGGTGATCAGGCCTTGTCCCGTGCCATCCCCGCTCACCAAGGTCGTGCCGGTCACGGCTGCCGGAGGGAAGAAGCCGTCGTCCTGCATGACCGTGATCGTTGAGTCTGCGCTGACCAGTTCATCGAGCGTGATGACGATCGTGCTCCCCACCAGCACCTGCATGTCCTGGTCTGCCGGAACACTGGAGACAAGGGTAGGCGCCGTGCTGTCGACCGCGGCGGTCACCGCGAAGAAGCTGGGAGCGCTGGGGAAACCGGCTGCCACCGTCACCACCACGGCGCCACTGGAGGCCCCGGCGGGAACATCCACGGTCACGGTCTGGGCATCGTCACCCATGCCTGCACCGCTCAGCGCGGCGGGCACCGAGTTGAAGGTCACCGAGGCGTTGTTGCCGTCTGTCGCGAAGTTGTTCCCGGTGATGACCGCCGTGCTTCCGACCAGTCCCGACGACGGCGTCAGCGAGGTCACGGACGGCGTCAGACCAAAGCTGAACTGGGCCAGGCTCGCCCCGCCCATGGCGCTGTCGGTGATGTCCACGACCTTCGAGCCTGCCGCCACGTTGACCAAGGTGGGGATGGCGAAACTGACAGACGCAGGCGTGGCGCCAGGCGACAGGGCCACCATGCTGCCGTCGAAGCTCACCTGCGCGTTGTCCAGATTGACCCCGAGAACCTCGACCGTGGTTCCGGCCGGGCCACTCTCGGGACTCATGGAGAACACCTGGGGAATGCCTCCCGCAGCCACACCGGTGGTGAAGCTGAACACGTGGGAGGCAGCGAGAGCGTTGCCGTTCAGGTCGGCCACATCCGTCGCCACCGAGACGGTGTAGACCGTGCTCGGCTGCAACGGTCCATCAGGCACGAACACCACTCTCGTCTGCCCCGGAGCCGCCGCCTGGGGGACAACCGTGCCAGAGATCGCCTGAGCCGGCGCACCCACGGTGACCTGCAGGTTTCCCGGCAGGGTGAAGACATCGATCAACTCGTCGAAGGTCACCGAGACCGCAGCATCCGTGGGTACGCCCGCGGCATCTGCGACAGGCATGGAGGAGAGCACCGTCGGCGCCTGGCTGTCTACCGGCGCACCTTGCAGAGACAGCACCACATCGCACGTCGTGATCGGGAAGACCACCGGCTGAGGCGCCGACGTGGCCATCTCGGAGACCAACGTCCCGCCGGTGAAGGCTCTGCAGATGAGCTGAGTTTGTCCGCCGATGACGGGCACATCGACGATGGAGAAATGGCCCGCCGAATCAGAGAACGCGAGATAACCGTTGTTGGTCACCACGGCCACTCCTGCCTGGGCCAGGATCGATCCATCGGGCAGCTTGAGGTCGCCGTCCACGGTCACCTTCGGCGCCGGCGGCCCGGGTGCAGCGTGCCAGCCCGCCTCTGGCAGGCCCGCGCCGGGGTCGGGCTCGACGAGCGCGCCGGTCACGTCGACCGTGCCCGTGCCAGCGGGGACCCACTGAAAGGACATCGTCGGATCGACCGGGTTCTCGTGCTCAAAGCGATAGAGGTCTACGGACGCGCCGGGCGCCAGTCCGTTCACGTTCGGGTAGGTCACCTGCACAAGCGCCGGGGTGCCAAAGCCCAGGTCCGGGTCGTAGCTTCCGGGGACCACGAACTCGACGCCCACGGGCTGCAGGCTGAAGAAGAGCTGGTTCGTCCGGGCCTTCTCCATGTCATCCCTGAAGGACGTGGGTACCTGCTCGGGTGCGACGAGAGACAGCTCGAGGGTCGTGGTGGCCCCATCGGCCAGGGCCACGCCGTCCTTGATCACCTGCACGTTTGCCGGCACGAAGAGACTCAGGCCGGGCAACGGGTCTGTGCCCATGCCGTCGTCGAACACCAGGGTCTGGGTGCCCGCGAGATTCGAGGCCATGTCCACCGAGCCCACGATGGCCGGCAAGAAGACCGTCATGAAGTGACTGATGGTGTCGTTGTTCAACAGACCTGCGGCCTGCAGCTGATCGAGCACGTCATCGTCAAGATGAGGGCGGGTGCCGAAGCGCAACGGCGCCAGCCCGCTGTGACTCGAGCCGGTGACATCGAACTCCACGTCGTAGAGGCCGTAATCGAGATCGTCGAAGCTGAATCCACCCACCCCGTTGGTCTGGGTGCTGGCCACCAGCACCGGCGCGGGCAGCTGCAGGGCCTGGGCCGTATTGGCTCCCGGATGGCCCACCACGGCGGATGGGTTGTTCGACCCAGGGTCAGGCTCATGGGTGAGCGGGTTCAACAAATCGCCCAGCAGGTCGGCCTGGTTGATCAGGAAGTAGAGGTTCACCGTGACGCCTGCCACCGGATCGCTGCCCGCCGCCACGACCACGCCGCTCAGTGTGTCGCTGCTCACCAGAGGCACGATGGAGCTGCTGCTCCCGCCCCCGCAACCGTTCAGGCCAAGCAGCGCCCAGCCCAGCGCAAGCACACCCAAGACTCTCTGACTCAATCTGCTCATCGCCGCCCTGCTCCAGCCAAAACCGATCACCGCCCGCTATCGCGCGGGATCAACACGCCGTCCGTATGTCCCTGCACGGCCGACATGGCGGCCCCGAGGGTCTCGATGTCACGGGGCTCTGCGTCGGCACCATCAGCCAACAGCTGCCCGCTCAGCAGGTAGCTGCCGAAGTGCTTGCTGGCCGCCTTGAGGAAGTTGTCGAAGCCACCATGGGCCTCGAGGCCAGGGATCCACAGCTCGGCGAACAGGGGCACGCCCGCGCTCCAGAGCCTGCTGCCCGAGGCGATCACGTGGCCCTCGAAGCCCTGCACGTCACTCCAGACGAAGGACACCTTGTTCGGATCGAGCTGCTGCTGGGTGAGCACGTCGTCCAGGGGCACACAGGGCACGCTGTCCACCACTCGGCACCCTTCGACGAGGTCGCCGAAGCCCTGGGCCTGCCCTGCCTCCAGCACCTCGGAGCGCCCCGACTTGGGGTGTCGCACCATGGAGAGCGTGCCCGCCTCCGAGCTCACCGCCGCGCGCAGACAGGTCACCTGATCGGCCAGGCCGTTGCGCTGCACGTTGCGTTCCAGCAGCTCGAAGTTGTCCGGCAGGGGCTCGAGCGCCAACACCTTCAGGCCCGTCTCTCGGGCGAGCAGCAGGGTCGGCGCGCCGATGTTGGCGCCGATCTCGATCATGTGGGTCTTGTCGGCGGCCAGACGCCCTTGGGATCTCATCCAGGAGATCAGCACGTGGCGCATGGAGGGGTGAAAATCGCCGGTGCAGAACAGGCTGTGGGTGATCGACTCGCGTACGGCGTGGGTCGTCCACTCGATGTCACCCCGGCGAAAGCTGATCGTGTCCGCCACGCCGTCGACCGCGAGCAGACCAAGCTCGAGGCGTTGCGCCAGGAGGGCCTCGCGATCGCCCTTGAGCCAGGCCACCAAGGCTCGGCGAGCCACACGGGAGACCCGCGAGAAGCTGAGTTTCGGGATGTCCAAGCTCAGGATCCTATCAAGTCCCCGAGGGCAGCTGGCCGGTGCTGGTGGGCGGGACCAGCTCGTCCATGAACAGCTGCTCCTCGGTGGCCGTGTCTTCGAAGGCCACCACCTCGTCGACGTCGATCCAGTGGCAGTCGATCACCGTGAGCCTGGCGTCAGGTCCGGAGACGATCAGGCCCAGGTCGTGCTGCTGCAGGCGGCTGTGGGCCAAGGTCACCAGGCCGAAACTGCGCACCGCAGCCCTCACCGAACCCACCAGGTCGCAGTCGTCCAGGGCCAGCGAGCCGTTCTGCAGGGCGACCACGCCGCCGTTGATGAGCAGCGCTTCGTCAACCATGACCTGGCCCCCTTCGCCAGCCACCACCGCTGCACCTGAGGCAGCGAAGCGCCCACCGATGATGTGCGAGCTGGACTCCCAGACCTCGACACCCGTCCCCGGCACGGCGCGATTCTCGACGCGGCAGTCGCTGAGCCAAGACTCGGAGTCTTCGCCCACCAGGATCGCCGTCTGCCACTGCTCGACCAGAACGGAGCACTGCTCCATGCGCAGGGTGCCCTCCAGCACCTGCACGGCGCCGTTGGCCCGGGCCCCGACGTGGCAGTACTCAAGGGACAACTCGCCCCCGGCCACCGTCACCGCGGCCTCTCGGCTGTCTCCGTGGCTGCCGTCGGCCCTCAGGGTCAGGCCCCGCATGACCACCTTGACGTCACCCCGAACGCTCACGCAGGTGGGCGAACGGCTGTGGATCGTGACCGCCCCCAGGCTGGCCGAAGGCTCGAGGGTCAGCGACGAACGAAACTCGACCGGGCCTCCGTGCAGACCGGGCTCCAGCTTCAGGATATCGCCATCTGAAGCCGCGAGGACCGCCGCGACCAGCGACGCGTACTCCCGACCATCGATGGACACAGTGGGCGTGACCACGGCCGTGGACATGGCCGCCGCCGGGTCATCGACAACCGCAGAGAAGGCAGGGCGCGGGCCCTGGTCAGCGGGCCTCGGCTGGGTCAGACCGCAGCCCGGAACCGCCAGCCACAGGGCCAGGGTCAGGGCAGCCCAGGGGCTCGGCGGTGACTTGGAGAGAAGACCGCTCACCAGCCGCCTCAGCTGCTCGTGACGTGCGTCGCCCCGCCGCTGCGGGCCAGGTGCTCGATCAGATCGACCTTCGAGAGCAAGGTGACCAGCTTGCCCTGATCGTCCACGACCAAGGCCACCTCGCCGCGCATGAACACGTCGGCCAGGTGTGACGCCGGGGCATCGAGCCCCACCGTGACCACCTTCCGGCACATCACCTCGGCGATCTTGCTCTCCATGGTGCAGCGATCGTCGAACAGCGCCGCCAGGACGTCGGTCTCGGTGATGATGCCCACGAGCGTGCAGTCTTCGTCGAAGACGGGCAGCTGCGAGATACCCCGCGACTTCATCTCATTGACCGCGTTACCCACCCGGTCAGCGTCAACAATGGTGAACAATTCCCGCTCGGGGAGGCCCCGCAACAGGTCGCCCACCTCACCGGCAGCCCAGGGCTCTTCGGCGAAACGGTTGTCGGCCATCCATTTGTCGTCGAGGAACTTGGTCATGTAGTTGCGCACGCCGTCGGCGGCGATGGTCAGCACCCGCTGGCCAGGCTTCATGGCCTTGGCCACTTCGAGGGCCCCCCAGACCGCCGAGCCCGACGAGCCACCCACCAGCAATCCCTCGCGACGGATCAGCTGGCGAGACATGCGGAAGCTGGGCCCGTCCTCGCTCTTCACCCACTCATCCACGTACTTGCGCCACATGACACCGGGGATGAAATCGTAGCCGATGCCCTCGACCTTGTAGCTGCCCACCTCGTCGTCGGGCAGGCCGGCCAGGATCGACCCCAGCGGGTCGACGCCCACGATCTTGCAATCGGGCATGGCCTCTTTCAGGTGCTTGGCCACACCAGACATGGTGCCGCCCGTCCCCACCGTGGCCACGAAGGCGTCGAGCTTGCCCTCCATCTGCTCGATGATCTCGGTCGCCGTGGCGGCGTAGTGCACCCCGGGGTTGTCGTCATTCTCGTACTGATCGAGGATCCGTGAGCGGGGGATGATCTGCTGCAGCCGCCTGGCCACGCTGATGTGGCTGTCCGGGTCGTCGAAGGCCGCCTCCGTGGGCGTGCGATGGATCTCAGCACCCAGGGCCTCGAGCACCACCTGCTTCTCCCGGCTCATCTTCTCCGGCATGGTGATGATCACCCGGTAGCCCTTGACCGCCGCCGCCATGGCCAGGCCGATGCCCGTGTTGCCGCTGGTGGCTTCGATCAGGGTGTCCCCCGGCCGAATCTCGCCGCGCTTCTCGGCCTGCTCGAGCATGTGCACGCCGATGCGGTCCTTGACGGAGCCGCCCGGGTTCAAGAACTCGCACTTGACGAAAACGTCAGCGGGGACGTGGCGGGCCACGTGGTTGAGGCGGACAACAGGCGTCTGGCCGACGCAGGACAGGATGTTCTCGTGGACGGGCACCTGGGTGTCTCCAAACCGCGCCGCGTTTCGGCAAGCGGACCGATCGGGGATTGTATGGCTTTGGGGGCCGCCCCGGCATCCCCCCAGTTGGAGGACGTCGTGGACGGCCCGAAGGTCGGGGCTCCGGGCCAGACGGTCACCCCGTCCGCCGCCGCCGAGCCCGTTGTAGACTGTGCCCCCCGCGCCCGGAGGACAGCCGATCGGCTCCCAAGACACCATGATCTGCCCGGAACGGCAGCCCACCAGGTCGCCCACCAGGTCGCCCACCGGGGCTCTCCCCGGGTCGCTCCCCAGATCGATCCCCAGGTCGATCCCCAGGTCGATCCCCAGGTCGATCCCCAGGTCACTCCCCAGATCGATCCGAGGCGCCCTACGAGCCGCGCTGGGTGGAGCCGCCCGGGCCGGGGCGATCGC
>CAZIAK010000025.1:27624-40897 GCA_964537035.1 uncultured Phycisphaerales bacterium | reverse complement strand
TCCGAGGCGCCCTACGAGCCGCGCTGGGTGGAGCCGCCCGGGCCGGGGCGATCGCTCTCTGCCTGGTCAGCTGCGCCGATGAGCCAGGGGCCCCGGACCCAGCGGCTGCCCAGCCCCCGACGAGCCCGCCCAACGTGCTGCTGATCTCCATCGACACCCTGCGGGCCGATCACCTCGAGGCCTACGGGTACGAGCAGCCCACCGCCCCGAACCTGCGCCGCCTGGCCGACCAGGGCGCCCTCTTCGAGCGCTGCATCGCCGTCTCCAACTGGACCCTGCCCACCCACACAACCCTGCTCACCGGCCTGCACCCCGTGGTCCACGGCGTCGAGGAGCACAACGACGTGCTAGACCCGGAGCGGGCCACCCTGGGAGAGGCCTTCGCTGCCGCCGGCTACGACACCGCGGGCTGGTTCAGCAACCCGTTCGTGGCCGAGCGCTTCGGTTTCGCCCGAGGCTTCGAGCAGTGGACCATGGCCCCCACCCCCGACCAGATGCGCGGCCAGTTCGAGAAGAAGGGCACGCCCAAGGGAGCCATCACCCGCAGCTGGCAGCCCGATCCGGGCCCACGAGCCAAGGACTACTTCGTCGAGCAGAGCGCCGAGCCCATCACCGATCGGGCCCTGGAGTATCTGGACGAGCGCAGCGACCTGGCTGACCAGGGCGACACCCGGCCCTTCTTGCTGTTCTTGCACTACAACGACGTGCACAGCGACTACATCCCCCCGGCGCCCTTTGACCGCCTCCACGACCCCGAGTACTCGGGCACCCTGACCGCAGAGGACTACCCGCGCAACAAGCGCGTGCACCGACGCATGGCCTCCGCCGACCTGGCCTGGGTGCGCTCCCTCTACGACGGCGAGATCAGCTGGGTCGACCAGCACATCGGCCAGGTTCTTGATCGGCTGGAGCAGCTGCAGCTCGACGAGAACACCATCGTCGTGATCACAGCTGATCACGGCGAAGGTTTCTTCGAACACAATGGAAAAGAACATCACTACGGTCTGTACGACGAGCTGGTGAACATTCCGTTTCTCGTGAAATGGCCTGCGGGGGTGGCCGCCGGTCAGCGCGTCGCCCACGGGGTGAGTCAGACCGATATTCCGGCGACGGTGCTAGGCCTGGCCGGTGTGCCGGGTCTGCCCGACGCAGACGGCGTCTCCTGGGCGGGCTTGCTCACCGGCGGCAGCGGCCCGCGCCCACGGCCCCTGCTGTCGCGGGCGATCCTCAAGCCGATCCTCGAAGAAGACGGCGACCTGGTGCTGTCGTTGCGCACCGATGAGCTCACGGTCATCCGCAAGACCACACCTGAGGGCGCCGTGTCGGCCATGGTCTTTGATCGGGCCACCGACCCCGGTGAGATGTCTCCCCTGCCTCGCGACCACCCCGACCATGCGAAGGGGCTTGAGCTGCTCGATCTGCTCGAAGGCCGCATGGCCGCGCGGCGGGACAGCCTGGCCTGGTCCGAAACAGAGCCCCTGCAAGACGCCGACCCCGAGCTGCTGGAGCAGATGCGTCAGTGGGGTTACATCAAGTAGAAAATCGCAGCCACCACACCACGACGCACACCTCCGGACACACCTCCCCATGGCCCTGATCTCCCTGGCGATCTGCTACACCGGCTTGTTTGGCATCGCCTTTCAGACCGTGCGCAACAGCCACCGCACAGGCCCCGCCGGACGGACGCACCCGATCCCGGTGTTTCAGCGCCGCACCCTGGTCTGCCTGATGATCGTGCTCGGCTGCACCGTGCTGAACATCTGGCTCATGGCCCGCAACGCCGAAGTGCCCCGGCCCGAGCTCACCGCGCTCATGGCCGCCGACATCCTGGGCCTGCTCTGCGTGATCAATGTGTCGACCACCCTGCGCAGCGAGCCCAACGCGCGCTCCGCCGCCCGCACCGGCATCGCCCTCGGCTTCTACTGCTTCGCCGCCACCGTCGTCTGGGGCACGTTCACCTTCTCGTTCAACGACCCGGCCAGCGCAGCGTTTCTCGCGGGGACCTGCGCCAGCTGGGGCGTGAGCGGCGCCAGCATCGGCTTCCTCGCCATGTTTCACTACGGGCTCAGCGCTCTGCTCGTCTCAGCGGGCATCGCCGCCTACAGCGACTACGGCGAGCTGGCCAAGTGGAACAAAGACCGGGCGTTTTGCCGGGTCAGCGTGCTGGCCATGGTCATGGCCTTGGGATACCTCGTGTTCACCTGGGGAGTGCTGCGGGGGTGAGCAGCCTGCCCCGAGAAGGGTCGGCGAGAGTCTTCCAGGGTGTCCAGGCGTGCTGGCCCGAACACGAAACGTTGTTCGATCGCATGGAACACGCCGTCAAGGGGCACGGCGGCACGGTCAGGCTGGTGATGCTCCCCGAAGAGAGCCACGGCCATCGAGCCCGCGAGTCAGCGCTGCACACCCCGGCAGAGATGACCGACTGGTTTGACCGCTGGCTGGTGGCCGAACCCCAGAGCTGAGCTGGCCCCGGCCCTCGGCTTCGAACCGAGGCCTTGCCCCGAGGGCTCGGGCGCGCCGCCAGCGCCCTACAACATGCCTACGGGGTCGGCGTCGACCAGCACGCGCACGCCCTTCGCCGGGGCCGTGTGCCCGGCCAGGCGCTTGAGCACCGCGTCGACTGCTGCGTCGGTGAGGCACTTGGCCACCATGTGCATGCGATGCTGACGGTTGATCCGGGGGATGGGCGCGGGGGCAGGCCCCAGCAGCATCAACTCGCCCGAAGCGTTCAGCTTGGTCATGGACGGCGCGGGCGGCTCTGAAGCCAGAGGCGCTGAGCCGACGCCGGCCTGGACAGAGGCCTCTGCACCGTCCCTCGCCGACCCATGGCCCTGCTCGGCCGACGCGCCTCTGCTCGCAGCCAGATCGTCGTCACGATCACCAAACTCGCCTCTGCTGCCAGCCGACTCGCCGCCCACGGTGGCTGGATCTGCCGCTGGCGTGTGCAAGCCGTCGAACAGCCCGGGTGACTCGTCCCGGGGCCGGGGCGACTTGACCGGCTGCGACGGCTCAGCCTTCTTGCTGGCACTCTTCTGCTCTTCTCCATCTGGCTTGTCGTCGCTCTGCAGCAACGCGCCCACCTCGACGATGCGCTCGCGCACCGCGGCGAAGTCTTCGCCCTGCACCACGATGCGCACCAGACGACCGTAGGGCGGGTATCCCAGGGCCTCTCGCTCGGGCAACTCGACCCTGGCGAAGGCTTCATAGTCTTGCACCATCCCCGCGCGAATCGACGGGTGTCTCGTGTCGTAGGCCTGCACCACCACTCGCCCACCCTTGGGGCCCCTGCCCGTGCGCCCGGTGACCTGGGCCAGCAGCTGAAAGGTCCGCTCGGCGGCGCGATAGTCGGGCAAGAACAAGGCCGAGTCGGCGCAGATCACGCCCACCACCAGGGCGTTGGGGAAGTCGAGCCCCTTGGCGATCATCTGCGTCCCCACCAGCACGTTCAGGTCGCCCCTGCCGAACGCCTCGAGCACCTCGCCGTGGGCCCCTCGCCCAGACATGGTGTCGCTGTCCATGCGGGCCACGGACACGCCGGGGAAGGCGCGGCGCACCTCGTCCTCGACCTTCTCCGTGCCGAAGCCAAGGGGCGACAGACGGGAGCGGCACACCGGGCACACGGTGGGCGGCTCCTGCTCGTGGCCGCAGTAATGGCACATGACCCGCTCGATGCGCCGGTGCAACGTCATCGAGATATCGCAGTCAGGGCACTTGAGCCCCGCCCGACAGGTGCGACAGAGCAGCACCGTGGCCCAGCCCCGGCGGTTCAAGAACAAGATCACCTGGCCATGACGAACGAAGGCGTCCTCCATGGCGGCGACCAACGGGTCAGACAGGTAGCTGTAGTTCTTGCGCCGCTGCTCCAAGGTCAGGTCGACCATGACCACCTCGGGCGTGCGCCCCCCCGCCACACGGTCGGGCAGATCGAGGCGCTCGTAGAGACCCGTGGTCGCGCGGTGCCAGGCTTCGAGCGAAGGCGTGGCCGTGCCCAGCAGGGTGATGCCCCGGGTCAGCCGCGTGCGCTCCACCGCCACTTCTCGGGCGTGATAGCGGGGCACGTTCTGCTGCTTGAAGGAGGTCTCGTGCTCTTCGTCGAGAATCACCAGCCCCAGGTCGGGCACGGGCGCAAAGACCGCCGAGCGAGCACCGATGACCACGTCGGCCTCGCCCCGCCGGATGCGCCGCCACTGATCATTGCGCTCGGCATCGGTCAGGTGGCTGTGCAGCACCGCCACCCGATCGAAGCGCTCCCTGAAGCGCCGCACGGTCTGAGGCGTCAAACTGATCTCCGGGACCAGCACGATGCCCTGGCGACCCGAGGCCACCACATGATCGAGCACCTGCAGGTAGACCTCGGTCTTTCCGCTGCCCGTCACGCCGTAGAGCAAGAACGTGTGCCCGTCGACCGGGTGTTGATCACTCACTGAAACGATACGGTCGCGCACGGCTGCCTGATCGACGGTCAGGGTGAGTGGCTCCGTGCGCTCAACTCTTGCCCCGAGCAAGGGGTCGTTGCTCTGCACCACTTTCTGCAGAGTGACGTGGCCGGCCTTGGCCAATGAGGCCACCGGCGAGCGGCTCACGTGGGCCATGTTCATCAGCTCGCGGGTGGGCATCCTCCCGCCACGGTCGGCGAGAATGCGCAGGGCGCGAGCCTGCTTGTCGTGCTTCTCCTGCAGCTCCCCCACCACCTTGGAGACAGCGCTCTGCTCCACGGCCAGGCGCACCTCTTCGACCTTCCGCCCCGCGTGCCCACGCTTCACGGCCCGGGGCAGGCAGGCGTCGAGGGCCTCTCCCACCGAGCAGCCCGTGGCCTGGCTCACCCACTGCCCCAGGGCCAGGATGTCCGCACCCACCAGGGGCGCGTTCTCAAGCATGGCCAGCAGAGGCCGAGCGGACACCCCGGGGGGCGGCGGCAGATCGCCCACCTCGACCACCATGGCCGTGAGCCGTCTTCCGCCGAAGGGCACGGAGACCCGCACCCCAGCCACCACCTTGCCCACCAATCGCGCTGGCACGAGATAGGTGAACAGGCCCGGCACGGGGATCGGCGGCGCCACCCTGGCATAGACCGGCTGGTGCAACTCGGGCGCAGAGGCTGCCTGGGAGTCTGCCACCGTCTCAGGTGAGTTCGTGGCTCGAGGTGGGTTCGGCGCAGACGCAAGGCACGCCATGGCACCGCGGGCATCCCCGGCCGTACTTCGCCGTGGCCACCGCCTCCAGGTCGATGTCGTGCATGGACGCCAGGGTGGAGAGCCAGGCGAACACGTCTGCAAACTCACCCTCGAGCTCGGCCCGGTCACCCCGGCGCAGAGCTCTCGAGAGCTCGCCCACCTCTTCAACCAACCACATGAAAGTGCCCGCCGTGCCGCGGGAGGCATCCTTGGCACCGTAAAGATCCTCGATGAGCCGCTGAAATTCTGAGACCAACATCAGCGCAGACGGCCCAAGGTGATCATCGTGACATCGCTCTTCAGATCGCTGCCGTGGTGAAACTTCACCAGGGTCGCGTCGATGCGCCCCACGAACGACTCGGCCATGGTGGGCGCCTCACGCTTCACCAGGCCGCCCAGGCGTTTCTCGCCCAGGGGTTCTCCGTCGGCCCCGGACACCTCGAGCAGGCCTTGGGTCAGCAAGACCACCCGATCACCGGGGAGGACGTCCCGCTCGATGACGTTCAGGGTCTTGTCAAACACCGGCCCCGCGTCGAAGCCCAGGGCGATGCCCTCACTGTGGATCACGGACACCGAGTCGCTCTCAGCGTGATAGTGATAGCAAGGGGCTCCGCCTGCGCTGGCCAAGGTGAGCTTGCCCGCGGCCGGGTCGATGACCGCCAGCACCACCTCGACGTACATGCCCCGGCGCAGGTCGCTGGCCAGACGGGCGTTGATCTCTCGCAGCACCACGCCCGGGTCTGTCTCCCGCTCGGCCACCACACGCAAGAACGATCGCGCCATGGCCATGACCAGGGTGGCGGGCACGCCGCTCCCCGAGGCCCGAGCCACGAGCAGTCCGAAACGCCCGCCAGCCATGGGCAGCACGTCGAAGATCTCTCCCGACATGTCGCCAGCGGCCCGGTGCAGCCCGGCCCGGTCGTAGCCGACGATCTCCGGCATCGTCTCGGGGACCAGGCTCTGGGCGACCTCTGCGGCCACGGTGGCCTGGCGCTGGCTGGCGGCGGCCTGGTTCTCCAGCTCTTGAGCCTCTTCAAGGCTCTTGGTCATGGCGTCGAAGGTTCGCGCCAGCTCGCCGATCTCGTCCCGGCTGTGGGAGCGGGTGTGGTGGCCCAGATCGCCAGCCGCCACGATGCGAATGTCGTCTTGCAGCAGCTTCAGCGGGCGGGTGATCCGGCGTCCCAAGAGGAAGGAGACGCCCGCTCCGGCGAGCACGAAGATCATGGCTGCCCAGGACACGGCCAGCTTGAACTCGGCGGCGGCCTCGGTGACCGAAGCCGAATCGATGAACACCGAGAGCTCGCCTTCTTGCACGCCGTCTGAGTCGTAGAGCGGTGCCACGCCCCGAATGACCGGCCGTGTGCTGCCGCGCACGGAGAACAGCCCCTCTTCGGCGAACGCGTCGCCAGAGGTCACCCGCTCGCGCCCCCTGTAGCGCTGAAACTCCCGCTCGCCCTCGTAGGACGCGGCCACGATGCGCCCCTCGCTCACGCCGTCGGTGAACTTGACCAGATCAGCGGCCACCACCTTGCCGTCGTCGGTCACGAAGCGTGTCAGGCGTTCTTTGTTCCAGGCGGTCTGGCTCTTGCGCTCTTCGTCTTCGAGGTACGTTCGCGCCTCGAAGGGGGACATGCCCGAGACCCGCTCCTGCACCTCGAACGGCGTCAGGCCCTGATCGACCGTGCCGAAGTAGGCGGTCCAGGCGTCGTAGTCGGCCTGCGCGGCGGTGCGCGCCGAGGCCACCGCGGCCACCATGATCTGGTGCCGCACGGTGGTCTCAAGGAAGCCCCCGAGGAACACACCGAAGCCGATCATGAACACGGCCACGGTCACGGTCAGGACCATGGCCATCTTGAGCGCCAGTGGCAGCCCCGTGAGCCGTCGCCCCTCGCCTATCGCTTGAGTGGTCATGCCTTCTCACCGTCGTTGCACATGTGGTCGCTCAGCTCAGCAGCACGACGCCGATCGCGGCAAGGAGCCCCGCGGCCACGTCGTCCGCCATGATACCGACGCCGCCGGGCAACCTCTCCAGCCATCGGCAGGGAGGAGGCTTGGTGATGTCGAACAGACGAAAGAGAACGAAAGCCAGGGCCGCTCCGAACGGAGGCAGCGGGCCGGCCAGCAAGGGCAGCAGGGGGATCAGCTGACCCACCACCTCGTCGACCACAAAGGCACCCGGATCATGCCGTCCCCAGTCGATGTGGGCCTTGTGGCCCAGGGCCACGCCGAGGACGAAGAGGAGCAGGGTGGCCAGGGCGAAGGGCGCCTGCTGGGTGAGCAGGGCCGGGGCATCGGCTGCCGGCGCGGCCAGGAAGCCGTCGAACCAGCCCTCGACCCCCACCAGCCAGGCGACGACGAGCAGGGTGGCCAGGCTCCCCCAGGTACCCGGAGCGCCGGGCAGATAGCCAGGGCCGCAGGCCGTGCCCAGCCAGCGTCGCAGGGGGGAGCCGTTGGCGGGCATGGGCGAGGAAGCCGGGGGCTGCCCGTGATCTTGGCGTTCGTCGTCGGCATTCACGGCGCTCAGGATGCCCGGGCTGGCGAGGCGATGCCAATCTGGGCAAGAACTGCTGCGGAGCTGACTGCCAACGTTGGACTGGTGGCACTCTTCGGGGAAGCGAAAGCTGTGCTGCCAATGTCGAGGAGCCGCAGCGCCCTCTGGTAATCTGAGCCTACGGTCGAGCAACTGTCAGGCCATGCCTCGACCCGCCGCGTCAGGCAGATCTTCATGACATGGGATTCACGAAAGCAGCGCGCGTTCGGCTGGGCTTATCTGCTCGGCATCACCGCCTTCTATGCCGTACTCAACCTGGGCGGCATCGGCCTGCTCCTGGCTCCTCTGGAGCCCCTGTTCCGTCCTGAGTCGGCGGCAGACAACGGCGAACCCGAGCTCTGGCAACTGGCTCTCGGGTGGCGTTCGGTCTGTCCACCCTGCTCGTTGTCTTGGCCTGGTGGCCCAGCGAGCCCTCGTCTGCTGACGTGACGACCGACGCCGCAGGGCTACGTGAGGCCTTCAGCAAAGTCAGCTGGCCCATGCTGCTGTTTCTGGGCTACGCGCGCATCGCTGAAGAGCTGGTCTATCGCGGCTTCGCCCTCGTGTTCTTGCGCCGGTTCTTGCCGCCGACGCGCTACCGAACGGCCCTGGCCATTCTCATCTCCTCGGCGCTGTTCTGCTCGGCGCACACACATTTCGCCCCCGGTGATCTCGTCTCGCTGTTCTTGGGCGGAGCTCTGCCCTTGGCTGCCTTCACGGTGTGGAGCCGGTCTCTCTGCCTCCCGCTCGTCATCCACGGCGCAGCTGGCGGTGGGCACGTGGGCGCTCTGGTGGGTCTGGTGTTTTATCTGGTGTTGGCGGTGTGCTCCCGAGGTGCGACATCGGAACCGGGGCGGTGAAGCGCATCGCCGTCACTGCCGACTCACCACTGTTTGACGGACTTCAGGTAGCGCACGAGGTGGTCATACTGTCCCCCGTCATTCGAGTAGCGGGCATAGTTGCGCGCCGTGGCGAACCACTCGATCGCTGAACTCTGCAAATCGTTGAGGGCTTCTGAGAAGTGACTCATGGTGACGGGATGAACCTCTCCGCTCTCCAGTGAGCGTTCGAGGGCGGTCTCGGACGAACGCTCGCAAAGGTGCTTCAGATCAGCGCCTGTAAACAGCTTCGTACGAGCTGCTACTGCCTGCAGGTCGAGCCCCTCTGCACCGGGAAGCCGTTCACAGTGTCGAGCCAGGAGGGCTCGCCGTGCAGCAGCGTCCGGCGGTGGCACGAAGAGCACTCGGTCGAAGCGACCGGGGCGCCGAAAGGCCGCATCAACGCTCCAGGGCATGTTGGTCGCGGCGAAGAGCAGCAGGTCGCGGCTCCTGCCTTTGATGCCATCCATCTCCTGGAGCAACTGGTTGACCAGGGTCTTCCAGAACTGCGACTCGCCTCGACCGCGAGACGAACCGAGCGCGTCAAACTCGTCGAAGAAAAGCACGGTGGGACCATGCCTGCGCGCCTCATCAAAGAGGGCATGCACGAACTTTTCACTCTCGCCCCAGTACTTGTCCACGACCTCGTGGATGCTCACCGGCACGAAGCGGGCCTTCAGCTCCCCTGCCGTCGCCCTGGCCACGAAGGTCTTCCCGCAGCCCGGCGGGCCATACATCAGCAAGCCACCGCCAGCCTCTCGCTGGAAAGACCGATAGATCTCCTCGTTGGTGAAGGGCGCGATGATGCGCAGGTGGATCTGGCGCTTGACCTCCTCGAGTCCGACCACATCATCGAAACTGACGTGAAGCTCACCCCAGTCGAAATGGCTGGCCCAGTCATCGTTGTCACCGACGTCTTCCTGGCCTGCTACGGGTGCAGGCACCGCCACTTCGTCATCCCGGGAGGCAGCCTTCGGCACTTCCGGCGAGCGCTGCTCTGATTCCCCCGAAGTGTCGCCGCGAGCCGTGAGAATGCGCTCCCGCTCCAAGCGCAGCGCAGGGTCGTCTGCGGACTCGAGCAGCTTCTCCACGCGAATGAGTGCCTCAGCAAGGTGCCCTCCACGGCGGAGCAACGGGATCAACTTCTGCCCGCCGGCCAGGGCGCTCTCTTCGATCTCCATGGCCGTGCGCACAGCAGCGATGGCCTGGTCCAGGTCTCCCTGGGAGTCCAGCAGATCGGCGAGGTGCAACCACAAGGTGCCGTTGCGCGGATCACTGTCGAGGGCCTTGCGCAGCGCGGCGACGATATCCATGGTGCTCATCGTGGAGGGACGATCCGGGTCCACACCTTGAGCAGCGGAGTGCTCACCCAGGTGTAGATCACGAAAACCAGGTAGGCGATGGCCAGCAAGCCAACACTCGACTTCGCCACGCCGAGCAAGGGCAACAGCAAGAACGCCAACATCATCACTCCCCAGACAAAGAACTGCAGGCCCGGAAGGCGCTCGACCATCAGAGACCAGTAGTACATGGGCAGGTAAATCCAACGGCAGCAGGTGTCAGCGTTCAGCCACGCCTCGCGAGTGAGTTCGTCATCGGGTCCCAGCCGCAGCGCCTCACGATAGTGCCGGCGTGCCTGAAACGGGCGCCCCGCAGCAAGAGCCGCATGGCCCTGAGCACTGTGCCCCCCCTCCTGATCTGGAGCCAAGGCGAGGCTGTGATCACCATGGACACCCGCCTCTCCAATGCGGTTCTGAGTCACGAGCAGGTCTGCCAGGGCAGCGTGCACGTTCTCGTGATCGGGGTCCAGGGCCAGCGCCCGACGATAGAGTCGCTCCGCCTTCTCCGCACGCCCCGTCTTGAACATGAGCAGACCATAGATGTGGAAGTTCGAGGCGTCGTGGGGATCAATCCGCAAGGCCTCAAGCAAGCATAGCTCTGCTTCGACGTGACGCCCGGTGTCCATGAGCGTCGCGCCGAGGAGGTAATGAGCCACGTCATTGCCGGGCTCTTGCGCCAAAGCCCGACGAGCTTGGCGCTCGGCCTCTTCGAGCTCGTCCGAGAGCAGGTGGGTTCGAGCCAGCTCGACGAGCAGAGCCACATCGTCCGCTGCATCGCGAAGACCCTTGTGAAGTTGGAGGAGAGCCAGGTCATGGCGCCCGGTGGCGTTGAAGTGCTGCGCCTTCTCAAGGAGAAGCTCGATGTGTTGCTGCTCTGGTAGCTGCTCGCTCATTGCCCCACCAGCGCCGTGACCTGGGGGATGCCCAAGGCCATGGACACGGCACCATAAACGAGCACGGTGGCGACCCCGCCCACCAGGAAGCCCAACGCGCCCCAGCGCAGGAACGGCCCCGGCTCGCCGCCGGATTGCACATAGATGTCATAGCGACGCTTCTGGCGCTTGGCGAAGACCATGGCCAACACGACGATGAGCGCCTCGGCAACGAAGCGGGCGAGTCGCTTGTCGGCCTGATCTCCAATGGCCACCACACCCTCTTGGATCAGCAAGCCCAGACCGACGGCCAGCAGCAGACCCACGACGAGGAAGGCAGCCAAGCAGGGCAAGATGTCACGGGGCTGGCCGAGGCGCCGGAAGTTCCAGGCCATCAGAGCCCCGCCGGCATAGGCTCCGCAGAAGAAGCAGGCCACCACGACACTCCATGGATTCCAGGGCATGGCGAATCCCGTGGCATCGTCTTCCTCGGTCAGGCTCGGTTCGAGCAGGTCGTCATGGTCCACGTCTTCTTCATCCTCCAGCGCCTGCGGCAGCCCGGTGAGTATAGGGTCTTCACCAAGCGGGCGCTGGAGTGCGCCAGATCGAGCATGTCGGCCAGCAATCTTGGCGCCAACTCTCGCCGACCTCCTCGACAGGCTGGTGCCGGGCTGTCCTCACCCACTGCTTGCCGCCCTAGCGCAGCTGGATGCCGCAGGCTGAGCAAGCGCGGGGGTGCAAGCCGCCTCCCGGTGCGTGCTCACAACTGGGGCAGCGGTTGTTGAAGACCAAGAAGGCCGCCACCAACAGGAACCCGAAAAACATCTCAGCTGAGAAAGGTGACAGGCCCGCCCAGACCAACAACGCGAAGAGAACGGCGTAGGCCAGCACCTGTCGCTGGCGAACGCTCTCATACGCTGCTTGCACGGCGACATCGCCGGTCGCTCGCGCCATCCCACACTCGGGGCAAGACAGTTCTTCTCCGTCGATCAAGGGCACCTGGCACGCGGGACAAGTCGTCGCCGTTGACGGATGCACCGCCTCGAGTTTCCCATGCAACTTCGGTGGCAGCGGCGTCCGTAGCGCGCTCAGGGCAAACAGCAGGGCTCCCAGCGGCGCGACGACCCGGCTCACGGGAATCCTGAGGCCGTCATCTACCCCGCCTTGATCGAGCCAAGCACCGGCGGTCATGACCAAGAAGAACAACGCCCCAAGCCATTTGGCCAGCCGGCTCATCCGCGTACGAGCATGGGAGGTCTCGTCGCAGCAGGAGCAGACCCAACGGGTCCCGAAGCCCACCGGCAACACTGGGATGAAGTCGACGTACAGGATGTCGAAGGTGCGCACCTTGAACGCAACGGTCTCGCCTTCGCACGAACGACAGTAGTCGTTGCGAAACGCGAGGCGGCGAGGGCACAGGCGGTAGTAGCCGTGAAAGAGGATCATCGCTCTGTCGTGGTGGCCAGCTGAGATCAGCTCAAGAAACGGCAGGCGTCCACGAACCCTGTCCCCCGAGACAATGGCGCCGCTTTCCACGCGGTGCCATCTCTGCTCGTCGGGCAGATCAGAGCCACAGCTGGAGCGGTATTCGCCAGTAGCCGTTCAGCGCCTGCTTCGTGCGGCTCTGACCCGACCAGCCAGCGCCACGAGCCCCATCACGCTCCGAACCTACGCGGCCCCGGCGTCAGACCCGCGCAGCACATCAGCCGCCGCCGTCACGTAACGGGCGCCGGACACCACCGTCATGACGAACGTGGTCCAGACGGAGATGTAGGCGATCCAGGTGAAGATATCGAGAACGAGGGGGTACTCCTGGCCGATGCTCAGGTCGACGGCGCGCACCACGAAGACCGCGGGGACGGCCACGCACTGCATCACCATCTTGAGCTTGCCGTCCCATCGTGAGGGAAAGGCAACGCCCCGCGACTCGATGTAGCCACGGAGACCCGACACGAGAAACTCGCGGCCGATCATCACCACGGCCATCCACACGTAGACGTACTCGCGCGCCCAGGGGACCGAGATCAAGAAGACGAAGGCGCCGCAGACGATGATCTTGTCCACCACCGGGTCGGCGATGCGACCGAAGTCTGACTGCATGCCCAGCTTGCGGGCGTAGTAGCCGTCGAGGGCGTCGGTGGCCACCGCGAGAATGAAGACGCCTGCGGCCAGAGCGGGCTGCCACCACTCGGGACCGCTGCAGGTGTTGGTGTACACCAGAAAGCCGAACAGCAGCACGGCCACGCCGAACCGACTCATGGTGATCTTGTTGGGCAGGTTCATGGCGATGCCGTGGGGGCTGCGGGGGCCTTACTGGGCTGGAGGGCACGGGGTAGCGACGAGATCGTAGCCCTTCTGGCCGGTGATCTTGACCCTGGCGAACATGCCGGGGGTCCAGTCGGCACCTGGAGCACAGGGTACGTCTGCCGCGCCCGCCTCGTCGCTGACGTCGGGGTCGGCGTCGGGGTCGGCGTCGGCG
>CAZIAK010000025.1:24039-27524 GCA_964537035.1 uncultured Phycisphaerales bacterium | reverse complement strand
TGCCGCGCCCGCCTCGTCGCTGACGTCGGGGTCGGCGTCGGGGTCGGCGTCGGCGGGGGCGTCGGCGGGGGCGTCGGGCAGGGAGACCAACACCTGGCCGTCGACCTGCAGGGCATCGCGCATGGTGCGGCCCACGGCCAGGCGGCCAGGGACCCCTTCGAGGTCCTCGACCAGGTCGATCAAGATCTCTTCTTCGCTGCCGATGCGCGCCCGGTTGGCGTCCGTGAGCAGCCTGCGCTGCAGGGCCATGACCTGGGCCTGACGTTCCTCGGCGACCTCTCGGCTCACAGCCCCTGGCAACCTGGCGGCCTCCGTGGTCTCTTCGACAGAGAAGACGAAACAACCCACGCGATCGAAGCGCAGCTCTTCGAGCAGGGCCATGAGGTTCTGAAAACCCTCCTCGGTCTCACCGGGAAAACCCACCAGGATCGTCGTGCGCAGGGTGATCTCCGGGATCCCCTCCCGCAGCTGACCCACCACCTGACGAATGCGCTCGGCGCTCGTGCCCCGGCGCATGGCTTTCAGCACCCCGCTGTCCCCGTGCTGCACGGGCATGTCCAGGTAGGGCAGCACGTTCGGCACCTCGGCCATGGTACGCACGAGCCGCTCATCGAGGGTCGCCGGGTGGGCGTACATCACCCGCACCCAGCGCAGCCCCTCGATCTTGCCCAGCTCGATGAGCAGGTCCGACAGGTCGTAACCCAGGCCCAGGTCCTTGCCGTAGTCGGTGGAGTCTTCGGCCACCAGGGTGATCTCGCGAGTGCCCAGCTGTGCGAGCGCCGAGGCCTCTTCGACCAGCACCTCCATGGGCTTGCTGGACAGCTTGCCTCGAATCTTGGGGATCGCGCAGAAGGCGCAGATGTGATTGCAGCCCTCGCCCAGGCGCAGGTACGCGGTGTGCGCCGGGGTGAGCAGGGCTCGGCCCAGGTCTGCGTCCCCACCTTTCTCGCCCCCACCCACCAGGCCACTGTTGGGCAGCAGGTCGTCCGGGCCGGGCATGGCGCCCTTGTGCCCCAACACGGCGTCGACGATGGACGGCACGCCCGAGTAATCAGAGAGCCCCAAGAACGCGTCGACCTCGGGGATCTCTTCCGCCAGCTGCTGCTCGTGCAGCTGCACCAGGCAGCCGGTGACCACCACGCCCCGCACGTCGCCCTGCTCCTTCATGGCGACATACTGAAGCACCGTGTCGACGCTCTCTTCCCGAGCCGCGTCGATGAAGCCACAGGTGTTGATGATGACCACGTCCGCATCTTCGGGCTCGGTGACCAGGCCAATGCCAGCCCGGTCGAGGTGACCCATCATGACCTCGCTGTCCACCAGGTTCTTGGCGCAGCCCAGGGAGACCAGGCACACGGAGCGGGACGATTCTGAGAGGGCGGTCATGGGCACAATCGGACAAGCGGCGGCAGAGGAAGAGCCGACCCTGGACGGCGAGCAGATCGGCGAGTTCGAGAGGGAGCGGCACGGACGCCCCCTGCTGGCCCGCTATGATATCGACCTCGCGCCAGGATCCGCCTCCCGCCCCATGCCATTGTCTGCTCCCAGCACCGAATCGGCCCGCCAGCCCCGGCGTCTCTCTCCCCTGCGACGGCTGATGTACGCCCTGGTGCCCCTGTTCGTGGTGCTGGCGGTCTGCGAGCTGGTGCTGTCCTGGGCCGGCCTCGGCGCCGAGGACAACGCCTACTTCAGCCGGGGCTTTGACGCTGACGCCCGCTATCTGGTGCCAGTGCGCCAAACTGACCTCGGCTGGGGCACCGATGCCGACCCCAGCTCCCCGACCCAAGCCGGCGGCGGCCCTTCAACCGACCAGGCCGGCTGGGTCACGCGCCTCTACGACGGCCTGCACCCTGAAGTGATCCTGCCTCCGAAGGGCGCCCGGCGGCGGGTGCTGCTGCTGGGCGGCAGCAATGTGCGCCGCCTGGCCGAGGACTACCTGGAGCAGCGTCTGACCGAGCTCTCTCCCCCCGGCCATCCTGGCTGGGAGGTCTTCAACCTGGGGCGCGAGGGCTACGGCAGCGAGCGGCTGGCCATCCTCGCCCGGCAGGCCCTGGTCACCGAACCCGACGTGGTGGTCCTCTACTCGGGGCACAACGAGTTCATCGAGCGACGCTTCGCCACCGAGCTCGACGAGTCCATGGGTTCATGGCAGCGGGACGGGCCCTTTGGCCTCTCGCGCCTGCGCACGTTTCGCTGGCTCAAGAGCCTCTGGGCGGCCGAGCCCAGCGGCGCAGACGCCGCGGAACAAGACGCGCAGACACCCGAGAAGTTTCAGCTGGAGGTGCAGAGTTTTCGCGACCTCACCTGGGACGGCACCCTGCGCTATCTGGAAGCGTACCGCCGCAACCTGACGCGCATGGTCGAGCAGATCCACGAGGCAGACGCCCGGGTGCTGCTCTGCACCTTGGTGAGCAACGACTTCGCGCCGCCCGTGCTCACCAACCCGCCGCCCGCACTCAGCGAGGCCGAGGCGCTCAAGCTGGTCGAGCTGCGAGAGTTCTCCATCGAGGCCGAGGACGGCAGCCCCATCGCTGGCCTGGCCCTGACCCGCCGTTTGCGCTGGACAGAATGGACGGACAACCACGACGCCCCCGCCGACTACCAGCCGCCCCAGCTGCGCCCCCTCACCGGACGCCTGGCCGAGACGCCCGCTACCACGGGCCCGCTCTCATCCATCGCAGGCGCCCACTGGACCGACCCTGCAGGCTGGTCCCGCTCGACCATGGCAGCCATCGCTGCCTACGATCGCCTGCTGCAGCGAGATGTCGACCGCGGCTGGATGGGCCTGGCCCTGCTGCACATCCAGCGCTGCGAAGAGGCCCTCACCATCGCCCCGGACGACCCGGACGCCCTCTACGACCTGGGCATCTGCCTGCTGCTCACCGGGACCGACGACGAGCGGGCCGCCGACCTGCTCCGGGCCGCCGCCGCCGCCGATCGCCTGCCCCTCGCCGCCAACGGGACGGTCAACGCCATCGTGCGCCAGGTCGCCGACGACAGCGCCGCCACCCTGCTCGACGCCGACCAGGTCTTCCGCGCGGCCAGCCCCCACGGCCTGCTCGGCTTCGAGGTGATGATGGACCACTGCCACCTGCAGCCCGGCGCGGGACAGGTGCTCCTGCAAGAGATGGCCGACCAGATCATCGCCCTCGATCATTAGACGCAGCACGGACGAGGTCGCCGCGCAAGCTCCCACGACCCGGGAGCACCCGCGGGTTGCTGAGCCCATGAGCGCTCCTGTCGAATGCACGCGACGCTTCGCACGACGATCTCCGGGTCCCTCGACGCAGAGTCTGCTCCTCGCTGCGCTGCTCTTGCTGCCCGTGTTCTCCGATCGCGCCGCCGCCCAGGCCGGGGGCATCGAGGTCTCCGCGGCCGAGACTCTCTTCGCCCAGGGCCCGCGAGTGTCGTTCACCCACTTCGATGAGCGCCGGTCCGATCTCTACAACGGTTCGCACACGGTCTTCGCCCCCTTGGGACGCCGG
>CAZIAK010000025.1:10796-23939 GCA_964537035.1 uncultured Phycisphaerales bacterium | reverse complement strand
GGGACGCCGGGCTGCGCCTGGCACCCGGGATGCAGCCCGGCAGCGGCGCATGGAATCCCTTCGCAGCCGTCTCGGCGACCCTCGACATCGCGCGGCTGCGCTTCGACGCCCGGGCTTTCTACAAGCGCCACGGCGAGGGCGCGCAAGACCTGCAACCAGGCGACTTCGTGTCCCTTGAGGTCGATGCGGCCTACCACTTTCTGCACACCCGCTACCCCGGTCCCACCGCCAGCGCGAAGCTGGGCCTGCAGTGGCGGCGGCAAGATCGGGACGAGCTGGCCAGCCCCACGTGGCCGCCGTCTGCGGGTCACCGCCGAGGCCAAGGGCTGGGAGCAAGGGCACGTCCAGCTGGAGGTGCTGCAGAGCGCCGAGCTATGAACGCCGGCCTGACCTCGCCGCCCTACTTCACGTAGCCCAGGCGCCTCAGCTCGTCGAGATGCTCAGGGTTCACCACGCCCGCACCGATCGCCGCAGCCTGATCGCTCATGAGCAGGCCGTGATCGCCCAGCATCTCGATGTAGCGCAGGAGCTCAAAGGGCGGCGCGTCCGCCAGGTCGTGCAGCTCGAGGGGATCGGCCTGCATGTCGTAGAACTCGGCGGGCGCCTCTGCCGAGAGGATCAACTTGTAGCGGTCGTCCTGCAGCACCCGGGTCTCGCCGCCGACCCAGCCGTTCTCCCGCTGATGGTCGTCCATGGGGCGCCGCTCGGAGAAGGCCATGCGCTCGCCGAGAGAGGCGGCATCGAGGAGCAGGCCCGGCGACGCGCCCTGCGCACTGGCGCTGCTGTCGCTTCCCGTGCTGCCAGCGTCATGAGCTTCGCTCGCTTCACTGGCTTCACTGGCCAGGCGCCCTTCGCCCCGGAGCAGGGGCACCCATGAGCGCCGCTGCAGCATCTCGCTGCCCACGGGCAAGGTCGTGGGCGACATCGACGCGCCGGTGAGTTCGACCACCGTCGGCACCATGTCGATGGGCTGTACCAATCCCTGCACGCGCGAAGCGGGCCAGCGGCCGTGGCTGCCGTGCACCAGCAGGGGCACAGCGAGCTGCTCGTTGTAGACGTGCCGGCTGTGTCCCAGCAGGTCGTGGTTGGTGAAGCCCTCGCCATGATCGGCAGCGATGATCCAGATCACGTCGTCGCCCCCGGGCGCGGCGCTCACCGCCTCGAACAGGTCGGCCACGGCACTGTCGACCACCGAGATGGCGCCGTCGTAGCGATCGATGTTGGGCAGAGCCTCGCCCAGCCCCTTCTCGGATTCAAACCAGTCGGGGTTCAAAGCCTGGTCGTCCACCAGTCGCTGGACCAAGGCCCCGCCCGACAGGCCCGCGGCGGCGTCCTCGCCATGCAGCCGATCGAGCACCTCGTCTGGCGCGGGCTGGTCCTTCCATTCGTGGACGTCGAACAGGTGCACCCAGAGGCAGAAGGGCTTGTCGGGCGAACGCTTCTCCAGCCATTGCATGGCCGCTCCCACGGTGTCGACCGCTGAGCGATGGCTCTTGGTGGCCAGCCCGTGGCGCAGCTCGTACTCGGTCACCCCCGCGTCGAAGAAGGCGTCAAAGCCCTTCGACAGTCCGTCCAGGAAGATCACGCTGGTGAAGGCCGCGGTGTCGTAGCCCTCGGCGCCCAGGATCTCTGGCAGGGTGGTGATCGACTCGTGCAGATCGCCGCCGTTGCGAGTGACGCCGTGCTGCGAGGGATACAAGCCGGTGAGCATGGAGCCATGGCTGGGCGCGGTGTGCGAGGCCGTCGACACCGCGTCGAGAAACACCGTGCTGCGCTCTGCCAGATCAGCGAGAAACGGCGCCGTGTTGCGGGGGTAGCCGTGCCAGGGCAAGTGGTCCGCACGCAGGGTGTCGATGGTCAGCAGCACGACGCCGTGGGGCGCGGGCGGTGCCTCGGCGACCTCGCCCGGGCCCTCGGTGCAGGCTGCCAGGGCGGCGGCGCAAAGGCCACTGCGAAGAGCAGCGCTCACGAGGCTCATGCGATCAGCGCGGGACATCGATCTCTCTGAAGAGGAGGGACGGCGAAAAGAAGCGACCACAAGGTCGGGCCGCTCAGTCTACCGACTGCTGCCACACAGCGGCGGCCGGCAGGGCAATCCCCACCGGCCGCCACGGACAATCCAAGCACAGCTTGTCAGCGCACCGACATCTCCAGCCGGTAGTCGACCGCCTGGCCATCCACCGGGATGAAGGTCAGCACGTTGCGAGCCAGCTTGCCGCCGGGGATGAGCTTGGCACCCAGGTCGAACGAGCTCTGCTGGCCGTCGAAGACCTCATACAGCGCACCCAGAATGCCTGAGGTCCTCTCGCCGCTCGAGGTCAGGTCGACCGACACCATCTGAGAGAGGTCGTTGCCCGGGGAGATCCCCACCAACCCATCCATGAGGGCGCAAGCCGCGTAGCTCATCTCGATGGTGCCGTCCTCATGGAGCGTGAGCCTGACCGTGTTGTTCTGGCCGGGCAGAACGCCCTGCTCGGGGACCCGCATCATCTCGACCACGAACCGCTTGGCCCCCTGGCTGATCACCCGCACCTGCAGAGCGGCGCCGGGCGTGGCCCTGTTCATGTCGTCATAAGCGTAGGCAATGCGCGGTGGACCAGAGAGAAACTCGGCCGCGGTCTCGGTCGGGTCGACGATGGGCTGCCCGAAGCTGACGTAACCGTCCTCGCTCACGTACAGATCGGTGTAGCTCGTGCCGTAGAACGGGAAGGGCATGGGCAGCTGCATGGCCACGCTGTCCCCCGGAGGCACGGCCAACGGGAGGGGCATGACCACCGCGCTCAGCTTCTGTCCCACCTCTGCCACCATCAGATTGGAATCGAGTTCCAGGGCCATGTGGTGCACCTCCTTGCCCACCAGCGACGGCTTGTTGGGCAGCAGCAGCTGGATGTCTGGACTGAAGCCGTCCTGCCCCGACGAACCGATGCTGTTGATCCACGGGCCGCCGCCGCCACCTACAGTGGCCAGCCAGAAGCTCGTCCAGATGTCGAACCCAGCCGGCAGCCACAGACCACCATCGGGGCTCAACGGCAGACCCTGCTGGTCATCGCCGCTGGGAACCACGACGTAGGGCAGGTTGTCCCCGGGGAAGTTGACCACGAGCTCGTAGGGCGTCCCGATGGTCGGGCCGTCGAGGTACAGCGCACCGAAGGGGATGAGCCCCGCGATCTCGAACATGCCGTAGGCGTTCATGTCGCAGGATTGGCTCCAGGCGATGCCCCAGGGGTGGCTGCCGGTGCCCGTGATCGAGCCACCGTGGTCCAGGCGCACGCCGTACCAACCCGTGATGGTGGGGGTGAACTCGAGCATCTCGAAGTTGTCCGTCGACGACGCCGAGCTGGCCAGGATGGTGTGCTCGCTGCCCGAGGGGTTGCTGATGATCACCGCGTCCAGGTCCACGATCAGCGAGGTGAGAAAGTCGGGTCCACCAAAACCAGCGTCCTCTGCTGACCAGGCCACGCAGACCCGGGTCTTCTTTCCGGCGTCCAGATAGATCTGGTAGACGTACTGGTCGGAGGCGTCGAAGTCGGCGGCCGTCAGCCAGTCGCCGTCGACCCGATCGTCCTTCGCGCATTGATAGGCGGCCCAGCCATGAAGCCCGCCGGCGCCGTCCTCGTGAGACACGATCGCCTCACCTTCTACATTGTGCCAGGCCGTAGCCATCATCAAGGCCATGGCCGCCTCAGGGGAGACGATGGGCTCGGCGTTCACGCTCATGGCGTCGGCCAGGTTGCCCACGACGTGCGGCGAGGAGAAGCTCGTGCCCGAGGCGTTGTACTCCCAGGGCGAAGGGAAGCCGATGGTGTCGATGTCGCTGCCGTTGGCCACGAGGTTCGGCTTCTCGCAACCGTTGGCCGGGTTGCCTGCGTTCGAGAAGCTGCTCATGGTGTCGTCCGTCCAGGAGCCGTTGCCCTGCTCGTTGAAGCTGCCCACGCCGATCACGTTGTAGGCCTTCGCCGGGCTGCTCACCGCGAGGGTCGTGCCGTCGTTGCCCGCCGCCGCCACGTAGCTGTCGCGAAGGTAGCGGGAGGCGTAGTTGAAGTAGTGGTCGAAGCTGTTCAGGCTCGGCGAGGGCACGGTGTTGCCCCAGCTCAGGTTGGTAATGTCGATGTCCTTCGTACCGATCCAGTCGGCCGCGTCCGTGACGTCGTCATCGCCGTAGCTGCTGGCGTTGGCGCAGAAGAGGTCGACGTCTGGTGCCGCGCCCTCCCGGTCACCCTTGCTGGAGGCGATGCAGCCAGACGTGCCATGGATGTGATCGTCTGGGTTGTAGGTCGATGAGTTGAACCAATCCTCGACATCCAGATAGGGGCAGGCTGGCAGCACACCGTTGTTCTCCAGCACGGCCACGCGAATGCCAGCACCCTTGACGCCAGCCGACTTGACCGAGTTCGTGCGGTGGCTGCTGTTGGCTTCGTCGTTCAGGTCCTGGTACTCGCCGGTGACGAGAAACACCGCGCGCACATCTGATCTGGCGGCGAGCCGCAACAGCTGCTCGCCATTCACATCCAGGAAGACCATGGGAGCGACGCGAGAAGACGACCTCACAGCCAGGCCGTCGATCGCTGCCGACAGACGAAAGCCATCGACGACGCTCGACACGCGAGCCATGACATGCTCACGCACCTCCGCTTCAGCCTGGGCCAGTTCGGCCCGTGGAGTGGTGCGGCCATCGAGGTGACCCAAGCGGTCGGCCGCAAAGTCATCGAGCGCCCTGCCGTCCATGGCGACCCAGGCCACCACAGACAGCTGCTCACCGGACGAGAGGACGGACAGGCTGCTGCGCAAGCGCTGATCCATCTTGGCCAGTGGATCGGCGGCGATGGCCTCCTGTTCGGCCTGCATCAAAGCAGCCACATCCACCGAGCGGCCCGATGGGTCGAGGTCGAGCCTCAGAATGCGCCCGCTGCCGACTTCGACCGCCTTGATACGGCTGACCTCCAGCCCCAAGGTCGGTAACACCAGGGAGTCGACGTGACCTTCCATCAGTGAGGAGGGCAACACACCCAGGGCCGCAGCGGCGCGCTCACGCTCACTGGGTTGCTGGGCCGAGGCGTGGTGGGACAGCAACGCCGCCATGGCCAAGGCGGCGCTCAGGCGGGTCAGGTTCTGCAGGATGGAATGGGTCACGGGCTTGCTCCGCTCGACGGGTGCCAGGGGGTGCGAGGTGCCGGGGCCGACAAGAGCCCACGTCGCGTTCATCAGCTGGAACGCGGTTGCTGCCTCGACTCCCAACCCCCTGGGCGGAAGAACCGGCAATAACCGGCCACTCCGAGACCCACGTCCCGGGCTCGCCCCGGCCGCCGGCACCCTGCCCCTGCCCTGAATCCTCGTCAAAGGCGAGGGCTTCTTGAGGCAGTGCATCGGTGGACTCCACGACCCGTGAGCTTCACAGTGCCTGCTCTGCACCAGCGCTCGGGGCTGACCCCTGGCGAACGCGCGCGGATCTCACGGGGGCGACGCGCGCTGTGGCAGCCTGCTCAGCCGAGCCTCAGCGAGCGGCCGTTGTCGTCAGCAGACAAGCCCAGCAAGTACGGCGCTGCTCGTCGCGACCAGCCCGCCGGGTCCTCCGCTGTCTTCGCGGCCTCAGGTTGGCAAGCTCGCAGCATGTCCGTGGCGATCAGGCCGGGCGAGAAGGCCACGCAGCCCAGGCCACCCGGCAGCTCTTGAGACAAGCTTCCCGACAGGCCTTCGATGGCGTACTTGCTCGCGCAGTAGGGGCCGACCTGAGGCGACGTGGACTGTCCCCAGCCCGAGCTGAAGTTCACCACGACGCCGCTGCCCCGCTCGATCATGGCGGGTACGAACGCCCGGATCATGTGGGCCGTACCGCTCACGTTGATGGCCATCAGGCGCTCGAACTCGACGGCAGACTGCTCCCACAAGGGCGCCTGACGATTCATCACCGAAGCGTTGTTGATCAGCAGATCAGGCACCCCGCCGCTGGCCAACAGCTTGCGTGCCCAGGCCGAGACGGCGCCGTCGTCGGCCACATCGACCGCCGTGAAGCTGTGGGGCGCCGGGTACTGCTGAGCCAGCGCGGCGAGGGCATCGGCCGAACGTCCGCAGCCATGCACCGTGTGGCCAGCCTCCACGAAGCGATCGACCAGGGCCCGACCACCCCCGCGAGTCACCCCGGTGAGGACAATGGTACGCGGTGCAGATGTCATCACGGTTCCTTGCTGGGCAACGACGGGTCGGCGCCAGGAGTCTCTGCCATAGGTTCGCAGCTCATGATAATCCGGGTTGGTCTGGCGCCACAGCCATCAGCTCACAGTCGGCGTTGACTGCCCCGAGACCGTGGCCGCACCATCATCGCAAGGCAGACCACAGCGCGTTTGCCTGGCAAGAAAAGAGCCCCCGAAGTACACGATCTCCCGGCTCTCCACCGACGAGGGCAGCCCTGTTTTTGACCAGGGGGGTCTGGAGCGAGTGTGGAGGCGCAGCCGACCCTGTCTGAGCGGAACGGCCCCCCTGGTCAAAAACAGGGCTGCCCGGACCATCGCAGAGCAGGCGATCTGCAGCGCCCCCCTACCGTAACTGGGAGACCACCGCCTCCATGCTGTCCCGGGCGTCGCCGAAGAGCATCGCGGTGTTGTCCCGGTAGAACAGGGGGTTGTCCACGCCAGCGTATCCCGCGGCACGGGAACGCTTGCTGACCACCACCTGACCCGCCTTCCAGACCTCGAGCACGGGCATGCCGTAGATGGGGCTGGTGGCGTCGTCCTGAGCGCCCGGGTTGACGATGTCGTTGGCGCCGATGACCAGCACGATGTCCGTGCGGGGGAAGTCATCGTTGATCTCATCCATCTCCAGCACGATGTCGTAGGGCAGGTTGGCCTCTGCGAGGAGCACGTTCATGTGCCCCGGCAGCCGGCCCGCCACCGGGTGCACGGCGAAGCGCACCTTGGCGCCACGCTTGCGCATGATCTCGGTCAGCTCCCGCACCGCGTGCTGAGCCCGGGCCACCGCCAGGCCGTAGCCCGGAACGATGATCACCGTCTTGGCGTCTTTCAGCGCCTCGACCGTCCCCGCCACCGTGATCTCCTGCACGTCTTGCGCCGCCGCGTCACCCGCGGGCGCCGCAGCCTTCGCTCCAGAGGACGAACCGAAGCCGCCGGCGATCACGCTGATCAGCGAGCGGTTCATGGCCCGGCACATGATCAGGCTCAGGATCGCGCCGCTGCTACCGACCAACGCGCCGGTGACGATGAGCAGGTCGTTGCCCAGCATGAAACCCGCCGCCGAAGCGGTCCAACCCGAGTAGCTGTTGAGCAGGGAGACCACCACGGGCATGTCCGCGCCGCCGATGGCCGCCACCATGTGCACGCCCAGCACGCCGGCAACCAGGGCGCCCAGGATCAGCTGCCACAGGCCGTCTGTTCCAGGCGCGCCCACGAAGCCCACGCAGAGCCAGACGCTCAGCACGATCAGCCCCAGGTTCAACAGGTGTCGTGCGGGCAGAAGAACCGACTTGCCAGAGATGGAACCCTTGAGCTTGAGGAAGGCCATCACCGAACCGGTGAGAGTCAGGGCTCCGATGGCCACCGCGATGAAGACCTCGATCTCGTGAATCAGGCGGCCTTCGTCGTGGCCCGCCCCGCCGTTGTCAGCGGCCCCCAGGTAGCTGGCGAAACCCACCAGCACTGCGGCCAATCCCACGAAGCTGTGCAGCAGGGCTACCAGCTCGGGCATGGCGGTCATCTGCACGCGCACGGCCAGGACCACGCCCACCACCGCGCCGATCGCCAATGCGATGACGACCGGTGTCAGGGACACCACATCGGTGGAGGTCAAGGTCGCCGCCACGGCGACGAACATGCCGGCCACGCCATAGAGGTTGCCCGCCCGGGCGGTCTCCTGGCTGGACAGCCCCTTGAGGCTCAAGATGAACAGAATGCTCGCGGCCAGGTAGGCCAGGGTGATCAGGACAGCTTCCATCGATCAGGCTCCCGCCTTCGTGTCGCGGCGGAACATGAGCAACATGCGGTGGCTCACCAAGAAGCCCCCCGCCACGTTGATCATGGCGAACAGTGCGGCGATGGTGCCGAGCCACACCGCTGCGTCCATGGGGTCTTTGGTGCCTTCGAGCAGGCCACCCAAGATGATGATGCCGCTGATGGCATTGGTCACGCTCATGAGCGGTGTGTGCAAGGCTGCGGTCACGTTCCAGATGAGTTGCCAGCCCACGAAGCAGGCCAGCACGAAGACCGTGAGGTGCTGGGTGAAGTTGACCAGAGGTTGGCTGGCCGTGGTGCCTGCGCTGCTGTTGCGCAACATGACCCAGCCCACGGCCAGGCCCAGGCCGATCACCGGGCCGATGAGCCGGGCGATGCGAGCCTCGCGATCGGCGCCCACCCAGGTGCCCTGGATATCGGCAGGGACCTCGCTGTCCGTGGTGCTGGGAGCGGCCGGCTCCGTGGGCCCCACGCTGACAGCGACTGGCTTGTCAGGCGGTGGCGGCGGTGGCCAGGTCACGGCGCCCTCGTGGACGACCATGCCACCCCGAACCACCTCGTCGTCCATGTCGATGGCGAAGGACTCGCCCCCACCCATGTCGTCGAGCAGGTTGTAGAGGTTCGTCGAGTAGAGCTGGCTGGCCGTGGTGGCCAGGCGGCTGGTGAGGTCTTCGTGGCCCACGATGGTCACCCCATCGACCACGGCCACCTCGCCGGGCTTGGTCAGCTCGCAGTTGCCACCTTGCACCGAGGCCAGGTCGACCACCACCGAGCCCGGGCGCATGGCCGCCACCATGTCGGCTTCCCACAACAGGGGCGCCTTCTTGCCGGGGATCAGGGCCGTGGTGATGACGATGTCGACCTCCTTGGCCTGGTTGCGGAACAGCTCCCGCTCGGCCTCCAGGAACTCGTCGCTCATCACCTTGGCGTAGCCGCCCGCGCCCTCGCCCGACTCTTCGAACTCGAGCTCGAGGAACTCGCCGCCCAGGCTGGTGATCTGTTCTTTCACTTCGAGGCGGGTGTCGAAGGCCCGCACCACGGCGCCCAGGCCGCGCGCTGCAGCGATGGCGGCCAGGCCGGCCACGCCCGCACCGATCACCAGCACCTTCGCCGGAGCGACCTTGCCCGCAGCGGTGATCTGTCCGGTGAAGAAACGCCCGAAGTGGTTCGCCGCTTCGATGACCGCCCGGTAGCCCACGATGTTCGACATCGAGCTGAGCGCGTCCATCTTCTGCGCCCGGGAGACCCGGGGGACCTGATCCATGGCGTAGCAGGACACCTTGCGCTGGGCCAGGTCGGCCAGCAGCGGCCCGTTCTGTGCGGGCCAGATGAAGCAGATCAGCAGGGTGCCTTCGCGGAGGAGCTCGACCTCCTCTCGGTTCAGCGCCGGGTGGTGACCGGGTGGGTTGACCTTGAGCACGATATCGCCGGCGGCCCAGAGCTGCTCCACGTCGTCAACCAGCTCGGCGCCGGCGGCTGCGTAGTCAGCATCGGGGTAGCGAGCGCGCACACCTGCACCGGCCTGGATGGACACATCGAAGCCCATCTCCACCAGACGGTTGACCGTGGCCGGGGTGGCGGCCACACGCTGCTCACCGGGAAAAACCTCCCGCGGAACGACGACTCTCATGGACTGATCTCTCTTGCCTGTACTGGCCCCGACCGGTCGGTGGCGAGCGCCCCGGCAAGTCTCGGCTCGGGCGGTCGCATCGCCGGGGCGAGGCGGGGTGGGATGGTGACGGGGACGGGGTCGAGCAGGCTCCCAATCTCTTGGGCAGCAGACGGCAGCCGGTGGGTTCTAACCGACGGCGAGGTCGTCTGCCAAGCAAGGAAGCCCCTGGCTTGCAGGATTGCTGAGGATTGCCCCCGGTCACCCAACCTGGGGCCAGAAAAGCGATCGAGAGGGCAGGTTCCGAGGGCCTCGGCGGGGGCTCGGTCGGGGCTCAAGTTTTTCGCAGTTCTTTTCGGCGGTGGTTGTCACATCCCGGCGGGCGCGGTGTCCTCCTCTGTCAGCCTCGCTCTCTGCCTACCCACGATCATGGAAGCGTGGCCGCACCGAGCAACGAGCCGTGAACGCGCTGTCTTGTGAAGAGACTCCACGAATGACGAACGCCATGTATGTTGAGCCCGTCGGCCCGGCCCTACCCCGAACCTCCCGAGCCTCCCGTTTCCAGGGCGCCGCAGTCGACACGTGACCATCGGCAATCCAGAGCAGCGCATCCCACGGAGACCGATCGTTGGAGTCAGGGGCATTCCAAGATCGCTTGGTTCAGCAGGGCGACGAGCACCTCAGCGCCGAGCTGCAGGGCGTCGACCCGACGAACGACCTCGACCTGGACAGAGCGGCCTGTGTGTTGCTGCAGCGCTTTCGAGAGCACAACGAAGTCGAGAGCCTGGCCCTGCTCTACGAACTCTGTCACGAACGACTCGGACAGCTGGCCCGGCAGGTGGTGGGCAAGGTCGGGCTGGCCGCCGATCCCGAAGATCTCGCAGCCGGCTTCATGACCAAGTTGTTCACCGATGTGCGCCGACCCCAGGCGCCCGTGCGCAAGTTCTTGGGTTTCGCCTACACCTCCATGAAGAACGACGCGCTGAACCAGGTGCGTCAGCTCAGCCGCTCGCGCAAACGCATGGTGCATTTCCAGCAGGCCCTGCAGACGCCGCCCGACCCGGCACGGGCTGTCGACGAACGAGAGCGCACGGACGCCTGCCTGCGCGTGGGCCTGGTGATGATCTCCGTGGTGTCCCGCTGCTTCCATTCTCTGAAGGAACGAGACAGGCAGGTGCTCCTGGCCCGAGAGGTGCAGCACATGTCCTACGATGACCTGGCCAGCACCCTCTCGTTGCCCCACAACCAGGTGGGGACGGTCTTGCGCCGTGCACGGCAGCGACTGGCGAGAGCCGTCGCCAGCATTCTGGCCACAGGCGGAGGAGCATCATGAGCGCCCCCGAACCCCATGCTGGCCCGGACAGCGAGCTGCTCGCCGGCGCACTGGCCTATCTGTCAGGCGAGGGTCGCGACCGCACCCCCGAACGCCTGCTCTCCGGCCTGTACGAACGCTTCGCCAGCGCGGGACAACAGAAGCTGGCCGAGCTGGTCTACGAGATGTGCAAGGCCCGGCTGAACGTGCTCCCGGACTTCACTGCCCGCACCCACCATGAGGCTCCGCCCCGGCGCCCCGGCGAGATCAACCGGGACATGAAGGTCATGGCTGAGTCCATGCGCGGGGTCTCCGAGACGGTCTCGCTGTCTCCTGCCGATCGCCCGCTTCCCGACCACAGCGACGAAGACCTGGTGCTCGATGATGTGGAGCGGTGTGTGGCGGTGCTGGCCACCCTCGAGGGGGAGTCACCCCGGCAACAGCTCGTGCTCGGTTCGCTGCACTGCCAGCGGGGTGAGCCCGAGAGAGCCGAGCCCTTGCTGCGCAAGCTGCTCGCCCAGGCGGACAGCGATGTGGACGACGACATCGACGAAACCGTCTTGCGCTGCGCCCACGTGAACCTGGCCTTTGCTTTGCATCGCCAAGAACTCAGCGCCGAGGCCCTGGCCTGCGCAGAGTCTGCCCTCGAGCTCTACCCCGACCGCGAGACCCTGCACTTCACCGCCATCGGATCTGCCTCTGACCTGGGCGATCGGCCGCGCTTCGAGCAGGCCCTCTCTCGCTTGATGGCGCTGCAGAGAGCCGCCCCCAGAGCACTCATCTCAACCTGGATCGCCCACGACCTCACCCGTGTGGCACGACGAGTCGGACTCACCGACGCAGACATCGCCCGCCTCGTCGCGGACGCCTGACCACAGGAGCTCAGATCATGAACACTCCCCTCAACCGCCTCTTCTCCGGTCTGGTCGCCGCCCTGGCTCTGACCTGCCTGACCAGCCAGGGCTATTCCCAGACGGCGTCCGGTACCGGCACGGTCGTGGCTGACGACGCGTCTTCCAGCGCATCCGAAGCCCCCTCAGACTCGCGAGATCCCCTGGCCACGGGCCTGGGCGGAGGCGCCATGTCGTCCGGGCCTGCCGGCGATGTGGTGAAAGGCGGCGACAGCGGTGGCCAGGATTTGCCCCCCGACCTGGGCGGTGGTGGCAACGGCGGCTCTGGCGGCGACGACGATGACACCGACGGAGACGGTGCAGAAGACGACGACTCCCCCACCAGGGATCCGGCCGGATCAGCTCGCATGGTGATGGTCATCCGGGTGTCCGTCGCGAGCCCGGATGGCGTGGTGGTGCGCATCGTGCGCCTGGCGGTGGGGCCTCACGGAGCCCGCTCCGCCACGGCCCTCTCAACGGCGCGCCACGCCTCTCAAGGCGCACACTAAGACACCTCGAGGCACCCAAGCTTCCGCGCCTTCACCCGCCCGTCGGCTTTCTTCGATCAGTTGAATTCGTCCCGGGCGGGTCTGTAGATCTGGCCCAACCGTTCATAGAACCCTGAGCAGTGCACCGACTCGCCCCAGCGGCAGAAGTCGAAGTGATGCACCCACTCGTGCAGCAGTGTGTTCAGCAGGCTCTTGATCGCTACCGGCTGGGCCCGTGCCGCGGTGCGGGTGTAGATCTCCATGGGCCCGTTCGGGTCGCACTGTCCGTGCAGCTCGTAGACGATGCGCCCGCTGCGCCGTCGATGGGGTCGCGGTCGATCACGGAGCACGGTGGGCTTCGGTGACAGATCGAACCCGCCGTTGAGCACGGTCACCAGGCCTTGGCAGGCCCGCGACAGTTCGACGACCCGGCCAGCATCCAGGTAGGACTGATGACCCCGCTCCAGCTGCACGAGGCTCTCGCAGACTGCGGGCCACACGCACATCAGCTCCAGGCTGTCGAGGCGACCAGCGTCCAGTCGGCGAAAGAGACGGGGTGACACCATCAGCCGGGGGATCCAGACAGACTCGGGCGAGAGGGGAGCATACCCGTTCCCCACCCGCGCCCTCCTTCAGTCCGCCCTCCTGGGGCCGCCTCCCAGCAGAAGAACGGCCAGCGCCCCCGCGGGAAGCGCTGGCCGTCTCGTGTGCGGCAAGCCGCGAGCAGCCTGCGTGTACCGTCTACACAACCTTGCGCTTGGTGGGCGCGGGAACCCGAACGGGCCAACGGCGCCTGGCAGGCTGCTCGGCCGGGGCGTCGCTGGCCCCGGGGAACAACCCTGCTCGCGGTGCGATGGGTGCGATGGGTGCGATGGGTGCGATGGGT
>CAZIAK010000025.1:0-10696 GCA_964537035.1 uncultured Phycisphaerales bacterium | reverse complement strand
GAACAACCCTGCTCGCGGTGCGATGGGTGCGATGGGTGCGATGGGTGCGATGGGTTCGATTTCGATGGGCGAGCTGGGTTCGATTTCGGTGGGTTCGATGGGTGCGATGGGTGCGATGGGCTCAATGGAGAAGAGACCGGTCTGCATCCCGACTTCACCGTCGGCGTTTGGCCAGACCACGATCGGGGCATCGCTGGGGCCCACGGACCAGCAGCGGGCCTTGGTGCTCTCGGACGTGTCAGCGGACGAAGAGCCAACGACGATTCGCCTCTCGGAGGAGTCACCTCGGGTGATCCAGACGCCCCGGGATGCTTCGCTGGCTTCAGCCGTGGGCCAAGGTGGTCGCCTTGTGGTCCACACGCCGCTGGCTGCGGGGGCCGAACCAGGGGCTGCTCTCCAGGCACCGGAAGGACTTGGCGTCGGCGCGACAGCGGGGCCGCCCTGACGCCAGAAGGTGATGGCAGGATCGGTGCTGGCTTCGGCCTTTGGTGCCGAGCTGCCGCACTGGCAACAGCATGACGAGGCGCTCGGTGCCCTCGGCGCCGCTGCGGGCTGGGGTGGTTGGGTAAGCCAGGCCCTCAGGGCAGCGGGCGGTGCCGTCCGGCGGGGCACCTGGGCGCACCCGGCGCAGTGCTCATCCGCGTCACAGGACGCGCTCGGCGCCGGGGCGGGAGCGACAAACCTACGCAACGCCGCCGCAGGCGGATCGCAGGCAAGAACCGTGGGCAGCGTCGCAACGGTCGGCCGTGGCGCCACCCGGGCGAGCAACTTCCGGGGAAGTGAAGTGCGCAGGTTCGCCCGTGTCTGCGTCGTCAAGGCGGTCGGCACTCTGGCCAGGCGAAAGCGAGACACCAGGCCCACCGGGGAGCCTGCCTCGTCCTCGGTCGGCTGCACCGCAAGCTCGGCAGTGGGAGCGATCAGAACCGCGACCTCGTCCTGATCGTTGGGCGCTGGTTGCACAGGCACAGCTTGGGCGGCGCCCAAAAGACAGGTGCTGACAATGGCCATGACAGCGGTCAAGCCGCCTGAGGGTCCGAGTGGATTCATGCTCTCTTGCTCCTTGTCGAGCAGGCGCACGGCTCGCCGCAACAGCCCACCTTGGGCCATGGATGACGACAACGCCGATGCCTGGGTGGAAGACGGCTCGGCGAAGACGAGCAACGTCCGGATATAGAGTTCTGGGTGACCGGTGCGGTCGACGACCTGGGCGTCGCAGACCAGCTCCCGCTCGGCCGTGAGCCAGGAGGAGAGCCACCACACCGCGGGATGGAAGAAGAGCAGTGCCTCTGCCATGCGCTGAATGAGGATGACCAGGTTGTCTCGACGGGCCGCATGAACGAGTTCGTGCAGCAGCACCATCTCCAGCTGCTGGCGCGACAGCCCGGTGATCGCCGACAGGGGCAGAACCAGCACCGGGCGCACGATGCCCAGCAGCGCCGGGGCGCCCAGGCCCTCGGCCACGGCGACCCTCACATCCCGGCGAAGACCCAAGCGATCTGCGAGCTGACCGCAGTGGGCGATGAGCGCGTCGGGAGCGCCGCAGGACGCCAGCTGGTGCTGCAACCGACGCAGCCTGAGAGCGCTGCGGGTCATGAACGCCAGTGCCAGGGGAGCGCCGCACAACCACACCCAGGGCAAGAGCTGCGCGCAGAGCCCGGCCAGGGCCGACCAGCCCTCCGTCGACGGCAGCAGCTGCCGACCGGGACGCCAGGAGTCGAGCCCCCACGACTGCAGGGTGGCCAACGCGGCACCCTCTTCAACGAAGAACGCAGCCGCCTCCCTGCCCTGCCCCCACTGCCAGGCCCACAACACCAGGGGCGTCAGCAGCAGCAGGGCGAAGCAACCCAGGGCGAAGCCATAACGGAGCGCAGGGTTCGCTCGACGCAACACGATGCGTCCGGCCAGGGCCACCAGGCCGATCAAGGCGCCTACCCAGAGCATGTGCATCATCGTCCAGCCCAGCACGGCCCAGGGCCGGGAGCCCGTGAAGTCGGCGAAGGTCATCAGCGACGCCTCCCGTCGGAGCGCTCGTCGTCGTCCTGTTCATGGTCGGCGAGCAGGCGCAGAATCGCTCGGCGCTCCTGTTCGTCGAGCTGCCCGTCCTCCAGCAGGTGCGTCACCAGCTGGCTCGGCGATCCGCCGAAGGCCCTGTCGAGAAAGCGGCGCAGCAAGCCTCGGGAGGTCACGCGCTGGGTGCGACGGGCAGACCAGAGCGCGCCCCGGGTGGCCTTGCTGCGTTTCACCAGGCCCTTGCCATCCATCAGCTTCAGCATGGTGGAGACAGTGGTCGTGGCCACCGGGCGGCGGCGGCGCAGACCCTCGCAGATCGCACCCAGCGGCGACGGCCCCTGCTCCCAGAGCAACTGCAAGATCTCCAGTTCGCCATCGGTGGGTTGGTCGTTCGCCGGTCGGGCCATGCTGCAGCGCTCCTTGTTCGAGTTCTATAGAAATAGAACAACGGAGAGATTCCGTCAAGCTCATGCGCCAGAACTCTCTGCCAGCGGACAGGCGATTCTGAAGTCAGCTCAACGGGCATCGCCTCCAGGGGATGTTGTCGGCCTGTGATCGGCAGGCGATCGCCGTCAATCACCAGGGGGAGCACTGCTATCCTCTGCGCCCTGTCACACCGGCCGCCGCCCACCAGCCGCCCAGGGGCGCATGGCGCAGGTGCAGAGGCCGGGTTGCACGCGCGATGGAGAGAACCATGTCTGACCGCCACAACATCCTTGCCGCCCACGCGCACGTGCCCACAACCCCCAACACCAGGACGCGCTCGGCTCACTGGCGCTCTGCGGCCTACGTCAGCGCCTTGGCCCTGGTCTTTCTCGGCGGCGCCTTCGCTGCGGGCGATCTGATCTTGGGTCAGCCCTTCGAGCAGCTGGACGAGTTGCTGCCCACGCCGAACGTCTACCGCACCGCGTCCGGCGCACCGGGCCACGAGTACTGGCAGCAGAAGGTCGACTACGTCATCGACGTGACCCTCGACGACGAGCAGCGGCACCTCACCGGCCGCGAGACGATCCTCTATCACAACAACTCCCCGGACACGCTCACGTATCTGTGGGTGCAGCTCGACCCCAACATCTTCTCGCCGATCTCCCACTCGGCGGCCAGCTCCACCGCGCCCGGGCTGTCCTCCACGAGCTACGACAGCATGTCTGGCTTGCTGGCCAAGAACAGTTTCGACGGCTCCATGGAGATCACCTCCGTGGGCAACGGTCTCGGCGAAGACCTGCAGCACACGGTGGTCGACACCATGATGCGCGTCGACCTGACCGAGCCCGTGGGCCCCGGCGAACAGGCCGTGCTGCAGATCGAATGGAACCACGCCATCAACGATCACGATCTGATCGGCGGGCGCACGGGCTATGAGTTCTTCGAAGACGACGGCAACTGCATCTACGAGATCGCCCACTGGTTCCCCCGCCTGGCGGCCTACACCGACGTGAACGGCTGGCAGAACAAGCCCTTCCTGGGCCGGGGCGAGTTCACCCTCGAGTTCGGCGACTACCTGCTGCGCATCACCGTGCCGGACAACCACGTGGTGGCGGCCAGCGGCGTGCTCAAGAACCCTGAGCAGGTGCTGACCGAACAGCAGCGCGAACGACTGCAGGCCGCAGCCTCTTCAGAGGCCCCCGCCTTCGTGATCACTCCGGACGAAGCCCTGGCCAACGAGTCGACCACGCCCGAGGGCACCAAGACCTGGGTGTTCGTCGCCGACAACGTGCGCGACGTGGCCTTCGCCAGCTCGGCCAAGTTCATCTGGGACGCCGCAGGCAGGCAGGTCGACGAGCGCACGGTGATGTGCATGTCGTACTACCCGAAGGAAGGCGAGCCCCTGTGGAGCCGCTACTCCACCCACGCCATCGCCCACACGGTCGACGTCTACGGCAAGTTCGCGTTCCCCTATCCGTACCCCACCGCCATCTCGGTCAACGGCCCGGTCGGCGGCATGGAGTACCCCATGATCTGCTTCAACGGGCCGCGCCCAGAGGACGACGGCACCTATAGCGAGCGCACCAAGTACGGCCTGATCTCGGTGATCATCCACGAGGTGGGTCACAACTGGTTCCCCATGATCGTCAACAGCGACGAACGCCAGTGGACCTGGATGGATGAGGGGCTGAACACCTTTCTGCAGTACCTCACCGAGCAGGAATGGGAGGACGAGTACCCCAGCCGCCGCGGCGACCCGGACAACATCGTGGACTACATGACCTCATCCCGGCAGGTCCCGATCATGACCAACTCTGACTCGCTGCTGCAGTTCGGGAGCAACGCCTACGCCAAGCCCGCCACGGCCCTGAACATCCTCCGTGAGACGGTCATGGGCCGGGAGCTGTTCGACTTCGCCTTTCGTACCTACGCGGAGCGTTGGCGCTTCAAGCGCCCCGAACCCGCCGACCTCTTTCGCACTCTCGAAGACGCCTCGTCTGTCGACCTCGACTGGTTCTGGAGGGGCTGGTTCTACAGCACCGATCACGTCGACCTGGCCCTGGACAACGTGCGTCTGTTCACCATCGACAGCCGGGACCCGAACCGGGTGAACGAGGCCGAGAGACAAGAGCGGGACAACGCTCCGGTCACCCTCAGCGCCGAGCGCAACGCCTCCCTGCCCAAGCGCAGCCAGCGCTTTCCCGAGCTGCTCGACTTCTACAACGGGTTCGACGATCTGGACGTGACCGCCGCCGATCTGCGCAAGTACGAAGACCTCCTGGAAGAGCTCGACGACGACCAGCGAGAGCTGCTGGACAACCCCCTGCACTTCTACGTGATCGACCTGAGCAACCGGGGCGGCCTGGTCATGCCCGCCGCGCTGCAACTCGACTTCGACGACGGCAGCAGCGAAGAGCTGCACATCCCCGCAGAGATCTGGCGCCGCGATCCGAGCGCCACGAGCAAGCTGTTCATCACCGACAAGACCCTCACCGCCCTGACCCTCGACCCCCACCACGAGCTGGCCGACGCGGACACCAGCAACAACCGCTGGCCACGGACGATCGAGTCGTCGCTCATCCGGCTCTCGGAGCGCAGCCGCTCGAAGAACCCCATGCAGGTGCAGCAGGCAGAGGACGAGCGGCAGGCTGAAGAGGCCGCCGAGTCCGAAAGCGAGAGCGGCGCTGGATCTGACGGAAGGTAATAGCCGCCTTGGGTCCACCTTTCAGTGCTGCCCCGTCCATTTGCTGGACAGATTGTCGCAGGGCTGGACACCGGTGCGGTTCGATGCAGCGCAACTCGACGAGCGATCGGGCTGCTGAGTGCTGGCATGGGTTTTGCGTACGGATCAGTGCCAGCGCCCTTCCCCCCTGGTGAGGAGGTGGGCACTCCATCCCCTCAATCGTCCCCGGGGGCGCTGGCACTGGAGCTGGCTGCTCGACGCCAAGGTGGGGCACCCTTACGGTATTGAATCGGGAGAAGCTGAGATCTTGAAGCCAAGCAGGTCAGATCGCCGCAAGGCCACCCCAGCCACGCCACCGCTACTGTGCGCGCCACAGACACGAATCAAATCGCCCCACGCCGGGAGACCGTCCCCATGAAGTCCCTCGAAAAAGCCGTCGTCGCCCTGGTCTTCGGAGCAGTTGTGTCCTTCAGTGCGACCGCGCAGCAGTGGTCGGTCGCCAAACCCAGCAACTCGGGCGTGCCCGGCGAGGAGATCCGCGGCGTGCACTGGTCTCCGGACGGCGACCTCTGGGTCATCGCTCGCTGGCCCTTCTGGGGAGAGGCGGGCATCGCCGTCTACGACGCTCCCAACGACACCTTCAGCGTCTGGTCGAACTGGGAGACCGCCCTTCCTTCGCCATACATCAACGAGGTTGAGTGGACGCCCGACGGCATCGCCTGGATTGCCACCAACGGCGGCCTGGTGCGCTTCGACGGCACGACCTTCACCGTCTTCGACAGCAGCAACTCGCCGCTCGCCTTCGACAAGGTGCCCAACATCTCGGTGGCCCCGAACGGACACGTCTGGGTCAACAACTCGGACTTCAACCTGGGCGGCGACGCCATCTACGACTTCGACGGTGTGTCGAGCTGGACGCGCCATGCAGTACCCGACGAGTTGCCCTGGGCCGCTCCCTGGACCGACCTGTCGAACGTCTTCGTGACCAGCGACGGTCGCGTCTGGGTGGCCAACAACACGCTCAACGGCGTGTCCGTCTGGGATGGCGTGGAATGGAGTCTGAAGGGCGATGGCGTGACCCGCTTCGCCGGCATGGCCGAGGATCAGTTCGGCAAGCTGTGGCTGATGGCCAATGGCGTCGGCGGTGCCGCCGCCTTCTATCGCTACGACGAGCCCGGGTTCACGACCTACCCGCTGGCCAGCCCCACGGTGCTGGCCAGTGACCCGGACACGGGAACGATCTACGCCGGCAACTGGTTCGGCACGGTCATGCGTACAGAGGACGGCGGCCAGACGATGCAGACCTATCTCACGGGCCTCAGCCAGGTCTTCGAGATCGCTCCCGACCCCGCAGGCACGGACGTCTGGGTGGGCACCATCGGTGCGGTGGGGCACTTCCTCGGCGACGGCACCTGGGTAAAGGACTTCAACAGCTACAACACGGGCATGCCCTGGTACTTCGTCGACTACTTCGACACGGACCCTTCCGGCAACTTCTGGGTCGCCACCAGTGAGTCGGGGCTGTCGCGTTTCGACGGTCGGCGCTGGCGCAACTGGGGCAATCACAACGTGGGCAGCGAGCCTTACCCGTTCGCCGGCAACGAACCCATGGCTGGCGTCTTCCAGGACTCGTCCGGTGCCTTCTGGTTCGGCGGCAACGGCATCGCACGCTGGGATGAGCCCACCGGCACCTTCACCGGCTTCTGGAACTGGCAGAACAACCCGGGCATGGGCGTGACGATGTTCCCGTTCTTCGCCGAGGACGCAGCAGGCAACGTCTTCGCGTCCACCGAGAACGGGACGGTCTATCGCTTCGACAGCCAGGCCTCCCTGTGGATCAAGGAGCCGATCCAGGCCTACGCCGTGCTCGGTCTGCCGCGCATGACTTCGGACAGCCAGGGCGACGTCTGGCTCTGCGCCTGGTTCGACCTCCACCATTGGGACGGCACGGCCTGGTCGCAGATCGTGCTGCCCGATCCCAACTACTTCTTCGACCTGGGTGGCATCAATGAGATGGCCATCGGCCCTGACGACGTGTTCTGGTTCGGCACGGTCCAGGGCCTGGTGCGCTGGGACGGCACCACGTTCACTCTGTTCGACACGTCCAACTCGCCGCTGCACGCGAACCTGGTCACCGGCCTCGACGTGCGCTCGGACGGGTTGATCGGTGTGGCGGCCCGGGGCGGCGGGGCCTCGGTTCCCAGCGGCGTGGCGGTCATCGACGGTGACCCGTCGGATCCGACCGCCTGGACAACGCACCTGTACGGCGTCGCGCCGATCCCGCACTGGCAACTCGACCGTCTCGCTTTCGACGGCCAGGGCGACCTGTGGGTCAGCGCCATCAGCGAGGGCGCAGCCGTGCTGCACACCGGTGTGTGGAGCGACCTCGGGCAGAGCCTGGCGGGAACGGACGGAGACCCCTGGCTGCTCGGGTCAGGCTCGCTCGGCGCCGACACGGAGGTCGCTCTGCAACTGCGCGACGCCCGGCCTGGCAGCGTAGCCGGACTCGTGCTCGGTAACGTGGCGATCGGAGCGCCGTTCAAGGGTGGCACGCTGGTGCCCACGCCCTTGGTGGTGCTGACCGGCGTACCCACTGGCTCAACGGGGGACGTGCTCGTGTCGTCCACCTGGCCCGGCGGCATCCCCAACGGCTTCAGTCTGTACGCCCAGTGGTGGATCGCTGATCCCGCGGCGCCTGCGGGCTGGGCAGCGAGCAACGCGGTGGTAGGCGTCGTGCCGTAACTGTACCCAGCTCCCGGCGCCCACGGCGGCAGACGAACCTCGACAAGCAGGACAATCTGCTGCGCGAGGACCGCCCAGCACAGGCCTCGGTCTCGGGTTGTGGGCGCGGGCATCCCTCACTGGCCCGGTCGGGTGTGGGCCTGCCTACGGCGGTCAGTGATTAGGCCGGTTCCCAGCCGTCGCGGGCTCGCTTTGGGCCTCGCCCGCGGCAGCCGCACCCGCCCAATGAGCGAGCGTCGCGAACAGTTCGTTCGGCCGGACCGGCTTGGCGACATGATCGTCCATGCCGGCGTCCAGGCAGCGCTGCTTGTCGTCCATCAAGGCGCTGGCGGTCATGGCGATGATCGGGATGTGGGCGCCGTCGCCCTCCCGTTCACGGATCTTTGCAGTGGCCACGAGGCCGTCCATCTCGGGCATCTGCACGTCCATCAGGATCAGGTCGAACTGCGATCCTTGCCACGCCTCGATGGCGGCCACGCCGTCGCCTGCCGTCTGCACCTGCAAGCCAGCCTTGCTGAGCAAGGTCTCCGCGAGCCGGGCATTGACCGGGTTGTCCTCGGCCAACAGCACACGCAATCCCCCGAGACCGGATTGAGCCGGTTCGGCTGCCGAGCCCAGGTCGCCGGAAGGCTCTGCGCCCGGCTCGGACGCCATGGCCCTGATCATGGCCGGGAACAGCGTCGAGGTCTTGACCGGCTTGTTCAGCGTCTCGTCGATCCTGAGGTCTGGCGTCAGCATCGCCTCGTCAATCAAGATCGACGAGATCAACAGAAACTTGACGTCGTCGAGTGAGCAGCGGGCCCTGACCGCTCGGGCGAACGCGATGCCGTCGGTCAACGGCATCATCATGTCGGAGAGGATCAGGCGATAGGGGCGGTCGCTGTCCTCGGCCCTGCGCAGCTGTTTGAGTGCCTTGGGGGCACTGTCCACACAGCTGACCTCACAGCCTTGACCGCTGAGCAACTCGTCGAGCAGCTTGAGGTTCGCCTCGTTGTCATCGACGGCCAGGACGCGCATGCCCATGAACGATGGCGGCAGCGCGACGCTCACGTCGTCCGGGATCTCGGCGGCAACCGCCAGCTGCAAGTCGACCGTGAAGCACGTGCCCTCACCCTCGGTGCTGCTGACGGAGATCGCGCCACCCATCAGCTCGGTCAACCTGCGCGAGATGGCCAGCCCCAGTCCTGTGCCACCAAACCTGCGCGCCGTCGATCCGTCCACCTGGCTGAAGTCCTCGAACAACCGGCCCATGCCCTCCTCGGAGATGCCGATGCCCGTGTCTTCGACCTGGATTCGCACGGGGCAGACTTCCTTGGTCACGGTTCCGGTACTCACGATCACGCAGATCTCGCCCTCGTTGGTGAACTTGATGGCGTTACTGACGAGGTTCGACAGGATCTGCGTCAGCCGGGTGGCGTCCCCGCTCAGGTAGCGGGGGCCGGAGAGAGGTGGCCGACAGATCAGCTCGACGTGGCGCTCGTGTGCGCGGGCCGCGAACATGTCGCCGACGCTCTCCACCAGCTGGACCACGTCGAAGTCGAGGGTCTCCAGTTCGAGCTGGCCGGCCTCGATCTTGGAGAAGTCGAGGATGTCGTTGAGGATCGTCAAGAGCAGCTCGCCCGACATGTGCACGGTCCTGACGTAGTCGAGCTGCTTGGGCGAGAGCTCGGTGCCCAACAGCAGGTCCACGAAGCCCAGCACGCCGTTCATCGGTGTGCGGATCTCGTGGCTCATGTTGGCCAGGAACTCGCTCTTGGCGGTATTGGCGGCCTCGGCCTGCTGGCGTGCTTCATCGAGCGCCGTCAGGTCCTGGATCACGCCGACGAAGCCTGTTTTTCCTCCGTCGACGCCCATCTCCCGCACCATGAGGTCGAGCACGAAGCTGCTGCCGTCCTTGCGGACACCCCGCAGCCGCGGACGTTCCCCGAGGGGACGTCCGAGGACCTGCGCCTCACCCGTGGTGAGGAAGCGCTCCACGTAGCCGTCGTGCTCGCCCGCGTGTGGCTCGGGCACCAGCACGTTGACGTTGCGTCCGACGAGTTCATCCTCCGTCCAGCCGAAGAGCACCTCCGCGGCGTCGTTCCCTGACTGGATCACGCGGTCGCTGTCCATCGTGATGACCGCGTCCGCGGTAGAGGCCAGCAGGCTCTCTGCAAACGTCGCGGTGCGCACCTCGGAGGCACGCAGCGGCCGGATCAGGACGCACCAGACCACGGGCAACGTGAACGTGCTGAGCAGCGCGGCGTCCACGAGGGCGGCTGTGACGGAGGACAGCTGCTTGAGCTGCTCCTCAAGCAACAGCATCAGCGCCATCTCCACGACGAACACCGCCAGCAGGATCGTCAGGCAGGCTCGCAGAACGCTCACGTTGGACCGCTGTGTCTGGGTGGTGCTCATGAGGCGAGAGCCTCTCTGGCGTGAAGGGCCTGCGTGAAACAATAGTTCTGTAACCCCTCTCGGCCTGACAGCTGATCTGCCTTGAGCCGGCTTGGCAGCGGGCTCTGGATGTCGTCAAGCGACCGACAACGCTGTCGGACTGACCCTGTCACTCTTGGATGCGGCGGCCGGCAAGGCGATCGGGGCTGCTATTGCTGGCGCTGAATCACCGAAGACGAGCAACCGATGGATTGGGCATGAAGCTCGAAGGCCCCGGGTGTGGCCTCACGACCGCCGCAACGCCCCTCCGGAGAGCCTCAGTCCCCTCTCCCTCCACCGGCGAGGTCGTCCCTCGTGAAGACCGCGATCTGAAGCGCAGGCTCCTGACGTCACATGCCGTGGCCGCCCTGACCCAGCTCGGCGGCCACGGCTCGGCTCAGGGCGGCCAGGGCCTCACTC
>CAZIAK010000024.1:0-76937 GCA_964537035.1 uncultured Phycisphaerales bacterium | reverse complement strand
TCGTCTTCATCGTCATCGTTGGAGGCGTTGGCGGCGGTCTGGCCGTCACTCCGAGGTGCGCCCACTGCGAGGTCGATGACGCCGTCTCCGTTCACGTCGCCCAGGGCCACGATCGCGGTGCCGAACCTCCCGCCCTTGGACAGGTCGGACTGCAGCCCACCCACCTCGTCGCTGACCTTTTGATGAGCCTTCACCGTGCCGTCACTGTTCAGGAAGAGCACCCAGATCGCACCGTTCTCCTTGACACCGTCGCCGTCTTTCGGCGCGCCGACGGCCAGGTCGGGCACGCCATCGCCGTCCAGGTCGCCGAGGCCTGCGGTGGCGCTGCCAAAGAGAGGGCTCTTGCCCAGGGCACCGGTGAAGCCCCCTGCCTTGGCGCTGATCTTCTGGTGCGACGCCACGGTTCCTTGGGAGGTGAGAAACAAGATCCAGACGGCCCCGGTCTTGTTGCCCCCGTCGTCGTCTTCGCTGCCGCCCACCGCTACGTCGGGAACACCGTCCCCGTTCACGTCGCCCAGCACCGTGGCCGAGATACCGAAGCGCACCTTGTCCTTCTTGGAGATCGCGCCCAAGAGGCCGCCGTAGCCCTCGGTGATGGCCTGTCGCGCACGGACCGAGCCGTCTGCGTTCATGAACATCACGGACAGCACGCCGTACTCGGCGTCATCCAGCTTGCCTCGGGGAGAACCCGCGAGCAGGTCAGCGACTCCATCGCCGTCCAGATCACCCAACGAGGCCAGACCCTCGCCGAACTCGGCTTTCTTGCCCTGGGGCACGCTCGTCTCAGAGAGGCGCACGAAGCGCTCCACCTCGGCGACCTGAGCCTGTGGCTCGGGAGCGAGTCCTGCCACGGCTCCAAGAATGACAGCGCCCAGCACCCTGTGGGCAAGACGGCGACGATGATGGGCGATCGACATGATAGAGACCTCTCACACGACGAGGCGGGAGAGCCTCGACAGAGTCCGCTCCCATGGCTCTCAAGATCGACCGCAGCAGTCTGCCCACTTGAACTGTTGGCCTACGCAAGCCCCCGGCAGCGGTCCAGCAGCTCAGATCTGCCTGACAGAGCTGCTGCGGGTCAGAACGTCCAGCTTCGAGACGTGGGTGCCCAGAATCAGCACATGCCGGCAAGGCCTACCACCTAGAAGGCCCCAAGGGCTGTGCCAATCACTGGCATGGCCTTTGCTTTACGTGTATCGGGGGTAGGCTCTCTCCCTCTCTGAACCGGAGATCCTTGATGGATCATCGCCGTCCCGCCCTGCCAGGGCTCCTCCTCGCCTGCCTGCTCTGCTCCGCCGCGCCCTTCGCTGCGGGCCAGTCGTCGCTCATCGCTCGCCAGACGCCCACGGGCTCGTTCGATCTGTTGGCCGTGGATGAACTGACCGCGTCGGTGGCCGTCGCCGAGGCCGACGTGGACTTTCTGGCCGTGGCCCTGCAAGGCGTCCCCGCCACGGAGCAGCTGCGGCTCGATCGGGCCCGCACACTGGGTGGTCCTGCTCCCGCCGTGCGCCTTCCGGCTCTCGGCAGCCTCTGCCGGGTGGGGTCATCGGGCTGGAGCGCCTGGCTGCAAGTGTCCACCGACGGCAGCACCACCCGTTGGGTCGAGACCGCAGACGTCGGCGGGCCTGCTGTCTCTGCGGACGTCGCGGTCGCTCCCGATGGCCAACGGGCCCTGGTCTGCACCACACTCGGCGCCGGAGGCAACGTGTGGCTGCTCGATCTGGCGACCGGCGTCCCGACCGAACTCACCTCCACCCTGCCGAGCCTGTCTGTCGACGGCATTTCGTTACGCCTGGGCCCGGACACGGCTTGGTTCGTGGCCAGTGGCCAGCTGTACAGAGTCGACCTCCCCGCAGGCCTGCCCGCAGCGGTGCCCCTGCCCCTCGGCCCCGGCGAGATCCTGCAAGGTGAGCTGGCCATGTCCAGGGACGGCCACACCGTGGCAGTGGTCAGCGAGCTCACGCCGCTCAGCCGCCGGCTCTTCATCGTCTCGCACACTGGCACCGTCACAGAGGCGCCTGGGGGACCGGCAGACTTCGACCTGCCCAGCTACCCGTCCATCGCCGGACCGCTGCTTGTGCTCTCGGATGACGGCAGCTGCGTCGCCTGGCGCCGCACCGTGCTCGTCAAGGAACTGTTCACCTTCGCCAGCGCACAACCCGGGTCGGTCCAACAGGTCACCGCTGACGCACAGTTCACCGACACACTCGATATCGTCGGTGTGCTGGGCTTCATCGGGCCCACGGTGCTTTCGTTCTTCGCCGGCGAAGCACCTGGCCCCCTCGAGCCTGACGTCGCCCTGGGCTCCGCTGACCTTTACATCACCGATGTGACCAGCGGTGCCACCAGCAATGTCTCGCTCACCTCCGGCGAGGCCCTGCCACCCTTCCTCACCGCGGGCGAGATTGAACTGAAGCGGGCCTTCTTCGACCCCCAGGCGCTGCGGATGTTGCTGCAGGTCGACCCGGACAATGGCGACCACGGACTGCTCGCCGTGCCGCTGGACGGCTCGCAGGGCGTATCCACCGTGCTCGACGACCTGGTGGACGGCCCGACCCTTGTGCCTGTGGGCTCGCGACTGCTGATCCCGTCCCACTTCGACACAGGGGGACCTGGCGCACCCGGACAGCAGCTTCACCTGCTCGACACGATGGGCAGCCCCAGCCCGCTCACTCTGCTCGGCCTCGTCCCAGAGGGTGTGCAGGTCGACCGCTTCGCCTCCTCCAGGGATGGCTCGACCATGGCCTGCGTCGCCAGCGCAGCGCCCGCCTTCGAACTCATCGTGTGGATCGACGCCACCACCGCCACCGTGTTCTTCGCCTGGCCCGACGTGCTCGCCGTCTCACCTGCCCTGGGCTTCTCTCCCTCCGGGCGGCTGCTGGCCGGTCTCGGACTTCCGGGCGGGCCCTACGTCTTCGCCAGCTTCGACGCACCCCTGAGCGGGAGCCTCGCGCCCGTGCCCATCGGCAACGGTTACCCCCTGAACCCGTAGCCTGGCCTCTTCACGGCTCTCGTCGTGAGAGTGCGATGAGGCGGGCCGCCTGCGGTGACGGGTTGGTGGCAGCAGCAGCGGGGCTCGTCTGGGGACGGGTAGATGCTCTAGGGTGTCCAGTGATCAGCCCCCGCCCCGCGCCGGACGCCCCACTCATGTCGATTCGCCCTGGTCTCTGCCTCGCCCTCGCCCTCAGCGCGCTGCTCACGACCCCAGCTCAAGCGCAGGCCAGCCGCACCGTTGACCCGGCGCTGCGAGCACGCCTCGAGACTCTGGTCGAGCAGCTGGAGCAGCAGCGAGCGGCCCTGCACATCCCGGGCATGGCCCTGGTCATCGTGCAAGACGACGAGATCCTGCTGGCCAAGGGCTTCGGGGTCAGCGACATCGAGGCGAGCACGCCCGTCACCCCAGAGACCCTGTTCGCCATCGGCTCGTCCAGCAAGGCCTTCACCACAGCGCTGATCTCCATGCTGGTCACCGAAGGACGCATGCAGTGGAACGCACCGGTCACGGAGACCCTGCCCTTCTTCGATCTGAACGTGGACAGCGACAAGAAGGACGCAGAGGTCACCCTGCGCGATCTGGTCTGCCACCGCACGGGCTTCACCCGCATGGGCATCCTGTGGGCTGGGGGCAAGGTCTCCCGGGACGAAGTGCTCCGGGTCGCCGCGGGCGCCGAACCCTGGGACGGCTTCCGCAAGAACTTCCATTACAACAACGTGATGTTCCTGGCTGCGGGAGAAGCTGCAGCCCGTGTGGCCGAGACCGACTTCGACACACTCCTCCGCGAACGGCTGCTCGAACCCCTGGGCATGTCCAGCTCGAACTCGTCTGTGGTCACCTCGCAGCAAGACCCCAGGCTCTCCCTCGGTTACCGCTGGGACAGCGATCGAGAAGAGTACGTGCACCTGCCCATGCGCGTCCTGGATGTCATCGCCCCCGCAGGGGCCATCAACTCGAACGTTCTCGACATGGCCCAGTGGCTGCGCCTGCAACTCGCCGACGGCGTCATCGATGGCGAGCGCCTGATCAGCTCGGCGCAGATGGACGAGATGCACTCGCCCCAGATGCCCATGGGCGGAGGGACCTTCTACGGTCTGGGCTGGATGCTCAGCGAATGGAAGGGCCGCAAGGTCGTGGAGCACGGAGGCAACATTGACGGGTTCGCCGCCGAGGTCGCCCTGCTGCCCTCAGAGAACCTGGGCTTCGTGCTGCTCACCAACGTCACTGCCACGGCGCTGCAGTCGTCGAGCCGCTCCATGGTCTGGTCCGCCGTTCTGGGTGACGAAGACGGCGACTCTGCTGCCACAGGCACAGCCCACAGTGACGAGCCAGCCCAGGCCATCGACTACACGCCCTACCTGGGCACGTTCATCGCTGACTACGCCCACTTCGATGAGGTCGAGTTCACGGTGCAGGTCAACGGCGCCGGCAAGCTGGCCATCGACATCCCCGGGCAGACACTCTTCGAGCTGCGCGATCCCGACGCCGATGGGCGCTGGGTCTTCGCGCTCACGGACACCATCGTGCTCAACTTCGAGCGGGACGAGGACGGCGCCGTGCAGTCGCTCAAGCTCGCCCAGGGCGGGGCGACCTTCGAGTGTCCGCGAGCTGGCTACGACTACCCGCTCGAGTTCGCCATGGCCGACGTCGAGCCGCTGATCGGCCGCTACGACGACCAGGCCCTGGGCGCAGAGGTCGAGGTCCTGATGATCAACAACCGCCTCGCCGTGGACGTGCCCGGGCAGATGAAGTTTCGCCTGGCCGCCCCCGACGATGAAGGCATCTGGTGGTTCCGCGCGGTGCCTGGCTTGGGCGTGGAGTTCGATCTGAGTGACGATGGACCCGCCACGAACATGACCTTTCATGAGCGCGGCAGCACCCGGGAGTGCGCCCGCGTCTCTGGCGCCGTTGCACAGCTGCCCACCCCCGCCGAGGTGGCCGAGCGCTGCCAGTTCGACGCCCGCAACAAGTCTCTGGAAGCCCTCGGCCCCCTACGCCTCTCAGGCTCCGTGCGTCTGGCTCAGTCAGGGGTCACGGGCCGGTTCACCTGGACCGTCGACGGCCCGGATCGCTACCTGATCGAGCTGGACTTCGGTGACTTCGTGCAGAGTTCAGACGCCTACAGCGACGGCGTAGCCACCCAGCGCTCCAGCCTCAGCCCCTTCGAGACCCTCGCCGGCAAGAGCCTGACCCAGGCCCGGCAGAGCAATCCGCTCATTTTCTTCGGAGACTGGAGCCAGTTTGGCGACTCATTCACAGTCGACGGCCGAGACACGGTAGACGATCACGACGCCTTGAGAATCAAGCTGGCCAAGGAAGGCCTGCCCGACGTCAACCTCTTCATCGACCCGCGGACCGGCGATGTCTTGAGGCACACGAGCAAGCACTACGAAGCCAGCCTCGACATCGAGCTGCCCTACAGCGTCCGCATGGAGGACGTCCGCGAGGTGCACGGCCTGCGCATCCCGCACCGAGTCACCACCACGGATGACAGCACAGGCCACATCATCATCACCATCGAGAACATCCAGACCGGTGTGGATGTGCTGCCCGGCGACTTCGTCCTCGAAGAGTAGCCAGGCCACCGTGGCCCAACGCCGTGGCCCAGCAGCGTGGCCCAACAGCGTGGCCCAACGCCGTGGCCCAACAGCGGGCTCAGCGGCCAGGCAGCTCCGGAGCGGTGAAGTCACAGGGCTGCTCCAGCGACTGCAAGAACGCCATGACATCGGCCACCTGCTCGTTGGTGACCACGTTCTTCTTCAGCTTGGGAGACAGGTTGGGATTGGCCAGGCCGCCCGTGGCCATCTGCCGCACCGCCGTTTCCAGGCTCTCCACCGAGCCGTTGTGAAAGTACGGCCCCGAGCGGGTGATGTCCCGCAGGGTCGGTGTCTTGAAGGCGCCCATGTCCTGGGGCAGCGCGGTGACCTTCAGACGACCCACGTCGGGCTCGTCGGCGTCGAGGCCGATGCCCACGTTGTGGAACTGCAAGTCCGTGAGCAGCACGCCCGTGTGGCAGTCGACACAGCCCCAGCTCTGGAAGGTCTCCCAGCCCCGCTTGGCCCCGTCGTCAAGGGCCGTGGCGTCGCCCTTCTGAAAACGATCGAAAGCGGTGTCGTCCGAGATGATCGTGCGCATGTAGGCGGCCAGGGCCTGGGGCACGTTGGTCTCGTCAGCAGGCGCGCCGAACACGTCCGCGAACTGGGCAGCGTAGCCCGGCTCGCCGTTCACGGCGGCCAACACCGGGGCGGTGTCCTTGGCACCCATGTTGCCTCCGGTCCAGGCCTTGAGCGCCTGCACTTCGAGGGAGGGCGCTCGGCCGTCCCAGTAGAAGGTCTGGTGGTAGCCGATGTTCCAGAGCGTGGGCGACGAGCGGCTGAGCTGCTTCTCGTAGGCGCCGATGGCCGTGGGCAGGCCGTCGGTGAGACCGCTCTCGCACACGTGGCAGCTGTAGCACGAACGTGAACCGTCACCGCTGAGGCGATCGTCGTAGTAGAGCTGCCGACCCAGAGCCACCTTCTCGGCGGTCATGGGGTTGTCGGCGGGGACCATCATCTCGTCGTAGCGATCGATGGGGCTGTAGTCATCAACGCTGGCGGGCAAGGGCAGGATCTCGGCGTGGTAACCCTCGGGCGCGCAGGCGCTGGCTGCCAGGGCCGCGGTGAGAGTGGCGATGAGTGGAAGACGTGAGCTGAGCGTCGACATGCCAGTGGGTGTCCAGAGGTGAGCTGGTGGGTGATCGAGCAGGCTAGCAAACCCGTCCGAATCCTCTGAAAAGCACCCTGTCACTCTTGAGAGACGTCGGTGTCTGCCCCATGCGTGGACTCTCTCCCTGGTCTTCCCCACGCATCCTTCTCTCTCCTTGAGCATGAACCATGCGAGTCTCATTCCCGGCCCTGGGGTCGTCTGTCCTGTGTCTGATTTCCCTGAGCGCGCTCTGCACGCCCACGACCGCCCAAACCCTTTACGGCATGGACGGCACCACCGGAAGGGTCTTCGAGTTCAACGGGGCTCCCGGCGGCCCTTGCACAGCGCCCATCCCCAAGCTGACCACCTGGCCCTACACGGTGCCCACCCCGTGCATCGTGCCTGCTCCGGGGCTCACCGCGCCCCCCGGGCCGGGCAGCTTCGGTGACATCGCCGTCGACCGCCTGACCGACACGGTCTACGTCACCGACGGCTTCATCATCGAGCAGTATGCCGAGTTCAACCCCACCACGCTCACCTTGCCCGGCACACCGATCAACGCCTTCGCCGTGGCCGTCTCCATGCCCATGGGCCTGCCCCTCACTGGCATGGGCATGGACTCCGGTGGTGTCACGCTCGGCGTGCCTCTGCTCTACGTGACCGACGGCAAGTTCATCGCCGGCATCGCCCCCTCGCCTCCCGGGAGCTGCGTTCCCGGGATCATGGTCATCCCCCCCTTCCCCTCGCCGTACCCGGCCCTCCCCGGGGCGCGGCTCACGGATGTCACCTTCGACCCGGGCTCAGCCAGTCTGCTGGTCTGTGACTCGGCGGGACGGATCCACTCGATCCTGCCCGGTGGCGCACCTGGTCCCTTTGGCATCTTTCCCATCGCGGGCGCCCTGGGCTGCGGCCTGACCCCGGCCCTCGAAGGCATCGCCATGGATCTGGCCACCACCGGCCCGCTCACCGCGACCATCACGCCCCCGGCGTTCTACGTCACCGACGGTTTCGTCATGGGCTACGCGGACATCACCGGCGGACCGGCAGCGCCGACCTTCTACACGCCGGTCACCTGCACGCCCATGCCAGGCTTGTCCAACGGGTTGGCCTACGCGGCACACTCGAACAGCTATGCACCGCCACCGGGCGCTGCCACGCTGAGATCGTACGGTCAATCCTCGTCGCCGGGTCCCACCTACGGCGTGCAGGTCACTGGCATCGCCACGCCCAGTTTCCTCTGGCTGGTGGTCGGCGCGAACATCCCCGGACCGGGCTTCTTCTGCCCGCCGATCATGACCGTGGGCAACCCGCTCTATGTGGACGGCTTCACACCGCCAGGGTTGATCCTGCCCTTGATCGGCGTGTTCGGCACCTCGGCTTCCATCCCTTTGCCGGTCCCGCCCGGCATTCCTTCGGGGGTAGAGCTCTACCTGCAGCTGTTCCTCGACCAGTCCCCCGCCGCGCCCGGTGGACCGTGGCTGGCGACAGATCCGCTCAACGTGGTGATCGCCACTCCTTGAGGCACGGTGGGCTTGCCGATCTGCTTGGCTAGTCCACACAGCTCTCTCCGGGGACTCCGTCCCGAGTCTCCAGAGCGTCTTGGGGCGCGGGCAGCATGGGCCTCTCGGTTCATGCTGCCCGTGCCCCTGGCATCACCGCTCACTGGGTGAGCTTACGGGGCATCTCTCCGCGGGCGACCCAGGCGATGGAGCGTTGCACCAGCTCGTGGATCCTGCGCTCGACGATGGGCGAGGCCAACAGGCGCACCGCCGCCAGAACGGGGATGTCCCGGTCAGGGTGATCGCCGAGAGCAGCACGCTCTTCGAAAGCGGCCCAGGTGGTCTTGATGGCGTGGGCCACGACGATGGGTCGCACCAGGGGGTCGGCCAGGCAGAGATCGCGCAGGGACGCTTGCAACGCCACAGCGCCCCGTTCGCTGGAGAGCAGCTGCTCTGCCGCAGCGACCGCCCGCCCCCCCTGACGGGCTCCGATCGCCGCCAGCAGATCGTCGAGCAGACCCTGCTGCGCCGAGGCCTGATCAGCTTCAGCACCCCTGGCAGCGTGCTGGTCGCTGCGCTCGTCCGTCGCCTCGTTCGCCGCTTCGTCCATGGGCTGGCCGCTGTGCACGAAGGCCACGGCGTGAAAGAGAAAACGGAGCGCGGCAGGAGCGGCCAAGGCTTCAACAGCTTGTCGCACGGCGGCGGCGAAGGTGAAGCGGTGTGTGGCCCACAACCAGCCCTCGGCGCAGCTCGTGTCCGAGTCGAGGGCCACCTTGAAGCGCAGCAGTCTGTGCGCGGCGGCCACCACCAGCTCGCGAGCGATGCGCCGGGGAGGCACTCCCTGGCGCAGGGCGTGCTCCAGAGCGTCCAGCGCCTCTGCAGCGCTGCCATCCAGGACGCCCATCCGCAACGCCGAGCCGTCCCAGGTCACGTCAGCGTTGACGGCGGCGAAGAGTGTGGGCAGCTCATGATCCAGGGCAGCGAGTCGACGGCTGTAACGGCCCATGTAGGGCAGGGTGTCCTCGCGGGTGGCGAAGAGCAGGCTGTCGAGCAGCCCCAGGGCCAGCTCCCGAGCGGCGTCGGCTTCTTCGTGCCCACCATCGTGGCGTCCATCACTCCCCCCTGCGTCGCCCTTGCCGCGCCCGCCGAACCATGTGCCCACCTTGGTCAGATAGATCAACTGGTGACCGAAGTCGGTGAAGTGGTCGGCGGCGATGGTCAGCAGCCAGCCCTCTACCGTGGGCCACGACACGCCCGCGTCGAAGGCACCCGCCAGCAACCCCTGGGCCCGGGGGACATCCTCGGCCTCGACCGCCGTGCGCAAGGCCTCTCCCACGCTGTCCATGCTGCAGGCGACCGCCGGCCCTCGTTCCCTGGGAGCCAGGCGCCGGTTGGCCTCGCCGCACAGATCAATCACCGGGGCGATGGCATACATGGCCTCGGCTCCGGCGTCGTCCGCCAGGCCTCGCCCGCAGTCGGCGGCCAGGGCCAGGACGTGGGTCGAGCCGTACTCGGCGTGGCGAGCGTCGTAGACCGCCAGCTCCAGCAGCAGCCTCCGAGGAGAGAAGCCCAGCCGCAACAAGCGCACGCCGTCCCGCACCGAGCGCCCGTTGTCGTGGTCGAACAGCCCCTCGCGAAAGCTGTCCACCAAGCCGGGGATGACCGTGGCGGGGTCAGGCTCGGAGACATCGACCTCGACCGCTCCGCCCACCACCCGGCTGGGCCACGTCTTCGCGCCTTCGCCTCCCATGAGGCAAGCGCCGTCGGCCACGTTGAACTTCCAGTTGTGCCAGCAGCAGGTGAGCGTGCCCCCATCGAGCTGTCCTTGAGACAGCGGGTAGCCCTCGTGGGGACAGCGGTTGTCCAGCACGGCCACGGTGTCGGCGTCGGCGCGCACCACCACCAGCTTGTGCCCCTCGTGAGCCACGGGATGCATGGCACCCGCTGCCACCTGGTCGAGATCACAGAGACGGGTCCAGCAAGACTCAGCAGCACTCATGACATGCCTCCGGAGCAGGCTACAAGGTGTGTGGTCGAGCAGCACGCGCCATCGGTTGAAGGCGCCGTGGTGCTCTTGCTCATCACCATAGTGCCCCTCTCTAATAAAGCAATTAATAGCTTTCTTATTAACGGGCGAGTCTTCGAAGCACGCCGCTCGGGCCACGGGTCCGCCCGGCGGAGCCGCCCACCTCGAATGGTAGGCTCGGCCCCTGGCCAAGCACCCCACGCGAGGCTCCTCCCACCCATTCTCGTCCTCGGGGACCCTCTTGACCGTCACCGCCCGCGCCTCGTCCCTGAGCGGGACGCTGCTCTGCACCTTGGCCCTGCTCGCGCCCGCTGGCGTGGGCCAGAACCCGGGTGACCGGGCCGCCGTCCCCGAGCTGCCCTTCACGGACATCACCGACGCCGCGGGCATCACCTTCGTGCCCCTCACCGGCGCCGACGGCGACAAGCTGCTGCCCGAGACCATGGGCGGCGGCGTGGCCTTCCTCGACTACGACAACGACGGCGACCAGGACCTGCTCTTCGTGGGCGGGCGGCGCTGGGATGAGCAGCTCCAGGCGGCCGACCGGCTCGGCGCAAAGCAGCCCTCCAGCCTGGCCCTCTACGCCAATGACGGCGCGGGGCAGTTCACCGACGAGACCGTGGCCGCGGGCCTGGACACCGTCCTCTACGGCATGGGCGTGGCGGTGGGCGACATCGACGGGGACGGCGACGATGATCTGTACATCACCGCCGTGGGAGCCAACCGCCTCTATCGCAACGACGGCGGCTACTTCGTGGACATCACCGCCAGCGCAGGGGTGGCCGGAGGCCACAATCACTGGAGCACCGCCGCCGGCTTCTCCGACCTCGACGGCGACGGCGACCTCGATCTGCTGGTGGGCAACTACGTGACCTGGTCCCGAGAGGCAGACCTGGCGGGCGACCGTCAGCTCATGGGCATCGCCGGTCGGGCCTACGCGCCCCCCATGGCCTTCGAGGGTCAGGCGCCCCTGTTCTTTCGCAACCGGGGCAGCGGCATCTTCGACGAGGTGAGCGAGTCGGCTGGCCTGCACATCACAGACAGCCAGGGCCAGCTGCTCAACAAGACCCTGGCCTGGTTGTTCCTCGATGTGGACGCCGACGGAGACACGGACGTCTTCGCCGCCAACGACACCACGCGCAACTTCCTCTACGTGAACGACGGCTCGGGACAGTTCGACGAGCGAGGGCAAGACGTGGGCGTGGCCTACGACGCCTTCGGCAATCCCACCGGAGCCATGGGCGTCGACGCGGGCTTCTTCGCAGGCGGCGACGAGCTCGGCCTGTTCGTGGGCAACTTCGCCGACGAGGCCAGCTCAGCCTATGTGGGCGTGCCCGGCGACGGCTTCCTGCTCGACGACAGCATGCTCCTGGGCCTGGCAGCCAACACCAAGCCTGCCCTGACCTTTGGCCTGCTGCTCCTCGACGTCGACCTGGACGGCCAGCCCGATCTTCTGCAGGTGAACGGACACCTCGAACCGACCATCGACTCTGCTCCGGGACAGCAGACCTGGCGTCAGGCGCCTCAGCTGTTTCGCAACCGGGGCCCGGGCGCTCGGCCGCGCTTCTCGCTCATGGCCACAGATCAACTCGGCGATCTGGCCACGCCCATCGTGGGCCGGGGCGCAGCCAGCGCCGACATCGACGGCGACGGCGACCTCGACCTGGCCCTGACCCGGGTGGGCGCACGGCCCGTGCTGTTGCGCAACGACCAGAGCGCAGGCCACCATTGGTTGCGCTGCGTGCTGGTCGGCCGCCCCGGCAGCCCCAGCGCCGTGGGTGCGTCTGTGGCGCTCAGGGTCGGCGAGCAAACCCTGCGTCAGCGCATCGACCCCACCCGCAGCTACCTCTCCCAGGTCGAACGGGTGGCCACCTTCGGCCTGGGCGCCCACGACACGGTGAGCAGCCTGACGGTGACCTGGCCCGACGGCAACGTGCAGGCCTTCGACGTGCCGGGCATCGACCGCACCTTGAAGCTGGTGCAGGCCGTGGACGAGCGCGAGGTGTTGTCCACCTTTCTGCGGGGCAAAGCCGAGCTGGAGACGGGGCGGGTTTCTGATGCGTTGCGCACCCTGACCACCGCAGCAGAGCTGGCTCCGGAGAGCGCGGCCACCTTGCGCAACCTGGCCCGTGCCCTGCTCGCCGCGGGAGATCCCAGCTCTGCGCTGACGCACCTGGTCGCCGCCGCCGAGATCGAACCCGACGCAGTGGCCACGGTGTACCTGCGAGCGCTCTGCCACTCACGGTTGGGACAGCTCGACGACGCCCTGCCCCTGTTCGAACGGGCCGTGTCCCTCGACCCTCACACCGCAGCCCTGCGTTTTCAGCTGGCCAGCTGCGCGGCCGCCCTCGACCTGGGCGACCTGGCGGCGACCCAACTCAGAGAGACCGTGCGCCTCGATCGGTCCCACAGCGCGGCCTGGTATCGCATCGCCGCCAACGCCCGCCGAGCCCGGGACACAGACGGCTTTCGGGCCGCCAACCGGGAGTTCTCACGCCTGCGTAGTCTGTACGGAGACACCTACAAGACGCCCCTCTCTCTCGAAGCCTGCAGCTACACCGCAGCCGAAGCCGCGGGAGCGGCGGCGATCGTAGCCGGGCGGCAAGCCCCCGCCGCCACCCTGCCCGTGACCTTCGCCGACGTCACCAGCGAAGTGCTCGGCGACGATCGGGACGCCGCGCTCATCGCCCCCCTCTCACTGGATGCCCAGGGACTGGTCGAGCTGCTGCGAGTGCGCTCAGCCGGGCAGCTCGAACGCGTCACCATCCCCCGCTCAGGAGCCGCCCGCACGCGTACGCTGCAGTTGTCTCTGGAGGGCGTCGAGCGGGCAACGGACGTGGCCGTGGGCAACTTCTACGACGACGCACCCGAGACCCTGCAAGCGGGCGTTGTGCCCAGCCGCCTGGCCGATGTGTTCGTCACCGGCAGCGCACAGAGCTGGTTGCTCATGCAGGACGAGGCCGGCGAGCTGCACGACGTCACCGATCGGGCCGAGCTTGGCGAAGTCACCGCTCGATCAGCCCGCTGGGTCGACCATGAGCACGACGGTGATCTCGATCTGGCCCTGGCCGGACAGCACGGCCTGGTTGTCATGGTCAACGCCAGCGACGGCAGCTTCTTCCCCTCTGAAGAGATCCCTGCGATCGACACCGCCGGCGTCTCGCTGGTGGCGGTCGACTTCAACGGCAACGGCGTGGTCGACCTGGCCATGGCCACGGGCGACGGCCCCACCCTGCGCGTCGACAACCAGCGGGCGGGAGAGTTCGAGCTGATCAGCGATCCGCCAGGCCCTTGGCCAGCGGCCGATCTCATCTTGTCTGACGACCTGGACAACGACCTGCTGCCGGACACGGTCCTGATCAGTTCCCAGGGTCTGCAGCTTGTGTACGACGGCGTGCCCCTGCCTCTGCAGCAGATCGCCGACTTCAGCCCCACCGCCGCAGCGCTCATCGACTACGACGCCGACGGCTGGCTCGACCTGGCCCTGGGCGGCGCTGATGCGGCGGGCGACGGTCGGCTGGTTCTGCTGCGCAACGGCGGGCGCGGACCCTGGTCCGACGTCACCGAAACTTGCGGGCTGGCTGCTGTGAACGAGGCGCCCAGCACGGCCCTGCTCTCCGCCGACGTGGACGCCGACGGGGACAGCGACCTGGTGCTGCGGGGCAGCGACTCCCGGTTGACGATCCTGCGCAACGACACCGCGCAAGCAGACGACCAGGGCGGCCTGCTCAAGCTGCGCCTGATCTCGCTGGTGGGCAGCTCCGGCGCGGTCGGCACGCGCATCGAGCTGCGTGACGGCACGCATCTCGTCTCCCGCACCATCCAGGACGAGCAACCCATCGAGCTGGGCCTGGGCGGACGCCGACACCTGGACAGCGTGCTCGTGGTCTGGCCCAACGGCGTGGTCGACGCCCGCACCGACGTCACCGTGGGCGACGAACCCCTCTCCATCGTGGTCATCGAAAGGGCCGACACAGGCTCCTGCCCCTTCCTCTACTTCTGGGACGGGGAGCGGCGGCGCTTCATCGGCGACATGGTCGGCGGCGGGGCCACAGACCTGCCCCTGGCTCGGGGCCTGAACAACCCGGTGAACCCCCACGAGATCATCGTCGTGGGCGACGCGGACGTCTTCGTCCCCGAAGGACCGGCGTGGGATGTGCGCATCACCAACGAGTTACGCGAGGCGACGTACTACGACGAGCTGGCCCTGCTCCTGGTCGACCATCCCGCGGGCACCGAAGTGGCCTCGACCGATCGTCTGCGTGGGCCGCCCTTCCCCGCCAGCGAAGTGCTGGCCTTGGGCTCAAGGTACGAGCTGCGGTCCGCAACGGGAGATGACGGCCTCGACCGCACGCAGGCCCTGTCAGAGACCGACGGCGTACACGGGGCGCCAGGCACCGTGCGGCCGCCGCCCCTGCGCGGTGTGTGCGAGCCCATGACCCTGACCTTCGATTTCGGGCCCCTCGCCCCTGACCGCCCCCTGGTCTTGGCCCTCACCGGCTGGATCGAGTATGGCACGGCCAGCTCGAACATCGCCCTCTCGCAGCGGGACGACGTGCCGGTGATCTTCCCCACCTTGCAGGCCCGTGATGGCCTGGGGCAGTGGCACGACGTGGACGTGGTCGTGGGCCTGCCCGCCGGCAAGGCCAAGACCATCGTCTGCGAGCTGGCGGGCTTGCTGCCGCCGGGCGCCGACGCCCTGCGCCTGACCACCACCTACGAGCTGCACTGGGATCGGGCGGCCCTGTTCGAGCGGGTCGAGCTGGCCCCCGAGGCCAGCCACGAGGTGCGCCCCACCGCCGCCACCCTCGGCTGGCGTGGCTTCTCCGAGCTGAAGGTCCGGGCGCCCACACAGCCCAAGCTGCCCGACTACGACGTGGTCTCCCAGCAGCCCGGATGGCGCGGAGCCCTGGAGGGTTGGTGCACCCGCTACGGCGACGTGCTCGAGCTCCTCGGTGCCGACGACGGCCGCCTGGTGGTGCTCAACAGCGGCGACGAGCTGCAGCTCACCATCCCCGCCGAGAATCTGCCACCTCGTCCGCCGGGCACGACCCGCACCGTGTTGTGGCGATCGGTGGGTTACAACAAGGAAGCCGACCCCAACAACGCCGGGGGCGGACACGTCTGGCCCCTCGCCGTGGACACATCCCGTGGTCGCAGCGACGAAGAAGAGGACGCCTGGCGTATTCTCTACAACACCCGCTGGGTGCCCTTCGATCTCTTCGATCCCCAACGATCGGGCACTCGCTGACGTCCCATCGCAGAGTGCAGTGCCCATGATTCACCCGCCACGTCGTTCCGAGTTCGCCGCCGTGCGTCGCTGCCTGGGCCACCTGAGGCTCGGCGTCGTCTGCGCAGCCGCTGCTCTCTGCCCACCCATCGCTGGCCAGCCATCCCGTGCCAGTGACCCGCGACCGGCAGTCGCGAGCCCGCAGCTGGCAGACCCGGGACAAGCGCAGGCCGCCCCTGCCCAACAGGCCGCCCCCGCTCTCCCGCGAGCTGCGGCCGCCATCGAGGCCGTGCAGGTGCTGCCCTTGAACGACCGGGTGGCCCCTGACGACGGGCCGCTCTTTCGCCAGCTGACCGTCGACGAGAGTGGCCTCGACTTTCGCCACCACTGGCGCCCTGAGACCGAGTACCTGCACGTGCTCGGCAACGCCATGTCCGGAGGCGGTCTGGCCATCGGCGATATCGATGGCGATGAGCTGCCCGACCTGCTCTTCACCCGTCCCCAAGGTGGCAGCCGGCTGTACCGCAACCTGGGCGGCCTGCGCTTCACCGATGTGTCCGCCGATTCGGGACTGCAGCTCGACCACTGGGGCGGCGGCGCGTCGTTCGGCGACCTGGACAACGACGGCGACCTCGACCTCTACGTCTGCGGCTACGACACACCGAACCGGCTCTACTGGAACGACGGCAGCGGACACTTCAGCGAGGGTGCGGCCGCCGCTGGCCTGGCCTTCACGGGCGCATCGATCATGATGGCCTTCTGCGACTACGACCTCGACGGCGACCTGGACGGCTACCTGCTCACCAACCGCTTCGCCAGCGGCACCAACCCAGAGGGCGACGTGCCAGTCGAGAACGGCCGCCTGGCCATCCCCGACGAGCTGATCGAGCAGTTCGACGTGCTCACCCGCCCCGACGGCCAGGCCATCCTGATCAACTCGGGGCAGTACGACCACCTGTACCGCAACAACGGCGACGGCACGTTCAGCGACGTGAGCACCGAGGCGGGCTTCGCCGGCAACCACTTCGGCCTCTCTGCCACCTGGTGGGACCCTGACGACGACGGGCGCCCTGACCTCTACGTGGCCAACGACTTCTTCGGTCCGGATCAGCTGTGGATCAACCAGGGCGACGGCACGTTCGTCGAGCAGGCCGCGAGCGCCCTGCCCCACACGCCCTGGTTCTCCATGGGCTCTGACGCCGGGGACATCGACAACGACGGGCTGCTCGACTTTCTGGCCTCGGACATGGCCGCCACCAGCCACTACCGCCGGGCCGTGACCATGACCGACCTCTCAGAGGGCCGCTGGTTCTTGGAGTCGTCCGTGCCCCGCCAGTACATGCGCAACGCCCTCTACCTGAACACCGGCACGGGGCGCTTCGCCGAGGCGGCCTACATGGCTGGAGTGGCCCGCAGCGACTGGACCTGGTCGACGGTGTTCGGCGATCTCGACAACGACGGCATGCTCGACCTGTTCGTCAGCAACGGCATGAGCCGGGACTACTTCAACTACGACATGCGCGCCGAAGCGGCCATGCACAGCTCGATCATGGGCGATTACTGGATCGACCAGCCCGCCCTCTCCGAGCCCAACCTGATCTTCCGCAACGAGGGCGACCTGCGCTTCGCCTCTGTCGGACCTGACTGGGGCTTGGGAGATCCGTCGTCGACGTTTGGCGCCACCCTGGCTGACCTGGACAGGGACGGCGACCTCGACGTGATCACCAACAACTTCGAGGCGAACGCGGCGCTCTTCGAGAACCGCTCGAGCGCGGGCCACGTGCTCGCGGTGGAGCTGCGGGGGCGCGACGCGAACCGCAACGGCCTGGGCGCCCGGGTGCAGCTGAGCACCGTGGGCCCCGACGGGCAGGCACGGCAGCAGGTGCGCCAGCTGACCCTCTCCCGGGGCTACATGGCGGGCGGCGAACCCCGGCTGCACTTCGGCCTGGGTGACCACGAGACCATCGAGCGGCTGGCGGTACGTTGGCCCGGCGGACAAGAGCAGGTGCTCAGCGATCTCCCCGTCGATGTGTGTCTGCGCATCACCGAGCCGAGCGGCCCAGGGCAGGCGCCCGCGGTCGACGACAAGCCAGCCCGGCCCGAGAGCAGCACAAGCCTCGCCGCCCTGACCCGGCCCTTCGGCAAGTTCACGGGCACGCCCCTGCTGTGGGGCTTCAACGGCCCGGTGAGCAAGGAGGCCCCCTACGACGACTACGCCCGACAGCCGCTGCTGCCCGACCGCCTCTCCCAGCTCGGCCCCTGTCTGGCCATGGGCGATGCGAACGGTGACGGCATCGACGACCTCTTCGTGGGCGGCCCGGCGGGTCAGGCGCCCCAGCTGCTGCTCCTTCAGGGGACGGGCCGCATGGCCCTCAGCAACCAGCAAGCCTTCCTCAACGACGACTACCAAGAAGACCTGGGCGCCCTCTTCGTCGACGCAGACGCAGACGGCGACCTCGACCTCTACGTGGTCAGCGGCGGCATCGAGTGCCGACCCCACAGCAGCTCGTTGCGAGACCGGCTCTACCTCAACGATGGCGCGGGGCAGTTCCGAAAGGCGCCCAAGTCAGCGCTCCCAGGCCACAAGGACAGCGGCCTGTCCCCCGTGGCCGCAGACATCGACCACGACGGTGACCTCGATCTGTTCGTGGGCACCCGCTCCGTCCCCGGCAGCTATCCCGACGGCGGCGCAAGCCGCTTGCTGCTCTGCCAGGACGGCGGCTTCGTGGACGCTCCTGAAGAGCAGGCCCCCGGGCTCACGTCGTTTGGCCGGGTGACCGCGGCCCTGTTCAGCGACGTGGACGGCGACGGCTGGTCAGATCTTCTGGTGGCTCACGACTGGGGGCCGGTGCGACTGTGGCGCAACGATCAGGGCGTTCTGCGCGAGGCCACGGCTGAGGCAGGCTTGAGCGAACGCCACGGCTGGTGGACCAGCCTGTCGTCCGCAGACATCGATCACGACGGCGACCTCGACGTGGTGGTGGGCAACCTGGGCCTGAACACCGAGCGCCAGCCCACGACGGACGCTCCCGTGCTGCTCTACTCGGGCGACCTGGACGGCACAGGCGAACGTCGCCTGATCGAAGCCCACCTCGAAGACCAACGCTGGGTGCCCGCCCGCACCCGCAACGACGTGCTCACCGCCATGCCCTTCCTGGCTGAAGACTTCCCCACCTTCGCAGCCTGGGGCGCCGCCGATCTGAGCGCCGTCTTCGGCGACGAGGCCCTGGCCATGGCCGAGCGCCTGCAGGTCCACACCGCCGAGTCCCTGCTGCTGCGCAACGACGGGCGGGGCCACTTCACCGCCGAGCCCCTCCCCCGTCGGGCCCAGGTGGCCCCGGGATTCGGCGCCGCGTTCACCGAACTCAACGGCGATGGCCATCCCGATCTGGTCTGGGTGACCAACTCGTTCGCACCCCAGGCGGTGGCCGGTCGGCGCGATGGTGGCCTGGGCCTGGTCATGCTCGGGGACGGCAACGGCCTGCAACCCCTGCGCCCCGACGTGAGCGGATTGGTCCTCGTGGGTGACGGCAAGAGCCTGGTCATCGGCGACCTGGACGGGGACGGCGCCGGCGATCTGGTCGTGGGCATGAACGACGCCCCGGCGCGATTCTTCACCCGCCATCCCCAGAGCCAGGCCAAGGCCGCCTGCCTGTCCGTGCGCCTGAACGGCAGGCCGGGCAACCCGGCAGCGGTCGGTGCGCGGGTGACACTCAGCGGCGCGGGGCTGCCCACCCAGACCCTCGAAGTGCAAGCGGGTTCAGGCTACCTGGGCCAGTCATCGCCCACGTTGTTCTACGGGCTGGGCGACACCGCGCAGGCAAGCGGCGGCGGGCGCAGCGGCGAGTTGATGCTGCGAGTGCGCTGGCCTGACGGCCGTGAGAGTCAGCACCGGGTGGCGGCGGGAACGCGGCGGGTTGTGCTGCCGTAGGTGCCAAGCACTCAACGGAACCCCGGCAGGTCCCGAACCCACGGGCGCACTCGCTCCAACGCGGCGGCGGCAGCCAGCACCGTGGCGTCGCCGAAGCGACGGCCCACGATCTGCAGGCCCACGGGCAGACCGTCTGCCGTCAGCCCCGCGGGGACTGAAATCGCCGGGTGGCCGCTGAAGTTGAACGGGTGGGTCAGGCACCAGCCCAGGCCCGGGTCGACGGCGTGACCATCGACCGTGGACGGCCCCACCGTGTGTCCGTCGCTGCGGTTGGCGAAGGGCGGCACGGCGACCGTGGCGGTGATCAGCAGGTCGTGGCGAGCGAAGACGTCTTGCAGGGCATCGAAGACCGTGGTGCGCAGCACGTCGTCGCCCTTGGCGGTGACCGCGCTCAGGGTGGCGCCCCGAGCGATCAGGGCGGCGAACTCGGGACACAGCTCGTCACGGTGATCGCCGAGCAGGTCGACCCCCACCGCGGACAAGTTGGCGGCGGTGGCGGCGTAGAGCACGGCCATCTCGCGCATCCACAGGTCGGTCAGCTCGTCGTGGGCTGCGCCCAGCGACAGCTCGGTCGGTGCGATCGCCAGGCCCGCACCTGAGAGGGCAGCCACCGCCTGGTCGACGACGGTGCGCACCTGCGGGTCGAGGGGGAAGTCGCCCAGGTCGCAGGAGTAGGCGGCGGACAGGCCGTCGACAGGCGCGGTGGTCGCAGCCATCCAGTCGAGACCGTCGTCGGGCAGGCTGAGCGGGTCTCTGTCGTGGGGACCGCAGATCACCGAGGCCATGAGCGCTGCATCGGCGACGGTGCGGGTGATCGGGCCTGCATGAAGAAACGGCGTGGCCAGGAAGGCGTCCGGGCGATAAGCAGCGGCCACTCGGCCCACGGTGGCCTTGAAGCCCACCACGCCGCAGTGCGCTGCGGGGATGCGAATGGACCCTCCGGCGTCGCTGCCTTGTGCCAACGCGGCCAGTCCATCTGCCACTGCCGCCGCCGAGCCGCCAGAGCTCCCCCCCGCGTTGCGCGACAGATCGAACGGCGTGGAGGTCGGGCCGAAGAGCAGGTTGTCGGTCACGCCCTTGTGCCCGAACTCCGGCGTGTTGGTCTTGCCGAGCACGATGGCCCCCGCGTCGAGCAGCCGCGCGACGTAGATCGCGTTCTCGTCGGCGATGTTCTGGGCGAAGACCCGGCAGCCATAGGTATTGCGCACACCAGCGACGGGATCGAAGAGGTCCTTGATGGCCACGGGCACGCCGTGCAGCGGACCCACATCGGCGCCCCGCTCTAACGCCTGCTCCGCCTGCCGCGCCGCCGCCCTAGCCTGGTCGTCGAGCCGGGTCACGTAGGCATTCAGGTCGCCGTTGCGCTCGGTGATGCGGGCCAGAAAGGCGTCGACCACCTCGACAGGAGAGAGCTCGCGGCTACGCACACGGCGAGCCAGTTCGACCGCAGGAAGAAAGCACAGCTCGGCGGACATGGCCCGGGGCTCCAGAGATGAAGGGGAGCGCAGGGTAACCCGTCCCCTTCAGCGAATCAGGTGCAGCTCGGTCTGACGGCCATCGAGCCAGCGCACGTGCTCGCCGTCGAAGAGCGCGTCCTCCTCCAGCATGATGCGCACGGGCTGGCCCCACTCGGGGATCTCGACCTGAACGTTCAACTCGATGGCATACACGGTGTTGGCGAACAGGGGGTGATCGCCCTGACCTGGCACACCCTCTTGGTGATCCCAGAGGCCGATGGTCGGACCGGCGGCGTGGCCGTGGAGCCCCAGGGGGTGGGTGTAGATCGTGCCGTCGAGCCCGGCGGCGGCACCGCTTCTCAGGGCAGCTGCCAAGATCTCGTTGCCCGTGCGGCCGGCGATGAATTCTGCCAGCAGGATGTCCTGCAGCTGATTGCCCGCGGCCAGGGCGGCCACCAGACCGGGAGGCGCGGCCTCCTCGCCGGGGCGCAGCACGTAGGCGTGCTGCTGGGCGTCCGTGTTCAAGCCCAGGTAGGTGATGCCGAAATCGACGTGGATCAGATCGCCGGGCTCGATGACGACGTCGCCCTCGCCCAGGCCCACCGGGGTGCCTGCCGCGGGGCCCACCCGCTGCACGGAGACCGAGGGCTGAAACCAGGTGTCGAGGTGCAGGGCCGCCACGCGCTCCCGATACCACCAGAGCAGATCGTCTGTCGTGGTCTGCCCGGGAGTCACCGCTGCGTTCGACAAGCCTGCCGCCAACAACCGCCGGGCCATGGTCACGATGGAGGGATAGACGGCGAGCTCGTTGGCGGTGCGGGTCTCCAGCCATCCTACGGCCAGGCGCTCGGCGGGAACGACCCGCGTGCTGTGCTCACCCAGGGCGGCCAGCAACGCGCTGTGCTCGCTGGCCGAGAGCCCGTCCGCCAAGGCAAACGTCGGGGAGACGTTGAGGGCGATGCGCGACGGGTCCCGCTCGGCGACGAGCTCGGCCAGGCGCGCCCACTGGCCGGGCTGGGTGGCGGGGTCCCAGGCGCCCTCGATCATCTCGCCCACGGCGTAGCGCGCCACCGCCAGTCGCTCCACTCCTGCAGCAGGACCGCGATCGAAGAAGAGCAGGATCGTGCGCCGCCGCACCGCGCCCAACCAGCTCGCGGGGACCATGGTGGCCAGCACCGGATCTTCGTTGTACTCGCGGGCCACGAGGATCCACATGTCGACGCCCTCGCGCCGCATGAGCTCGGGGAGCAGGGTCTCCAGACGCCCAGCCAACCAGCGGTCGGTGATCTCGGCACGTTCGCGCAAGGGCACAGGCGAACATGCGTCGTTGGCTGGCGTCGACATGGCGAGGCATCCCGAAGGGCTGAGGACCAGCAGAAACGGCAAGGCCCGAGAAACGGCGCGGCTGAACGGCATGGCCGCTGATCGTAGCAGCTGTGTGGCAAGGGCCTGGCCCCGTCGGAGGCCGCTCAACGGACGTAGCCCAGGGCCTGCAGCTGGCGCGTGATCTCGTCGTCGCTTGCCTCTGCGCGCAGGGCTGGGTTGGGCCTGCCCACTTGCCGCAGCCAATCGGCCAAGACCTGGGCCAGGTTCTGGGCCAGCTGCTCGTGGTCAGCCTGCACGTTGGTCAACTCGCCCGGGTCGGACACCAGATCGTAGAGCTGCACGGGAGGCGTGAGCTCGACTCCCTCGGGCGCCTGTCCGTCGGAGTGCACGATCAACTTGTGGGTTCCGTCCCGCAGGGCCCGTCGCGGCGGGCCGGTCTTGGTGCCCCCGGCCATGAGCGGCCGGTGACGGGCCTCGCTACCCTCCATCATGGGCACCAGGCTGCGCCCCCCCACGTCGTCGGGCACCTTGACGCCCAACAGGTCCATCACCGTGGGCAGCACATCGATCAGCCGCACCTGCCAGGACACCTCGAGCTCAGGCCAGGTGCGCGTGGGGTCAGCGACGATCAAGGGTACATTCAACAAGTCATCCTTCAGTGAGTGCCCGTGGTCGGCCAGAAACGCCGGGTGGTGCTGGCCCAGCTCTTCGCCGTGATCGCTGGTCACCACGATCACCGTGTCGTCGCCCAGCCCCAGCCCGTCGACCGTGGCCAGCAGCTCAGCCACGTGATTGTCGGCGAAGCGCACGCCCCCGTCATAGAGCGCGGTCACATAGGCCAGCTCTTCTTCCGTGGGGACCACATCGCCTCGCTGCATGCGGCGCAGGTCGGACATCTCCAGGGTCTCGCCGAAGCGGCCAGCCGGCAGCTTCTTGGCCCAACGCTTCCGCGTGTAGGGCATGTGGATCTCGTAGCTGTGCACCACCAGGACAAAGGGCTGCTCACGGTCGGCGGCTCCCTGGAGCCAGCGCTGGGCGGCGGCGAACGTGGTGGCGATCCCCGCGCCCTCCTGTCCTCCCGCCACGGTCTGCCCCTCGACCACCGCCCGCATGCCGCCGGCCTCCTCGAAGTGGTCGAAGCCACGGTCCATGCCGAACCAGGCCGAGAAGAAGGCGGCCTCGGTGAACGCGGCGGTGGACCACCCCGCTGCCGCCAGCTCGCTGATCAACGAACGAGAGAGCTTGGAATCTCCTGCGAAGCAACGCTCGGGAGACAGGCCACTGAGCAACGCCCCGGTGGCGGGCAGGGTCCAGGGGGCGGGGCTGAAGGCCTGGTCGAAACGCACACCCCGGGCAGCCAAGGCGTCGAGGGACGGGGACGTGTTGCGCTCGTTGCCGTAGCAGCCCAGGCGATCGGCGCGCAACGTGTCGAGCACGATGATGATGGCGTTCTGGGGTCGCGGCGGCTCGCTGCAGGAGGTGAGCAGCGCCAGCACCAAAAACCAGCCCAACCCTGAGCCCCGCACCGGGCCACACCACTGGCTCATGGTCAGCGCACCACCTCACTGATCACCCGGCCGTTGATCACGGCACCGACGCAGTGGGTGGTGTATTCGAAGGGGTCACCGTCGTAGAGGGCCACGTCGCCGTCCTTGCCGGGCTCCAGTGAACCCACGCGATCGGACACGCCGATGATCTCGGCGGCGCCCAAGGTGATCGAGCGCAGGTTGTCGGCGAAGGGCAGGCCGTAGGCCCCGGCGAGGGCCGCTTCGAGCAGGGCCACGCGCACCTTGGGCACGTAGCTCTCGAAGCCACTCTGCTGCGCGATGGGGATACCGGCAGCGGACAGCAGCGCGGCGTTCTCGAAGCTGATGTTGGCCCGCTCTTCGTCCGGTCCCGTCTGGCGCTGCATGGCCGGGTGCACGATCACGGGCACGCCTGCTGCCTTGATCTCGTCGATCAGGGTGTAGGCCTCGGCGGCGCCGTCGAGCACGAGGCGCAAGTCGAACTCCTCGGCGATGCGCAGGGCCGCCATGATGTCGTGGTGACGATGGGCGGTGACCAGCAAGGCCAACTCGCCGTCGAGGCAACGAGCCAGGGCCTCCAGGCGCAGGTTGCGGGCGGGGCCGTCCTTGCCCTCGTCGTCCGCTGCGGCCGCCAGCTTGCTGCGGTACGCCTGACCGTCGATGAAGGCCTGGCGCAACAGGGCCGCGGACCGCGAACGGGTGCCCGGCGACTTGCCCGAGCCTGACGTGTTGGCGTCATCGCCCAGGGTGGCGGCGAGCATGGTCGCGTCGTCGAGCAACGCATCGGCCACCGTCCCCCCCGTGGTCTTGACCACCATGGTCTGTCCGCTGATCAGCTCGCCCGGCCCATGGCCCGTGTGCACCGTGGTCACGCCGAAGCTGGCCACCCAGGACACCAAGCGCTCCCGCGGGTTGTAGGCGTCTACCGCCCGCAGCTCGGGTTGGATGGGCTCGGAGATGTCGAGCTGCTCCTGGTCGTGGTCCTTGTTGTAGAGACCGGTGAGCCCCACGGTGGCGTGAGCATCGACCAGGCCGGGTGTGACCACCTTGGCGGAGAGCACGGTGAGGTCGTCGGGCAGGTCGATCTCAGCAGCAGGGCCCACCGCGGTGATCACGCCATCGCGAATGACGACCACGCCGTCTGTGATGGGCGCGCCGGACACGGTGTAGACCGTCTCGCCGCGCACGGCGATGTCCTGGGCCGAGGCCAGCGACGCAGGCAGGACCACGAGGCCAGCGGCGCACAACAGCAGCGTCTTCGTGAACGGGTTCATCGAGACACCTCCCCCAGGCAAGCGTGATGGAAGGCTGCCCCTCCGTAGGACGCACCCACACCGCCGTAGGCCGCCAGGCGATCTTCAGGGCGCTCCATGTCGAAGACGAGTTCGCCGTCCACGTAGGTCTGCTCGACCAGGGTGTAGACGCTGAGGGGATCGCCTGAGAGCACGATGAAGTCGGCGTCTTTCCCTGCTTCGAGCGAACCCACGCGTTCGGCGATGTCCAGCATCTCCGCGCCAGAGAGCGTCAACGATCGCAACGCCCCCGCACGGGACAATCCCGCTCGATGGGCCAGGGCCGCAGACCGTCGGAAGAGCCTGCTGTCCGTGACCCAGTCATCGGTGTGATAGGCCAACGTGGCGCCCGCCTGCTCGAGGGCCGCGCCGGTCTCCCAGCGCATGTCCACCGCTTCGATCTTGCCCCCCGGACTGTCGATGAGGATCAGACTGCAAGGCACACCCGCCGCCGCGATCTCGTCCGCCACTTTCCAGGCCTCGCTCACGTGGTGCAGCACCAGGCGAAAGCCGAATTCTTCGCGCAGGCGCAACACGGTCATGATGTCGTCGTGACGGTGGGTGTGGTGATGGACAACCCGCTCGCCGGCCAGCACCTCGGCAAGCGCCTCCAGGCCCAGATCTCGATCGGGGAGTTTTGACGCGTCGTCACCGGCACGCTCGATCTTGGAGGCGTAGTCCTGCGCGGCGACAAAGGCGCTGCGCACCAGGGCCGCGGACTTGCCCCGGGTGCCGGGAAACGGCGGCGAGCCCTGGGAGTTCGTGCCGTTGGCCATCTTCATGCCGCCCAGAGGCTGGCCGTCGGCCCGGCGATAGACGAGCTCGTCGATGGTCTCGCCGTCGCGCAGCTTGATGTAGGTCGTCTGCCCGCTCATCAGATGGCCAGAGCCCCCCATGAGGTTGGCGCTGGTGATGCCGCCAGCCTGGGCCCGCTGGAGGGTCGAGCTGCGCACGTTGATGCTGTCGTAGTTGCGCACCTCGGGTTGGATCGGCTCGCTGCTGTCCGCCGCCCAGGGCTCGCCGATGTGGCTGTGCGAATCGACCAGGCCGGGCATGACCACCTTGCCCGTCAGGTCGATGATCGTCGCGTCGCTGGGCACGTCGATGGCGTCCGCGCTGCCCGCCGCCACGATCAGCCCGTCGTTGACGATGAGCACGCCCTGGGGGATCTCTGCGCCGGCCACCGTGATCAGGTGCATGTTCAGATAGGCCTGGGGCGCCTCCAGCGTGGCGTCAGCAGGTGGTGCAGCGCATGCCATCAGCAGCGCCGCCAGGGTGAGAACGACCATGGGCAGAATCCTGTCAGAGGACGTGGAACGACGGCCAGCCTATGCGGCCCAGCGCACCCATGTCCACGATCAGAGGCTCGTGCGCTGGCGGCCCCGCTGTGGCAACATCCCGAGCACAACCGACGGAGATTGCCATGGCTTTGCTCGATGACCACACCTCCCGCGGCGCCCGGGCGTTGATCTTGCTGCACGATCGCGAGCTGCGCGCTTGCGTGGCCAGCTGGCGAGCGGCTCGGGCAGCCGGCATCACCTTGCCCCCCACCGACGACCCTGACTACGCCTCTCTCGACGCGGTGGCTTACCACGTGCTCGCCTGCGCCCGGGGCTACATGGTCTGGTGCTGCGAAGTGCTCGGACTTCCCGACCCGCAGATCGACCTGTGCCCGCCCGTCGAGACCATGGACGCCCACGCCGAGAGCTACCTCGAACAGGTGCTGGCCGGTTGGCGCGGCCCGTTGGCGACAGTCACCGACGAGATGCTCAACAGCACGCACAAGTCTCGCTGGGGCGTGGACTACTGCATCGACGCCATGCTCGAACACGCGGTCATGCACCCGGCACGGCACAGCCTTCAGCTGGACGAGCTGGTCACCCGCAGCTGAGGCGCAGCCGCCGCGCCCACCATGAAGGAAACCGTCAGCAATCGCGCTGCCACGGCCACGGGAGCTGGAATGGTGACAAAGGACCGGAGCGGCATGACACAGTCATCGGGTTCCCGGCGCGTGGGGCTGAACAGTCCGCTACCATGGCGCCACCGACCTCAGCCCCCCCCCATCGCCGCGAGCCACGCCCCCGTGCCAGACGCCTCCCAGCTGCCCTCGTTGATTCGCCTGTTCGATGACCCCTCCGAGACCGTCCGCACGGTGGTGCTGGGCGAGTTGGCCGCCTGGGGCGACGCTCTGCAGCCAGCGCTGGTCTCGTTGGAGTCGCCGCCGTCAGCCCAGACCGTGTCGGCTGTCCTGGCTGCGGTCGCAGACCAACAAGCCGAGAGCACCCCAGAGCAGCTCACCACCACCGAGGCCTTCGAAGCCCTGACCGAAGGGGCCGTCGAGCCGTCGTCGCCCTTCGAGATCGGGCAGCTGGTGAGCCACGTGCGCTACGGCTACCGGGGCATCATCGTGGCCTATGACGAGAGCTGCCGTGCGCCCAAGTCGTGGTATCTGGCCAACCGCACCCGCCCCCGCCGAGATCAGCCCTGGTACCACGTGCTCGTCCACGACAGCTCATCGGTGACCTACGCGGCCCAGACCAGCCTGCAAGCCGACAGCAGCGAAGACGACATTCGCCACCCGCTGCTACCCATGTTCTTCGACACCGTCGACCCCGGCCGCTATCTACGCAACGACACCAGCTGGCCCCCCGGCGCCGGATGAGAACCTGCGCAACAGATCACAGCCGCCTGCGAGACGCCGGGTCAGCTGGCGCCCAGGTCTGCCAGAGTCGCTTCGATCTCTGAGCGAGTGACAGGGTCAGGGCTCTTGTTCAAGGCTGCACGCAGGGCAGTGATGGCTCCCGCGTCGTCACCCAGGCTGCGCTTGACCTTGCCCATCTGAAGGTATGGCCACCAGTTCGTGGGCTCCATGGACAGCACCATCTCGAAGACCACGGCGGCGTTCGTCATGTCCTCGCGGAGCATGTAGCGGTAGGCCAGGCCTTGCAGGGAGTTCAGATCGGCCAGCTGCAGGGCTGCTTCACGAGCCTCGGCCGCCGCTGACGCGTCGCCTCTGTCGCCCAGCAGTTCGCTGCGCAACCAGAGGTTGTCGAAGCTGCGCTGGACGGCGATGGAGCGGTCGGCCCAGTCCATGGTCTCTGCGATGTCCACGCCGTGATCACGTCCGTAGTCACCGGCCTGGAACCAGAAGTCAGCACCGGGCCGATCATCGTTGGCCAGCGCGGCCTCGCGCACAGGCTTGAGCACGGCGGACACCACGTCCACGGCTACGGTCAGGGGCACCAGGGTCTCGCCCCAGTGCAATGCCAGGGTCGCTTCTTCTGCGCCCACATCGTAGAAGCGGTAGGCCAGGGATTCGCCGTGGGCCACGGTCTTGGACGACACATCGACGCGCAGGGCGTCCAGTGCCGAGTCGTAGGAATAGCTCCCCCAGCTGTCGCTCACGGTGTTGAAGATGACCGTCCAGCGCTCAGCACCGGGGATCATGTGCAGACCGTAGTCACCCGCAGCGAGGGGCTGGCCCTCCACGGTGACGTCATCGGAGAAGCTGATCTTGGTGGTGCCGTTGGCGCCCGCTCGCCAGACCACACCGAAGGGGATCATCTCGCCGAAAATCTCCCGGCCGCGCACGGCGGGCGCGTGGTAGTCCACGGCCACGGCGGTCAGGCCGATGGTCCGTGACACGGAGGCGTGGGGACTCAGGTCCGGCGTAGACAGAGCCTCTTGCCCGAGAGCTGGGAGACTCAGCGGACCGCCGACGATTGCAGCGCTCATGAGGGCAGCGCAGACGATGGTGCGAGCGAAAGGTGTGCGGGTGGACATGTGAGTTCTCTCGACGTGCTGAAGAAACGTGGCTGCGCTGGTGGTGCACGCCTAGGGTAGCAGCTCTGTATAGGACAGCGGCGCCGTCACCCATGGGTCGCAGCTGCCCAGCCAGCGACACAAACCGACAACACTCCTGAGCCGACAACGAGGAGCCGTCGGGCTCGGCGGGTGCTCAGCCCTCGTTGTCACCCGAGCCCTGCGCAGGACCCGCAGAGTCCTCCAGGCCGGCCTGCAAAGCGAACAGCTCCAACCGCCCTTCCATCTCAGAGGACAGGGTCAGGTCTCCCTCTTGGAGGGCGAGCGCCTGCCCCCTTTGCGCTGCCGACAAGGCCTCGCCGAAACGTCCCGCTGCGGCGTAGGCCATGCCCATGGTGTCGAGCACTCGCGCGTGCTGCCCACCGGTGAGGTCCACCGCGTGTTCGGCGAGGGAGACGGCCCTGGCCCCGTCCCGCAGTGTCTCGTCTGTGCAAGCGGCCAGGAAGCGTGCCAAGCGCGCCGCAGGTTCGGCCACATCTGGCGCCAGGCGGAGCGCCTCTTCGAGAGCGGCGAGGGCTGCGTCATCGTCCCCCGCAGCCAAGGCCTGGTCGGCCATGAGAATGCGCGTGTGGTAGTTCAGCGGAGCCAGGTCGACCGCTTGGCTGTAGTGCGCGCGCGCCCCGTCCGAACGGCCCATGCTCTCGAGCAGCAGACCCAGGTCGTTGTGCAGGCCCGCATCGCCAGGGAGCAACTCGATGGCCGCTTCGTGCTCGGACACCGCTTCGTCCGGGCGCCCGGCGTCTTGCAGCACCACCGCCAGGACCGAGTGCGGGAGCACCCACTCCGGTCGATGTTCAGCGGCCAGGCGAAGCTGCTCGATCGCCCGGTCCAGCACGCCTCGATCCCGAAAGGTCTGGGCCAGGTTGAAGTGCGCCTCGGCGTAGCCAGGACGGAGACGGATCGCTTCGGTGTAGCGCCCGGCGGCCAGGTCTGAGCGGCCCTCGGCACGGAGTACATTGCCCATGCCTACGTGCGCCGCCGCCATGTCCGGCGCCAAGGCCAGGGTGGCCTCGAACTCTCGCCGGGCGCCCACGGTGTAGCCCTGGCTCTGCAGCACATCGCCCAGCTCGTAGTGCAAGCTCGCCGATCCGGGAGCCAGCTCCACCGCCATGGCCAGCTGTCCCACGCCCTCCTCGATGTTGCCCAGCTCGATCCACGCCGAACCCAGCTGCGCATGAAACGACGGCGTCTCCGGGCTCAGCGCCACCAGCTCGGCCATGAGCTCCAGCCGCTCCTGCGCGGACAGGTCTCCGGCCGCTTCCCGTTGTCGCAGGGTGGCTGACAGGTCCTTGGCAGCCAGTCGCTGCTTCACGTCCGAGAGATCCTCCCTGTCTGCGGGGGAGTCTGCACCACCCGAACCGCCCACGTAGCCCAGGGCGGCCAGGCTCTCAGCTTCTTCCGCCGTGAGCAGAGCCGCCTCGCTCAGCCGCTCACCCATCTGATCTTGCAACCCTGCCAACCGGGTCTGCATCTTCTCGCGCATCTGCGGGCGCACCTCGATCAGGTTCACCAGCTCGCCCCGGTCGGCGTTGCGATCGTAGAGTTCGGCCTGGGGAGTCGACACGTACTTCCAGTCGGCGGTGGTCAGGCTGCGCTGGGGCGCCCAATGGTAGGCCGTCCAGGGCAGGTCTGTTTCTGCGTAGCTGAGCCCCGGGCGCATGGGCTCACCTTGCAAGGCGGGCGACAGGCTCCGTCCCAACAGCGTGGGTTCGGTGAGCGCCGGCTGGTGCAGCAAGGCCAGGGCCGTGGGCGCCAGGTCTTCGAGCGAGACGAGCGCGGGGGCACGGTGCCCACGGGTGATGCCCGGCCCGGCCATGATCCAGGGGACATGCAGGACCTCTTCGTTGAGCAGATAACCGTGCTCGATCTCGTGATGGTCGCCCAAGCCCTCGCCATGATCGGCCACCACCATCACCACCGTGTCCTCCAGGTCGCCCCGCTCTTCAAGCGCCGACAACAAGCGCCCGACCTGCCGATCAAGGTAGGCCACCTCGCCGTCGTAGCTCCCCGGCTCACCATCCGCACCATCCTCATCGTCTTCATGGGCATGCCAGGGATAGTGGGCGTCGTACAGGTGCACCCAGGCGAAGAACGGCTTGCTGTCGGCGCTCGTGCCGAGCCACTCCAGCGCTTCGTCGACCACGGTCGCCCCCGGGCGATAGGCCGACAACGACTCGGGGACCTCTTGCTCGTAGGCCAGGCTCAGATCGTCGCCGTAGTGGTCGAAGCCCTGGTCGAGGCCGAACTTGCCGTCGAGGACAAAGGCCGCCACGAAGGCGCCCGTGCCATAGCCGCGCTCGGACAAGACCGAGGCCAGGGTCGGCAGCCCGTCAGCCAGCTTGTGCTCCCCGTTGACTCGGGCGCCATGCTGCGGAGGCGCCATGCCGGTCATCATGGTGGTGTGCGCGGGCAGGGTCATGGGTGCGGGAGTGAACGCCTGCTCGAAGAGGACGCCTCGGGCGGCGAGTGCGTCGATCACCGGCGTGCGAGCCGCCTCGTAGCCGTAGCAACCCAGGCGATCGGCGCGCATGGTGTCGAGCGTCACCAGCAACAGGTTGGGCCCCGTTGCCGCGTGGGTGGCATTGAGGGTCGCGCTGTCGCTCACCCCGCTGCTGCTCGCTGCGGTGGATGCGGCCTGGGGGGCGCTGTCCCTGTCCGCCCCCTCGACCGGCTGCACCGAGACGCTCGCCGGTGCGCCGCCCTGGTCGGGCGCTCGGCCCTGCCCGTCATCGCCGCAGCCCATCACCGAGAGACATGCCAGCACACACAACCCGAACTTCATCGATCTCGTCATGCCCCCGAGGATACGCAGGCGGGCCCCTCGCGGGAACGGCCTGCCCCTGCCCGGCAGCCACCCGGCTGGCGAGAATCCCCCGTGGTACCCTGCACCTTGCATGTCCACACCTTGAGGAGCAGACCATGGACCCCGCGCCATGCCACGTGAGCCTGACGTTCGCCGCCGCAGCCTGGACGCTGCTGGCCCTTTCCCCTGAGGCCTCGGGCCAAGGTCTGATACCCGGCGAGCGCGTCGATCAGCCGCCTTCTGGGCTGGTCAGCAAAGACCCGTCCCTGCCCCGCTCTGCTGCGGGGAGCATCGCCTTCGGCGCCTACACCAGCACCCAGGTCAACGTGGACGGCAACGGCGACAACATCGTGGGGGACGCGGCCAACGAGCCCTCCCTCTCGGTCAACCCCCTCGACCCGGACAACGTGGTCGTGGGCTGGCGCCAGTTCAACTCCATCGCCTCCAACTTCCGTGAGGCCGGCTGGTCGTACACCACAGATGGCGGACAGGGCTGGACCTTCCCTGGCTCTCTTGAGCCCGGCGTCTTTCGCAGCGACCCGGTGCTCGACGTGGATGACGCAGGCAACTTCTACTACCAGAGCCTCAGCCTGACCACGGGCGGCGCGGTGAAGAACGAGGTCTTCCAATCGGCGGACGGCGGCGTGACCTGGGGCGTGCCCACAGCCCAGTTCGGCGGCGACAAGAACTGGTTGGCGGTGGACCGCTCAGGCGGCCCGGGCAACGGCCACGTCTACGGCACCTGGCAGCCCTTCTTCGACTGCTGCAACGGCCTCACCCTGACCCGCTCCATTGACGGCGCGGCCAGCTTCCAGCAGCCGGTGCTCATCGACAAGAAGCCCCTCTTCGGCACCATGACCGTGGGCGGCGACGGCACCTTGTTCATGAGCGGCGTCGAGGGCACGAACTTCCAGGACCTGAACACGTACGTGCTCGCCCGTTCGAACGATGCCCAGAATGCCCTCGTCTCGCCCACGTCCACAGGCGTGGTGGTGAACATCGGCGGCGGCATGATCGCCAGCGCCGGGCCCAACCCGGGCGGACTGCTGGGCCAGGTCGATGTGGCGGTGGACAAGAGCGGCGGGCCTTTCGACGGCGTGGTCTACATGCTCGGCTCCGTCGACCCCAATGGCGCCTTCAGCGGTGGCCCCACAGAAGTCCGCATCGCGGCCAGCTTCGACGGCGGCGCGACGTTCGCGCCCTCGGTGCGCGTCAACGACGACCCTCCGGGCAACAACAACTGGCACTGGCTCGCGGCAGCCGACACCACACCGGACGGCCGCCTCGACGTGGTCTGGTATGACACGCGCAACAGCGGTCAGGCCAACATCTCCCAGCTGTTCTACTCGTACAGCACGGACGGTGGCGCGACCTTCTCGCCCAACGTGGCGGTGAGCCCGGCCTTCAACTCGTTCCTGGGCTGGCCCCAGCAGAACAAGATGGGCGACTACATCGGCATCGTGGGTGGCAGCAACGGCTCGGACGTGGCCTACACCGCCACCTTCAACGGCGAGCAGGACGTCTACCACGTGAAGGTCTTCCCCCTGGGCTCCTTCACCGATCTGGGCCTGGGCCTGGCTGGCGCGGGGGGCGTCCCGGTGTTGGCGGGCAGCGGTTCCCTGGTCGACGGCGGCGTGGTCTCACTCAACCTGACCGGCGCCGCGGCCAACGCGGCCTCGGGGCTGTTCCTGGGCCTGACCCGCGTCGACGTGCCCTTCAAGGGCGGCGTGCTCGTGCCCGCACCTGACATCCTCATCACCGGGTTCAACACGGGCGGCGGCGGTGGCCTGCAGATCGACGCGGTCTGGCCCTCGGGGTTGCCCTCGGGCTTCGATCTGTTCACCCAGATCTGGACCGCAGATGCTGGCGCGCCCGTGGGATTCTCGGCGAGCAACGGCCTGCAACTGACCACGCCCTGAGTTCAGGCTGACCATGCCTTCGTCGCAGCTCGACAGCCCATGGGAGACGCTTCCGGCGCCCCCCACCGAGAAGCCAGTGATCCTGCGGGTCACCGGTTCGGCAGAGTCGAAGCTGCGGCGAGGCCATCCGTGGCTGTACGCAGAACAGATCCGCTCCGAGAGTCGCCCAGGCAAGCCCGGCGACCTCGCCGTGGTCTTTGATCGCAAACGCACCTTTCTGGCCATCGGACTCTACGACCCGCTCTCGCCCACTCGCTTGCGGGTCCTGCGGGCGCGACGGTCGGGCCCCGTAGACCAGGCGCTGTTCGACGAACGCTTTGCTGCTGCCATTGATCGTCGTGCACCGTTGCTTGAAACACAGACGGACGCCTACCGCATGGTGCACGGCGAGAGCGACGAGCTGCCAGGGTTCATTGCCGATCGCTACGGGGACAGCGCCGTGGTCAAGCTCTACAGCCACGCCTGGGTGCCCTGGCTGAGCGCAGCACTGAGAGCCCTGACCGCCAGCCAGCCCTTGCAGCGCATCGTGTTGCGGCTCAGCCGACAGCTGTCCGAGCAACCGGGCGCCCTGGCGGGTCTGCACGATGGGCAGCTGCTCCTGGGCGAGCTGCCCACAGGGCCCTTGACCTATCTCGAGAACGGTCTGCGCTTCGAGGTCGATCTCATCCGCGGCCAGAAGACCGGCGCCTTTCTCGATCAGCGGGACAACCGGGCGCGCATCGAGCAGCTGTCCCGGGGCAAGTCCGTGCTCAACGTCTTCTCGTACACTGGCGGCTTCTCGCTCTACGCTGCCAGGGGAGGCGCCCGGTCGGTGACCAGCGTCGATCAGAGCGGCCCGGCCCTGGCCGCCTCGCAGCGCAACTTCGCCCTGAACATGAGCGACCCAGACGTGGCCGCCGCCCAGCACCAGATCCGCGAAGGGGACGCCTTCGCCGTCATGCGCGATCTGGCTCAACAGGGCCAGACCTTCGACGTCGTCATCGTCGACCCGCCAGCCTTCGCCCGACGACGGTCCCAGGTCGAAGGGGCGCTCCATGCCTATGGACGCCTCGCCGGGTTGGCCCTGTCCCTGCTGAAACCCGCCGGCCAGCTGCTGTTGGCGTCATGCACCAAACCCGTCGACGCCGAGACCTTTCGCGCCACGGTGTGCGCCGCCGCCGTCCAGGCGGGACGTCCTCTACGGGACATCGCAGCCACGGGCCACGCCCTCGACCACCCCACCGACTTCGCAGAGAGCGCCTATCTCAAGGGCCTCTTCGCCACCGCCTGACCGCCGGCGCTTCATGACGGGAAGGCCCTGTTCTGAGCTGTTTTTCTGGGGCCTGAAGACCTGAGCTGCCGATCAGGTGCCCAGCCGGGTCCGACCTTGTCCTTGCAGCCTGACCGAACCGCTTCAATACTTGTGGCACAGGGTTGCTCCTGGACGGCTCCGCCCCGAACGGTCCGTCCGCTCTCCCGCAAACGGCGTAGCCCCTCTCTCCCTCCCCGTTTCCCCGTTGCATCCGAGGCATCGATCCATGAAGAAGGTCCCCTCCACCAGGCTCCCCCTCCGTCTCACGTCAGCGCTCCAGGCCGGCCTGCTCAGCGCCGCCGCCCTGCTCTCCAGCACCAGCGGCGCCCATGCTCAGACGTTTGACACAGCGCCCCTTCCCGGTGCGACGTTCCCGGGCGCGCTCCACGGCACCGAGGCCCTCACCAGCTTGGGTGACCGGCTCGGCGACCTGGCCCTCAGCCACGACATGGCAGCGGACGCACTGAGCGAGCTGCTCCAGCAAGACCCCACCCTCTGGGTCACCGAGAACGACCAGCTGATGTACGTGGACATCCCCGCCAGCGCCGCGCCGCGCAACGAGAGCGCGGGCTACAACGGGACCATCCCCCTCTCCAGCGCCTTCTTGCTGCACACCAACCCGGGCGCCGACCAGGTCATCTTCCTCGACTTCGACGGCCACCAGAGCAAGAACAACGGCTGGGGACACAACATCACCTTCCCCGCCTTCAACACCTCGGGCAGCGCGGCGACTTTCACCAACGGTGAGCTGCAATCGATCATCAATCACTGGGAGTACATCGCCGAGGACTTCGCCGCCTACGACGTGGACGTCACCACCGAGGAGCCCGACCAGGACCACCTGCGCAAGAGCACCATTGGTGACAAGACCTGGGGCGTGCGGGCCCTCTTCACCCAGTACACCGGCGGCTTCGGCAACGGCACCGGCGGCATCGCCCTTCTGAACAGCTTCACCGACTTCCAGGACACGCCCTGCTTCGTGTTCAACAAGGGCGACAACAACGGCTCCATGAGCGGCAGCCACGAGGTGGGACACACCCTGGGCCTGTCCCACGACGGCCTGAACGGATCGTCCTACCACCCCGGATCGGGCAGCGGAGCCACGGGCTGGGGTCCGATCATGGGCGCCCCCTTCGGCAAGACGGTGGTGCAGTGGAGCAACGGCGACTACTCCGGCTCGACCACGACCCAGGACGACATCGGCTTCATCACCAGCTTCGGCAACGGCATCAAGGTCAAGCCTGACGATCACGCCGACGTCGTGGGTGCAGGCACGCCCCTGGTCATCGCCTGCCCGGGGACTTCGTTCGCTCCCGCTGCCGGCGTGATCCACACCCGCACCGACGTGGACGCCTTCAGCTTCAGCACCGCCGGCGGCTCGGCCACGATCAGCGCCAGCCCCTGGAGCCCGGGCCCCAACTGCGACATCCAGCTCGAACTCTATGACGCTGGGGGCAACCTGATCGGATCCCACGACCCGAGCAACGCCACCAACGCCACCATCAGCCAGTCTCTGTCGGCGGGCGACTACACCGTGCTCATCGATGGCGTGGACAAGCCCAACCTCTACTCGGACTACGGCAGCCTGGGCCAGTACACCCTGACCGTCACCGCCACCCCGGGCAGCGCCTTCATCAGTATCGGCAGCGGTCTGGCTGGCAGCACCGGCGTGCCCCTGGCCACCGCCAGCGGCCTGCCTTGCCCGGGCAACATGGTGTCCGTCGATCTCTCCGGCGCCCTGCCCAACGCCAACGCCTGGCTCGCCCTGGGCATCGGTCAGCTGAACGCGCCGTTCAAGGGCGGCGTGCTCATCCCGAACATCACCCTGGGCGGCGCCTTCCTGCCCACGCCCACCGACGGCAGCGGCACCACGGCCTTGCCCTCGACCTGGCCCGCAGGCGTGACCCCCGGCGTGCCCCTCGACTTCCAGTTCTGGGTGCAAGACCCGGGCGGCGTGGCGGGCTTCGCAGCCACCAACGGCCTGGAGATGATCACGCCCTGAGTGAGGCTCCCAGGTTGATCGCCAGCCTCAACAGCCACCTCGATCAACCCGGCACCCACATCATCGCGGGCCTCGCCACGGCAACAGCTGCGGCGGGGCCCGCTGTCACTGAGAGCGAGCAGGGAGCGCCGCCAACCCCGGCCGAGCGAGAGCCGCCACGACCTGCAGCGCAGCCCCTACATCCAGTCGACGATCTGCGACACAACATCCGGGTCACGCAACACCCGCCGATGCCCCAGCCCTTCTGTGATTACCAGCTGGGACCCGGGCCAGCGCTCTGCGATCAGCTGGCCGTGGTGCGAGGGCACCTCCTTGTCGTCCTCGTCGTGGACGATGAGCAGGGGCACGTCGTCCGGGAGGATGACGCTGCGCAGGTCCAGGTCTTCGAAGTCCACCAGGAAGCGCCGCTCCATGCCAGTCACCATGCGGGCGCGCACGGACTCGGGCAGCCCCACCAGCTCGGCGAACTGATGGGTGTAGTCGCCCAGGCTCGTGGGCGAGGCCACGAAGGCGGCTCGGGCCACGGGCAGGCCCTCGCCGAACGCGATGGCGGTGGCGGCGCAGCCCATGGAGTGGGCGATCACGCCGTGCACCTCGCCGGCCTGGCGCCCGGCCGCCCAGAGCGCGTCGGCGAACTCGACGAGGGACGACTGGCGGCCCGGTGAATCGCCGTGACCCGGGGCATCCCAGGTCACCACGGAGAAACCTCGGTCGAGCAGTGGCTTGACGAAGGAGTGCAGCTGGCTGCCCCGTCCCTCCCAGCCGTGGACCAGGAGCACCGTGGGCGCACCGACCGCACCCCAACGCCAGGCAGGCAGCCGCCGCAGTCCCATGCGCAGCGAGAGGGGCTGGGCCTCGCCCAGGCTCTCTCGCTCGGCGTCAGGGCGACGATGGCGGCGGGGCGAACAGAACATACGAGCGGCGGCCCGGGCAGCCACGCCCGGCGCCACGGTGGACAGGACCCGGAAGCCCGTCTGGGCAGCAAGCAGGGCGAGAGGAGTTGACCGATCGTTCGTGCTTTTAACTGGCATTGCGGACGTGCTCAAATGGTGAAACTGGGGTGTGGAGAGAGGCGGGCTCAGCGGCAGGATTCCAGCAACCGCTCGAAGGCGGCCCGGGTGCGGCTGGGAGTGACAGGGTCGTCCAGCAGCCGCTGGTAGAAGTGGTGCGCCATGATCAGGGCGTACATCTCGAAGGCGAACTGCTGGGTGTCGAGCCCGGCCCTGAAGTGGCCCTCTTCGACGGCCAGGTCAGCGGCGCGCACCAGGGCATCGCGCCAGTCTCGCTGGGTCTGGACCAGCAGGTCGCGCACCACTCCTGGCCGGTCGTCGTACTCTGCGGCAGCCTGGAGGAAGACGCAGCCCCCCTTTCGCTCTGGAGAAGAGCCCCAGGTCAACCAGTTCTCAAGCAGGGCGACGATCCTTGGCTCGCCCCGAGGCTCGCCCAGGGCCGGTTGCATGACGTGGGAGACGAAGTGCTCACGGGCGTAACCAAGGACCTGCAGCTGCAGCAGCTCTTTCGATCTGAAATGGGCAAAGAGCCCGCTCTTCGAGAGGCCTACCCTGTCGGCGAGGCGACCGATGGACAGGGCTTCGAGCCCCTCCGTGGCGGCTACGGACATGCCTGCATCGAGGATCGCGGCGCGAGTGTCGGCTCCTTTGCTCATGGTCAGGAAAATAGTACGACCGTTCGGTCTTGTCAAGAGCCACACAGAGAGTCGCTTGATGCCTGCGATGAGCGCTCCCGGCCCACCTCGCCCCCGACCACGGAGGCACGGCCAGCCCTCGGTGTCCCAGAGGCCCTCGATGACCCAGGGGCCCTCGGTGTCCCAGAGACCCTCGGCGACCCAGGGGCCCTCGGTGACCCAGCGGCCTCGTCGACCCGAGACGCTCCGAGTCCTTGGCCGCCCTATTGAGCCTCGCCCCCCAGGCCGTTCGAAGCAGCGAATCCGAGCGGACCCTGGCCGTCTTCGACCCAGACCTGCAGGTAGAACGGGAAGCCAGCGGGGACGCCCGTGGGCCACACGAAGGGCACCGAGAGCTGCCCCGCGCCGTCGATGGGCAGCCCGCTGATGAGCAGATCGGGCGCGGGCACCAGCACGCCGCCCTTGAACCCGGCGTCGATCCGGGTGAGGCCGAAGACCAGATGGGCCGCCGCGCCGGGGAGCGCTGCGGCCAGGTCGACGGCGTTGACCGACGAGGCGGTGAGGGGCCCTGAACCCGTGAGCGTCGGCACCTGCCCTGCTGTGCCAGCCAGCCCAAGGCCCAGGTCGGACCAGCCCTCGGGAGACAAGGCCACTGAAAGCACAGTGGCGTCCCCCGCCCCCACCGACACGCCAGGGATCACCTGGCTCACGTACCCGCTCGCGGCGATGGTCACGGTGTAGGTGCCGGGCTCGACCATGCGGTGGTAGTCGCCCACGTCCGGGTCGGTGAACACGTCGTGGTCGATGCCCATCACCGTCACCGTGGCCGGGAGCGGCTGGCCCGTGAGCGCGTCGGTGACCACACCTCGCACGCCGCGCAGGGCCCAGCCCATGTAGGCCAGCATGGCGTCCCGGTTGTCGTTCCAGAGGCCGGGCAGCTGGGACGAGCTGGGCCACTTGGTGTCTCCCAGTTCGATGGTCACGTCGTTGCAGCCCATCCAGTAATAGTTCCAATCCTGCATGCCGCCGTGGACCAGATACCACTCGACTCCGTTCACGATGCCCTGGCTGAACCAGGGGCTCGCCGACATGGGCGCGTTCAGCGAGGCGTAGGCCAACGACTGGGCGATGAAGAGCGAGTCGTCTGGCGCGGCCGAGTACGGCGCGAACGGGTTGGGGTCGCTGTCGTAGGGATAGTTCACCACCAGCGCGCCCGAATGAAAGTTCGCCGACAGCACAGGCGAGTGGTTGAAGCCCCAGTTCATCACCCGCGCCGTCTCGATGGCCCGGCCCGCCGTGGTGTTCACCGGGTCGTTGACCCGATCGGGAAAGTCTCGGTTCAGATCGACGCCCTGGGCGTTGTAACGACTGCCTGCGGTGTAGCCGTCCGGGTTCATCAGCGGCAGGATCCAGATCTCCAGGTCGTCGACCAACCCCGTGATCTCGGGGTCGCTGCCGTAGTTGTCCAGCAGCTCATGGATCATGTTCAGGCACATCTCCATGCCGATGGGCTCGTCGCCGTGCATGGTGGAGATGTAGCGAAACTCGGGCTCGTCTTCTTGCAGCGCCACGTTGTCGGAGATCTTCATGATCCATAGCTGCCGCCCCTGCACCGAGTTGCCCACGGACGAGAGCTGGCACAGGTTCGGGTAACTGGCGGCGATCGACTGCAGCTCGGTGGCCAGCGACGCGTAGCTGTGATACGCGGCCAGGAACGACTCATCCGCAGGCTTGGCGGGCGCCAGGCGAACGAAAGACAGACCCCGTGACGTCAGCGCACCCAGATCATTCTCGGGCAGGGACAGAAACGCGCTGCGCCCTTGCACCGACGTGACGTCAAAGCCGTCGAGAGTGAGCGCCACCACCTGATCGCGGTCGAGGTCGTCGACCCGCACCTCGACAATGGAGCTCGGATCAAAGGGCAGCGGCACCGCTTGAGCACTTGGCTGCGAGACGATGACCAGAGACAGAAGCAGCGACAAGCCTACGGGAGAGAACGAAGAGAGCATGAGATCAGCGACGCCGAGGGAAGCCAGGTCTTCAAGGAGGAGTCGGAAGACGAACGGGATGCCGCACCAGTATGGACCAAGAACGGCCAGCCCGCACGGCCCACCGGCACCAGCTGCGCACGATGGCGAAGACCCGGGCCGTTCTCTGCGCAGTCCCACCCCCAATCACTGTTGAGATGCTCTCGCGGCCAGGCGCAGCCCTGCTGCGGTGCTACCGTGCCCATGTCCCCTCGAGAAGACCCATGAAGCGCAAGCACAGCGACGGCGAGAAGGAGTTCAACCCCGAGACCCTGGCCCTCGGCTACGCCTATGACCCGGCCCGTTCTGAGATGTCGGTGAAGCCGCCGGTATTTCTCACCTCCACCTTTCAGTTCGAGTCAGCGGCCGAGGGCAAGCGCTTCTTCGAGCTGGCCTACGGGCTGCGTGATCCCGACGAGGGTGAGCAGCAAGGGCTCATCTACAGTCGGCTGAACAACCCGAACCTGCAGATCTTCGAAGAGCGCATGGCCGCCTGGGATCGCACCGAGATGGGCGCCACCTTCTCGACGGGCATGGCTGCCATCTCGACCTGCGTGCTGGCCTTCGTGGAGCCCGGCGACGTGGTGCTGTCGACGTCGCCGGTCTATGGCGGCACGCACTATCTGTTCCACCACGTGCTGGCCAAGTACGGCGTGGAGGCGCGGTTCGTCCCCGCAGGTGACGGCGTGGCCGAGGCCATGGCTGCGGTGGCTGACGCAGTCGGGCGCGAGCGGATCAAGGTGATCTTCTTGGAGACCCCGGCGAACCCCAACTTGCTGCACAGTGACATCGCCGCGGTGTCCGCCCTGGCCCGCGAACTCTCCGCCGAACGGGAAGGCCCGCAAGTGGTGACCATGGTGGACAACACCCTGCTCGGCCCGATCTTCCAGCGCCCCGCCACCCTGGGCGCTGACGTGGTCATCTACTCGGCCACGAAGTTCCTGGGCGGACACAGCGACCTGGTGGCTGGCCTGGCCACGGGCAGCGCCGCGCTGATCAAGCCCATCCGTGACCTGCGCACGATCCTGGGCACGGTGACCACGCCGTTCAACGGGTGGCTGCTGCTGCGCTCCCTGGAGACCGTCTCGGTGCGCATGCGGCGGCAGGCCAAGAGCGCCAAGGCCCTGGCCAAGCTGCTCGCGGAGCATCCCCGGGTGACGACGGTCTCCCACCCGTCGCTGCTCAAACCCGACGACCCTCAGTACGAGCTGTTCGAGCAGCAATGCACGGGCACAGGCTCGCTCATCTCCTTCGACGTGGAGGGTGGAGAAGAGGCCGCGTTTGCCGTGCTCGATCGCTTCGAGGTCTTCCGCCTGGCGGTGTCGCTGGGTGGCACGGAGAGCCTGGTGGAGCATCCCATGCGCATGACCCACGCCGACGTGCCCCCCGAAGACCTGGCCGCCCTCGGCGTGACCGGCGGCACGATCCGGCTCTCAGTGGGCCTGGAGCACCTTTCGGACCTCCGTCGTGATCTGCGCCACGCCCTGAAGGAATAGCTTCCTGCAGACTCGGATCTTGGCTCATTGCGCACAGGCTGCCTGGCCCGAGAGGGCTCCCGTCCCCAGGGGAGCTCTGAGCGACGGTGGCCTCTGGATTTCCCTCTCGGGGCGGAGATACTGGCCAGCTGACCGCGCGGCTTGAGCAGCGCTTGAGCCCTACCGACACCGGAGCGAACGTGAAGATCACCAAGAACGCCGTAGCCACTCTCGAGTACACGCTGACCGACGACGCCGGAGAGCTGATCGACACGTCTGAGGGCGACACCCCGCTGATCTACATCCATGGCACGGACAGCCTGATCCCACGCCTCGAGACAGAGCTCGATGGCAAGGCCGTGGGCGACGAGTTGAAGGTCCACCTCAAGCCCGAGGACGCCTACGGCGAGCGGGACGACGAGATGCTCCAGACCATGCCTCGCACCGACCTCCCCGAGGATGTCGAGCTTGAAGTGGGCATGCAGTTCCAGGCCGAGAGCGATGACGGCATCCACATCGTGTCTGTCGCTGCCATCGTGGGCGACGACGTGGTCATCGATGCCAACCACCCCCTGGCTGGCGTGGCCCTGAACTTCGACGTCAAGGTGATCGAGGTACGCGAAGCCACGAGCGAAGAGCTGGAGCACGGACACGTCCACGGCGATGCAGAAGGCTGCCAGCACGACTGAGCCTCGCCGGTAACCTGCGCTGTGAGCGCTGCCCATGCCCCACGCGACCAACGAGTACCCCTTTGAATGGCGGGTGCTGGGCGCTGTCTCCACGCGGCTGACTCCACTGCTCGAACTCACCCATGAGGGTGCTTCTTCGTTGGTGCGGCTCGACGATGGTTCGAGCCAACGGTTTGCCGTGCAGATCGGGCTGGAGCCTGAAGAGCTGTTCCAGCAGCTCGACCAGCTGCGGGCCAACGGGCGGCCTCATCTCGCCATCGATCCCCTCGACGACGGGCGGGAGTATCGTTATCTCTCCTGGGCTGCGGTGCCCCAGGCCCTCATGGAGGCCTGGCTCGGCGAGCCCTTCACCGCAGCCGACTTCGTGAGCAAGAAGACAGGCGCGAGCCGAGACTACCCCGAGAGCTGGGGCGTCATGTTCTGAGCTTGGGCCGTGCGCACGCCTCCTCTTCCTTCCTGAGCTGTCAGCCATGAACCCGTTCGACGCCTTCTCTGCCGCCTACTTCGAGCACCGCACCCTCGACCCCAACCTGTGCCTTGAGCTAGGGGTCGACGGCCGGGGCGCCGAGTTGCCCGATCGTTCCTCCGCAGCGACGAACGCCACGATCGCCGAAGCCCAGGGGCTGCTGACCCAGCTGGACGGCCTGGGCGCCGAGGGCCCCGACAGCTGCGAGCTCACTGACGATCAACGGCTCGACCTCGACATGGCCCGGCTCTCTCTGGAGCGGGAGATCTTCGACCTCGGCTTCACCTTCAACGGCGCGACACAACGGGTCCAGTGCCCCCGGGCTGGCGATGATATCGGGCTCGGTTTCACGGTGCTGCTGTCGAACGACCCACGCCCGGCCCACGAACGCCTGAACGAAGTGGTGGGACGACTGCAAGCCATCCCGGACAGCCTGGGGTCCATGTTGGCTCAGCTGGGCCGGCCCGTGGCCCGCTGGACCGCCATGGACCTGGCCACGGTGCACGAGCTGCCCTCGCTCCTCGACACCTTGCAGACCTGGGCCAGCGAGTGCGCGTTCGACGGGCTGCCCCAGCTGATCGCGGCCCGGGCACAGGCCGAGACTGCGCTGCAGGACTACGCCGTCCAGCTCGCCGCCATGCCCACCACCGACGGCCTGCACATCGGCATGGAGCAGACCCGGCGTCTGGTGGCCTTGCGAGGCATCGACCTCTCGCTCGAAGAGCTGCACACCATGGCTCGGGATTTCCTGGCCGAGACGAGCGCCACCATCGAAGAGCTGCGCGCACGGCTCGCCCCCCGCCACGGGCTGCCCGACGACACCAGCGCAGACGCGCTGCAACAGCATCTGGCAAGGCAGTACAGCGTCGAGCTGCCCAACGGTCGTCTGGACGACATCCTTGAGCGCTATCAGGTCGAACGGGGGCGGCTGGTCGAGTTCATAGCCGAGCGCGATCTCTTCCCCCTCGACCTCGACAATGACATCGTCATCGAGCGCACGCCGTCGTACCTCGAGCCCACCATCCCGGCGGGAGCCATGTGGCCACCGGCAGCGTTTCGCGAGGGCACCAAGACGAGCCTGGTGCACCTGACCCTGAGTGACGAGCTGGTCGACGAACACACCGAGCTGTCCATCCCCGGAATGATGTTGCACGAGGGCACGCCCGGGCACCATCTGCAGCTGGCCTGGGCGGCAGCCCACCCCTCGGTGATTCGCAGGCTCTACTCGGGCAACGAACACCACGAGGGCTGGACCACCTACCTCGAGGACTACATGCTCGACGTGGGCTACATGGGCGAGCGGGTCGACGAGGCGCGCTTCGTGGGCAAGCGGGACATCAGCCGCATCGGCGCCCGGGTGGCCATCGACCTCTTCTTCATGTCTGGCGAACGGAGCTTCCTCGATGTGGGCGTCGACGCCGACATCACCCCAGACGACCCCTTCGAGGCCGCGGGCAACCTGCTCGCCGCGGTGACGGGCTTCGTACCGGGCCGGGTTCAGGCCGAGCTGAACTGGTACTCGATGGAGCGGGGCTATCCCCTCAGCTACCTCACCGGCAACCGCATGGTCTGGCAGCTGAAGCGCGACGTCGTGGCCGCCAACGCCGGGCAGCTCGACGGCCTGGCCCTCGACAGGGTCTTTCACGAGACGTTCCTGAGGGCGGGCAACATGCCCCTGTCTTCGATGCGCAGGGTCATGAGCCAGGCGGGCCTGCTGGGCTGAGCGCTCCCGCGGACTGGCCACGCGAGGGCTCGGCGCTGGGCCGTTCCGCACCGTCGGCGCAGGCCAGAGGCTGAGCCAGAAACAAGTTGTTGGCCGCTCTTGCGGGCCGCCGTCGCATGGGAGTCGTCTCGGCGCCACGACCGCTGCGCCCCGGTCACGTCTGCGGGTCGGGCCTTGCCGCCCCACCCGGCCTCAGCAATCATCGAAGAACCGATCAAGGAACACGCCATGGGTCTCGCCCTGCTGCTGTCGCCCCTCTGGCTTGCCCACGCCCTGGCCAGCACCCCGAACCCGCCACTCGCGGCGCCCGTGCCCGCCGACACCGAGGTCATCGCTGGCGAGCTGGGCGGACAGATCGACCGCTGGGTCTCTCGCATGGTGCCCTTGGGCTTCTCAGGAGGTGTGCTGCTCAGCCGAGACGGCGAGGTCCTGCTGGCCCGAGCCTACGGCGACGCCGACCGCACCACGGGCCAGCCGGCGAGCATCGACACGCTCTGGCCCATCGGCTCCATCTCCAAGCACTTCACCGCGGCGGCGGTGCTGAAGCTCCAGAGCCAGGGCAAGTTGTCGGTGAGCGATCGGTTGGATGCGTTGCTCCCCGCTGAGTGGCTCCAAGGCGTGCCCCGCCACATGGGGCAGATCACGGTGCACCAGCTGCTCACCCACACCGCGGGCTTCCCCGAGTCTTCCGGCATGGCCACGCCTCGCCACAGCGCCGCCGAACAGGTGCGACACGCCTTCCGCACAGGGCTCGACTTCGCGCCGGGCACCGAGGCGGGCTACTCGAACATCGGCTACGGCGTGCTCGCAGCGGTGGTCGAGGTGGTCTCCGGCAAGCCCTTCGAGCAGACGCTCCGCGAGACCGTGCTGGTGCCTGCAGGCATGACCGATACCGCCATTCGCTCCATGGCCTGGGACGACGGCCGTGTGGCCAGGGGCATGATCGACGGACAGGACCGGGGCCGCCTCGACACGGACTGGCCCGCCACGCCTTGGTGGCTGCTGGGTGCGGGCGGCGTGCAGACCACGCTCTGGGACATGCACCGCTGGAGCCAGGGCCTACGCGACCACACCGTGCTCGACCCCGAGGCCTTCGCTGCCATGACCACTGCGCACGTGCGCGAGGGGCCCGGCATGTCCACGGGCTACGGCTGCGGGGTCTTCGACACGCCCCGCCACACCACCATGATCGGCCACAACGGCAGCGACGACGTGTTCGCAGCGGACTGGCGCCACTATGTTCAAGACGGCGTCACCGTCTTCGTCACCAGCAATCACGCGGATGTCTACGCCGACGTGGTCAGCGCCGCGGTGACGCGTATGGCCTTCGGCATGTCGGTGCCCCTGCCTCCCCAGGTCAGTCCCCTGGCCGCCGAGGATCTGGCGCGCTACGACGGCGACTGGCTCCTGGATGATGGGGGGATGATCACGGTGCAGAGCCGCGGGTCGGGTCTGCTGGTGTCCTCTGGTGACGCCGCCGGTGCGCGCCTGGTCCATCCCCTGCCCAGCTGGCAGCGAGAGACCCGGGAGCAGTTGCTGAAGCTCCTGGGCGCAGCCTGGCAACAGGCCACCGAGGGAGACTTCGCCAGCCTCCATGGCCTCGTCGCCCCCTACGCGCCCCGGAACGACTTCGAAGACCAACACCAGGCCATGCTCGACCATTGGTCCTCTGAGCTTGGCGCCCTCGAACACCTCTCGACCCTGCCGGGGCGCAATCGCTTTGGAGAGATCGCGATCATCGCCCGGCTGACCCACGAGCGCGGCGAGGTCATGATCGAGTTCAGTTTCGGTCAGGACGAAGTGGGCGCCATTCGCTTTCTGAGCGAGGTGCCCGCGCGACTGGTGCAGCCCTTGTCGGCGAGTGAGTTCGTGGCCTACGACCCGGCCACGGACGAGCGCTGGCCCGTCGACTTCCGCCTCGACGACGACGGGGCGCCCGTGGCCCTGATGCTGAACGGAGGCGAGCAGACCGCCACCCGTCGGTGAGAAACGTATCATCGGCCGGATGCCACGGCTCGTTCTCTCAGCGCTGCTTCTCCTGGGTCGGGCCACCGCGGTCTGTGCCATCGCGACTTTGGCGGCCTGCGGTGATGCGAGTGACGCCTCGGGGGGATCGCTCCGCACAACGCCTCCGATGACGAGCAGCTCGACCAGCCCTTCGGCCGACCTGCTGCGACTCGACGAAGACCTGCTGCCCCTGCGAAAGACGCTCAGGCCGACGCTGGGGCCCCCTGCCCTGACACGAGTCAGCTGGCCAGGCTCAGAGTCGTCTGCCGACCTGAGCTGGTGGGCGGTGAACGGGCCCACCTTGGGGCCATTCCGTTTCGCGGCCATCCCGAGCACCACAGCCCTGCCTCTGGAGGCTGCGGCCCCCCCCGGGAGCAACGGCCTGCTCACCACCCTGGGCCTGCTCGACGTGACCGTGGGCGAGGTGCTGCAGGTGACACTCACGTTTACTGGCGCCAGCCGGCCGGTGACACCAGATATGGGTCCCGTCGACCTGGTGCAGCTGACCTGGGCCGTGGACACGAGCGCGGTGGCCAGAGGGGCCAAGGCTCGCCGCCTACAAGAGGAGCTCGCCGACCGACGGGTGCATGTGCCCCTCATCGAGCAGCAGGGGTCCACCGCGCACTTCTCCACCTGGATCACGGTGATGCCGTCCACCCAGCAGGTGGCCCTGGTCATGCCGCCGTTTCCCGAGGAGATGCGCCTGCAAGAGCTGCTCATCGAGCGACGCAGTCTCGTCGAGTGGCAGACCGCGGCAGATCGTGAGCCGGGCACAGAGCTCGGCGCTCACAGGGCCCATGCTCCCGGCCCGAGCCCCAGCCTCGCTCCCTTCGCACACGAGACCTCCGCCGTCGACGATCACGGCCGCGTGGAGGTGATCCTTGATCGGGAGCAACGCAGGTCTCTGCGTTTGCCCGCCGACACCGAGCTGACCTGGACACTCCCCGCGCACGACCGGTCCTACCGCTTCGAGGCGTCCCTCGGGCTGCTGCCTCGGGACCCGGCTTTGGGTGGCGTCATGCACTTCTCCCTCACCGCAAATGGCAGCACCCTCGCTGACTTCAGCGCCACGGGTTCCGAGTCGGCAGACATCCCCGCCTGGAACGATCTGTCCTTCGCAGTGCCCCTGGGAACCACCCGGCTGACCCTGCGCGCCACCTGGCCCAGCGGTGACGGCCCCCTCGCCGTGCTGGCCCACCCGCGCCTCCGGCGGGCTACCCAAGAGCCCCGACTGAACCTGCTCATGGTCAGCCTGGACACCCTGCGCCCCGATCACCTGGGCTGCTACGGCGGCGCTGCCCCGAGCGCGCACATCGACGCCTTCGCCCAGGCCGCGCTGCGCTTCGAGACCGCCTACTCCACGTCGTCGTACACCTTGCCCAGCCACGCCAGTCTGCTCAGCGGACAGCTGCCGCTCATGCACGGAGCGCGGGCCACGAGAGATCACCTCGACGCCGAGCGCACGCCCCTGCTGACCTCGCTGCTGGCAGACGCTGGCTGGGTCACCGCAGCCTTCACCGGCGGCGGCTTTCTCTCGACCACCTATGGCTTCGGCGCAGGCTTCGATCGCTTCTCCCACAACGATCCCTGCTGGCCCGTGGACACCTTGCGCGGCCGCATGCTCCTGGGCCCCGACCCCGAAGCCCACGACGACAGGTTGCAGCAGCTGAGCCGCTTCGATGTGGACCACATCACCGACTGGTTCGCCGAGCAACCGGGCGGCGCGCCGTTCTTCGCCCTGGTCCATACCTACGCGGCGCACAACTATGCCCCCGACCGCCGCTGGCTCGAGCGAGCAGGTCTCACCGACGACGACGGCCAGGAGCTGCTGCTGGACCGCACCGACTACCACGCCTGGAAAGCGGGCGACCTCGACCTGCGCCAGGCGGTGACGGACGAGTTCACCAGGTTCTACGATGCCTCCGTAGGCAGCGCCGACGACTTCATCGGCGCCTTGCTCGCCGGCCTCGGACAGGCAGGACTCGACGACAACACCATCGTGGTCATCCTCTCTGACCATGGCGAAGAGCTGGGCGAGGTCGACGTGTTCGGCCACGGCAAGTCGCTCAACGAGGGCGTCACCCGGGTGCCCCTGCTGGTGCGCATCCCCGGGCGCGCTGCACAGGTGATCCGTCCCGCGATCAGCCTGGCCGACCTGGCGCCCTGGTTGCTGGAGCTGCTGGGCGTTGCCGTCGACCCGGCCATGCGTCCCGCGAAGGCCCTCGCACCGGACAACAACGATCCCCCGGGTCGGGCCATCACCCTGCTCGATCTCTCCACGGTCGGCGCCGACCAATGGGCCGTGCGCATGGGCGACTTCAAGCTGCAGAAAGGCGCGGACGGCGAAGCGAGCCGACTCTACGACCTGTCCAGCGAGGCAGGAGAGAGCGTGGACGTGGCCGCGCAACACCCCGCCGAACGGGCTCGGCTGGAGCACGCGTTGAGCGAATACCGCGCGCTACAACCCGCGCCGACGAGCACCGCGCCAAAGGCCCTCGACAGCGAAACCCGCCGCGCGCTAGAGCAGCTTGGCTACCTGCAGGGGGATGGCTGAGTCAGCAGAGTGTCCCCACCCAGGACACCAATCGTTGCGTCAGCTGCGTCGTGGCAAGGCGCCGTGGTCCGCTTGAGCAGGGGCCCCGCCAAAGGACAGTCCAGTGGACCCTCCGACGTGGGGGCGTGCTCCCCACGTTGAGCATCAAGCGTGGCCACTGCAACGCAGCCACGGCGCAGCTGACGCGACAGAGCCCAGCAACTTCTACCGGCCCGAGGCGACCCAGCTGGCCGCCAGGGACAGCCGCACCGGCTCTCCCAGATGCTCCGCGGCCACGCTGGCAAGCTCAGCCGCCAGACCATCCTGCGGCCATCGGGCGCCGCGCACGTGCACGGCCAAGGTCAACACGGGTCGCCGTCCGGTCACCTGCACGTCGCCCAGCACGAAGCCCTCTGAGAGGTGGGACTCCAGGCTCTCGCGCAGGCCTTCCGGCGGGCCGGCCAAGGGCACGAAGCTCAGGTGCACGGACAGGCCCAGGGCTGCGACGATGAGGGCGATGCTGGCCCAGCGGATGTACGCCGTGCTCTCCTTCACGTAGCGCACGCCCACGGCCCAGAGGGTCATGGTGGCGGCCAAGGCAATGGCGACCAGGTTGGTCAGGAAGAGCAGGCTCGATCCGGCGAAGAGTTCGAACTCGCCCATGGAGAGGGCCAGGCCTGCGGTGGTGATAGGCGGCACCAGGGCGGCGGCGATGGCCACTCCGGGCAGGGCCGCCAGCAAGTTCGGTCGAGACGTGGCATAGGCCGCCGCCACTCCGGAGACGAAGGCCACCACCAGATCGAGCAAGTTGGGGCCACCGCGGGAGAGCATCTCAAGCGTGGGTCGCTCCAGGCCGGGATGAGCCCAGCCCAGCAGCGTGCCCAGCACCACCGCCGTGACGAAGCCCATGACCACGGAGCGCAGGGACGAGCGCAGCAGGAACGGATTGCCCTGGGCCAACGCCAGGCCCACTCCCAGCATGGGCGTCATCAGCGGGGCCACGAGCATGGCGCCGATGACCACCGCCGGCGCGCTCTGCAGCAATCCGATGCCAGCGATGAGCGTGGACAGGCACATGAGCGCGAAGAAGTCGAAGTCCCATTGGGAGTTGGACTGCACCCGCTCGACCAGGGCCAGGCGTTGCTCACGTTGCAGCTGGGGCACGGTGCGTACGAGCCCGGTCTCCAGCCGACGCAGGAAGCGGTTGCGCAGAGGCATGGCCGCTCGCACCAAGGCCAGGGGCGTGCCCTGGGTCTGCCGTTCGACGCGCTGCCAGACGGTGCCTCGCAGACGCTGGCCCAAGGCTCCGAGCTTGCTCGTCCCCAGCACCAGCAGTCCGGGTTGCAGGTCTTCGCTGGCACTGACGATGCCCCGGTGTGGCACGTCGTCCACGATCACGTGCCGCTCGGCCCCCTCGTCCCTGTCGCCGAGAGCGCGGTTGAGCAGGCGAGCGAGGATGCGCCGCCCCACGGCTGCAGCGTCCCTGCCGATGTTGGGTTCGATGAACAGGGCTTGCAGCGGGCCGTGGCCCGCGTCGCCCAGATCGGCGCAGAGCTTCATGGCCGCGGCGCAGTGCGGGCCGCGAGCCGCGCCCACAAGCACGCCGCTGTGGGGCTGGTCCTCTCGGCCGGGGCGCAGCACCACCACTTCGCTGGGCGCCTCGCGGAGCAGACGGCGACGGCGGACGCTCGCGTCGGCGTCGGGCTCGACGGGTCCGTCCTGCACATAGACCAGGCGAGTCGCTCCCCGACGCTTGACCAGGTCGAGCAGCTCTTGGGTCAGGTCGTCATCGCCGAGCTCACGCAGCTCGAACGACTTGCCCGGGTTCTCTTCGTCCCCCGTTTCTTCTTCGTCGTGGGTCTCGTCGCCGTCAGACTTCTTCGCGGGCAGCCAGCCCTCAGCACCCAGCAGGTTGTCCAACACGGCGGCCACTCGCGCGCCGGCGCCGCTCTTGTCGCCTGCGAGAGAGAGGGAGCGGGTGTCGTCTGAACCCGGCAAGGTGATCAACACCTCGTCGTCCGTGGCACAGGCCATGCGCAGGGCCCAGGGCAGGCGCCGGTCCCAGTCGGAGGGCGTGTCGATGTGGACCACGGCGGTCATGGCAGGTTCCCGGCCCAAGTGTCAGCGCGACGACCCCAGCACCATGGCAGGAATGGGGTCGGGAACCTAGGGGCCGTGGGTAAACGACCGGGCACATCTGGTGCCTGTACCTGCAGCGCACTGACTCAGGGGACTCGACGCAACATGCCGCCAATGGCCTGGGCCAAGGGGCCGGATGCCACCCGGTTGGCGGCCCCGTTCAGGTGCTGATCTGTGGGGTACTTCAGCCAGTACATGGACAAGAGCGACGCGCTGTCCGCCTCGTTGAGCGGCTCGCCCCGCAACAGCTCGAAGCGTTCAAGATGCTTCTCCCGCTCCACCAAGAAGCCCTGGAGCAGATCAATGTAGGCGATGCCCTCGGAGGAACAGATCGTCTGCAGCGCCCGTTCGGCCGTCTGAAAGGCGTAGGGATCGAGGGGCGCCATGGCGGGCAGGTGAGCCACCAGGAGCTGGCGGCCGTCCTGGTGCACCAGGTCACGGAGCCGGGAGATGGCCCTGGCCATGGCCGAGAGCCGAGGAGGGAACGCCTCGTCACCGTCACTCAAGGCCTCGTCCAGTGTCATCACCAGCGTCACCACCGCCCGATAGAGAGCGCTCTTCCAGAGCACGCGACGCACGGGGCGAGGCAGCGGCAACGGATCGTAGTAGAGGATGCCCCGAGCCCCGTCCCAATCAGAGGGCGCGAGCACGAAGTCGTTGGGGAACACCACCAGGACCACCAGCTCGGCGCCGGGCAGGTGGTCGCGCTCGGCCCGGTAGAGGGCCACCTCTTGCGCCGTGGTGTAACCGCAAACGCCCAGATTCACGGGACGGATCGCGCCCCCCAAACGCGCCGCCGTCTGTTCGACCAGACCGTCCCGTGCGGCGAGACCCAGGCCGTAGGTGGTCGAGTCTCCCAGGAACACCACGGAGGGCGCCCCTGGGTCCGGCTCGCAGGTCGGCGACACGGGCACGCGGCGCCCTCGCTCGTCATGGCGGTAAGACACCCCGCCCACGTTCACGTCGATGCCTCGTACGTTGGTGAAGCCCAGCTGCGGCTCCTCGTGGGTCTCCAGGATCACAGCCCAGTCGTGGCCCTTGGCTTCGGCCACCTTGACCGGCGCGGGCTCCAACACGTCAGACAGCCGCAGGGTCACCTCGAGAGCACCGGCCAGCAGCGCGCCAACGACCAGGGCCAGACGGAGCCTGGACCGTCGAGGTCTTTCCTTCGCGGGCATGTCATCCATCGCGGTGCAGACTCCCCCAAGCAAAGAGCGGGATCTCGTGCTCGCACCGACCCTGGGATGCCAGGGGCGGCGCGAGACGTGTTCTGGCTCATCGACTCCTTTAGCACCGGAACTCAGCCAAATAACCCAGCAGTACGAAGAGAGGTTCACGAGATATCGTAATCTCTGGCCATGAACCCAGAACTGCTGCAACGCGTCGCTCTGCAGGTCGCCTCGTCTCGCAAAGTGGCTGACGTGCTTGCCGGGCTGGTCCAGGGCATCGCTGAAGAGCAGGGCAATGCCCTCGTCCGCATCTGGATGCTCAAACCAGGCGGGCCCTGTGAGACCTGCCATCTGGTGGACTGCTGCAAAGACCAGCGCGAGTGCCTGCACCTGGTGGCCAGCGCCGGCGGCTCGTTGGTCGACCCTGCCCAGCGCTGGGACACCCTCGACGGCGGCTTCGCCCGCTTTCCCCTGTCGGTGCGCAAGGTCGGCCGCATCGGGGCCAGCGGCCAGGGCGAGCTGCTCTGCCTGGAGCGGGACGGCACGGACTGGCTGGCGAACCCCGAGTGGGCCCAGGCCGAGGGCATCAGGGTCTTCGCCGGCCAACCCCTCTGCTTCGCCGGCGACGTCCTGGGGGTGCTGGCCCTGTTCAGCCGCGAGCCCATGGACGACGGCAACTTCTCCTGGCTGCGCACCTTCGCCGACCAGGCCGCCGTGGCCATCGCCAACGCCTCCGCCTTCGAGCAGGTCGACCAGCTCAAGCAACAACTCGAACGAGAACGGGACTACCTGCGCGAAGAGTTCGTCGACGTTCAGTCTCGGGGCGGCATCATCGGCGCCAGCGACGCCATCACCCGGGTGCTGCGGCAGATCGAAATGGTCGCCCCCAGCGACGCCCCGGTGCTCGTGCTCGGCGAATCGGGCACAGGCAAGGAGCTCATCGCCACGGCCATCCACGAGACCAGCGAGCGCAAGGCCGGGCCCATGGTGCGGGTCAACTGCGCGTCCATCCCTGCCGAGCTGTTCGAGAGCGAGTTCTTCGGGCACGTGCGGGGTTCGTTCACCGGGGCCACGGCCGATCGAGCGGGACGCTTTCAGGTCGCCGACGGCGGCACCCTGCTGCTCGACGAGATCGGCGAGATCCCGCTGGTGCTGCAGGGCAAGCTCTTGCGGGCCTTGCAGGACGGGCAGTTCTCGCCCGTAGGCAGCGACCGGGTGCTCACCGGCGACGTGCGCGTGGTGGCCTCGACCAACCGCGACCTGGCCGTCGAAGTGAAAGAGGGACGGTTTCGTCAGGACCTGTACTACCGCCTGGCCGTGTTCCCCCTGGAGGTGCCGGCGCTCCGTGAACGCAAAGAGGACATCCCCGCCCTGGCAGCACACTTCTTGAAGCGCATCGCCTCCAGGCGCTCCGCTCCCAGCCCGATCTTGCGCCGTCGGGACGTGGACGCGCTCACGGCCTACGACTGGCCGGGCAACGTGCGCGAGCTGCAGAACGCCATCGAGCGGGCGGTCATCCTGGGTTCGGCGGATCGGCTGCACATCGACCTGGCGCCGGGAGCCCGTGCGTCGCTGGGCACAAGCGCCGGGGCCGAGGTCGCAGACGACGCGCCGAGCGAGCAGCCTGACGTGGTCAGCGAAGACGACCGGCTCAGCGACATGGCAGCAAATATCCGCCAGGCCCTGGCCGCCACGGGGGGACGGGTCTCAGGACCCGACGGGGCAGCGCAGCTGCTGGGCATCAAGCCCACCACCCTGGCCTCGCGGATGAAGGCCCTGGGCATCAGCCGCCGCTGACCCTGGTCGCGACTCAGCCCGCGCAGCGGCGAGCATGGAGCGCGGCGCCGACCATCCCTGCCAGATTGCCCAAGGCCGCGGGCACCACCTCGGTCTTCACCGTCAGCGTGGGCGCGAAGCGATGCCACTTCTTCACCGCGCCCCCACCCACCACGATCAGCTCGGGATAGAGCAGCCGTTCGAGCACGTGCAGGTACTCGTCGAACCGCGCGCCCCAGCGCTTCCAGCCCAGATCGTCCCGCTTTCTTGCGGCGTCCGAGGCGTAGCGTTCGGCCAGATCGCCGTGCATCTCGAGATGGCCCAGCTCGCAGTTGAAGACCACGCGGCCGTCCACGCAGAGGGCCGAGCCGATGCCCGTGCCCACGGTGATCACCAGCACCACGCCGCTGCGGCCTCGGGCGGCGCCCAAGCTCACCTCTGCCAGACCCGCCGCGTCGGCGTCGTTGATCACGGCCGCCGGTCGACCGCAGCTCTCCGAGAAGAGGCGGGACAGATCGGTACCGATGAACGACGAGTCGATGTTGGTGGCGGTCAGGGCCACCCCGTCCCGCAAGGCAGCGGGGAAGCCCACTCCCACCGGGCCGCTCCCACCGCAGGCCGCGACCACCTCGGCCACCGTGGCGGACACAGCGGCCGGCGTGGCGGGCTGCGGCGTGGCCAGGCGCACCCGCTCGCTGCGCAGCTCTCCCGTCTCCGTGTCGATCAGGGCGCCCTTGATGCCCGAACCGCCTACATCGATGCCAACGATCTTCATGGCCACCATGGTGCCCTGACGCGCCGCAGACGCAAACCCGAATCATGGCGGAGACGCACGCCCGGCCGAGGTGCTGGTCTGACCAGGCCGCTCCATCCCAGGCCACTCCCACAGGGCATGAGGCTACACTGGGCGAGCCGTGCCCAGCGGCCCAGAGCAGCCTCCTCGAAATCGGGAGCGGCCCACCGTGATCCCAGCCGAGACTCTTGACCTCATCGTTGCCGGGGGGCTCATGCTCACCCTGGGCATGCTGGCCTGGATGCTGCGCCGGGAGGAGCTACTGGTCACCGTCGAGGCAGACGGCTTGAGCTGCGGGCCCCGGCTCGTCCCCTGGGAGCAGTTGCGGCGCATGGTCTACGTGCGCGGAGCCTACGGGGCCTGGTTCGAGCTGGGCACGAGCCATGGCCTGATCAGCTTTCGGGACGAGCAGCTCACCAGCCACCCGGACACCGTGCGCAATCGCATTCTCGCGGCCACGGGCATGGTCGAAGCCCCCTTCGAGCACGCCAAGCGCGCGGCGAAGACGCTGGCTGGCGACACGGTGCAAGAATGGGCCCTGCCCGCCATCGCCGCTGAAGCCCACCGCAGGCAGCAGGAGGATTGGGACGAGGTGGACCAGGAGGCCTGGGAGGATGTCCCTGCTGAAGACGGTGGCCCGGACCCGGAGACGACCAAGAAGGTGGGCGTCGGCCTGGCCACGCTGTTGCTGTTGTTGGCGCAGTTCGGCGCCAAGGTCCTGGGTCTGCTCAAGGGCGCTGGCGGCCTCTTCAAGCTGGGCGGCCTGTGGCCCACGGCCCTCTCCATGGGTCTCACCGTCTGGGCCTTCGCCGCCGCCTGGGGCTGGCTCTTCGCCGTGGGTCTGGTGGTGCTGATTCTCGTCCACGAGCTGGGCCACGCCGCGGTGATGAGGGCCAAGGGTCTGCGCACGGGCCCCATCGTGTTCATCCCTTTCATGGGCGCCTTCATCGCGGTCAAAGACCAGTTCAGGGACGCCCTGATCGAAGCCGAGGCGGCCTACGGTGGGCCCGCCGCGGGAGCCACCGCGGCCACGGCCAGTTTTCTGGTCTGGCGTCTGGCTGGCGAGGACTTCGCCCTGGGGGGCTACTTCCTGGGCATGGCCTACGTGGGCTTCCTGTTCAACCTGTTCAATCTGCTGCCTGTCCCCCCCCTCGACGGCGGTCGGGTGGTGACCGCTGTATCCCCCGCCCTGTGGCTGGTGGGCTTGGTCTTGGCGGGCGCTCTGGCCCTGTACCTTGGCCATCCGATCCTGGTGCTGGTCGTCATCCTGGGTGCCCTCCGGGCCTGGCGGACCTTTCGCCCCAAGGACCAGGACACGCCCCTCGAATACTTCGAGATCGAGCCCTCTCGCCGGGCCCTCATGGCCGGGGCCTACTTCGGGCTGGTGGGCTATCTGGCGACCATGGCGCTGACCACCAAGGCCCTGGCCGCCGACCTGCTGGGAAGCCTTTCGGGGGGCTGACCAGCTACGCCCATTGTCCCGCAGAATCGTTCGGCTCGATTGCGTAGAGTCCTGCTCCCCCCGGGGCAAGAGGCCCCCTTGGAGAATCGATCCGATGAGCGACTACGTGGCCGACCTGCTGAACGACGTGCAGGCCAAGAACCCCGCCGAGCCCGAGTTTCACCAGGCTGTTCAAGAAGTCGCCGAGTCGCTCTCGGCCGTCTTCGAGAAGCACCAGGAGTACCGCCAGGCGAAGATCCTCGAGCGCATCCTTGAGCCCGAGCGGGTGATCCTGTTCAGGGTGCCCTGGCTCGATGACCAGCGCGAGGTGCAGGTCAACCGGGGCTTCCGCATCGAGATGAACAGCGCCATCGGCCCCTACAAGGGTGGCCTGCGTTTTCACCCCTCGGTGAACCTGGGCATCCTCAAGTTTCTGGCCTTCGAGCAGGTGTTCAAGAACGCGCTCACCACCCTGCCCATGGGCGGCGGCAAGGGCGGCTCCGACTTCGACCCCAAGGGCAAGAGCGACGTCGAGGTGATGCGCTTCTGCCAGAGCTTCATGACCGAGCTGCAGCGACACATCGGACCGAACACCGACGTGCCCGCCGGCGACATCGGCGTGGGCGGCCGAGAGATCGGCTACCTGTTCGGGCAGTACAAGCGCATGCGCAACGAGTTCACCGGCGTGCTCACGGGCAAGGGTCTCGGCTGGGGCGGCTCGTTGGTGCGTCCCGAAGCCACGGGTTATGGCTGCGTGTACTTCGCTCAGGAGATGCTCGGCACGCGCAACGAGACCCTCGAAGGCAAGCGCTGCCTGGTGTCTGGCTCTGGCAACGTGGCCCAGTACACCTGCGAGAAGCTGCTCGAGCTGGGCGCCACGCCGCTCACCCTCTCTGACTCGAATGGTTACATCTTCGACGCCCAGGGCATCGATCGCGAACGGCTCGACTTCGTCATGGAGCTCAAGAACACCCGTCGCGGCCGCATCAGAGAGTACGCGGACAAGTTCCCCGGTTCGGTGTACACCGAGATCGACCGGGCCGCCGACCACAACCCGCTCTGGGACCACAAGGCCGACTGCGCCTTCCCCAGCGCGACCCAGAACGAGATCAACGAGATCGACGCGTCGCACCTGCTGGCCAACAAGGTCTACCTGGTCAGCGAGGGCGCGAACATGCCCACCACCATCGGTGGCGTGAACACGTTCCTCGATGCCAAGATCCTCTACGGGCCAGGCAAGGCCGCCAACGCCGGTGGCGTGGCCGTGTCCGGGCTGGAGATGGCTCAGAACAGCATGCGCTACTCGTGGACCCGGCAGGAAGTCGACGACCGCCTGCAGCTGATCATGAAGAACATCCATGGCGCCTGCGTCGAGACCGCCGAGCGCTTCGGTTCTCCGGGCAACTACGTCAACGGCGCCAACATCTCGGGCTTCCTGAAGGTCGCCAACGCCATGCTCGATCAGGGCGTCGTCTGAGGCCAGCCTCTCTCCCGCCGTCAGCTTCTCGTACCATGGGCTGACGGCGGGATGCTGACGCATCGGCTGCCGTCCCCCGCTGCGAGGCTGCCATGCGTACGGTCATCAGGGCTCGAGGGCGACATCGGGTCGCCAACATCCAGGACCTGATGCGTTTTCGGGTGATGGACATCCTGCTGGTGTCCACCCCGTACGACACGCACATCCTCGACGAGGCGGGAGAGCTCTCCGAGCGCATGCTCGGTGAGTTTCGCAACCTCGACCTGCACTACACGCCCGGGCTCACCGGCGTGGCCAGCGGCGCCGAGGCGCTCGAGCTGGCGGCCAAGCAGAAGACCTTCAACCTGATCATCACCACCCCCCACGTCCGTGACATGGACGCAGCCGAGCTGGCCCATCGAGTGCGCGAGCTGGGCCTCGACGCGGCGGTGGTGCTGCTGGCCTGGGACAGCCGGGAGCTGAAGGAGTTCACCGCCAAGCGGGACTCCACCGAAGTCGACCGCATGTTCTTGTGGCAGGGCGACGCCCGCATTCTCGTGGGCATCGTCAAGTCCATCGAAGACTGGCGCAACGTCGACTACGCCTCCAAGGCGGTGGGCGTCCAGGTGATCATCTTGATCGAGGACAACGTCCGCTATTACTCGTCGTTCTTGCCCCTGATCTACTCCGAGCTGCTGCTGCACAGCCAGCGGGTCATCAGCGAGGGGCTCAACCTGTCCCAGAAGGTGCTGCGCATGCGGGCGCGGCCCAAGATCCTGCTCTGCGAGACCTACGAGGAGGCGGCGGCGGCCTTCGACGCCTACGAAGGGGATGTGATGGGCATCATCTCCGATGTCGAGTTTCCCCAGGGCGGCGAGATCTCACCCCGGGCGGGAGCCGATTTCGCCGAGGACGTGCGCCGCAAGTACCCCGACATCCCCATCATCCTGCACTCGTCCCGGCCCGAGAGTGTCGAGCTGGCACGGAGCGTGGACGCGAACTTCCTGCTCAAGGGATCACCCCTGCTGCTGCAGGATCTGCGCCGGGTCATGCTGCACGACTTCGCCTTCGGTGATTTCGTCTTTCGCATGCCGGACGGAACGATCGTCGGACGAGCCGCCGACCTGCAAGGCCTGGAAGCGACCCTGCTCACCGTGCCTCTTGAGTCGGTGGTCTATCACGCCCATCACAACCACTTCTCCCGCTGGCTCAAGGCACGCACCGAGTTCGACCTCGCCTACGCCCTCCGTCCACGAAAGCTCGACGACTTCAACGACGCCACGGATATGCGTGACGCCTTGATCGACGGCATCGCCGCCTACCGCATCGACCGCAGGCAGTACTACGTGGCCGACTTCGTTCGAGATGCGTTCGACGACCCCAACGGCTTCTATCGCATCGGCGGCGGCTCCCTGGGTGGCAAGGCCCGGGGGCTCGCCTTCTCCAGGCGCCTGTTGAGCATGGAAGACCTGCGTGAACGGTTCGACGGTATCGTGATCTCCGTGCCACCCACCGCGGTCGTCGGCACCGACGTCTTCGACCACTTCCTCGAGGACAACGAGCTCTGGCAGTTCGCCATGGAGTGCGACGACGACGACGAGATCCTGGCACGCTTTGAGGCCGCAGAGTTTCCGTCCGTCCCACAGCTGGACATCGCCGCCTACCTGGCCAGCGTGACCAGCCCCCTGGCCGTGCGCTCGTCGAGTCTGCTCGAAGACAGCCAGCAGCAGCCCTTCACCGGCGTCTACCAGACGATGATGCTGCGCAACAACGCGGACGACCCGGTCGAGCGGGTGGCCCAGGTCATCTCGGCGATCAAGCGGGTGTACGCCAGCACGTTCTGCCAGGGCAGCAAGGCCTATGTGAAGGCCACGCCGTTTCGCCTCGAAGAAGAGAAGATGGCGGTGATGATCCAGAGCATCGTGGGCGCCACCCATGGGCCCAGGTTCTACCCGGACATCTCTGGCGTGCTGCGCTCCCACAACTACTACCCGTCCGCACCTTGCTTGCCAGCAGACGGCATCGCCGCCGTGGCCCTGGGCATGGGCCGAGAGGTGGTCGAGGGTGGCCCCTGCGTGCGCTTCTCCCCCCGCCACCCTCAGCACATCACCGAGTTCTCCTCGGCCAGGGAGATGCTGGACACCACCCAGCGGGAGTTCTACGCCCTCGATCTCGAAGACGACGAGACCGACGAGACCATGCGCGAGTCGCCCTACCAGCTGTCCGTGGCCGAAGAGGACGGCACCCTGGCGATCCTGTGCTCCACCTACTCTCCCGACAACGACGCGGTCTACGACGGCATGGCCCGGGACGGCACGCGCCTGGTGAGCTTCGCGCCCATCCTCAAGCTCGGCCAGTTCCCCCTCGACCAGGTGCTCGAAGCGGTGAGGGAAGTGAGCGTCAAGGGCATGGGCACCCAGGTCGAGGTCGAGTTCGCCATCAACCTGCACCCCAAGGACCACGGACCGGTCGAGGTGGGCTTCTTGCAGATGCGCCCCCTGGCCATGTTCGACGAGGCAGAGGCCCTCGATCTCGGCGAGGTCGAGCCGGGCGATGTGCTCTGCAGCAGCGACTGCGTCCTGGGCAACGGGCGCATCGAGGGCATCGTCGATCTGGTGGTCGTTGACTTCAGGCGCTTTCTGCGTTCACGCAGCCTCGAAGCCGCGGCCGAGGTGGCCAAGCTCAACGCCCGGCTGCTGGCGAGCGAGACGCCCTACGTGCTCATCGGCGTGGGTCGCTGGGGTTCCCGCGACCCCTGGCTGGGCATCCCGGTCACCTGGGATCAGGTCTCCGGCGCCCAGGTGATCGTCGAGACAGGCCTGCGCGACCTGCTCGTCACACCCTCTCAGGGCAGCCACTTCTTCCAGAACCTGACCTCCTTCAACGTGGGCTACTTCACCCTCAACGAAGGGGTGGACAACGAGCAGATCGACTGGGATTGGCTCGACGCCCAGCCCGCCCTGAGCGAGGTCGAACACGTGCGCCATCTGCGTCTCGACCGCCCCATGTTGATCGCCATGAACGGTCGCAAGGGGGAGGGCATCATTCTGAAGGCCGACCCGGAGAGCTGAGCCCCTGGTCCTCGCCCGACCAGCAGGGCCCTTCATGGCAACACCGATTCAGACTCAGCATTCTTCCATGAGCGGCCGATGAGAGAGGACCAGAGAGCGTCCTCTTCCGCCTTCACATGGACCTGCGACCATGCAGGAATCACCAGCCGAGACTGTTCCTGACCACGCGGTCCGCAGCATGGCCAAAGAGCAGGTCACCATGCTCTGCGCGGCCATGCCCGTGTCTGCGAGTGGCACCGTCATCTGCTCTGCCATGCTGGCGCTGGTGCAGTGGTCAATCCTCCCCCATGGCACGATCATCTCCTGGCTCGCAGCCATGATGGTGATCACGGCCGCTCGCGCTGGGCTGGCCCTCAACTACAAGCGACGGGCCCCCAGCTCAGACGAAGAGGTGTCCTGGTTCCATCGGGCCCTGGTCGGCGGGGCCGTCGCGTCGGGAGCCGCCTGGGGAGCTGGCGCGGTCCTGCTGTTTCCCAGCGGTGACCCGAGCCACCAGATGGTCGTGGCCATACTGGTCGCGGGCACGGCCGCGGGTGCGGTGACCACGCTGGCCTCCTCCTGGCCTTCCGTGGTCAGCTTCGTGTGCCTGGCCGTCACCCCCCTCGCCGCCCGATTCCTGTGGACTGACAACGACCACGGGCTGATCCTCGGCGGGATGACCTTGGTCTTCCTGGCCATGGTCACTCTCAGCGCTCGGCGCATTCACGGCAGCATGCGGCAGAACATCAAGCTGCGCCTGGCCGCCGCCTCCAGAGAAGCCACCCTGCGGCACGTGTCCCGGAACGTCTCCCATGAAGTGGGTCAGGAGTTCTTCGAGGCTCTGGTCGCGGCGCTCGGTGATGCTCTCTCAGTCGACCATGTCTTGTTCGGCGTCGTCGACCCTGACTCGCTGAACGTCACCACCCTCGCTGTTCAGAGCAGAGGGCAAGCGGGCAGCAACTTTGGCTATCCCCTCGCCGGGTCCCCTTGCCAGGACGTGTTCACCAAAGGCCTCTGCATTCATGAGCAGGGCGTCGCCACGTCCTACCCCGACGACTCCTTGCTCGGAGACATGGGGGTGGAGAGCTACGCCGCGGCCCCCCTCTTCGACCACGACGGCGCCCCCTTGGGACTGCTGGTCATTCTCGACTCCCAGCCCCTCACGGACGGGCACACCAAGCAGGCGCTGCTCAGTCTGTTTGCAGCCCGCGCCGCCGCCGAGCTGCAACGCCTGCGCAACGACCGCAAGCTGCTGGAGGCCAAGGAGCTGGCCGAGCGAGCCTCCCGGGCCAAGAGCGATTTCCTGGCCACCATGAGCCATGAGATCCGTACACCCATGAACGGGGTCATGGGCATGGCCCAGGTCTTGGAGGGCACCGCTCTCGACAGCGAACAACGTGAGTTCGTCGAGATCATCAACAGCTCTGGCCAGGCCTTGCTCACCATCATCGACGACATCCTCGATTTCTCGAAGATCGAGGCGGGCCAGCTCGACCTGGAACAGCAGCCGTTCGATCTGCGCCAGGCGGTGAACAGCGCCCTGCTGCTGATGAAGCCGAAAGCGGAGGAGAAAGGCATCGAGCTGCGCATGGGCTACGCTCCGGAGACCCCGGACCAGTTTGTGGGAGACGCAGGCAGGATGCGCCAGATCGTCCTGAACCTGGTGGGCAACGCGATCAAGTTCAGTGACAAGGGTCAGGTGCTCGTCCAGGTCTCCTGTTTGGATCAAGAAGAGGCCGCCACCCGCCTGGCCATCGCCGTGACCGACTCGGGCATCGGCATCTCTGAGGAAGCTCAGCAGCGGCTGTTCCAGAAGTTCACCCAGGCCGACACCTCGACCACCCGACGCTACGGCGGCACGGGCCTCGGCCTGGCCATCTGCCGTCGCCTCGCCGAGCTCATGGGCGGGTCCATCGGCGTGAAGAGCACTCCGGGGGAGGGCGCGACCTTCACCGTCGTCGTCAGCCTCCCCGCCGTACCGACCGTCCCGGCCAGCCAAGCCTGCAGCTGACGGCCTCGCTCGTGTCATGGGTCTCTGGGGGACCGGGCAGTATGCTGTGCGGTGCCCTCCCTCCGGCCCCAGAGCGCAGCCCCATGCCCGAGAACTCCCTGCCCGAACATCCCCTCGATCGTTTTCTCGAGCTGCTCGACTCCTTGATGGAGCACAAGCGCTGGTTCGAAGACCCGACGGCCCTGCGCTTTGCCGCGTCGTCGTTGCTGACCACCCCAGGGCCGGCAGCCCAGGTCGCCACTGAGCTTCAGGACGTCGCCGAGCAGCTCAAGGACGACGCCGGTTGGTTCGGCCCGCTCAACTCGGCGGTGCGCTTCGTGGTGGCGGCCATGTTGTTGCGCTCAGACAAGAGCACCCGTGAGTTCTGCGCCGAGATCGAGCGCGTCGAAGAGCTGTTCAAGCAGCACAAGCTCAAGCGGGGCACCACCTACACCTACCTGGCGGCCATGCTGCTCATCGACAACGGTCAACGCAGCCAGTCCCACGTCGGCTCAGATCAGGTCGCACGCTTCGCCGCGCTCTACGCCGAGATGAAGAGCCACCATCTCTTTCTCACCGGCCAGGATGACTACCCCACCTGCGCCCTGCTGAGCAGCCTGCCCGGCACGCCCAGCGAGCTCGGCCAGCGCTGCGAGGTCTTCTACGAAGGGCTGCGCGACCTGGGCTTCAAGCGAGGCAACGCCCTGCAGACCGTCTCGCACATGCTGGTCTTCGCCCCGGACGATGACGGTGTGGTGATGCAGCGTTTTCGTCGACTCTACGACGGATTCGACAAGGCCGGCCTGTGGATGCACACCGGCGACTACGACGAGGTGGCCGCGCTCAGCTTCCTGCCCCACGAGACGGCGAACGTGGTCGCCACGGTGCTCAACCACCGCGAGTCCATCGCCAAGCACCCGCCCAAGCCCGGCCGAGAACTGAGCTTCAGCCTGGCCTGCGGCACGGGCTTTCTCGAACTGGCCGGAGACCAGCTCATGAGCGAGCACTTGCGAGGCACCCAGAACATCCTGGCCGTGCAGGCGATCATCCAGGCCCAACAGGCCGCCATGATCGCCGCCGCGGTGAGCGCCAGCGCGGCGGCCTCGTCGGCGAGCCACGGGTAGCGACCAGCTCTTTCACCCAGACCTGAATAGCCACTGACGGTCCTTCAGATCCGTGTCAAGATGCCCTCGCGAGCGGACACCAGCGAGGAGATGTCTTGAACGATGACGTACGAATGTCTCAGGGAATGCCCCGCCTCTTGCTCAGGCTGGTGGTAGGTGTGGCCCTGTGCTGCTCAGGCGCTGTGACGGCCCAGAGTGCGTCTCGCGTGCTGATCGATCTGGGCGTTGAGGCGTTTCCCACAGCGGGCTCGGTGGCCTCGGCCTGGAACGACATCGACCCCACGAACATGGCCGGTCCCCTGGCCCTGATCGATCGGATGGGCCAGCCCACCGGCGTCAGCTGGTCGATCGACGGCACGGGGTTTGTCGCGGGCAACTCGGCCGGCACGTCTGCCCCTGTCCCTGGCAGCCCCCTGGGCCAGTTTCCGGCGACGGCGACCCAGGATGTGCTGTACGGCAGCAACGGCACCACGGTTCTCATCACCCTTGCCGGGTTCGCCCCCGCGTCCCTGGTCAACCTGACGTTTGGTGCTTCACGCCTGAACGTGAGCGACATGCGCACTACCGACTATGTGGTCAAGGGCTTCAACGGAGGACAGGGCACGCTCGACCCCTCCAACAACACCACGGACACGACGAGCGTGCCGACCATCCTGGCCGACGCCACGGGGACGATCACCGTGGCGGTGCGCGCAGCTCCCAGCAACACGAACCTGGGCACCTTCTACTACTACTTGGGCCTGTTGCAGCTCGACATCACGGTGTGGCCCACGACGCCGCCTGTGCTGGGCTTCGACCAGGGCAGTCTCGCCGTGTCCGTCTCCGCCGGCCAGTCTCCCTTCGTCACACCGCTCACGGTGTCTGACAGTCTGGGGGCGCTGAGTACGATTCAGCTCTCGGCGGTCGACGACGCCACGGGGCTCGCCCCGACGTGGCTGGCGCTGCCCCCGGCGGCCACCCCTGGCCAGCCCTTCGCCGTGAGCTTCGGCGACAACCCCGTCCCTGAGGGGAACTACTCGGCGACGGTCGTGGCCAGCGCCCCCGGCTATCCCGATGAGCTGTTGGGCGTGAGCTACGAGGTCGACGATGCGGCCGGGAAGAACCTGCTCTTCTACGGCAACAGCTACTCGATCTCGAATCAGGGTGTGCCTTCGCTGGTGGGCTTCATCGCCGAAGAGGCTGGGCATCCCAGCCCCACCGTCGTGGCTCAGCTGGTGGGTGGGCAGACCCTCAACTATCACCTGACCAACCCCAGCCAGGCCGCGGCGATCAGCGGTAGTCTCTCTCTGGGGCAGACCTGGGACAGCGTGGTGATGCAGGGCTTCTCCACCGAAGCCACCGACGCGATCGGCGACCCCCTGGGCTTCCGTGACGACGCCCTGGCCATCCTCACGGCGGTGCGAGCTCACAGTCCTGACGCCGGGGCGGCCATGTACCAGACCTGGGCGCGAGGCCCAGGCAGCCCGTACTACCCGAACACCTGGGCGGACCCGCTTGAGATGCACGGCGAAGTGCGCACGAACTACCGTCTGGCCGTTGACGACATGAACGCAGCCTTTGGCCCAGGGACGGCGTTCCTCGGCGCCGCAGGGGACGCGGTGGCGTTGCTGTCCTTTGATTCCAGCCTCTACACACCCGACTGGAGTCACCCCACCGCGCCCACCACTGTGCTGGCGGCCATGACCCTCTATCAAGCGCTCTATCGTGAGCGGATCTGCGACCTGGAGCCCGACTTTGGCGGCAGCGGCAATCTGGTCTCTCGATTGTCCAGCCTGGGGCTCGGCCAGAGCGACTGGGCAACGCTGGCCGGCATCGCCGAGAGGGTCGCCGACGGAGAGTTGCGGCATCACCCGGGTTCGGGAGAGGACCTGCTGCTGCAGACTGGTGTGGACAGCACCGCGCTGGCCTGCCCGGTCAAGGGCGCTGCCCTGGGCTCACAGCTGAGCATCGAGCTGACCAGTCCGAACGACCTCTTCAGCGGCGCCACGTCCATGCTCTTGGTGGACGCCTTTCTCACCGGTAGCCCTCCCGGCCTCGTGCCCGGCTATCCAGAGGTTCAGTTCAACCCGGCGACCTTTCTCATCGCGGTCACCCAGAATCCCCTGGGTGCAGGGCTGACCCTCGATGTGCCCCTGACCACATCGCTGGCTGGAGTGAGTGTGCTCGTGCAAGGTGTGAGCCTGTCTCCCAGCGTGGAGACGGGCAACGGCAAGTTCACGACCTCGGACGGCCACGAGTTTCAGCTGCAGTAGGCCGCACTAACCCTTCAGCGGACCATCAGCAATCCCCGCGTTGCGGCGCACGGTGCGGGCGATGGCGGACATGTCCTCGTCGCCATGGCCGCCGTGAATCAGGCCGTCTTCTTGAGTGGCCACATAGCTCGTCACCGGCAGGGGAATGCCGCACTCCCGCGCCGTCTCCAGGGCGATGCCCAGGTCTTTTCGGTGCAGACGAACGCGGAATCCCAGCGGGTAGGCGTCGGCCTGCATGTTGGGCGCCCGGTTTTCCAGCACCCACGACCGGGCGGCGCCGTTCTCGATGGCGGCGACCACCTTCTCTACGTCGGCCCCGGCGCGGTGAGCCAGCACGATGCCCTCGGCCACGCCCTGATACACCCCGGCCAGGACGACCTGATTCACCGCCTTGGCGATCTGCCCGCAACCTACCGGCCCCACCAGGGTGATGGCCCCTCCAATGATGTCCAGCACCGGCAGGGCTCGGGCGAAGTCGGCCTCTGAGCCGCCACACATGATGGCCAAGGTGGCCTTCTCAGCACCCTCTGAGCCGCCGCTCACCGGTGCGTCCACGAAACCCACCTGATGCTCGGCGAAGGCTGCGGCCAGGCGACGGGCGCCCTCGGGAGAGATGGTCGAGCAGTCGATCACCAGCGCTCCTGGGGAGATCGTCGCGATCACGCCCGTGTCGCCGTTCAGCAAGATGGCCTCCACGTCCGGGGTGTCGGACACGCAGCAGAGCACGACCTCTGCCCCGGCGGCCGCCTCGGCAGGAGTGGCTGCCCTGGCTGCGCCCAGCTCTGCCAGGGGGGCCTCACGCTCGCGGGTGCGGTTGTGCACGGTGACGTCGTGGCCAGCCGCCACCAGGTGCCTCGCCATGGGCGCACCCATGGTGCCCAGGCCAATGACTGCAATCTTCATGGAAGCGCTCGAAGGGAGGGTCGCAGCCCACGGCCCAGACCCTGGCCCGCTGCGATCGCGGGACATTATGCCGATCGGCGTCCGCTACACTCCGCCCATGGATGAAGAGCTGCCAGAGACCCACGTATTCGTCCACCGGTCATGGGCGACGACGGCTCTGCTGGTGGTTCTGAGCGTGGCCTGCGGCGCCCCTGATCCAGGCGACGACGCCCGCACCACGTCCTGGCCCATAGTCACCCTCATCGGCGGGCCTGCTGGCAGCCCGACGATCGACCTGCTCGACGACGTGAACGCCGACGGTGGACATCAGGGCGAACCGGTGGGCCACGATTGGCGACCCGTCGAAGTCCTGCAGGTCCTCGCCGTGGACGAGCTGTTGCTGCGCACCGACCGAGGCGTCGAGCGCGTGGCCATTCTCGGCCTGGGCAGCCACGACGCTCGACTTCCCCCTGAGATCAACGACGCCTTCTCAGGTCCCCTGCGAGAGGCCGTCGAGAGCTGGCTCACCGACCCGGAGGCCACGGTCTTTGAGACCTCGCTCCCCGCCTACGGCGCGCGGGGTGCGGCAGCAGGGCCCTGCTACCTCTCTCGGGAGGGACAGCGCCTGGTCACCTTGGCCCGGCACCATCCGGACGATGGCGACACCAAGGTCGACCTGCGCGAGCTGGCCCTCGAACGAGGCTGGGGCTACTCGACCCACCCCGCCGGAGACGCCCTGGGCACAGAGCCCCGCTCGGTCTTCCTTGGGCTGTCAGAGGGCTTCGCCAGCCATCCCGTGGCGCTTGGCGCGAGGGAGTCCCACGGTGCCGAAGCCGCGCTTGTCGCCGACATCAGCGCAGCCGAGTTGCAAGCGCGGGGGCAGGCCTTGCAGGCTGATCTTGCCGACTGGTTGGGCTGGACGCCTGAGGCAACGGTGCGCTTCGAGCCGGTAACTCTCGATGAGTTTCGGCCGATCATGACCCGCTGCATGAAACAGAGCCGGGAGAACCTGCACGCCTGGGCCGAGAGGCTCGCGGCGGACATCCGCGACGAACGCGCGGCTGCAGGCCAGGAGGTGGCCACCGAGATCGTCTACGACGACCCGCCCATCGCTGACCTGGTCGACGCAGAGATGGAACGACTGAATGGCTTCTCGCCCGAGGGCCCGACGATCTACATCCTGCGCAAGCCCGAACTCTCCTGGCGGCAACTCGACGCGGTCATCGTTCATGAGCTCATGCACCAGTATCAAGAAGAGGCGTTTGCCCACGAGCTCGGTTTCCCACCGCCCATGCTCCCCGGCCGGCTGGGTGAGGCCCACGCCGAGTTCCTGTCCACTCGCTATCGGGCCGAGCGGCTGGAGGGGTTCAAGCACAGGGGCGCCATCGCCTACTTCGACGCCGTCGAGCACTTCGCCGCCATCACGTCGGCCACCGGGCTCACGGCGGACGAACTCTACACCAACTACCTGAGCGAAGACTGGGACAGAGAGCTCTGGGAAAAGCTGCTGGATTTCGAGATCAGCCTGCAGGAGTTCTTGTTCTCCCAGCTGGCCATGACCGCATCAGACGGGCTCGACTTCGCCGCGGTCGCAGGCAGCGGGCTCGCTGAGGACAACGGCCCCGCGGTCGTGATCACCAACACCTCTCAGCGACCGTTCGCCGGGCAGTTTCACGGAGACTGGATCTGGCAACTCGCCGACGAGCGGGACGGCACCGTCACCTTGACCGGCCCCCCTTTCAATCTCATCCTGCCCGCAGGGGCCACCGTGATCATCACCTTGGCTCACGACGACACCTTCGCCAGACTGCCTCCGGGAGCCATGATCGGCCTCTTCGGACGCACGCCCCAGGCACCTTCCCCACGATGATGCCCAGCCTGCCTCGCAACATGCCCGACCCGGCTCGTGCCCACGGGGCCTGGGTCTATCTGATCGTGTCGGTCTTGGCAGGTGCCCTGTCCGTGGCGGGCCAGGGTTTCATGCCCGCCCTGTTCGCAGGCGTGGGCTACGTGGGCATCTTCTTGCTGGCGAGTGCCGTGGCGCTCTGGCCCCGCCCTCGCTGGCGCCGACGCTTTGCCAGTGGGATGCTCCTGGCCGCTGGTGCGCCGGTCCTGGCGATTCTGCTCGACGCCAACCCCACGTTTTTCGCTTACGCGCTGATCGCGGCCTTCCCCGCCGGTGCCGCGGTGTGGTTCAGCGTTCGCCAGGGCTTCCAGTCGCCGGTGGCGCTCTGCTTCGCCGTGGCCGCTCTGGTGGTCGCCGCGCCGTCCGCAGCCTGCGCCGGTGGCGGCTCTCCCCAGGTGGGCTGGATGCTGGCCCTGCTGCTCACGCCGTTCTTCATCTGGCGCACCTGGTCGATCCGCTCGGCACTGACCAAGAACAAGTCGTGGTCTCGGGCCCAGCTGCGCAAGCAAGGCATGCGTGAAGCGGGGATCGCTGTGGTCTGGACCGCGGTGTGCGTCGCCCTGATCCACATCGTCGCTGTCTAGCCCGGCCGGGGGAGCGAGAGCCGAACAGCGCGACGCCTCGCTCAGTCTGCTCCCGGCGGCCCCAAGGCGGCGCTCCAACGCCACCAGACTCCCAGGTTGATCAGCAGACCGATCGAGAGCACTCCGGCGGTGAGCTCGAGCGAACCCGTGGCATCGTAGAGCACTCCCGTGAGCACGCCGGCGACAGAGAAGCTCAAGGTCATGCACAAGAAATCGAGGGCGTAGATCCGTCCCCGAAACTCATCGTGCACGTGCTTCTGCCACAGCGCGGTGGACGCCACCCAGATCGTGCTGCCACCCATATGGGCGATGAGGACGCAGCCCCCCGCGAACCAGACGTGGTGCTGGAAGCCGAAGAGCGCGTAGAAGATCGCCGCGACAAGAAAGCCCAGGCCGATCTGCAGGCGCAGCGCGTGATCGGTGCTGCCGAAGAAGCGCCGGGCCAGCACAGGGCCCAACCCCGTACCCAGGCCGCGCATGGCGTACAGGGTGCTGGTGGCCACGGCGGCTCCGATGAGCGGCCCGAAGCGCAGCTGGCCGGCCACGGAGAGCAGCACCAGATAACCGCCCGCCGGCCACCAGAACGCCTTGGTCAGCACCGCGGGCAACATGCCCAGCTCACGCACATGTTCGAGCCCTCGGCGCATGTCCGCGAAGGTCAGGATGTCCTTCCAGCGCAGAGGTTCGGGCGTCTTCTTCAGTGGCGGCAGGGCGAGTCCGATGAGCAGGCTCGCCGAGATCAAGTAGGTGGCCGCGTCAGCGATGAACACCACACCCGTGCCATAGGTCGCGGTGAGCACGCCTCCCAGGGCGGCGCCAGCGGCGAGCATGGTGCTCCAGGTGGCGGCGGAGAGGGCCAGGGCCCCGTGGATGTCTTCCCGTGCGACCAGGCTCGGCACCGCGGCCGAACGTGCAGAGTCGAAGAAGATCGAGCAGCCCATCTGCACGAACAACAGCGTGTACAGCAGAGGCAGGTCGGCCGCGTCATCGACCAGGAGGAACAGCAGCACCAGCACGGCCCGGGCCAGGTCGGCGCAGACCATGAGCATTCGTCGCGGCACCCGGTCAGCCACCGGCCCAGCGAAGGGGCTGAACAACGCCAGGGGCATGAGGTGCAGGGCCATCTCGAAGCCGTACAGCAGGCCCACCCCCAGCTGGGCCGAGCTGCCCGCCAGCTCGCCGATGAGCACGAGCAGGGCCATGCGATGCAGCCAGTCCCCCGCCATGGAGACCACCTGGGCGGCCCACAGTCGGACGAACGCCGGGTTGCGACGGAGGACGCCCAGCAGAGAGGTGTGCCGACTCACTGGCTGAAGTCTGCGGTCACAGGCCCAACAGCTCCTGGGCCTCGTTCACCACCGCCGCCAGACAGCCTTCGTCGAAGGGACTGACCAGCCCGGCTGAACGCACCAGCTGCTGAAACGGCGCCTCGCCCCCACGGCCGCAGAGGGCCACGTAGGCGGCCATGGCCTCGGCTTCGTCGTGTCGCGAGCGACCGAGAAACTGCAGGGCGCAGGTCTGAGCCAGCACGTAGTCGATGTAGTAGAACGGGCTGCCAAAAACGTGCTGTTGCGCCTGCCACCGTCCGCCCTTTGCGGCGTAAGGCAGATCGCCCCACTGGCGCCAGGGCAAGTAGGTCTTCTCCATCTCGCGCCACATCTCGTGACGCTCGGCCGCTGTGGCCTCGGGGCGGCTGTAGACCTCGTGCTGAAAGTGATCGACGGCGGTGCCGTAGGGCAAGAAGGTCAGGCTCTGGGCCAGGTGCACCTTGCGGAAGCGCTCGGCGTCGTCGCCGAAGAACTTCTCCATGTGCGGCCAGGTCAGGAACTCAAGGCTCATGGAGTGCACCTCGCACGACTCCATGGTGGGCCAGACGGTGTCCACCATCCTCTGCTTGCGGCTGCTGTAGGTCTGGAAGGCGTGGCCGATCTCGTGGGTGAAGACCTCCACGTCACCCTTCGTGCCGTTGAAGTTTGCGTAGACGAAGGGCATGCCGTGGGTCGGAAAGTTGGTGCAGAAGCCGCCCCCAGCCTTTCCGCTTCGTGACTTCAGATCGAGGAAGCCTCCAGAGTCCATCAGCCTGAAGAACTCGCCCAGACCGCTGCCCATGTCGTCGAACATCTCCCGGGCCCGGGCCATCATCCAGTCGTGGTCGCCCTGGGGTGCAGGGTTGCCCGCCGGGTCACGGACGGGCTCGTCCCAGGCCATGAGCTGATCGACGCCCAGGGTGGCCGCCTGTTGCTCGGCCAGCCGACGCGCCAGAGGGACCACGTGTTCGCGGACCTGGGCCCTGAAGCGCTCCACCGCCTCGCGGCCGTAGTCGATGCGCAACATGCGCTTGTAGCCGAGCTCGATGAAGTTCTCGTAGCCCAGCTGACGGGCCATCTGGGTGCGCAGGGACACCAGGTCACCGTAGATGCGGTCGAGCTGCTCACCGTTGCTGGCGAACCAATCCCAGTGCACCCGCTCGGCATCGTGACGTGTGTCCCGGTCGGCGTGGACCCGGTACTTCGTCAGCGTCGAGAGGTTCAAGGTCTCGCCGGCGAAGCTCAGCTCAGCGCCGGCCAGCAGCGAGGTGTACTCCCCACCCAGCTTGGCCTCTCGCACCAGGTCGTCCTTGAGTGCCGGGTCAAAGGCCAGCACGTCGACCTCCCAGAGCGCGAAGACCTGGGCACCCAGGGAGTCCTCCAGCTGGCCTCTCAAGGGGTGCGCGATCAGGGATCGCTTCATGGCCACCTCCAGCTCTGTCCAGCGGGGACTCAGCTGATCGCTCAGATCTCGGTCGGCGATGGCTGCGCTGTCGGTGGTGACCTGGTGAAAGCGGAGGTCGACCAGGTTGCTCCAGGTCTCGAACTCCCGGCGCGCCCTGTCCCAGTCGAGGATCACGGCCAGGCAGGCCTCGACGTCGGCTGCAGCAGCGAGGCTCGCGAGCCAGGTCTCGTTGCGGGTTGCGAGGTCGTCCAGATCCGGCGTCCCCGCCGCGATGTCTTCAAAGGTAGAGGTAGGCATGGCGGGACGATAACGGATCTGCGCCTCGCGGGGCAGGCCAGACAAACAACGAGGGCCGCCCCGACACCCGCCGGGACGGCCCTCGTGAGGACTCAGCCGAGACTGAATCCGATCGTGGTGTCAGCTCAGAAAGTGGCGACCACGACGTTGGTGATCTTGCAAGCAGAGACGTCGATCACCTGCATGTGCAGCGTACCCAACCCAGCCATGACGGCCAGGGTCGCGTTCACTTCGCCAGCAGCGTCGAAGGTGCCGAAAGCGAGCGCGGTGGGACCACCGAGCATGACGCTCAGGCCATCACCGGGGCACTGGCCCACGGCGAAGTTGCCGCCAGCCATGGCGAACAGGCCGATCAGGGCACCGTTGGGCGTACCACCGGTGGAGGTGATGTCGTAGGTGCCGTCGTTGTTGTTCGACCAGGAGTAGTCGACAGCGGTGGCCGTACGAGCGTTCGGAGTCCAGACAGCTTCGACAAAGGTCGCCGCCAGGTTCTCGCTCATCTCGTTGTTGCCATCGGCGCCGTTACCACCCAGGGTCGTCTCGAGACCTTCAGACATCATCTGACGCTGGTTGGAGTTGCCAAACGAGTGGGTGCTCATGAACGCCTGCGAGCCCAGGTCGACGTCATCCAGGTAGGTGCTCGCGGTGCCGTCAGCGTCGGGACCATCGATGCTCACGCCGGTCTTGTCCACGCCTTCGTTGGTGTCGCCCCACATCACGTAGTCGACGTCGGTGACCAGGTCGCTGTTGCCATCCCAGTAGAAGATGGTGCACATCTCACCGGAGTTGGTCAGACCACCACCACCGTTGATCGAACCCGGCACGGCCTCAAGCATGTCGGCCACGGTGGGATCGTTGAACGGAGGCACGGCGTTGCCGATGCACTCGTAGGTGGGCAGGACGCCGTAGGTGTTGAAGAAGCCCTCGGCTCCGTCAGCGTCGGCGAAAGCCACCGTCTGGTACTCGCCCGGGGCGATGCTGGCACCGGCGGGGAAGCGAGCGCTGAAGTCACCGAAACCACCGCCGCCCGGGGCGCCGATGACGATGTTGTAGTAGTAGGTTCCGCCGCCCGCGAAGGTGGCGTCACTGATGTAGTAGTTGGTCAGATCGACAGGCTCAGCACCGGGGTTGTAGAACTCGACCATCTCACCGGCGGTCGGTGTGACGGCGAACTCGGTGATCAAGAGTGGTGACTGAGCGGACAGAGTAGCGCTGGCAGCCAAGACCGCGGCGCCGATAAGGGTCGGACGAAGCATGTTGATCGTTCTCCAGGGTGAGCCCGTGAATGAGTGACCGAGGTGCAGGCGGTGGGAGGCTCCCGTGACGACCCGTGGGCCGAAACTCCCTGCAAATCGGAGCTAGATGGTGGCTCTAGATTCCCAATTGCACAAGCCGATACCTGCCAGATTTGCCCGATTTGTGCGCTCTTGGCCGAATGCTCACCGAAACTTTACAGGCAACCCAGCCCCTGGGGGCCAGGAGTGTCGCTCTCGCCGCTACATTTGGTGGACCTCGAGTCAGGGGCGGAGGCTGACGGTCGCCGCCGAGGCCCCCACTACGAACTCATGCCCGGAGCCTCGCCCCCCTACCACGTACTCGTAGCGGCCGGGCGACAGGGGCAAGATGCGATCGAAGCCACCCGCCCACCGCTGATAGCTACGCACCGGCGCCCCGTTCTCAGTGTAGATCCGCAGGGCCCGCGTCTGATCGGCGGCCCAGGAGGCGTGGAGTGTTACGGGGACAGGCTTGTCCGCCACCAGCTCGATGTCGCTGAGGTCGCCCTGCCGCGCGTCCAGGACCTGAGGTCTGACGACCCAGTCACGGTCAGAGGTCTCCAGCACGTAGCGCTCCCGACCCTGGAGCGGGAAGGTGAAGCGCCCATCCGAACCAGATTGCCAGCTCTGGCGACGGCAGAGGTCGGCGTCCCGATCGAAGCGATCGACGGGCACGGCGTGGAGCCTGAGTGCGACCGGCGCTCCCAGGGTGTCGACCACTCGACCGCCGAGTGCCGTGGCCACATCCAAGGGCACCTCACCCAGATCGGTCGGCGTTCCTGACGCGACGGTCACCGCACGACGGAGACTCTCATGACCTGGAGCGTTGATGGTGAGTTCGAGCAGACCCGGCAGCTGCTCGACGAAGTGAACCGAGCCCGTGCCATCCACCGGAGAACCACCGCCGCTTGACTGGCTGTCGCTGAGATCGACCCGAGCGTTCAGCAGGGGCTCTCCGCTCTCGGCATCGACGACTGTGAGCCGCACCTCACCCAGAACACCCTGCGCAGCCGCCACGGGCATCACGAAGACGATCTCGGTCGCGCCCAACGGCACCTGCTGGGTAGCCAGGACCACATGTCGCGCCAGCAGGCTGACCCACACAGGCAGAGGCGCCGTCAGCTCCAGCAGACCATCGCAATCTGCGGGCATGTCTGATGGCGGCAACCAAGGGGCCTGCTCGTTGGCCGCGTAGCTGCCCAGCTCGTGGCGGTCGTATCGGCGATGAGAGATGGGCGGGAGATCATGGGTCAGAGGTTCGGCGGTGGCCACCACGGTGAGCCGCAGGGCATCCCAGGACGAGCCCGCCGCCTTGTCGAGCAACTCCTGGGTCGACTCACCAGAAGGTGTTCTGATGCGCACCGGCAAGACCACCGCCCGACTGAGCAGCAGGTCCTGCCGCCGCGGGTCGCCTGGCTGCAGATCGAGCTCCATGGCCAGGGGCAGAAAGCCCTCCATGTCGAGATTCAACGACCACGGCCCCGCCCTCAGCCCGGCAAAGGAGAACGTGGCGTCGGTCACCTGGCACGACCGCACGCTTCCCCCAGGCCCCTGCAATCGCACCTGGGCGCGGACAAGCTCGTCGCTCACAGGCTGGCCCAGCTCGTCCAGGACCGCGCCGAACAGGACCACACCCAGAGGATCAGCCAGGGGCGCCGGGGCGGCGGTGGCCGTGAGGGCCGACCGTTCCCCGGCGCCCAGAGCAGCGGACTCGTCCCCTTCGTGACTCGCCTCCGAGCCTGACTCTGGCGAGGCCTGCTGGCCAGAGGACAGCTCGGCACCCTCCGGCGCGTCGACCACCGCTGGCCGTGACGTCTCGCCTGGCGAGGCCAGATCGCCCAGCAACCAGCCCCCCATCCCTCCGAGAGCGAGCACAGCGGTCGTGAGCGCGACCTTCATCTTCATCGTCATCGATAACACCCCCAGTGAAGTCTTCGCGGACCCCGCACCCGTGGCGCTGGCCAGCGCTGCCACGGCTCCCCCATCCCAGCGCACGATGAGCGGGATCAGGGCCAAGGACCAGCTGCGCCGATCCCCTCCCGACCCGGCGTCCAGGCGCCGTCGAAGACGCTCCAGGGCCCGGTGGAGTCGAGTGCGCACCGTGACGGATGGGACATCCAGCTGCAACGCGATCTCCCGGGGAGCCAGGCCCTTGAAGTAGCGCAGGATGACGACCGAGCGGAAGGGCTCGTCCAGTGCCAGTACGGCTTCTACCACCTGCCGAAACAGCTCGGCCTGGCCCACCAGATCCGCGGCGGATTCCTGCGCCCGATCTCCGGCACCTTGCTCACCCAGCTCATGGTGCAGCGTCTCGTGGTGCCGCCGCCGCTGCCTGTTGCGCACTTGCCGATGGACGACGTTTCTCACGATGCCGCCCAGCCAGGCCCGAGGCTCACTGGTCCGTCGGGGAGCCCGTTGCAGAGCCACCACCCAGGTCTGCTGCACCACGTCATCCACCTGGCTTTGATCGAAGATCAAGCTGCGAGCCAACGAACGCACCCAAGCCGACTCGGCCAGCAGGGACTCAACGGAAATATGGGGCGCGTCTTGGTTCATGCAGCTGATGAGTGCCCGGTGGCCCCCCAATCGTTCCCGGATTCTGGCACGAATCAGAGGGAGCGGGGCGAGGCCGGGGTGCCGGACCGCTCACAGATCATCACCGTGTGGCGCCGGCCTGAGCAGTCGCACGGAGGCCTGTCCCCCCAATCGCCACATCGCTGGGAG
>CAZIAK010000023.1:61201-78761 GCA_964537035.1 uncultured Phycisphaerales bacterium | reverse complement strand
TCCAAGCCCAGGCTGCCCTGGCTGCTGCCGGCCCCCGGGCCGAAGTCGAAGCGCACTGTGGCGAGGTTGGAGAGATCGATGTTCGCGCCATCGGCCTCGAACTCGTGCAAGGGCAGGCGGATGGTCTCGAACTCGTTGCCCCAGCCTGCGCCCACGCTGCCGCACTTGGTGCGCTGGTAGGGCTCTTCGATGCCGTCGCCGAAGGTGGCGATGCCCACCGTGCTCTGGCGGCCCATGTGGTCGGTGACGGTCACGTTGAAGGTGACGTCTTCGAGGTCGGCGACGGTCAGCATCTGACGGGTGAGCTGGCAGGCGCGGAAGGTCAGCACCTTCCAGACCCGGGCGTTGCGCGCGGCTTGTGCCAGAGTGAACGTGATCGACTGATCGACGCCGCCGGAGAAGTCGAAGACCAGACCGCTTGACGAGTCGCTGGCCTTGGCTTCGGTGAAGCCATTGAAGGGGCCCATACCGCCGACGAAGTTGGCGTCGCCATCGTCGAGCCGGCCCTCGAGCACGTTGTCGACGGTGAACGCGACATCCTCACCCGTGCTCGCCACGGTTGTCGCGGGCTGGCTCTGAAAGTCGTCGATGACGTAGCGCCCTTCGGCGTCCCCCTGGCGGTACTGCAGGTTGACGATCACGCAGGGGTTGGCGACCGGCGCGCCCAGGGGATGAAAGTCTTCGTACTGCCGCCAGAGGAAGTCTCGGGCGGGGATGTTGTCCTTGGCGTGAGCCAGGAACAGGGGCAGCATGTAGCCGCGCATGATCGCGTGGGTCACCACGTTGAAGATCTTGCAGGGACCCTTGGCGAAGTTGCCCCCGGAGCCCGCGTGGAAGACGCCGTGGCCCGCGCCGTAGAGGGTGATCGACTGCTTGCGATCTTCGGCGCGACCGAGCAGGTGGTAGCTCTGAGCGATGTCGTTGTTGGCGCAGCCGGTCACGTCGGCGTCGGCGGCTCCCACCCAGAGGTGGTAGGGCACGTCGTGGGGCGTGGCCTTCTTCGTGCCCAGAAAGTCCGTGGGCGCCATGCTCGAGACGAGCTTGATGCTCTCGATGGTGTAGTGCACCGGCACCCAGTTGCCGTCGTAGATGCGGTCGTACGCACGGGCCACGCCTTCGCCGCCGCGGCTGTGTCCGATCCATTGGATGTTGGTCGCGTCCACGTGACCTTGCAGCGCGCCCCCCTCGATGATGTCGAGATTGCCGAGCAGGTAGTCGGTGTTGGTCAGGGTCGTGGTGCTGGCGGTCTCGATGCCTGGCCCTGTGTTGTTCTGGTGGCTCATGACGATGAAGCCGTAGCTCGCCATGTGGTTGCCGATGTGGTCATACCACTGGTAGTCGTGGCCGTTGCCGTGGCTGATGATGATCACGGGCAGCTGCCCGAGTGACGCGATCTGGGTGGGGTAATACAGGTCTTGGCCCAGCCAACCGCCGCCGGTGTAGATCGACTCGGTGACCTGGTACGGCCCGGGCAGGGTCGTATCGTGACAGATGTAGAGCCCCGCCTCGTCACCGTAGCCGTCGATGAGGTCGTCCGGGTCGAGCTGCCCGTCCTGGCCGAAGTCGACCACGATGTCGTAGCCCACGCCCAGGCCAGAGCCAGCGTCGCCGGACAACGTGCCGCCGTCGACGGTGACGATGTTCTGGGCCAGGGTCTCGCCGAAGACGACCGTCTCGGCGCCGTCACCGCTCAGGTCGACCAGGCTCGGGTCGGCGTCCCACTGGGCTGCGGTCTTCGACGCGACCACGTAGACGTCGGCGGTGCGACCAGCAGCGAGGGGGTGGTGCGTCGGGTCGACGGCCACGGTCAGCGGCAGGGTCTCGTTGAAGGCGCGCACGTAATCGAAGCCGGGGAACGCGCCGAGCACCATGCCCGCCAGCTGGGTGTCCCGCTCGACCACCACCACCTTGAGCGTGTCAGACAGGTCGTAGCCCTGGCCGTTGTCCACGCACGCGAGGGCGTAGAGGGTCTGGTCGACGAGCTGCAGATCCTCTGGCAAGGACACCGACACGCTGAGCAGACCGCTCTCGGGGATGGGCCCCAGGGCCACCACTGTGGTGAGCGGCGAGAGCCCGATGTCCACGAGCTGCCCGAGCAGCAGGGACGGCCCTCCCACCAGGTCGACGATGAGCTTGGCCCGAGCGCCTGGTGGCCCGCTGAGATCGACGGTGAAGCCCTCTCTCAGCTGCTTCTCTACCCGCAGCTGGCGATCGACGGTGAGGTCAATGGCCTGGGCGCTGGAGGTCAGGACGCAAGCGAGCACGACGAACAGGAGCGGGATGCGGGCCACGGAAACGCTCGGGGAGGGCGGCGAACGGGAGAATCTGTGTCCCCCAGGCTATCCGAGATCAGACGATCGCGCTGGCCAGGGTAGGAGCCGCATCCCCCAAACCTGGCCGCTGTTGCGTCACATGGGATCGCTATGGTGGCGGGCGTCCTGCCCCGCCCAGCACCGAGGAACCGTGATGAAGCCCCTGCATCTGGCTCTTGCCTTGATCGCCCTGATCGCCGTGGCAGCGGTCGCCCTGCTGATCTACGAACCGGGGACAGAGACCGACCCGCAGGCGGCGGTGGTCAGCGCAGGGGCAGACGAGGGCGAGCGCACACAAGTGACCGCTCCCCTCGCGGACACCACCAGCCGCCTCGACGTGGAACAGCCCGTGGCCCCGGCAACGTCGGGCGACCCACTCGCCGGGGCGACCATGCCCGCCAGCTATCGGGACAGCCTCGGCGGCATCTTCGGGCGGCTCGTCGAAGAGAACGGCGACCCCGTGCCGCACATGACCATCAGCCTCATGGGCGGCGGCGTCACGGACTTGTTCCCCAACCTCGACGCCCTGTTGACCACGGGCAGCTCCGCCATTCAGCCCGAGCTGGGCGAGGTCGAGACCGACGACGAGGGACGGTTTCGGTTCGCCGAGATCGAACCCCGGGTGCTGGGCGTGCTGCTCATCGATCCCGGCGGGCCGCGGGTCTTGCTGCACCTCCTCGAAGAGACGCCGGTGTCTGGCGGAGAGAAAGACCTGGGCGACATCGTCATGCCCCTCGGTGTCACGCTCACCGGAGTCGTGGTCGACGAGCGGGGCGAGGCGCTCCCCGGGGTGCGCGTGCGGGCCACCGATCTGCAGAGCATGATCCTCAGCTCGGGCATCGCCGACTTTCGTGCTGGCAGCGGTGTGCTCGTCGACGACGACGGAGTGCAGATGGTGGTGGTGCCCTCGCCGTCTCTGCACCGCTTCGAGCGACTGCTGCCCTTCCCCACCACCACCTCAGACAACGAGGGCCGCTGGACTCTCGAAGGAGTGCGTCAAGGTCTCGTGTCCCTGGTGCTCGACGACAACGTCCACGTCACCAATGTCGACGGCCCACACTCCACGGGCACGCCGGGCACCGTGCGCGACCTGGGCGAGCAGATCATGCTCGACGGGCTGACCCTCACCGGCCGGGTCATCGACGACGGCGGCAAGCCCGTCCCCCACGCCGAGGTGATGGCGGGCAACCAGCTCATCTTCGGCCCGGTGGCCATCTTGCGGCCGCCGGTTCACGCTGACGAGAAGGGCCGCTTTGAGGTGCCCGGCCTGCGCCACGGAGTGGCCCGCGCCGCCGCGCGTCAGTCCTCCGATCACATCTACACCGCGGACACAGGGGGGCTGGAGCCCGGCGCTGGCGACGTGACCGTGATCTTGCCCAGCACACGCACTCTCACCCTGGACCTGGTCGATGAAGACGACGCACCCATCGAGTCCCTGCGGGTCTTCGCGCGCCACCTGCCCATGCCCGACGCCGCCGAGATCCCCGACTTCTTGATCGAGCCCCGCCAGAACGTCGACGCGGTGAGCAGAGACGAAGACGGCCGCTGGCTCATCGCAGACCTCGACCCGGGCATCTGGGACGTGCTCATCGCCGCCGAGGGCTTCGGCTCGGTGCGCAGCACCTACGACCTGACCCACGCCGACCTGACCGAGTCGCTGATCTTGCACCCGGCCACCGCGGTCACCGTGAGAGTGGTCCAGAACGACGACGACGCCACGCCTGTCGAGTGGGCCCTGGTGAGCGTGCGCAGCGCTGACGACGAAGGCAACCGACGAGACGACGGACCACCCCAGGCCATCACCTCCTCTCGCTGCGACGACGAGGGCGAGGCCGAGCTGCAAGACCTGGCTGCCGGTGAGTACGTCCTCGAAGTCACCCACCCCGCCTTCGCCGTGGCCCAGCAGACACTGACCGTTCCCATCGAAGGGGAAGTACCCGTGATCGTGCTCGACGTGGGCGGCACGGTGGTGGGCACGGTGCTCGAGAACGGCGGGCCACCCAGCAAGATCTTGATGGTCACCCTGCGCACAGACGACACGGAGACCCTGGCCGGCGCCATGCCGCGCATGACCCTCACCGCTCCCGACGGCAGCTTCGCGTTCGCCGACGTCGAGCCGGGCGAAGCTCAACTGCAAGCTCGCGATCGGATGAGCTTCACCAGCCTGGCCACATGGTGGGAACCCTTCGCCATGACCGCAGAGGCCGAACAGAATGTGTTTGTCACGTCGGGGCAGGAGACCGACGCCACCCTGGTCGTGGGCAGCACCTGGGCCGACATGGAGACGGGCTTCGTGCGCGGCCGCCTGGTGGTCAACGGCCAACCAGCTGCAGGCTGGAAGGTGCGCACCTGGGGTGGCATCCGCCGCTCGGTGAGCACCGCAGAAGACGGCAGCTTCGTCATGGGCTATCTCGAAGCGGGCACGGTCCAGCTCATGTTTCATGCAGACGCCAGCCAGTCCCTCGGCACAGGTTCGGTGGACACCAGCTCGTTCGAGCTGGCCGTGGACGAGCAGCGTTTCGTAGAGGTCTCCATCAGCACGGGCGCGGTCGAGGGCCGGGTGGTCTCGGGCATCAACGGTCAGCCCCTCCCCGGCGCCAACGTGGCCCTCAAGGCGGTCAGCGAAGCCGAGGCCGGCTTCTGGGGTGGACGCGGCGCCATCGCCGTGACCGATGCGGCGGGGCAGTACCGCTTCGACGTGGTCAGTGAAGGCGACTACACGGTGACCGCCACCGCCGACGGCTTCGCCCGCTCAGGGACCGAGGCCTTCACAGTCTCACGCCAGGGCACGGCCCGGGGCATCAATGTGCGCCTGGAGCGGGCGGTCAGCGTCTCGGGTCAGCTGGCCTTCGAAGGCACAGACGAAGTGCCCTCGTGGCTCTGGCTCACCGCCCGGTCTGACGACGGAGGCGAAGCCAACACGCGCCCGGACAAGGAGACCCTCGAGTACTCCTTCGACGACATGTCGCCCAACACTTCCTGGACGTTCCAGGTGGTCACCAGCGATGGCATCGACTACGAGCCCATCGAGGTCTACATCCGCAACGGCCGAGACGACCTGGCCCTGGTCTTCAGCCCCGAGATCGAAGAAGAGGTCGAAGAGACCGATGCCCCAGGCGCAGGCGGCGACAGCGATCCCTTCGTGTACGAGATCAAGTAACCCAAGCCCCCGTGGCTGGCCAAGCCCGTCGCCCAGGCCTCGACGGTCTCCCCCAGGCCTGCCCCAAGAGCACCCCAGGCCAACCGCAAGCGCACCGCTGGCGTGCCCCAGACCCGCCGTAAGCGCCACAGCTCAGGGCAGCAAGCAAACCGCCGGCATGCCGACAACGAAACAAGGAAGGCCACAGTAGCCAGCCTCTCCACCACCGAGGGCGCCCCCGTGTCTCACCAAGGGGGGTCTGCAGCGAGTGTGGAGGCGAAGCCGACCCTGTCCGAGCGAAACGGCCCCCCTTGGTGAGACACGGGGACGCCCGGAGCCATGGGGAAAAGCTGCAATCTGCAGCGCAGACGCCAGCTCAGACCACCGGCACCCGGGGGAAGATCGCCCCCAAGGTCTCTCGCAGCCAAAGGTCGCTCGACTCTCCGTCGCTCGGCGGGCCGTCATCGTCGTCGCCGCCCTTGCGGTCCCGGCCGATGATCATGATCCGGGCGCGGCTGATGGCGTGACGGGTGGCGTTCGCGTCGACCCCGGGGATGCCCTCGGCCTCGGGCTGCACGTCGTGCAAGACCACCCGGACGCCTTCGATGCCCACGAAGTCATGCTCGCCCACCCGCCCCGGTTCGGCCCGACAGATGTGGTGCTCCATCAACACGTCCAACACCTCGCCGACCTGCTCGGTGGTCACCGCGTCTTCAATGAAGAGGACGTCCAGGCCTGCTCTGCTCATCACCTCGAAGAGAAAACGCCGCAGCCTCGTGCCCAAAGCGGCCTGGAACGACTGGCCAAAGGTCATGGAGCTGCTGCGCTCCATGCCGCCCCGATCGTCGTCCCGGGTGAGGCCCACCACCAGCCAGCACTGAGGCACGAGAAACGTACCCTCGCCCCGGTCGCCCAGGCCCGGCCGTGACGTGATCAGCAGGCGTTGGATGGCGGCGGTGCAGCGCTCGGCCTTGTCTCGCTCTTCGGCCTCGTCGAGCACGACGCCGGCGTCGTCTTCGAGCAGGAACACCGCGGGAGGCACCCGAGTCAGGGGGACCGCAGCACGAGGCGCCACAGAACTGGGCGTGCCCACCAGCAGGTCCGCATCGTCGAGCCCTGGCAGCTGATCCGAGACCACCAGCCGCCACCCCGCCTGCTCGACGAAGTGCCGCTCGAGCTCAAGAGCCGTGGCCTCGGGCCCCACCGTGGCCCACAACACCTTGCTGCGCGGAAACGCCGGATCGAACAGGCGCCGCCGGCGATTGAATTCGCTGACGGCCATCCAGGCCGAGCCGGTGAAGAGCCAGGCGGCGAGCCAGCCGTACATGCGCACCAGGGCGTTGGTGACCGGCAAGGTGGTCACCGGTTCGGGCCCCCGGGGAGCCAGGAGCAACAGCACCAACAGGGCCTGCAAGGCCAAGCCCGCGTGCACGCCGCGGATGACGTCGGCGATGCGCGCGGTCTTGGGTTTGGCTCCCGCGCCCACGGCGATGTTCAGCCAGGGACCGCTCGGAGGTTCTTCGGGGCGCAACAGCAACGGGGCGCAGCAGCCGCAGACCAGCAGCACCAGGCTGCCCGTTGTCCCCGTGGCGCCGTCGAGCGTGTAGAGCAGACCGCCGATGACCACGAGCAGCACGGAGACGATGCCGATGCGCACGCCGCTGCGCAGCCGCGACCGGCGCTTGATGATCTCCAGGATGGACAACACGATGGCAGGCAACTGCAAGACGATGCCGGAGAGCAGCCAGGCCCAGGTCAGTCCCAAGGCCAGGACGTAGATGCTGTACAGGCCCCGCACTCGCAGAGCCAGCAGACCTTCGCGGAGCAGACCTTGGGCTGGCCAGAGCGCGATGACCGCCAGGGTCAGCGCCCCCACCAGTCGACCCAGCCCGGTGAAGCGCTCGGGGCGAGGGCTCAGGTGCGGGTGAAAGTCGAGGCCCAGGCTGAGCACCAGCTTGCGCCGCAGCAGCTGAAACGAGCTCAGTGCCCAGTCGATCACGAGCACGGTGATGGGCAGGCGGCGATGGCGGGCCATGGAGCAACCGGCCACGAAGAGCATGGGCAGCAAGAACACCCAGAGCAGGTCGTCCACGTCGTCGACCGAGCTGGGGCCGGCGGTCTCGATGAGCATGACCACCATGGCCAGCAGCAGCGCTTCCGGGCCCACCAGGAGCTTGCGCAGGCCAGAGAAGAGTTGGGTGGCGACGAGACGGTCCATCCCCTCATCGTAGCAGCAGGTCAGGGGCGAGGCTTTGCGGGCTGCGGTCGGGCAGAGTGAGCTGGCATACTGGGCCGCCCCTTGCTCCCCAGGAAAACCCGTGTCCTCCGGCCTGCTGTTCACCCAACGGGGCAAGTTGCACCCGGTCTGCACCCTCGGTGCCCTGCTCTTCGCCCCACCGAGCCAGGCCGGAGTGCTCGCCGGAGTGCTGCTGCTCCTGGCCTGGGCGACCCTGCGCCTCTGGGCCGTCCGTCACATCGGCGGGGCCGCCCGGGTCCACGCGCGCAAGGCCAGAGAGCGCAAGCACCTGGTGACCAGCGGCCCCTTCGCCCTGGTCCGCAACCCCCTCTATGTGGCCAACATCATGGGACTCACCGGCACCTGCCTGGTGCTGGCCCCGGTGTGGTACGCCGCCCTGGCCGGCCTGGCCGCCTTCGCCTGGTACGCCACCATCGTGCGCTGGGAGGAAGGTGTATTGGTGGAGCTGTATGGCACCGAGTATGAAGAATACCGGCAATGCACGCCGTGGTTGGTGCCGTCCCTCGGGCGCGTGCTCCGCGGTGGGTACGGCCCGGCGGTGTTGCCGCTGTCGAAGGCCCTGCGGCGGGAGCGGGGCTTGGGAGTGATCGTCGTAGCGGTGGTCCTGTTGGCCGTTGGCAAGTGGTGGTGGGTGGGGTAGGCCCCCTGGGTGTCGTCCATCCCTGGAGGCAGCTGGCAACGCAACGGACGTTGCCGTCACATGCACCCCGGCCTGAGGGGCCCGTGTTAGCTTTGCCCAGGCCCCCGTCACTCGTCGACCCCAACGGAGCCAGGCCATGCAGCCCCTCATTCGTCGCGCTCTGATCCTGGTGGCCATGCTCCTGTCTGCCGAGGCGGCCGAGGCGGCCGAGGCGGGCAGCGGCGGCGTCTGCTGCGATCCCTGGACCGATCTTGGTGAGTCGCTGGCTGGGGCCTACGGCGCGCCGCTGCTCGAAGGCACGGGCTCCTTGGCGGGCAACACCTTGGTCACCCTCTCGCTCTCGAACGCCCTCGAGAACGCCCCCGTGTTCGTGGTCATCGGGCTGGCCGGCCTCTCGGCGCCCTTCAAGGGCGGCGTTCTCGTCCCCAGCCTCGACTTCCTCGTCACCGGGGCCACCGACGGTGCGGGCAACCTGGACATCGCAGCCAAGTGGCCAGGGGGACTGCTGCCTGGCACCGACGCGTATTTTCAGGAGTGGATCGTCGACGGCGCCGGACCATCGGGCCTCTCTGCCAGCAATGCCATTCTGGGGACGACGCCCAACCCGCCCGTGAGCGGCGCGTTCCCGTCCAGCTGGATCAGCGGCACCGACTGCGCGAACGATCCCGAGGTGCAGGTCGAGATGTACAACGCGAACACGTTCATCCTGCGCCAGTCGATGTGCACCAACTTCGAAGGCCCGTTCATGTACCTGTTCTTCGGCGACGACAAGGTGCTCATGCTCGACTCCGGGGCGGGCAACATCCCCATCGCCGACGTCGTCGGCAACGTCATCAGCCAATGGCTCCTCGCGGCTGGCAAGACGTCGATCGAGCTGGTCGTGGCACACACTCATGGTCACGGCGATCACATCGCGGGCGATGCCCAGTTGATGAGCCTGCCCAACACCACTGTGGTGGGAACGTCGACCAACGCAGTGATCAACTTCTTCGGCTTCAGCAACTGGCCCAACGATCAGGTCACCTTCGATCTGGGTGGACGGGTGCTCGACATCGTGGCCATCCCCGGTCACCAGAACGCACACATCGCCGTCTACGATCGGGAGACAGCGCTGCTGGTCACCGGCGACACCCTCTACCCCGGGTTCCTGTTCATCTTCGGCGCCGTGAGCCAGGGCAACTTCACCAAGTACCAGGACAGCCTGCAGCGGCTCGTGGACTTCATGGCAGACAAGCCCATCGCCTGGGTCATGGGCACACACGTCGAGATGACCGCGACGCCTGGCGTGGCCTATCCCTATGGCACATCCGTTCAGCCCGACGAACGGGTGCTGCAGCTGGATCGCAGCCACCTGATCGAGCTCAACCAGGCTGTTCAAGCCATGGGCAGCAACCCTGTGACGCAGGTCCACGACGACTTCATCATTCAGCCCAGCAACTGACAGTCGCTAACGGTCACGACTGGCCGCGCTCGTGACCAGGACCGGTGACACCCCTCTTGGTGACCCGGCCCTAACCACGGGCCCTGAACACGCGCCCTGCCACTTGGCGATTCAGGGGGTGGTGCCCTGCACGCCGTTGCTGGCGGCGAAGCCGAACGGTCCGGCCATGTCGGGGATCCAGACCTGCGAGTAGAACTGAGTCAGGGGAGGGAAGCCCGCTGGCCAGATGACACAGAACTCGAACTTGCCCGACGCGTCAGACGGGATGGGCAGTATGAAATCCGGCGCGGGCACCAACACGCCTCCTTTGAAGGGTGCGCTCAGCTTGACCAGGCTCAGCACGAAGAACGTGCTGGTGCTGGGCTTCGCGTTGCTCAACTTGGCACACAGCGGGTAGCCCGGCTGCAGGTAGCCACAGAAGCTGAGCAGGGGAATGCCGCTGGTGCCTGCCAGGCCGTTGCCCAGGTCAGTCCAGGGGTTGGCGCCCCGGTCCCAGAGCATCCACACCGCGCCCGCCTGGTCTTTGTTGGGGTAGGACGTGTCGTCAGCGCCCACCACCAGATCGATCGCTCCGTTGCCGTCGAAATCACCCAAGCTGACGACCGCCCCGCCAAACTTGTCTCCTGGGACGGGGCAGTTGCCGGAGCAGTCGACGCCGGGCTGAATCACGTCCATGCCCACCACGGACAGGCTCGCCGGCGCTCCTCCGTAGGCCAGGCGGAAGATGCTCATCTCATCTGTAACCCTGTTGCCCGAGAGCAGGTCCGGCACACCATTGCCGTCGATGTCACCAGCGCCGCCCGTGGCCTGACCCAGAGCGCCCGAGATCACTGGCGAGGTGAGCAGCGAACTCATCCTGACCTTCTCGCGTACGGATGTATCCGGGTTCAGAAAGAGGATCCAGGTGTCACCCCAGTCGACACCCAGAGCGTCGTCTTTCCGCGCGCCCACGGCCAGGTCGGGCACGCCATCGCCGTCCAGGTCACCCACGCCAGCGACGCTCACGCCGAACTCGTCGCCGGCCTGCAGCTCCCCCGGGCCGAAGACCGAGAGGCCGTCGCCGATCACCGTGGTGCCAATCACCCTGACCTTGCCGGCTGCGTCCACGTTGAGCCTGTGCACCCAGACCCTGCCAATGCCGTCGTACTCGGGATCACCCACCGCCAGTCCCCAGCCGCCGTTGCCGTCCAGATCGCCCAGACCTGCGACTGAGGTTCCGTAATTCTTGATGTTGTTGAGCTGGGCCACAGGGTATCCGGGAACGATCTTGAGGTTGGGCGTGTCGCCAAAGCTGAGCGGGGCATTCACCATCTGGCCCGTCATGGCGTTGCCCCCCGCGTAGATGCTGTAGACGAAGACACCGCCCTCAGGAACCCCGCTGTCGTCCTTGTCGATCTTGGGCGCCCCCACGGCGACCAGCTTGAAGTCCTGACCTTGCACCGTGACGTCGCCCACGTGCGCGACGGATGCCCCGAACCAGGGGGCCAGTGAACTCTCGAGGCCGTTCGCCTTCAGGTTCGTCCCGTCGAGGGTTGTCCAGGCCTTGAAGTCGCCGCAGGCGTCCAACTGAATCAGGCGCACCTGGCCCACGCTGTTCCTCGTGGACTGCACACCTTGGCTGTCGATGAAGGGCGGTCCCCCGTTCGGCGCTCCCACGGCGAAGTCAGGCACCCCGTCCCCGTCGATGTCGCCCAGCGCGTCGGCCGAGTGCCCGAATCCGGCGGCGGTCGGGTTCTGATTGGGCAGCTCGTTGTTGCCCAGCTCCTGCCATTCGAACGGGCCGACCTGGGCCGACGCGATCGAAGCACTGATCAGGAGAATGCCCACAGCCACAGCACAGCTTCTCAGGTCGTTCACTCTCTTCGCTCCGATTCTCAGTGGTGATGTGTAGCCCGATCCGAGCCGACCGCGCTCGCCTCGGATTCATCAGCCAAAGGCAAGCCACCGCGGTGCCCGAGAGGATCCGAACGGATCCTGCGAGCAGAAGAGCGAGATCCAGAGGCAAAGCGAAGGCCGGACACTTCGAGCGCGACGGACTCTGTCGCTGTCAGCGCCACAACCCTTGCGACAGCCTCTGGTCAGTGTCGGCCTCACCCCGCGGCCCTGGTTTCTCTGCTAAAGCGACTGCATTGCACACCGCCGGGAGAGGGCTCACATCACCGGTGCAGGCGCCTGTCGGTTAGGCTGGAGCGCAGGTGAGGTGCCTCCGCAACCTCACATGGGATGGACACGAGAGCTGGCGTGACAACCTCCAACGACACAAGCGACCGCGCGCGCACTCGTGAGCTGCTTCATGCGGCGCTCGACCTGCCGGCAGAGCAGCGGCAGGCCTACCTCGAAGCGCACCTGCTTCCGGGCGAGACACTGCAAGACGCGTTGAGCCTGATCGCCGAGGTCGACGATCTGGGCGACTTTCTCGAACGACCGCCGGTGCTTCCCTCGCCTCGCGTGTTTCAACCTGCCCTGCCAGAGCGCATCGGCAGCTACACCGTGGAGCGCGTGCTGGGTTGGGGCTCGATGGGCGTGGTCTACCTGGCCAGCCAAGAGGCTCCCAGGCGACCGGTGGCGCTGAAGGTCTTGAGGGTCGACGTCGCCACTCCCACCGCGGCACAGCGCTTCGCCCGGGAGGGATCCGTCCTTGCGCGTCTTTCACATCCGGGCATCGCCTCGGTGTATGAGTCGGGCATCGCCGAGCTGGGCGCGGGACAGCAGCCCTACCTGGCCATGGAGTACATCGACGGCGTCTCCGTCACTCACCATGCAGAGCAGCAGGGCCTCGACCGCCGGGGCCGGGTCGCCCTGATCCTGCCCATCGCCCGAGCCGTCGCCCACGCCCACGACCACGGCGTCCTGCACCGTGACCTGAAGCCCGAGAACATCCTGGTCAGAGAGGACGGCACGCCGGTGGTGCTTGACTTCGGCGTAGCCCACACGGCCACGCCGGACAACTCCAGCCGACTCACCCTGACCGCCACAGGGCAGGTCGTCGGCACCCTGGCCTACATGGCGCCAGAGCAAGCACGTGGTGTGTCATTGGACGCACGGGCCGATCAGTTCGCACTGGGTGTGATCCTCTTCGAGCTGCTCACAGGTGTGCTGCCCATGGACGTGCGGGGTCGGCTGCCCCACGAGGCCCTGCGCATCATCGCCGACGGCGACTGCCTGCTGCCCACCAAGCGAGACCCCACGCTCGCGGGCGATCTGGAGGCCATGCTGATGACGGCCCTGGCCCCCGAGCCCGCGCGCCGTTACCCGGACGTGGACGCCTTCGCCGATGACCTGGAGCGCTGGCTGAGTGACGACCCGGTGCTCGCTCGGCCACCCTCCCGCTTCGAGAGCCTGCGGCGCTTCGTCGCTCGCAACCGCTCGCTGACCCTGCTCGTCGCCGCGGCCTTGATCGCCGTAGGCGCGAGCATCTCCTGGGCAGCAGGCGCGCTGCTCGACCTGCGACACGAGGGAGCGATCTCCCTGCTCTTCTCTGATCGCCGCTTGCTCGAAGACCTGCAGCTGGAGGCGGGCAATCTCTGGCCCACATCGAGCGCCACGGTGCCTGCCTTCGACTCCTGGCTCAGCCGTGCACACGATCTCACCGCACGGAGCCCGGCACACCGCGAGGCGATCCAGGCGATTCAAGAAGCCGGGTCGACTCAGACCGCTTCGGGCCTGGTCTTCGAAGAAGAGTGGCTGCTCCAGGAGGCCAACGGATTCGTCGATGCTGTGCAGACCTTCGCCGAGACTCTCGCAGTCGAAGTCGGACGGCGTCGCGCTCTGGCGGCAGAGATCCACGGCGCTACCGTGGGAGATCGGCTCGATGCCTGGCAAGGCGTGTCCGACCGTGTCCACGCCGACCCGCGCTTCGAAGGCCTCCATCTGCAGCCGCAAGAAGGGCTCGTCCCCCTGGGGCCAGACCCACAGAGCGCGCTGGAGGAGTTCGCCCTGTGGCTCTCGGGCACCGTGCCCGAGCGAGATGGCAAGGGACGTCTCCACCCCCACGAGGAACACGGGCTCGTCTTCGTGTTGATCCCAGGGGGCGAGCTCTTGATAGGGGCCCAGAAAGCCGACCCCGATGCCGCGAACTACGATCAGCTCGTCCTGGCCCATGAGGGCCCGCCGTTCACGGTCAGCCTGGATCCCTTTCTCATCTCAAAGTACGAGATGACTCAAGCCCAGTGGTCCCGGGCGTTCGATGACCAGCCCAGCGATTGGGAAGTGGGTTCGACCATTGCCGGCCAGCTGATCACGGGCCTTCATCCCGTCGAGTCGTTCAGCTGGCTGAGCATGCAAGAACTCTTCCCCCGGCTGGGCATCACGCCACCGACCGAAGCCCAGTGGGAGCGTGCCGCGCGAGGCGGCAGTGAGTGGTGCTACATGGTCGGGCCTGAGCTCACCGACTTGCTCGGCCACGCAAACTGGAACACGCACACGTCCCAGGAGCAGCTGGCCGCGATGGGCATCCCTGACGACGGCTACCTCTCCCACGGGCCGGTGGGTTCGCTGCTGCCCAACGGCTACGGCCTGCACGACGTGATCGGCAACGTCTGGGAGTACTGCCGCGACACGTACAAGGTGCGCTACCACGACCTGGAGCACCGAGCGGGCGACGGGCTGGTGTTGACGGAGCCGGACGGCGACGTCTCTCGCCGGGGCAACTCGTCGGCCCTCAATCCGAGGCTGGCCAGCGTGTATCGGCGCTCGGACAAACTCGCCAGCGGGCGGGACGCCCTCACCGGCGTGCGCCCGGCCCGAGCGCTCCAGCTCCAGCCCGCGCAAGTGGCGGGTTCGACACCGCCGAGCACAAGCAAGTGACGAGCCCCAGCGATGACTGAAGATCAGCAACAACCCATCGACGAACTCGCTGCAGAGCTCTACGAGACGCTGCGCCGCATCGCGGGCCGCGCCCTGTTCAAGGGCTCGCGCCTCGACCCCACAGACCTGGTCCATCAAGCCTGGGTCAAGCTGGCAGGGGCGGACAAGTTCGACACCATGCCCCGGGCCCACTTCCTGGCCCTGTGCGCCACGATCATGCGCCGGGTCGCCGTGGATGAAGGCCGGCGGCGCCTCGTCGAACGGCGCGACCCCGAACGCATCACCCTGTCCGGCATCGCCGAGGGCGAGGACGTCCCCGCCGTCGACCTGCTGGCCCTCGACGGCGCGCTGGATCAGCTGGAGAAGGTCGACGCACGCTGGGCGCGCATCATCGAGCTGCGCTTCTTCGCCGGCCTCTCCGGGGACGAGGTCGCCCTGGCCCTGGGGCTCTCGCGACGCACGGTGGCCCGCGAGTGGACCCTGGCCCGAGCCTGGCTGCGGCGCAAGCTGGGCTGAGGGTTGCACAGCCGAGGCCCCATGGGCGCTCAGCGACGCCCCATGCACTCATTCATGCCGCTCTGGCTCTCTCCTGAAAGCTCCTGACGCGGCCGCAGGCAAGGCTGGTGAGCCATCGAGGCTCATCAGGGCTGCGTACTGACGACCGCGTTCGACAAGCTGGCGCCGCCAGAGGCCGTGTCGTCCTGGATGCCGTACTGGTACCAGATCGATGTGGCCACAGGCACGCCGGCCGGCCAGGTGACATCAGAGGTGCGATCGTCGTCCACCGTGAGCTCGACACGTTCGGCGCCCGGGGGATAGTCGAGCAGGTCGAGGTCGTCCCAGCCCGCTGCGGGGATGGCCGGGGGCGTGATGCAGCCGCCGACCATCGCCATGGCCAGTGCAACAAGGGTCAGGCCCAGCCCACGGACGAAGTAGCGGCGGTTGATGAGTGGCATGGTGTGGTTCCACGGTGGCCGAGATCGGACTCGCAAACTGATTGTCGTTGCGCATCGAAGCGACCTGACGTCGAGAGTGCTCAGAAGTCGCAAGCAGTCTTGCGGCCACATCCCAGTTCAGCGCCGATGCGATGAGGGTACGCCTACGGCTCGATCCTCACCACTTGATTGTCTGTACCGGCGACGTGGAACGTGGTCCAGGGGCCGTCGTCGCCGATGGAGAGTTCGTAGGGCCCGGGGAGCACATGCAGGGGCACGCGACAACGAGAGCGGCCTGTCCAGCGGATGGTCTTGAGCAGCGCGCCCGCGGCGTCGCGAACTCGCACGGAGAGTGGCTGGTCGAAGGGCTCGACGGGCTTCTCGCCTTGGAGGTAGATCGTGGGGGCAAACTCCACGTCCACCACCAGCTCGGTGTGTTCACCTTCGCGTAGGGTGACGAGTTGGCTGTGACCGACCATCTCCTTGTCGACCACGAACAGGCGGTAGTCCCCGGCCTGCTCGTTGAACGACCCGGACTCGCCCACAGGGATTCCCTGCCCATCGACATGATCGCCAGAGAGGGTGCGCAGAACAAAGACCACGCGGTCCCTCGAGGACACGCCAGCGATGACGTTCGGCGTCACGGTGAGCGTGCCCCCCACCGGCATGACCAGCGCGCCCAGGTCGTGACCGACGGAGATGTCTGGGTAGTCGAAGAACAGCCTGAGGTCAGGACGGCCCTCGACCTCGATGAGCGCGCCATGGCTTCCGGCACCGAGGCGATCTACCACGAACTCCCGGCCGCCTGCAGAGAACTGCTTCCTCCGAATGACCACCCTCGTGCTTGAGTGGAAGAGCGCGCTCGCCAGCTCCCCGTCGACGACGCGTTGGATGGAGATCTTGCCCTTCAGAGGGAGGCCATCCGGATCCACGACGGTGCCGGTCACGCGGCCTGAGACGAGGCCCCGGGGCAGCTCTATCTCGAGGGCCACTTCTGGCACGTCTGCGGTCAGTTCGAGGGTAGGCCAGGACGCCTGCGCTCGCTCATCTTCGAAGACCGAGACCGTGACCTGTTCGCCCACGATGCCACCGAAGTGAAACGCGCCGGAGGCGTCAGTCCGCACCTGGCCCTTCCAGTCGTCGTTGGTGGCCTTGAGCACAGCGCCTGCGAAGGGGACGCCTCGAGTGTCAACCACCGTGCCTGCCAGCTCGACGCCACGCTCGAGCACCGGGTTCCAGTGGGTGGTCTCCCCGCTGTGCAGGCGTAGGTCTTCCTCGAGGGGAGCGTAGCCCGGGTGTGTCAGGGTGACCGGCACATCCATGTCGCCAGAGCCTGAGAGCTGGCGGAGGGCGAAACGCCCGTCGGCGTCAGTGGCGACTTCGTAGGGTGCGTTGAGGTGCATGCTGCCGATCACGGCCTGGGCCACGGGCTCGCCTTGCGCGTTTGTGACCCGGCCGGCAAATCGAGCCTCGGGAGACATCGTGAGTTTCAGCAGTGGGGGCTCGCCAGCCAGCGGAAAGAGAGAATCAGGCCAGGCCAGGGTCATGGGCGTGCCGTCAGCCGCTAGGTAGATGTGCCCCAGGGCAGTCCTCTGCCCGGCTTGGCGAGCTTCAACATCGAGGAACGAGTTGGACAGCCCCTCCAACCGCGCTCGCCCGTGATCGTCAGTGATCACCGGGCGTCGCAGCCGTTCCGTGATGACGATCTCATCAGCGGACTCATGGTCGTCGTTGATGTAGCTGCGATCAGCGGCCTCGACGCGCACGCCCGGCAGGGGCGCGTCGTTCTCGTCGGTGACAAGCACGTCGAGGCCGAAGCCGCCGGGCTCCAGCACGATCTGAGCCTCCGCGCCCGGAACCTCACGCAAGAACTCGACGGGCGTCTTGAACGAAGCGATGTAGCCCTCAGCGTCCGCAGCCAGCCAGTGGGCCTCGCTGACCTGCGCCACCTGGAAGCCGCCGGTGGCGCCGGTCATGGCCACCACGCCACCCAGCTCGATGGCGCTCGGCGACTGCGAGCACCAGACCCG
>CAZIAK010000023.1:58030-61101 GCA_964537035.1 uncultured Phycisphaerales bacterium | reverse complement strand
CCAGCGCCGGGAGTCCCCAGGTCAGTGTCTTCACTCGACTGTCATCGCTCCCCAGCTGCTCTCGTGATCGGACCTCTGTTTCACGTGGCCAAGAATGACCACAAGGCCGACAAGGTGAGGCTGGTGTCGGGCGAGAAAAGCATGCCTCCACACTAGCAGGGGGCGCTGGTTTTGCAGAGGCCCACCACGACTTGCCCTGTCGTTCTTCTGGCCCCAACCCCTGACTTGGCCCGCCAACCGACGTATTATACTGATCGAGCGCGAGCGCGCCTGCGACGAGCAGATCCTGCTCGCTAGCGTCTCTCCAGAGGACTATGCCGTGACCCTGCTGACCAGTCTTGACCAGGGCCATCGCCGAGGAGCGCTCAGCTCACGCAAGCTCTTCGCAACGATCGGGCTCGGGCTAGTGAGCTTGGCCCCGATCGCCATGGTGCAGCTGACAACTGGCGAGTTGAGGGCTGCCACATCGGCCGAAGACCCAGCCGTGCTCCGTGTCGCCCAGGACGGCAGCGCGGACTTCACGGCGATCCAAGAGGCTCTCGACGCCGCACCTCTCGGCGCCACGGTGCAGGTGGCGGCAGGCTCATACGTGGAAGACCTCACCATCACCCATGACGTTCAACTGCAGGGTGCGGGCTGGGAGGACACACGCCTCATGGGCACAGGCAACCGCCGCCCGGCGCTGCTCATCACTGAAGGCCATGACATCCTGATTCGCGGCCTGCGGTTCAGCTCCCCCGGCGAACATGTCGACGGGGCGGTCATGAAGGGCGCAGTGGTCGAGATCGCAGACGCCGTGGTTGAGATCGACCAGTGCGCCATCGTGGGCGGGCCAGCCAGCGGGGTCCAGATCATGGGTCAGAGCGAGGTGACACTGAGTCAGTCCCTCGTGGCAGCGGTCTGGGCTGAAGGCGTCGTGATCTCGGACCCAGCCAGCGCGACCCTCACCCAATGCGAGATCCGCAACGCGTTTCACTACGGCGTCGCCATCCGCTCGCAAGGCGACGTCACGATCGAGCGCTGCCGCATCTCGGGCTCGGCATGGCATGGCATCCGCTACGACCACTGCTCCCCGACGCTTCGTGGCAACCTGCTGTTCGACAACACGCGCCTCGGCATCTACGCCAACGGCGAGACCTCCGCCCAGGTCACAGCCAACCATTTTCACGGCAACGGAACCGGCATCACCTGCTGGAATGGCGCCTCGGACTCGATCCATGGCAACACCTTCAGCAACAACCTGCGCTCCGGTGTGACGATCAATGACAGCGCGAACCCGCAAGTGACAGACAACATCTTCTTCAACAACCCCGTGGGTGTCTCCACTGGCAACTTGACCACCGAGTCTCCCTTCGGCCACGCGCTCGATGAGGTCGTGTTCGCGAACAACGCCTTCTGGAAGAACGGGGAAGATGTACGCCTCCCACTCGGTGATGCTCTCTTCAGCACCCATGGCAACTCCAGGGCTGACCCGCTGTTCAACGACGTCGCGCAGCTGGACTTCGGGCTCTCGGCGACTTCGCCTGCTCGGCAAGCCGACATGGGAGCCGCCGATCCCCTTGGCTTCCTCTCGCCCTGGGCTGTGCAAGCCGAAGAGGTACGGTTCATCAGCGACCGGGAGAAGAGAGCTGCCCTGGCCGCCGCCCCATCTCCGGGAACGTCACAGGCCCAGATCCAGTCGTGGGTAAACGAGGTGATGCAGATCGACGACGAAGCCCTGCGCGAAGCGGGGGTGGCGAAGATCCGCGAGGCCATGGGCAGCGCTGACGAGGCGACAAGGGTCGCTGCGCTGAGCGCCTTCCTCAGCACCTCGACAGCGAACTACGACAAGGCGTCCTTCCGTGAGGTCATTCTCCCCCTCACTACGTCAGCTCACGGGACGGTTCAGACGAAGGCCTTCTACGCGCTCTGGGCTGCGGGCTCCCAGCCGGGGGATCTCGATCTTCTCATCGCGGCAGCGCACAAGAACGCGCCCGGCTTGAGCGACTCGATCTCGCACCTCCTCTTCATGTACTGCGAGGGCAAGATCGCAGGCCCAGCCGCCGATGTCTTGCTGGACATCTTCCAGACGCAGGATGCCCGGGAACTGCGTGAACTCTGCCGCGGGCTGTGGGGCGCACGGATCACCCCAGAGCTTGAAGCACGCCTCATCGCGCTCGCCCAGACCGATGACCCCAACCTCTATCATGACGTCATCTACTTCGCGATCAGCACCTCCCCCGAGAAACCAGCGGCCTTCGTCGACGCACTCATCAAGGCCGCGGTGCACCCAGATCACAACAACTCAGGAAGAGCACTTTGGGGACTGAGCTACGGCGTCGACGAAGCGCAACATGGCGTGGTCGCCGAGTTCGCTCTGAAGCTGTTCAAGAGCCGCAACAACCCGTCCTTCCGCAGCAAGGCGATGACTCTGATCACGGCCTACGCCGGGCCCGACCAGCTTCAGCAGATTGAGGAGCTGGCCGCCAACACCATGCTCTCTGAGGACCGACGCCACGAGCTGCGCGCGATCTCCGAGCGGTTGACAGGTGAAGAGGCCCGCTAAGAGTTCTGCGGCTTGGCCTACCACCCCGGCGGCCTCAGCTATCCCCCGCCGCACTGCAGCACAGCCCCCTCAGCTGTCCCCAGCCGCTCCCGCTGAGCGAAACGTCAGCCGCTCGATGGCCTTAGGTGAGCAGCTGTAGAGCGCCCCGTCCGGCCCCCAGGCCAGGTCGTTGATGCCCGTGCCCACATCGAGGGACAAGATCAGCGCGCGCTCGATGGTGCGGCGGTCAGAAGAGAGTTCCAGCTGCAACAAGCGTGCGTACGACCACTCCACCACCAACAGCGCACCGGCCATGCCGAACCTGCCGTCCACATCGACCACGATGCCCGTGGGCGCCGGGCCGGTCTCGATCAAGGGGCCGCGGTAGTCCTCCCGCTCGGCAAAAGGCTGCTCCTCCTCCAGATCGGCCGGGCCGCTCACTGCGGGCCAGCCGTAGTTCAGGCCCGCCTCGACGAGGTTGATCTCGTCGTCCGCGGCCGGGCCGTTCTCGGTGGCGAAGAGGCCGCCGGAGAGCGGGTCGAAGGTG
>CAZIAK010000023.1:37684-57930 GCA_964537035.1 uncultured Phycisphaerales bacterium | reverse complement strand
GCCCGCCGCTCGCCTGCAGCCACGCGCACGCGAACGATGCGAGCGATGTCGTCCCGCTCCACGGGCGCCTCCAGGTTGCTGGAGAGCGACAGGTAGACGAAGCCGTTGTGAGCGAAGTCAGGGTCGACGGCGATGCCGATCAAACCTCGGTCCGAAGGCTCCGCGCCTGAGAGATCGAGGAAGGGCTCGTCCGCCTCCACACCGTCCGGCCCGATCACCCGCACCTGCTGCGACGCCTTGTCGGTGAAGAGCAACGTGCTGTCGGGGAGAAACGCCATGGCCACGGGATGGCCGGGGTTCTCCAGCACGATCTCCCGCAGCACTTCGCCCGGGGCCAGGGGGAACGCCGTGGCTTCGAGACGTGGGTTGGGCTCGTCCTGGGCCGAGGCGGCGGCGATCAGCAGTGCGACGAGCAAACGAGCGAACAGCGGATGCGACAGGAGACGAGCGAATCGCAGCATAGACATGAGCCCAAGCATAGCTGCCGGGCATGATCGCCCGGCAGCCGAACCCAGTCTCCGTCCCAACAATCCAGACGCTCCTGGAGAGAGCGGCAGCCCCGCCCTGACCTACGGGATCGTGATCGAGATCATCTGCCCGCCCGCCACCGGTAAGCCCACGACGCTCGTGTCGAGCACGTCGAGTTCCAATCCCATCAAAGCGGGCACGGTTAGTAAGACCAGACCTTGGCCGTCAGTTGTTCCCGCTGCAACGATTGCACCAGAGGGACTGGTCACGACCACGGTGTAGGTCGACGCGGGTCCAGCGACAGCCACGTAGAGCGGAGCCGTGAGTTGATCAACGGGCGCAGCGGGGGTGCGGTTGGGTCGGCTAGCCTTCGGGGGGATTCCTGATGCACCCCCGCCGCCTCCAGCGGCGGTTGCCCCGGGAATGACCGTGCCAGCGACCGGTGAACCGACAAGCGCAAGAACCGCGACTGCGAGAGCAAGGCTGCGTGACGTATTGAGCGCCTTGACTGACCAGTGTCCGAGAACAGTCATGATCCTCCGCCTCCAGCTGCTGGTAGCCCGAACATCGTCACGATCTCGGTCGGGTCACGATTCACGTGATTCGCAAACCAAGCTGCTTCAGAACTGAGAAGATGCGCCCACCATTCAGAGTCGACAACCTGCTCGTCACTCTGCCTGAACTGCTTACAACACGTCTCAAGGCCCAAACCGTCGTTCATCCAAGCCCGAGCCGTTGCCATGTTGAACAAGGCGAGGAGACGCCCTGGAGAGTGGTGGAGAACTGACTTCCCGACCTCAAGAACCTCGTCGTACTCGCCAAGGCTCAGCTGGACTGTCTGGAGCGTCTCCTGAGAATGGGCCATCCAATGCCGAGAGATCGACGATGTCCGCATGCTCGCGAGGATCCGAACAGCCTCTGCCAAGTCCCCTTCTGCCCGAGACAGGAGGGCGTTCAGCAACAAATAGCGTGAACTCTCGCCCTCAAGACCACTGACAACTCTCAAACACGTGCGAGCTGACGCGATCGCTGACCCTGCTGTGGGAGCGGCAATGGGTAGATCAGCCCGGCTAGCTTCAACCTCAACCCGAACCTCCATTTGCCGCAAGTCGCGACCGAGATCGACCACGTCACGCGGATCTTCGTACCACCGAAGACTTGCAGAGGACTTTGTCTCTGCGGCCGACAGGCACGTCCGTGCCATCTGGTACGCCAACTCGGCGAGCTTGTCCCGGCCTGCGGCCTTGCTGCGGTCGAGGATCTCTTGGACCATGGCTTCGGAGGGGCTCATGACGATGGTCCTTTCAGCACGTCGTCGATGACTCTGGCGAGGCGCTCACGGGCTGATTGCAGCAGCTCTTCCACGTCGGCGAAGGGGACTCCAAGTCTGATGGCGATGTCTGATGTGTTCAGGCCCTCGGTGTCCTTGGCTCGAAGAACCCGCCGAAAGGGCAGGTCGAGACGATGGAAGCCGATGCGCGCGGCCTGGGCCACCATGGCCTCAGTGTCTTGTTCCCTGGCTTGCCCATCTTGCCACAGCATGGGTTCCTCAGGGTCTGGGACTTCGCCCAGAGCCAGATCGCGAATCATCGTCTCGGCGTCCACTCTCAGCTTCTCGGCCGAATCAGCGAGGTAGTGAAGCGGAACGTTTTCCGGAGAGCTGAGATCGAGGAAGAGCCGTGAAAAGAGGTTCTTCACCAAGTCGAAAGCGTCAGCGCCCAAACCCAGTTCTACCGCGATGTCGCTGGCGATTGCGGCCAGGCGTTCAGTCGTCAGTTCGACCAACAACTGAAACGCGTTGGCGTCGTCAACGGCGCGAAAGCGCCTTAGCAGCGCCGCAGCCGCTTGGTCGACGTGGAGATCGTTGGCGAGATCGAGAGCGTTCAGGTCAGGAAGGACATCAGAGCCGGTCACGGCTCGGATGCGCTCTAGCCTCTCGTCTGTCACCGATCGCCTCCTCTCGCTGCCTGCTGGTCCTGCGCGCCGCGTTGCACTTCCGGCGCCTTCGATCAAGCCAATGACATACTTCCCGCTGAAAAGCGGTCCCGAAGGGAATGAAAGTTAGAGGTGGTCTGTGAGGTTGTCAAGGACACAGGAGCGCTCGACATGCCACCAGCACCTTGGCGGGCTGTGCTTCAGGCGCCGCTCGCCGAGTTCGGCACACTGATGCACACGCATGTCAGCCCACAAGCGCCCGCACCAGCAACGCCAGCCCCACGCCTGCGATCGTCACCACGAACGGCAGCTCGCGCATGTCGGCGAAGCGGGCGGCAGACCAGCGCGTGGTGTCGTCGCCCCAGGCAGTGAAGCGGGGGAAGATCAGCGGCACCGCAGCGGCCCAGTCGTCGTAGGCCTGCCCGTGAATCGTCGCCAGGCGCTGGCCCTCGACGCGCTTCTTTCGGGGCAGGTAGTAGACGAAGAACAACAGCCAACCCGTGGCCAGGGCGAACAGGTGCAAGGGGAGTTGCTGGCCATCCCGATCAACCATCAGTCTCGCCGCGAGGCACAGACCGGTGAGCAGACACAGCCGCCCGAAGTACAACGGGTTCTGCACGTAGCGGTACGGGCCGCTCACGATGAGCTGCACGTTCTTCACCAGGTGCCCCGCAGACCAGACCCGCCACCACAGACCCACGGCGACGATGGGCAGGCCCAGAGCGCAGCTCATCAGGTTGGGCTCGCTGAACGTGACCAGGGCGATGACCGTGGTGGCCAAGCCCAAGACCCGCGCCGACCCCGCCCAGCCGCGCTTGGCCAGACTGCGTGTGATGGCCAGACTCAATGGCGCCTCCCCAGCACGGTGACCTTCATGTGGCGCAGGCCTCGCTTGAGCGCCTTGAGCGCTCGCCGCCCCGCAGGCGGATGATCGAGAAGCTGCTGCTGCCGCGTCGACAAGGGCACGCCGTGCCGCTGTCGTTGGCGGCCCGCGGCGTGCTCGTCCATGGTGGCGGCCCAGCCCTTGAACAGGCGGCCGGCACCCCGTCCCTCCAGCAAGGCCAGCTCGAAGTCGACGATGTGCACGGCGCCGTCCGTGTCGACGAGGATGTTCAGGCGGTGCAGATCGGTGATGGCCACGCCCCGATCATGGATGGCATCGAGCAGCAGATCCAGGCGATCGAACACGCCTTCTGGCAGGTCTTTGCCCAGGCGACCGAGGGGCTGACCGGGGACGCAATCCATGACCATGCCCGTGGGCCAACTGGCCAGCAGGTCGGGGACTCCGGCCAGGCCTTGCAGCGCAGTGAGCGCGGCGCACTCGTTGTTCTTGCGCCAGCGCCAGGTGAGGTCGAAGCGGCGGCGGCTGGCCACATCGGCGAAATCCTTGCAGACCACACGCCCTTGGGGGCTGTCGGCCACCAGCACCCGCGCCTTGCGAGGCGTGCGGGGCTCGGAGAGCACAGACCAGTCATGCGAACACCAGGGCTCGGGGGCGCCTACGAGAAGTTGGCCCTGGGGCGCACTGCTCATGGCGCTGGCTCCGGTCTCTGTTGTGGCCGATCCCTCATGGCGAGACATGATAGGCGACGAGGATGCGGGCGATCTCCAGTCCCCGCCAGAACGCCAGACCAAGCCCCTGGCCCCAACCCCGCCCGAACCCACGGGCGCACCCATCACGCAAGGCCAGCGCTCCCCCGCAGCAGGGCCCTCACAGGAATGACCAGGGGCTCCCGTCCGCCAGCCCCACGGGTTAGCCTCTCGCCCCATGGCCGCTCCCCGCATCGTTCTGCTCGACCTCGACGGCACACTCATCGACGCTCATGACGCCATCGTCGACGGCGTCATCGCCCTGGCCACCGAAGCGGGGCTGCGAGTCCCCGACCGGGCCTGGACCCACGCCCGCATCGGCCAGCCCCCAGACGACACCTGGAAGCTGCTCGGCGCCGACGACCCTGCCGCCATGTCGGCGATCTTCGTCGAGCGTTTCGTGCCCCAGCTGCCCGCGCGCACGCGCATCCTGCCCGGAGTCCTCGCCGCCCTCGACGCGCTGGCAAGCTTCGGCGCGACCCTGGCCGTGGCGACCTCGCGCACCACCGGCGCCGCCGAGCACACGCTCACTGCGCTACAGCTCGCCGCGCACATGACCCAGGTCAGCGGCCGTGACCTGGTCGAGCATCCCAAGCCCGCCCCCGACCTGCTGCTGCTGGCCTTGCGGGGACTGTCCGCCGAGCCCCACGAAGCGCTGATGATCGGCGACTCGGACGCAGACGTGCTCGCCGCCAACGCCGCGGGCATCCGCTGCTGGGCCGTGCTGGGCGGCGTGGGCAGCGAAGACGAGCTGCGCGCCGCGGGCCCCGAGCGTATCCTGCCCGGAGGCATGGCCGATGTCCCCACCGCCTGGCAGAACAGCGACTGGAGTTGAGACGATGATCTTCGGCAAGCGACCAGAACTGCTCACCGTGGGCACACCTGCCCCCGACTTCGCAGTGCTCGACCACGAGGGCCGCACGGTCACCCTCGCCGAGCAGCGGGGCAGCCGAGTGCTCTTGTGGTTCTACCCCCACGCCAGCACCCCTGGCTGAACGGTGCAAGGCAAGGGGTTCCGTGATCGAATCCCCCAACTCGCTCCGAACTTGAGAGTCTTCGGCGTGTCCTTCGACACGGTGGCGGCCAACAAGGCCTTCGCAGACAAGCACGGCTTCGGCTATCCCCTGCTCTGCGACACCGAGCGCACCATGGCTCTGGCCTATCATGCTGCGGACGACCGAGCCGCCCGGGCGCCCCGGCGCATCACCTACATCATCGACGCAGAGGGCCTGATCGAACACGCCGAGGCGGTCTCGCTGTTCGGCATCAAGGCCCACGTCAACGCATCCATCGCACGCCTGAAAGGCCACGACTCATGACCACATCCACCGACGCATTGCGTGAGCTGCTCGCCGCCCCCCTTTCGGCTGCGGCCGCTGTGAATCTTGCCGATGCAGCCGGTGCACGTGAGCAGCTCGAGAGCGCCTACCCACACGAAGGAGAGGCGGCACTGGCCCTGCGCGCCGCGTTGGTCGCCGCCGTCGAGAGCGGCGAGATCTGCGACCGGGGCAACGACGCCATCCGCTACTCACGGCTGGCCAAGGCAGGCGAAGCCACGCGAGACTTCTCCATCGACTTCGTCTGGATGACCGGCCCGGGCGTGAACCACCGCCACCCCAAGGGCGAGATCAACCTGTGCTTCGCCATCGACGGCGAACCCAAGTTCGACGGACAGGCCCCGGGCTGGGTGACCTTCGCCCCGGACAGCGCCCACGTGCCCACCGTCACCGGCGGCCGCATGCTCATCGTCTACTTCCTGCCCGGCGGCGCCGTCGAGTGGATCAACGACGGCAGGGCCTGACCGGGGCGCGACACCAGCCGACGCGCGGGTTGTTTGACGGAATCCAGAGTCAGGCATAGCCTGAAACCACTCGCCTGTGTTGCCTTCAGTGCTCACAGCTCCCTACGGGGTGGGGAGCGCAGAGTAGAGTCGGGCAGACAACACCGGGGCGACGAAGGAGCCGTGTCTGAACAACAGCCTACATCTGGGAGATGAGAGCATGGGGACAACCACGAAGAACCGACCGTCTGTGCATGGCCGAACGACTGTACTCGTCGCCTTGCTGACCATGGTCTCGTTGGGAGCATGGACACATTAGCTGGCAGCCCAGCCCACGGTCCAGGCCGAGATCATCTCCGGCCCTCCACCGACACCGATTGTGCACGGCCAGTGGGAAGGCCCGTTCGATCTGGGCTCGCTGATCAAGTACCCGCTCCCGACTCCCCCCGGCGGCACGAACCCTGAGGGTGAAATCGCACACGCCTGCGTCCTACCCGTTGGCGAATACGCTGGCCAGGTCTTGCTCTGGTGCTGGCCGGATGCTGATTCGTCACCGTACATTCCCCAAACCTACATCTGGGACCCCAATGACCCACGGGGCCCTGTCAACCTGGACATCCAGCCCGTGCCAGCCGAGCTGGACGGCAGCGAGGACATCTTCTGCGCGGGACACTCGTTCCTTCCCAACGGAGATCTCCTCGCACCTGGAGGGCGTGACTTCACTTTCACCGGCGCCACAGGCGTCGCTGATGCCTTCCTCTTTCAGCAGGCCTCGGGCACATGGATGAAGCTGCCGAATGCCATGGCCCGCGACCACTACTACCCGAGCACCGTTCGCAATCGAGACGGCAACATCGTCGTTCTCGGCCACACGGACTCGGGCGAGCCCCCTCCCCTCACTCCCACCACGGAGCAGATACGAGAGGAATACGACGTCCTGACAGGCGCCTTCCTGCCTCTCGATGAGAATCAGGACTTCGCCAGCGGTTGCGTCACCACCGATGACTACATCGCCATCTCCGACTACCCCAAGGTGTTCGCCCTCTCCAACAACTCGTTGCTCTGGGTCGATGCAGAGAACAGGCCTCCGGTTCCCGATCCACCACTGCACACCAGCTACGTCATCGACCTCGAACAACCTGCCTGCCCCAGCGGTCCGGGCGAGCTGTTCCGCTGGGAGCAAGGCGTGGAAACGCCCCACCTTGCTCAGCACGCTGGTGGCAATGCGGTACACATGCTCTTCCTGGACAACACGGGAAGCGTGTCGAATGAGGTCATCTACAACATGGGTGGCACAGAACACCCCTTCGACGATGGCTCGGCCTGCGAAGCCCCTGTGATCAACTTGGTGGAGGTTCTTGATGTCCCTGCGGGGCCGCCCGACCAAGCTCCTTCTGAGACGACCGTCTGGGACGACCTTGGCGTCCCAGACATGCGATACGAGCGCTTCAACTCCAACGCCGTCGTCCTGCTGGACGGGTCGATTCTCATCGTCGGTGGTTTGGGCAAAGACGCAGCCAGTGTTTGCACCGGCTGGCTGCGTCCCGAGCGATTCGAGCCACCCGAGGTGTTTGGCCCGGGCGCACTTCTCAACTGGACACTGCTGGCTCCCCAGCAACTGAAGCGTTTGTACCACTCCGTGGCGGCCCTCCTGCAGGACGGCCGGGTCATGTCGGCTGGGGGACGGGGCACTGGTAGTCCTTCTCCCAGCCACTCCATTGAGGTCTTCAAGCCATCGTACTTCTTCCGCAGCAAACGGCCGAGCATCGACACCGTAGACTCGGTGGTGAGCTATGGCAGTCTTAGCTTCCTGACTATCACCGTGAGCGCGACTCACTCAGCCATTGATCGCGTGGCACTCCTGAGCCCTTCCTCTGTGACGCATACGGCCGCGTTCGACCAGCGATATATGGAACTGTCTTTCACCGAATTCTCGCCCCCAACTGGTTCACCTCCTCAGCTTACCCTGGAGGTGACCTGGCCGAAGGACAGCGACGTTGCTCCCGAGGGCTACTACCTCCTCACCGCCGTGGACATCAACGACGTGCCCAGCCCGGCTGTGATCGTGAAGCTCCAATAGCCATGGTGAAACACAAGATACGGGCAAACCTCCTCACCAAGACATGCGTTGAGCACTTGGCAAGAGCAGTCGTCGTGGTGATGGCCGGTACGCCAGCGCTCTTCGGCCAAACAGACGTTGTGCCGTCAGCGACCACAGCTCAAGCCGCCTTCGTCGAAAACCGTGGGCAATGGGATGTCCCAGCGCTTTACGTAGGGCGCATGGGCGGCGTGGTCGTCGGCATCGAGGCATCGGGGATCGCCCTGGGTTTTCGGCAGGACTTGCCCGACGGCACTCGCCAGGAGTTGCTCGTACGCATCGCCTGGGATGGAGCAAGTGATCCTCTTGGGCAAGACCCCTTGCCGGGCGTGTACCACTTCCTTCAAGGCCAAGACCGTGAGGGCTGGCACAGAGATGTGCCCAGCTTCTCGTCCATCGTCTGGCCTTCGGCCTTCCCCGGCGTTGACCTGAAGGTGCGGGGAGATTCCAACGGCCTGGGCTTTGAGTTCGAGTGCGCACCAGGAGTCGACGCAAGCGCTGTGCGACTGCGCTGCGAGGGTGTCTCTTCGCTGATCATTGGCGCTCAGGGCGACGCCCAACTTGGCACGGAGTTCGGCTCTCTTCGGTGGCAGCAGCCTGTCCTGCAGTCCGACCGGACGGACTCGGCCCTGAGTTGGAGAGGCCTGGAGGCCGAAGGCCAAGACAGATTGGAGCTGGGTCCATTCCCCGGCGGTTTGGACAGCAGCCAGATCGTCACCAGCGGGATTCTGTGGGGACTGGTGATTGGTGGGTCCAACCTTGATGATCTCAGAGGAGTGGAGCTCACCGACTCTGGCGATGTGGTGGTCAGCGGGTGGACGTTCTCGATCGACTACCCCACGACGCCCGGCGTCCTGTTCGAGACTCATCCAAGCGCGGCAACTACAGCATCGACTGCCTTTGTAACGAGGCTCAATGGTCAGAACGGTTCATTGGTCTATTCCACATTCTTCGGCGGAAGCACTTCAACAACCCCGTACTGCATGACCCTCGATGAGCAAGGCGGTGCCGTCATTGGTGGCAGCTCCGGTGGCATCGACGACCTGCCAGTCACACCTGGTGCCTACGCCACGACACTCAGCGGCCTATCCGACGCCTTCGTCGCCCGACTCTCACCCCAGGGTGATGATGTCGTCTTCTGCACCTACCTCGGCGGCTCTGACTTTCTCGCCTCAGAGGAGTGTCATGGGATCTACATCGAACCTGACGGCACGATCACTGTGGTGGGTCGGGCCACGGGGTCAGACTTTCCCACCACTCCCGGCGCCTTCGATCCCACGCCCAATGACTCCTTCGACGGGTTTGTCACCCGCTTCACCCCCGACGGCAGCGGGCTGCAGTTCTCCACCATGCTGAGAGGTGGTACTGCGGTGGTGGTGGACGAGCCCACAGGAGAGGTCATCGTTGCGGGGGGCAGCTATGAGACGGATCACCCTGTCACCCATGGCGCCTTCCAAACGACGTTCCTCAACACATCATCGCACGCCTTCGTGACCCGATTCACGGCCGACGGCAGCGGCCTTGTCTACTCAACAGTGCTGGGCGGGCTGAAGCACGACCGGGCGCAAGACCTCGCACTGGCTCCCAACGGGGATGTCATCGTCGTAGGACACACCCAATCTGCAGACTTCCCGATCACAGCCAACGCCTACAGTCCACTGATCAATTTGACCGGCAGCACCTCGTTCGGGATTGAAGATGTCTTCATTTCCCGCCTCAGCGCTGATGGCTCTGAGCTGCCCTACTCGACATTCCTGGGAGGTGCGGGCATTGAGAACCTAGATGTCGCCCTCCATCTAGACAGCGCTGGAGCCATCACAGTCACTGGCCGGACCAGCTCGCCCGGCAGCTTTCCCACCACAGCAGGCGCCCTCAGTTCATCAAACGCCGGGGCATTCGATGGTTTTGTCACACGGCTGCACCCCTCCGGCCAATCGCTCATGTACTCAACGTACTTCGGCGGCCAAGGCGATGACAATTGGCCGGTGGGCTTGGCGGTCTCCCCCGAAGGCCTCGCCGTCGTCGCCGGTACCACGAGGTCCTTCAACCTGCCCACCACGATCCCCAACCCCTTGGGGGTCGGCACCACGCCCAACATCTTCATCGGTGTCTTCACCATGCTGCCCAGCGGTGTCGATCGCATCGGCACATCGTCTCACGGCTGCAACGGGGCCCTTGCTCTCGGCGCGTCCGATTGGCCCCAGATCGGCAATGCCAGTTTCGCCCTGAGCAGCACCAACGGCCCGGCGAACGCCATGGGACTGCTGATGTTCTCGAGCAACGTCCTGCCCCAGCCCTTGATCGTCGGCGGAGCGCTGGTCTGGCCCGACCCCACGGCCGCCCTCACGCTCTTGCCCGTGAGCAGCAACGATGTGGGCTTCGCCGAAGTCCCCCTGCGCATGCCCGCCGATGCCACCCTGGCCGGACTCACCGTCTTCACCCAGTTCTTGTGGCCCAACAACTGCCCGCCCAACACAGTGGCCACTACAGCCGCCGCCCGCATCGTCGTGCAGGCGCCGTGAGGGCAAGACCCCGGAGAGCGTGGACAGCCTACGCCCCGCTGCCACCCAAGCGCCCGGCGAGACGATCCAGGGCTGCGTACTTGCCCCGATCGGCGCCGCGCTTGAGTTCGCGCCTGCGGTCGAGGCCCGTGACCCAGCGCCCGAACGGCGACGGCGGCTGACGGATCTGCTCGACCATCGCCCGCAGCAGCTCGTCGTTGCCGTAGCCGCTGATGAGCGCGTCGAGCAGCTCGTCGAACGCCTCGGGAGCGCAGCCCTTCAGCAGTGAACGCAGGCCGCTGGCAAACTCCTTGGCCACCACGGGCAACACCGCTGTGCCCGGCAGGAAAGCCTGCTCGTGATCGAAGGTCACCAGACGATCGCCACTCAGGATCACGTGCTCAAGCGTACCGTGCTCCTGCAACAGGCGCGGGTCGTCGCGCTCAAGGGCCGCTGCATGCCGCTCCTGCCAGGACGCCGCGTAGCGGGCCATCAACTCACGCCGGTCGGCGAGCGACCGCCCTCCCTCACGACGCAGGGCCTGCAGCAACACCTCGCCATCAACGAACTCGAACAGGTTGTACGGCCCGGGGACGAAGTCGATCTCGGCAGGCGCGATGAGCCGGGGCACATCGAAACCCTGCTCGCGCCAATGCACCAGCTGCGTGGCCTCGGTCAGCTGGCGCTGGCTGGCTCGCTGAGACGTCTTGGTCCCGCGCAGCCGACCCAGGGCCGCACGAAAGCCCTCTCGCAGCCGGCTCTTTCGGGGGAAGTACAGCTTCTGCACGACCCGGCCGACCTTCGTCTCGAAGGTAAAGACCAGGTTGCCGTCGACCCCGTGATTCACCCGTTGGTGAGCGAGGCCGCGTCGAGGCGGCGCTTCAGGTCGAGGGCCACCGAGTACTTGCTGTAGGGCTTCTTGTTCTTGGCCTTCAGCGCGTAGTCGAGGCGGCGGGCGTAGCGCATGGCCACGTTGTGGTTCTCGAACGCGTGGGCCCAGCCCTCCATGAGCAGGCTCTTGTCCGGGTAGTGGATGACCACCTCGTCCATCATCAGGTCGTACATCTTGTCGCCGAACCACTTGCCCATCGAGCGCAGGTAGGCCAGCAGCTCTCGGCCCACCAGATCGCGCACGTCGCTGGAGCGGAAGCAGATCTCGAAGTCGAAGTAGACGAAGTCGCCCTCCCACAACATCACGTGCTTCACGTCGCCGTTCTCGTGGATGAGCCGGGGCTCGCTGTGCTCGACCGCCGCCTTGTGCCGACGATGCCACTCGGGCAACCACCGACGCCAGGTGTCCAGTCGCTCTTCGACGGGCACTGAGTCATCGGCGAAGTAGTTCTTGAAGTGCAACCCGGGGACGTAATCGAAGAGCAGGTACTGCCCCTCGGGCAGGTCTTCGAAGATCACCTCGGGATAGATGCCGAAGCAACGAAAGCCATGCTTCTCCCAGACCTCGACGCACTCCCGCTCGTGCTTGCAGCGGGCCGACGGCATGTGCGACGTGCGCCCGGTGAGCATCACGTTGCCCACGGTCTTCTTCACGTGCAGCAGGGGGTTGCGGTTGCCGAAGTAGCCCTTGAGCACCGCGTGGCCGTCACGAAAAGGGATCTTGTAGAGCCAGTTGCCAGCCCCGGCGAGGTGCTCCTTGTCGGTGATGGCGTCCAGGCGCAGCACCTCTGGGTGGGCGGGCTTGCTGCCGGGTGTGGGTGCGGGGGTCATGCTGAGATGTCTCGGGCGGGCGGCGAAGAGGGCTGCCGGGGGCTCGCTGAGATCAGGCGATCTCGCGGCCGGCCAGCCGCCACGAGTTTACGGATGCCCGAGGAGGCGCGGACACTGATTCTTGACAGTTCTCAGGAGGTGGACCCGCCTGGACCCGGCGTCCCGGAGGACCGATCGCGCACCAGGCGGCGGGCCAAGACCACGAACAACGCCAAGCTGATCCACAAATGCGCGCCCAGGGCCCGCAGGGACTCGCTGGCCAGGCAGACCACGAAGGCCCCGCCGAGAACGTTGCGCGCGCGCCGTGATAGGGGAGTCACCAAGAAAGCTGGCAGGGCCCAGAAGAAGTAGTGGGTCCAGACCAGGGGCGCGGCCAGGAGCATGGCCAGGCAGGAGAGGGAGAACAGTCCGCCCCAGCCTCGATCGCCACCCGTGCGGCGGCAGGCGGCGGCGGCCCACAGGCCCAAGATAGCGATGGCTGCGGCGAGCACGCCGTAGATCCACCAGATGGTGTGCAGGGGCCAGCTGGCCAGACGTACCGCACCGGGAGCGCTGGCTCCGCCGAGGTCGCCGAAGGTGCGGGCCAGCACCGTGCACAGGGCCTGGTTGTTGAAGCGCAGGGAGCGGCCTTGCTCCACCAGGGCCCAGGGCGTCTGGCCCTCGGTGTTGCGCAGTAGCCACCAATCGAAGGCCTCGATGGTGATCTCGCCGCCGAGCAAGGCCAGGGCACCGGCGAGCGCGACGCCCATGCCGAGAGCGAAGCCCGGCGCGCTGCGGGTGAAGCGTCCCATGATCAGGGGCACGGCGAGCAGGGCCGCGGGGAGCAGCTTGAAGGCCGCGCACAAGCCGAGCACCACGCCTCCACGCAGACCCTTGCCCTCTCGGGCGCGCACGCAGGCGAAGGTCATGGCCCAGAGCAGCACGATGCCGCTCTGTCCCAACGAGAGGTCGTTGAAGATGAGCGGCGTCATCACGGCCCAGGCGAACAGCTGCTCTCGCGGAGGCACTCCCGTCAGCCGGGCCAGCTCTCGGGGCAAGGCCACCAACGCCGCGACGCTGAGCAGATACCAGTACGCCGCAGCCCAGCCGATGGGCAAGGCTCCGAAGGGCGCCAGCAAGACCTGAAACGTGGGCGGGTAGCGGGACACGGCCTTGTCGTGCAACAGCTGGCCGTGCTCCCACACCGTGGCCGCCGCCTCGTGAAAGCCGTCGAAGTCGTTGCTGCCCCGCATGGCCCGATCGACGCTGAACCCGCCCCACACCAGCAGCACCGCCAGCATGGCCAGACGCAGAGGACGTGGGAACGAGGTCAGCACAAGCGGGACACCGCGGGGAAGCGGCGCATGGTACCGAGCCACGAGGGGCGATGGCTGACCAAGGCAACAACGGCGGCCAGACTCAGCCGAGCCTGGCCGCCGAAGGCGCTGGGTTTGGGGACATCTCTCGGGCCGCCTGTCAGGCCATTCTTCAGCCCGACTCTAGCCCAGGCTCAGCCCGGCCAGCGCTCATCCCGGGCCCATACCTAGCCCATCAGGGGGCCGTCATGCCCAGGCCGTTCGAGGCCAGGGTCCCCGAGAAGAAGAGCGAGTTGTAGATCACCCACCACTGCACGTAGGTCGTGGTGTTGCTGGGTATGCCTGCGGGCCAGGTCTCGACCAGGTTGATGTCCGAGTTGGTGGTGCTCGTGTCCAGCGGGAAGGTCAGCACGATGTCCGGGCTGGGCACCAGCACGCCACCCTTGAAGGGCGCGTTGATCTGGTTGAAGCCCACGACCAAGAAGGCCGTGGACACCGTGTTGAGCAGGTTGGGCATCTCTGCCATGAGCTCCAGCTGGCTGTTGGCTTCGAGCGAGCCGCAGGCCGTGAGGATCGGAGCGGGGTACAGGAACTGGCTCAGGCTGTTGCCCAGGTTCGTGAAGGGGCCACCGAAGCCGCCCGCCGCGCACACACCGATGGGGTTGGCCAGGGCCAGCTGCAACGAGCCCACGTTGATGTTGGTGCCCGAGTTGGAGCCGCTGCCGCTGGTGCTGCAACCCGCGTTGGTGTGCACGCCGATGGCCACGTTGCCCTCTTCCCAGATGACAGGCGAGCCCGAGTTGCCGCCGGTGGTGTCGACCTTGTACTGCAGGGGCGTGCCGTTCGAGGTGAACGGGCCCGAGTGTGTCTGCTGCTTCTGGTTGTAGGTGAGGTTTGGCGTGCTGTCCGTGCCGTGACCGGTGATGCGAATGGTGTTGCCGCTGGTGGGTGGCGGGGACGCCAGATCGAAGGCGTCGCCCTGGGTTTCGAAGGCGGTCAGGCCCGTGGTCGTGTTGGCGAAGATGCCGAAGTACTGCCAGTCGTTGCCGAATCCCGTGCTGCTCTGACGAGAGCTGGTGTCGATGGAGTACTGATCTTCGGGCCCGGGAAACACCAGGCCGCCGCCGCTCGTGGAGAAGGGCACGTTGAACTGCACCGACGTGTTGTTGCCACAGTGTCCCGCGGACAAGAAGCACTTGGCGCAGTCGTTGATCATCCAGGCCGTGCAGGCGGAAGGCATGAGCCGGGCGACCCGTGGGTCGTTGCTGGGCACCCGATCGTCCGTGGGCCCGCACTGACTCTCGGGGGCGTACAGCGGCACGCCCACTTCGAGGGAGGCGATGCGCACCCGGTTCACGCCGGTGTTCGGCCAGGCCAGCACATCGACCTGCACGGCCGAGCCGTTGAAGTAGGCCGACGTGTGGCTCCACTGCTCCAGCTGCACGGCGTTCAGGGTCTGCACGGCGCCGTCACGGAGCGAGGTCATGCGCAGCAGCGAGCCGCTGCCGTCGAAGACGTGGCCAGCCAGCTGAACGTCCTCGAAGTGCAGGCGCAGCGACAACGCCCCTTCGTAGATGACGGGATAGGACAGCACCACCTCCATGCCCTCGCCGGCGTGTGCGGCGGCGCCGGAGTCGTGCACGTAGTCGACAGTCACCAGGGGTGAGTCGTCGAACTGGGCTGACAGGGGAGCGCAGAGCGAGAGGGAGACAGCCAGGCCGGCGACGGTACGAGAGAGCATGGTGCGGTTCACGGCACACCTCGGGAGAGAGAGGGGTTGCTGGCGGCCAGCGCGGTTTCGGGACGTGCTGGCCGGGGCGCAGAGAGTTCAGGCTGCGCTCAAACCTACCACCGAATGGTGATCGTTGGGTGTCCAGGCCAGCCCGGGAGGACCCTGGCCCGGCCCTCCACCGCTGCTATCGTGGCCCCATGACCACCCTGATCCTCCGCGACGACCGCTTTCTCGACCACGACGCCGGGCCGGGGCATCCGGAGAATCGGCTGCGTTTGGCGGCGCTGCACGCGTCCCTCGACCAGCAACCGCTCGCCGGGACGGTCACTGCGGCGCCGCCCTTGATCGAGCGAGCCCAGCTCCTGGCGGTGCACGACAGCCAGCACATCGCCCGGGTCGAGGCCACCGAAGGGCTGCTCGCTGTTCAGCTCGACCCGGATACCTGCACCTGTCCCGTGTCGTGGCAAGTGGCCCAGCTCGCCGCGGGAGCCGCCTGTCGGGCCGCCGAAGCGGTGGTCTCAGGCGAACACACCGGCGCCGTGGCCCTGGTGCGCCCCCCCGGACACCACGCCGAGCCCGACCGGGCCATGGGCTTCTGCCTGTTCAACAACGTGGCCGTGGCAGCGCAGCACGCCCTGGACCAGCTCGGCTGCCAACGCGTGGCCATCATCGACCCGGACGTCCACCACGGCAACGGCACACAACACGCCTTCTGGGATCGGGACGACGTGCTCTACGTCTCGTCCCATCGCTTTCCGTTCTACCCGGGAACCGGCGCACACAACGAAGTGGGACACGGCGCCGGCGCAGGCCACACCCTGAACCTGCCCCTCCCCGCAGGCATCGGCGACGTCGACTTCTTGCACGTCTACCGCGCCGTGGTCGAGCCCATCCTGCTGACCTACAACCCCGACCTGATCATCATCTCCGCCGGCTTCGACACCTGGCACAACGACCCCCTGGGCGGGATGGCCATCACCGCCACGGGTTACGCCGCCCTCTTCGCGCTCTTCCGCAAGTGGGCCGACACCTGCTGCCCCGGGCGCCTGCTCAGCGTCCTGGAAGGAGGCTACGACCCCGCCGGAGTGGTCGCCGGCGTACGCGCCGCCATCACAGCCACCAGCGCCCCCAACAGCCCCGATGCCCACTGCGAAGGCCAGGTCACCGACAGAGTCCAAGCCCTGGCCCACCAGATCAAAGCCGTCCAAGCCCCCCACTGGCCAACGCTCCACTAGAAACCTGAACCCCAACGGATCTCAGGCCCCAAGAAAAGAACCCCACCATGCCCTGGCCCGGGAGGCCTCCGTGCCCCGTAGGCTCCCCGCTCCACCGGCGAGGGCGGCCCTGTCTTTCACCAGGGGGGTCTGAAGCGAGTGTGGAGGCGAAGCCGACCCTGTCTGAGCGAAACGGCCCCCCTGGTGAAAGACAGGGCCGCCCGGCGCACCACCACCAAGCGGTGCCCCTAACGCCCAAACACAGCCGACCGTTCCAGCAAAGCGTCCCCCACGATCTCAGCGATCGCCTCAGCCCCCAGCGGATTCGGATGCACATGATCCACGAACAGATCACCGCGCCCGGACAGCGGCGTCAGGTCGATGATGCGCTCTGCTGGAAAGAGCTCGTCGACCACGCGATACAGATGCTCGAAGGCCTGCACATGGGCGTCGTGATCGAATCCGTGGTGACTGTACTGGCACCGCTCGCGCAGCTCTTCGGGCAGGTCGGGGACGATCAGCGTCGACTGCTTGGTGACGAACAGCTCCGCCCCCATGAGCTCGGCGGTGAAGGCGATGAGCTGCAGGTGCTCACGCCACACGTCCGCGCCGCGAGGGTCGTAATGATCGGCCAAGGCCCCGTCGTCGCCCCCACCTGCCTCGCCAGTGACGCGAGGTGAGAGCTTCAGCCGAATCCGCACCAGCAGCTGGGACCAACCGATCAGACCGTCGATGGGCCAGGGGCTGACGATGGGGTTCTTGGCCTGGTAGCGGTTCAGCGACCAGCCCCCGTCGTCGAGCCGCCGCCAGTTGGTCGGCTCATCCATGTGCTTGGCTTTCCAGTAGTAGAGCTCGTTCCAACCGTGGTTGAGCACCAGCACGTCCGGCTTGTAGAAGCGCACACGGGCCCAGAGCCGTCCCATGGATTCGAACGTCGAGTAGCCCCCCAGCGCCGCGTTCATGAACTCGATGGACTGCCCCGGGTGGGCGGCGCGCAGGGCCTCGACCACGTGCCAGGGCCAGGTGTCCTTGTCGGCCAGGTCGGCCTCGTCGCCACCCTGCCCCGCCGTGGACGAGCCGCCGAGAAAGGCCACCCGCAACGTGCCCTCGGGCTTGGCCAGGGTCAGCTCGGGTGTGGCCATGAAGCCTTCGCTGTTGATCGACTTGCCCAGGGCTGGCTTGGAGAAGCTCGGGCGCCCGCGATAGGCGCCAAAGGCGTCCACCACCGCCCAGGGAGCCATGGGGTTGTCGCCCATGGACGCGCCGGTCATGGCCGCCAGGTCGATGTCATCCTTGTGGGAGCGCACCCAGTATTCGCCCGCAGCGAAGGCCCCGGCCAAGGGCACGAGCACCAGCATGGCGAAGGTCAGCAGGCGATTGCGGCGAGGACGTGTGCGCCGAGGTGCGGCTGGCGGACTCGTCATGAGTGGGCTCCAGAAGAACGGGGCGAGGAGAACGCCCCGCCGGTGGTGCACATCGACCCCGCACCGCAGAACACATGAGCCACAGCGCGATCCTCGACAGCGAGCCCAGACTAGCCCGGAGCATGGTGCAGACCAAGCCGCTGAACCCGCGGGCCCGAGAGCCATCGGCCGCAGGCAGCCCCTGGCCAACATCCTGCCAAGCGGTGCCTGTACTGACCCCGCCCCCGCAGTAGGATGGCGCCGGCCGCGCAGACCCGCGGCCACCGCCGCCGACAGCGCACACCCTTGTCAGTGTCGCCTCACCGCCTGACCTCATGCCCGACACCCGGGCCGACGCACCCGGGCCGACGCACCTTGGAGACCCTGCCCCGTGGACACAACAGCAGACGCCCCGCTGCGCTGCTGCCTCGTCTTCGGCGGCGCGAGCGGTGAGCGGGACATCTCCGCCGGGTCGATCAAACCCTGGATCACCACCTTGGCCGGGCGGGCCGACGTCTCGCTCACCGTGATCTTTCTCGACCCCCAGGGCCGGGGCGTGATCCTGCCCGAGCGCTTCTACTACACCAACACCTGCGCCGACTTCGAGATCGCCCTCGGTGACGACGACCGGCTGAGCGAGTCGGTCTTCGACGAGGTGCTGGCCAGCGCCGAGCTGGTGGTGCCCATCATTCATGGACGGCCGGGGGAGGACGGCGCCTTCGCCCAGCGACTCGAAAAGCTCGGCGTCCCCTACCTGTTCAGCGGGCCCCAGGCCCTGGCGGCCAGCTTCGACAAGGGCGCCACGTACGAGCGGCTGGTCCAGATCGGCCTGCCCGTGCCAGCCCACGTGGTCATCTCCCACGTCGAGTGGCAGAGCGACGAGAGCGGGGCCTGCGACCGGGCGCTGCGGGCGCTTGACCTGGGAGCTGACGACAAGGCGACCGAATCACTGCCGGCCGACACCCCTGGCCACAAGGCGACCGAGACACTGGCGGTCAGCGCCCCTGGCCACAAGGCGACCGAAACACTGGTGGTCAAGCCCCGGGGATCAGGTTCGTCGTTGGGTGTGTCGTTGATCAAACCCGATCAACGCGCGCTGCGCGACGCCATCGCGTCGGCCCTCGAGCACGACGACCACGCCTTGGTCGAAGAGTTCCTCGACGGCACCGAGTTCTCGCTGCTGGTGCTCGACGACGAGAGCGGTCGCCCCCAGGCCCTGGCTCCCACCGAGATCGAAAAGCAGGCGGTGGTCTACGACACCCGGGCCAAGTATCTGCAGGGCGAAGGCGCGCGGCTGCACACTCCCATGCGCGCGACGTCCATGAGAGAGGCTGTGCGGGAGGCGTCCTGCGCTGCCTACACCGCGCTGGGCATGGGCCACATGGCTCGTGTCGACGGCTTCGTGGTGGGCGACGAGGTCTACGTCACCGACGTCAACGGCATCAGCGGCATGGGCTTCTCCAGCTTCGTGTTCCTGCAGACCGCCATGGTGGGCGCGTCCCACGCAGACATCGTGGCCTACCTGATCCAGCTGGCCTGTGGACGGCGGCTGAGCGAGCGGCCCGCAGCCACCGCGCACCGCCGAGCTGGCAGCGGCACGCCCTCCAGCCAGCGAACACCGGGCCACGACAAGCCGCGGCTGCACCTGCTCTTCGGCGGCGCCACCAGCGAGCGACAGGTGTCCCGTCAATCGGGGATCTTCGCCGGGCTGTGCCTGTCGTCCCAGGGCTTCGACGTGCGTTTCGTCTTCATGGACAGGGCGCAGCGCTTCACCGAGGTCGGCTTGTTTCAGGCGCTGCACCACGACGTCGAGGAGATCGAGCAGCTCATCGCCGATCAGGCCGGCCACGAGACCCTGGCCGCCGAGGCGCAACGCGTCGCCCCCGGACTGCCAGGACTATGCGACGACCCCACACGCCATCTCGCCGTGGGCCCCACCCAAGAGCTGGCCCAGGCGGTGGCAGCCGCAGACGTGGTCTTCAGCACGCTCCACGGTGGCGTGGGCGAAGACGGGTCGATTCAGGCGGCCCTTGAGCAGTGCGGCGTGCCCTACAACGGCAGCGGCCCCACGGCCTCGCGACTCTGCGCAGACAAGTGGGAGCTGCTCGAGCGCGTGGGCACCCTGGACATCCCCGGCCTGAGCGCGCCCCGCCACATGCTCTGGGACCGCAGCGACCTGGCCCGCCTCGGATCGGGCTGCGTTGACGAGCAACAGTGGGACACGGCCTTCGCAGCCTTCTGCAGGTCGCTCGACGCCACCGCGCTGGTGATCAAGCCACGGGCAGACGGCTGCTCCACCGGCGTCAAGCTGTTGCGCAGCGGACGCGACATGGCCCTGTTCGTCAAGGCGGTGGTGGCCCTGGCCGATCGCATCGAGCCGGGGAGCTTCGGGCCCGATTCACGAGAGATCAAGCTGCCCGTCCCCCCGCCCCACTGGTGGATCGTCGAGCAGGCGCTGATCGGCACCATGCCCGAAAGCGAAGAGCCCACCGACGATGGGCGCGGCGC
>CAZIAK010000023.1:3791-37584 GCA_964537035.1 uncultured Phycisphaerales bacterium | reverse complement strand
CGCCCTGAGCGACGACAACCGTGACACATTGAAGCGCTGGTTCGATTCGACCCGCTTCGTCGAACTCACCTGCGGCGTGATCGAAGAGCTGAACGGTCAGCTCGTCGCCACCACACCCACGTTGTCCATGGCAGCGGACAGCGAGCTCTCCCTCGAAGAGAAGTTTCAGCAGGGCACGGGGACGAACCTGCTGCTCTCGGAGTTCGTAGACAAGGGTGTGGTGCAGTCGCTGCGTCGGCGGATCGCCAACCTGGCCCGCTCACTCGGGCTCGCCGGCTTCGCGCGCATCGACGGCTTCTACGATCGCCAGAACGATGAGCTGCTGATCATCGAGGTCAACACCCTCTGCGCCATGACCGAAGCCACGGTCTTCTACACCCAGGTGCTCGACACGTTTGGCTGGAGCCCCCCCGAAGCCCTGGCCCACATCGCCCGGGTGGGCATGGCGCGGGGTGAGCGGCCGACTGACTCAACAGCGCCGAAGTGCGAGGCTGCGCGCCCTGCTCCCGCACACAGCGCTGAGCGACCGATCGACGGCACGGCCTGAGACCGGAGCGAGCCCATGAACATCGCCCTGCTCACCCTCGCCGCGCTGATCGGCTCGGCCATCTCCGGCGCCGTGGGCATGGGCGGCGGCGCATTCCTGATCGCCGTGATGACCATGATGCTGGCGCCAGGCGCCGTCGTCCCCATTCATGGACTGGTGCAGTTCACCAGCAACGGCAGCCGGGCGCTGACCCTGCGCGAGCACATCTACTGGCCCATGGTGGCTCGCTTCTGCCCCACCATGGTGCTCGGCGCGTTGATCGGTCGACAGCTCTACCAAGGCGCAGACCTGCCCTGGTTCAAGCCCGCCATCGGCGCCTTCATCCTGATCTCGCTGGCCTGGAAACGGCTCAAGCCCAAACACCTCACCGTGCCCCTGTGGGTGCTCATCCCTGCGGGCGTGGGCGGCGGCTTCCTGACCATCGCCATCGGTGCCGCAGGGCCCTACCTGGCCGCGTTCTTCCTCGGCGGCAACTTGGAGCGCAAGCAGATCGTGGCCACGAAGGCGGCGATCCAGACCTTCGGCCACCTGCTGAAAGTGCCCGTTTTTCTCGACATCGGCTTCAACTACGGCGCCCACGTCACGACCATCGTGCCCCTCATCGCCGCCGTGATCATCGGCACGCGCATCGGCACCAGCCTCCTGGGACGGATGTCCGAAGGCGGCTTCCAGAAGGGCTTTCAGCTGGTGCTCGGGGCGTTGGGCTTGAAGCTCGTGCTCTCGCCGTGGTGGTGACGGCAAGGCGCACAGGGAGACTCGATCACGCCTCTGGCAGCCACGCAGGCCTGGGTTGGATGGGGCGCTTGTCCCGGCTACGGTAGACGACCCGACGGCGCCTCCGTGCCCTCGCCACCCGACCACCCGCCGCGAGCCAGCCCTGTCATGACCCCGCGCCGCTACCTCGCCTTCGACATCGAGACGGCCAAGCTGCTGCCGCCCGACGTGTCCGAGCTGCACGCCCACCGTCCGCTCGGCATCGCCTGCGCCGCCGCCTTCGCCCTCGACAGCGGTGAGGTCAGCACCTGGCATGGCGTGACCGCCGCGGGAAGCCCCGCGCCGCAGCTGTCCCGCGAGGAGGCCGCCGCGCTGGTCGCCGATCTGCAACGCCACGTCGACGACGGCTACACGTTGGTCACCTGGAACGGCCTGTCGTTCGACTTCGACATCCTGGCCGAAGAGTCGGGCGCACGAGAGGCCTGTGCAGCGCTGGCCGTGGCCCACGTCGACATGATGTTTCATGTGGTCTGTACGAAGGGGCACTTCCTTGGATTGCAGACGGCGGCCAGCGGCATGGGACTCGATGGCAAGCTCAGCGGCGTCTCGGGTGCCGACGCGCCGCAGCTGTGGGCCGACGGCGAGTTCGAGAAGGTGCTGGCCTACTGCGTGCAGGACGTGCGCGCCACGGCCGAGCTGGCTGCCGCCGGCGATCAAGCCCGCGAGCTGCGCTGGAAGTCCAAGCGCGGCAAGTCCGCGAGCTTGGCCCTGCCCGACGGCTGGGCCACCGTGACCGCGGCGCTGCAGATCCCCGAGCCCGACACCTCGTGGATGTCGAACCCGCCGCAGCGCGACGGTTTCCTGGGCTGGACCCGAAGCTAAGCGCGACCCCATGCTGCCGGACACCGAAGAACGCCGCCTGATCGAGCGGCTGGAGAAGATCGAGGCGCTCTTCGCCCGGCCCGGCAGCGACGGCGAGAAGGCCGCGGCGGGCAGCGCGCGCGAGCGCATCCTGGCTCGGCTCGAGCAGCTCGAACGTGTCGAGCAAGCAGAGGAGTTTCGCTTCTCCATGCCGGACAGCTGGTCCCGGCGCCTGTTCCTGGCTCTGCTGCGACGCTACGGCATCAAGCCGTACCGCTACCGACGCCAGCGTCGCACGACGGTGATGGCGAAGGTGGCGCCCAGCTTCTGCAACGACGTGCTCTGGCCCGAGTACCAAGAGCTCGTGCGCACGCTGCGGATGCACCTCGACTCCGTCACCGACCGCATCATCGGCGAGGCCTTCAACGGCGGCGGCGAGGACGCCGAGGAGCGCGCCGGTGAGCTCGGCGACGGCTGAGCGCTCTCGCGTGTCGCCCACACCCAGCCCCTACCGCCAGCTGACAACCCTACACCAACCTGAGCGAGGCCCCTCAGTCGCCGTGGCGAAGCGCGGCCTCGATGCAGCTGCGGGCACCGTGGAGCATGTACGCCGGAAGCCCGAGCAGCCGATACTGTGAGCGGTCGCCTTGCGTTGTCCCCACGTCGAGGTCTTGGATTGACGGTGGGTTGGTGTCGACACGGAGGGCGAAGGCGAGCGACTTATCGTGCATGAACTGGTGCAGTGACTTCATCGCCCCGGCTGCTCCCGCCTTGACCTCGACCGGCACGACCGTCACCCCGACCTGGATGAGCTGGTCGATCTCCCCCGGCCGTCCCCCGCCCCGTTGCCAGTAGTACAGGCTCGGCGCTGAGCCGCCAGCCCGATCGAGACTGCGCAGGTGCTGGCCAGCGATCTGGTCCATGATCTGGCCGCGCACCGCGGGGCCCAGGTCTTCGGCGCGGGGAAACGCCGCTCGTGCCGGAGTCCCCAGAAGCGCATGGAGGAGGCCGACGTCGAGGAGCAGCGCCTTGCGGTTGCGCTCGCGCACTTCGGCTCCGAGGGGGACGCCGTTGGCGGAGCTGTGCGGGGCGATGGTGACCAGGCGTGCCCTCTCGAGCAGTTCCAGAGCGGGCTTGACCACCGCCTGCTTCAGGCCCCCTCCGGCGCGGGCGTAGACGAACTTCTGGCCGATCTGCCGGGCGACCGCGCCGAGGACTCCGTCGAGCACGTGGGGCTCGCGGCGCCTGGCGTACTTCGCGAAGTCGTCGCGGTACGTGGTCATCAGGTCTATCTGTGCTTGCCGGCATTGCTCGGGATCGGCGTGCTCCACGTCGAGGGCCACCACACCCGGCATGCCTCCGACCATCGAGAATCGATGAAACCACTGCGAGGCCAGCTCGTGCACCTGAGAGTCGGAGGCCTCGCCAGGTCTCCAGCATTCGAGACGCTCGGCCAGGAGGCCCTGGTCGTGGGCCAGGAGATACTCGCCGAAGTCCATCGGCTCGACGTGGCGGTAGGTCACCCGGCCCACCGGCATGGAGGACGCCTCGTCGGCCAGGGCAAACTCGAGCAGGGATCCGGCTGCGATGACCGGCAGGGCTGGCAACTCCTCATGAAACCAGCGCAGGCCAGCCAGTACGTCCCGCGCTGCCTGGATCTCGTCCAGGAAGAGCAGGCTCGTGGCGGGGTCGATCCGGCGCCCCAACATCAATGACAGGTCGTCGAGGATTCGGCGAGGGTCCCGGACCTGGAAGGTCTTCGCCAACCCTGGGTCCCGCTCGAAGTTCAGCTCGACCAGGTCCCTGCCAGCGCGGCGGGCCAGGTCCCGGGCCAGCCACGTCTTGCCCACCTGCCGGGCCCCTCGGAGGATCAGCGGCTTGCGCCCTGCCCCGTCGAGCCAGGCCAACAGTGTCTTCGTGAGCAGTCGCTTCATGGTCGACAGCATGCCCCACAACGCGTTGATATGCTATGAAGTAATACATAACAACGCGTTGTTTTATTATAAGCGCGAAAAATCGAGCCGCACGAGTGGCAGGCCGTGCGGTCGCCCGCAGCACCGAAGACCCCCGAGCCCGACTCCTCGTGGATGGAGAGACCGCCGCAGCGGGCAGCGGGCGCGAGAGCACCTTGGCCCGGCTCGAGCCCCATGCCAAGCCCGATCCGGACAGGCGCTGTGCGAGGAGCGCATGACGAGGGTTCGGCCGCTAAGAAGATGCCGTCCTGTGCGTCATGAGAGAGACTGCGGGTCCGCGCCCGCCTTGTTCGCCATTGTTCGCCCACTGGATAGCCGCTGCCATGGATCGATTGACGAGTGACTCGCGTGTCTTGAGGAGAGTGTGGGGCAAGGCCGCCATGGCCCTGGGGGCGAGCGTACTGGCGGGAGTGAGCAGCGCCGCCGCGCTGACGCCGTCACCTCTCCCGTACCCCATCCACCCCATGAGCTTGCGGGCCTTGGTAGAGGGGAGCTCGCTCATCGTGGTCGCCGATGTGGTTGCGGTGAGTGAGTGGAGTGAGGGCGAGAGCAGCTGGTACAGCGACGTGGCCACGCTGCGAGTGAGACGAGTGCTGATGGGCGACCCGGCGGTTTCAGCGGTGTCTGTCGCCTTCACGCCCTTGATGATCTGCCCTTCCCCGGCCCGCTACGAGGACGCTCAGCAGGTCCTGGCGTTCCTGACTCCCGAGGCTTCTCAGGAGGGTGTGTACGCCACCACCGGCTTGTCCTACGGCAGCAAGGCCCTCTCCGATGACGACATGGCCAGCTACGAGGCTCGCATCGCCGAGCTGTTGGTGATCTCGGGTCTGCCGTCAGGGTCGACCCGCGACCGGGCCATGGCCCGATGGCAGCTCACCTGCCTGGCCGACCCCGCCACTCGGGCCGAAGCGCTGATCGACCTGCCTGACGGGCGAGACGGCTATCAGCCCCATGGCAAGCGCATCGCTCCCCTTCCTGACTGGATGACCCACTGGAGCGACACCGAGCAACGATCCCTGGTCGATCTCATCCTCGCTGACCCGGGGACATCTTTCGAGGTGCTCGGCGTGCTCGATCTGCTCGACGAGCTGGGCCTCGACGACCCTCGCCTCTCGCCCTGGTTGTTGGACAAGGCTCAGAGAGAAGACGACGGCGACGCAGGGGCGCCCTGGCCCCAGCGCCTCTACCTGAGCACCCTCGCCGGTCGCTTGAGGGACCCCCTCCTGCTGGAACTCATCAAGGAGTCCTCGGCACCAAAGCCTCGGGGGGTCACCGACGAGAGCTGGCAGGCGAATCAGCGAAGCCTGTTCGCATCGGCCCTGCGCCGTGCAGCCGTCATGATCGCCACGGAGGATGGGGCGGGCCCTGGCTGAGCCGAGTGCTGTCCGACCAGACACTGGCCTTCATCGAGTCACAGCGCTCTACCAGCCCTGCAGCGCCTGCATCGTGCCCAGCAGCGCATCGTGCGCCGCCTGCTGCGACGGGGTCAAGCTGCCCAGCAGCAGGTCGGCGGTCTCGAACGGATCGACAGCCAGGTCGAACAGCTCGAAGGCCGTGGGCGTGGGCGCGTTGTCGAAGTTGATCAGCAGCTTGAAGCGCTCGTCGCGAGCGGTGCGTCGGTCGGCGGCGTAGACCGGCAGAAAACCCACCGGAGCGAAGCGCTGGCTGTAGACCCAGCTGCGCAGGGACGGCAGGGCCGGATCGTCGAAGTACGGGACGATGCTCACGCCGTCGGATGCAAAGCTGGTGTCCGCACCGGCCAGCTCGGCGATGGCCGCGGTGATGTCCGTCAGGTTCACCAGCGCCCCGCACTCGGCGCCGCGAGCCACGCCCGGACCGGACACGATCAGTGGCACGTTGACGCCGCCCTCGTAGAGCGTGGCCTTGGCGTGGTTGGGGTCAAAGGGCGCATCGGTCGCCACGCCAGCGGTTCCGTTGTCCGCCACGAAGATCACGATCGTGTTGGCCAGTACGGCGGGCGGCATGGAGGCCAGCAGCCGGCCGATCTCGCTGTCCATGGCCTCGGTCATGGCGTGCATGTAGATGGGGATGTTGGCGCCCACGTTCGGCGGCAGATCGTAGCTGTGCAGCTCGGCCGGCGGCGCGTGGAACGGCGAGTGAGGCGCGCTGAACGCCAGCCACAGGAACCACGGCTGGGGTCCGAACGACGCCATCAGATCCAGCGCGTCGTCGACCTGGTCGGTGGTGGCGTAGGTGCGGCTGCGAGTGATGACACCGTCCACGGCCTTGTCGTAGTCCCAATAGTCAGTGCCGCCGTTGGGTCCAGGCAGGTTGTCCATGGGTCCGCGGTGGTGCTCGAAGCCCAGCAGCAGCGGGTGCTGGGCGCCGCTGAGAAACTCGCCCGCCATGTGCCACTTGCCCACGGCGGCGCTGCGATAGCCCGCAGGGTAAAGCGCCTGGGGCAAGGTGCTCTCGTCGAGGCCGAGTTCAAAGCCGGTGCCCGCGTAGGTGATGGCCCGCCCCAAGCCCGTGCGAAAGGTGTAGCGCCCGGTGAGCAGGGTCGAACGGGAGGGCGAGCAGGTCTGGTTGCTCCACGCGTTGCGAAACATCACGCCCCCGGCCGCCAGCCCGTCGATGTTGGGAGTGCGCGCCGCGTTGGGGTGCTCGCCGTAGGCACCCACGTTGTCCACGCCGAGGTCGTCGGCGATCAGCAGCAGGATGTTGGGACGCTGGCTCTGCGCTGGGCGCTCGTCGACGCCAACCACCGTTGCCGAAGGCAGCTGGGCGCTCAGGCTGCCGCACAGCAAGACCAGGGCCGTCATCACCGCCGCCACCACGGCGCTCGGAGACGGTCGCGCAAGCAAGTCATGCGGGCGAGGGCACGTGAACAGCGAGTTCATGACGAACGTCCAGGGTGCGAGGGCTAGAGAGCCCAGGGCAAGCCCGCTTGGAGAGCATTGCTGGCCGAGAAACCCGAGCGCGAACCGGCGTCGGCGAACCAGGCCTGCAAGGTGAGCGGTTCGCTTGCCCCGACGGGCCATCGAAACGTCGCGGCCCAGTTGCCGCTGTCGTCCGGAACGACCGGGACGATCACGTCGGGCGACGGTACGAGCACGCCGCCATGAAAGGGGGTCGAGAGCGTCGAGGCGCCGATGACCAGCGAGCCCGCGACCCCGGGCTGGGCGGCCGAGAGCATGACGGTCACCGGCGCGTCGGGCTCAAGCGCTCCCGTGCCCCACAGAAAGGGGACATCGAAGCTGCCGGCGAGGCCATTCCCCAGGCTGATCCACGGTGACAGGGCACCGAGCTGCAGGTGGTCGATCTCCATGGGTGCGTCGCTGCCGAGCTGCGGCGTCGCCGAAACGTGGATCGAGCTGATGGCGACCGTGGTGAACACGCCCATGAAGCGATCCTCGTCCGTTCCACCGTTCAGATCGCCATCACCCTGGGGCGCGCTGCCGCCGCCCGAGATGAGCAGACCTTCGGCATCGTATGCCTCGATGGCGATCTCGCATTGGGGAGCGCCGTCCGTCCACACGATGCCAACCGTGTTGGGCAGGGCTCCGAGTACGCTGGCGTCAAACACGAACGTGATCCCCTCGATGCCACTCTCGGCGCAGTAGGAGAAGCCCCCGTTGCCCGAGCCGTCGACGAGGCCGTCGTCACCGTCTACCGAGTCGGTCGTGGGGCCAGGGCCCATGACAAATCCCGTGGAGGCAGTGACCCCCGGGAGATTGAAGGCACCGTCTTCGAAGTTCTCGAGCAGCAGGTAGGCGTTCGGTGTCGCGAAGGGGCTGTCGCCGCGCTGCAGGTACGGGTGGCCGCCCCAGAGGGTGCCCTGGGCGTGAGACGCAGTGCCCAGCGCGCCAAGAAGCAGGGCGATCGCAAAGGTCATCTTCATGTCGGTAGCTCTCTCGGTCAGAGTCGACAACGTGGGACTTCCCGAGCCCCCCATCGCGGGCGGGCCGTCCCGGTCACCGCTCGCATCCTACCCTGGCACGCACAGCAGCGTGCGCCGCCCATGTCCCGCGGCCTTCAGGTCGAGCTCGGCGGGTTAGAGTGCCGGTCCACCCAGGAGAGCCCCATGCCGCACGGAACTCGCTCGAGATGGACGCTCGCCCTGCTCTGCCTGGCGCTCCTGGCTGCCGTCGCCCACAGCCAGGAGGGCTCGTCTGCGCCCACCGCAGCCGGTCCTGCCGAGGTGCCCGGCGACGAGCCCCTGCAGATCGTCGCCCTCGCCAACGAGGGTTTCTTGCTGCGCTGCGGCGACGACGCCGTGCTCATCGACGCCTTCCTGGCCGAGCCCTCTTCGATCTACGACGCACTGCCCCCATCGGTGCTCGTGAGTCTGCTCGGTGCAAAGCCACCCTTCGACGGCGTCGATCTGGCGCTGGTCAGCCACGTCCACGGAGACCACTTCCAACCCGCGCCCGCCCGTCGCTTCCTGGACGCCAGCCCACAGACCCTGCTGGCCAGCTCGCCCCAGGTGCTGGCTGCCCTTGACGCCCACGACCAGGCCGCCGCTGAACTCGCCGCTGGCGACGGTGCGCGAGGAGACGCTGATGCGACGCCCTCCGAGCTCTCCGCCAGCACAGCTCGCTTTCCCGCGCCGGGCCAGTCCATGACCCTGACGCGGGGCCACATCGTCGTCGAGTTCTTGCACCTGTCCCACGGCACCGGGCGCTTCGCCTCCATCGAGAACCTGGGCCACGTGATCACCCTCGCGGGACGACGCATCCTGCACCTGGGCGACGCCGCCATGGAGCCCGCGCACTTCGCGCCCTACGCCGCGACGCTGCGTGACATCGACGTGGCACTGATCCCCTACTGGTACTTCTTGTCGAGCGCGGGACGGGCGCTGCTTGCCGAGTCTGTCGACGCCTCGCTGACCATCGCTTGCCACGTGCCGGGGCAAGAACGGGACGACGTGATCGCCGCCCTGGCTGCCAGCCATCCCGACGTGATTGTGCCCCGCGTGTCCTTGCAGTCCTGGGACGTGCCAGCTCCCGCAGCGGCTGTCCAGAAGTAGAGTTGCCGACCACGCGGCTCGCTGCGACCACGGGAGCTGCCCGTGCTCATCAGCACACGCAGCGGCACCGGCCAGGACGGGATCACCAAGGTCAGCGCTGGTCGATCTTGCGTTGCTCCACCGCCGAGCCACCCACATAGCCCAGCGCCCGCAGCACGTCGGTGAGCCCTGACTCGACAAAGCCGTCATCACCCGGAGCAGGCCCCGCCACCTTTGCCCCGGGCAAGCTCAACGGCGCAAACGCCCGGGCCAACTGACCGGCCAGGAACTCGAACGCTTCGCCGTACTCACCGCCTCGCGCCAACAGCTCTACGCGCTCTCGCGGGTCATTGCCCAGGTCGTACAACTCGGCGACCCAATCACCCTGAGCGAACGGCCTACGCGCCGGATCTTGCGACGAACGAATGCGATAGCCGAGCACGGCCTTCAGCGGACCGTGGGCCACGGCGTCGGTGACGAACAGGGCCAGCTCGCCGGTCTCTTCGACCACGCTGGTGAACGACACCCGGGCCAGGACCTCCCGGCCCATGGCGCTGTGTTCGTTGCCCTCGAGAATGGGGCCCAGGCTGTGGCCATCGAGCGCGTAGGGCAGCTCGCTCACGTCATCGCCGAGCAGCTCGACCATGGTGGGAAAGAGATCGACCAGACGCACCCGATCATCGAGGTGGTCACCATGCCGCTCAGCCCAGCGATGGCCCGCGGGAAACTTCACCAGCAAAGGCACGCGCAGCACCTCTTCGTAGAGCTGCACCGAGTGCTGGGTCGCGCCGTGGTCCAAGAACTCCTCACCATGATCAGAGGTGACGATGATCAGCGCGTCGTCCCACAGCCCGGCGTCGCGGATGCCAGCCAGCCGCGCGGCCAGCTGACGGTCAGAATCCCACACCTCGGCTCGATACGCGGCGGACAGTTCGGCGATCTGTGCGTCGTTCACCGGCCCGTAGAACCAGTCGGTGGAGGCCGGGTCGATGGTGCTCGGCGCAGGCAGGTCGAGGTGCTCTCGCGCTTCGGCAGAAGGGCTGTACGGCCCGTGGGCACCAAGAATGTGCTCGTACACGAACAGCCGCTCGGGGACCACCGGCACGGGCACATCACTGCCAGTCGCCAGGTCGATGTGATCGAAGCCCTGCAACATGCCGGCGCCGGGTTGCACGTGGATGGTGAAGCGGTGGGTCCAGGTCTCGTAGCCCTTGTCGCCCAGGTACTCGGCCAGGGTGTAGAAGCGGTTGTCGAGATCGAAGAAGAGCGCGCCGCCCTCGGGCCAGGTGGGCACCCAGCCATGCATGACCCCGTGCCGCTGGGGCCACAGCCCGGTGAACATGGACGCGGTCGAGGTCTTGGTGAAGCTCGACTGCACGTAGGCCCGATCGAAGCTCACAGCCTCGCTGCGCAGCTCGTTCAGCGTAGGCATGAGCGGGCCGCCGCCTACACGAGCTGCAGCCACGTCGAGGCGCAAGGCGTCGATGGTGTACCAGTAGATCAGCGGCGGTGCGCTGACAGCTGCCGGGCTGCTCGCTGAGAGGCCAGCCTCGCCAGTGTTCGATATTTGCCCCGACATCGCCGGCAGCCCTGCCACGCCTACAGCCAGCGATCGAGCAGGCAGGGCGCTGAACGGGTCTCGCAAGGGCAACACCCGGTAGCCGTCCTGCCCCAGAGGCTGGGCACGCAAGCTGACCGTGTACGTCCGACCATTCGTCTGGGGATCACTGCCATCGCTGGTGGCGAAAAACACCAACCCGGCCCAATGGGAGTATCGACCTTGGCCCTCCGAACGGATCTCGGCGTGAAGAGAATGAGCGGGGCCGAGCGGCACGCCATCTTCGAACAGCTCCAGCCGCGACAGCGACTCGTCCACCGTGTCTGACGGCCAGCTCGGGGGAGCCGCTGCGGTCCACAGCCCACCGCCCTGATGCATGAACGGGCCCAGGGTCACCGTCTCATCGGAGGACGCCGGCGTGGCCTGCGCCCCAGCTCCCAAGCACGCGAGCAGACAGCCCAAGATCAAGCAGCGCAGGGCGGCCGAGCGAGCTGACGATTTCATCACGGCGGCTGACGACAAAAGTGACCGAAACCCCGGACAGCTGACAGCGGCAACATCCATGGCAGGACCCTCGGTGCGACTCAGGAGCTAGCAGCGACCATAGCAAGGGCCGTGCTGCCGCAAGGAGTTCAGCCCGACACTTCGATCACCGTCACGGTGACCATGGCGGGCTGGGCTGCGAACTGCACGCGCAAGTCGCCGCGCCAGCTGCCTTGCCGGTAACCGATGCGCACGGAGGCCAGGTGCTTGAGGGAGGTCTGATCTGCCTCGCCCTCAGCTGAGCAAGACTGGCTGCGCTGGGAGGTCAGCTCGTCCACCGAGCGGCTCACCGCCCCCCGCAGATCGTCGTAGGCCAGCTCGAACGCCTCCGGGCTCTCCGGCGGCTCGTCGAGCACGCCATAGAACGTCACCACCAGCAACCCGTTCTCGAACTCGGCCTCGTGGCGCAACTGATCAGGGCGTACCCCGGGCAGGCCCTCGGAGACCATGGAGCTGATGGCGTCGATGCGATCGCTGAGTTCATCACCGAGGGACGACTCGGCGGCGGCCCGGGCCTCCGGTGCGTTCCATAGATAGGCAGCGACCAAGGCTCCGCGCATGGCCCAGGCTGAAACTGCAATGGCGACAGCACCGAGCAACGCGCCTACAGAAAACGCAGGCCATGAAGGGGGGGGCTTCATGCCGGGCAGTCTAGCCACATGAACCGAGGTGCGAAGAGAACATCTTGTGGGTTGACGCAACCGCCACGACTGATCTATGCGTCCACCTCTGACCTTCAGACCAGCAGGCGCTTGGTCCTGAAGTGGGTGCCGCCGTTCACGAAGGTGATGGCCGAGACGACCTCACCGGACACCCAGGCAAAACAGGGTTCTTCCGTGGGAAAACCCGGCGGCAGGCGCAGGGTCTGGCCGCGGGTCAGCAGGTGCCGCTGATCGAGGGGCACGTTGAGCCGGGGAAACTCGGCCAGGGCCGACTCGATGCCCAGCACGTCCTCCAGCTTGACCTCTTCGGGATCCACCGCGTCGTCGAGAGTGAGCGAACCCACCCGCTCGCGCACGAGCCGGGACATGTAGCCCCCCGTACCCAGGGCGTCGCCCAGATCACGAGCCACAGAGCGCGCATAGGTGCCTGACAAGCAGCGCATGGACAGGTCGACCTCGGGCCACTCGTAGCGGGTCATCTCGAGCTCGAGAATGGTCACCGTCCGCGGGCGAGGCACCACCACGTTGCCCTTGCGCGCCTCTTTGTGCATGCGCTTGCCGTCGATCTTGACCGCGCTGTAGATCGGTGGCAGCTGCTGGATCTCACCGCGAAACGGGACCAGCGCCGCCTCGATGTCGTCTGCCGTAGGCGGCTCGGGCATGGGGTCAGTGACCACCAGGTCACCCTCGGCGTCGTCCGTCTCGCTGCGCGCACCCAGGGTCACGGTGATGTCGTAGACCTTCTCGCCCTTGACCACCAGGTCCTGGATCTTGCGAGCCTTGCCCACCACCAGCACCAGCACGCCGGTGGCCAGTGGGTCGAGACTGCCGCAGTGCCCCAGGGCCCCGATGTCGAGGCGCCGCTCGACCAGGTCGAGGGCCCGGCGGGAGGTGATCCCCAGGGGCTTGTTGACCACGATCAAGCCCCGCGGGGCGTCCTGGGTCGGCTCAGTCTTGGCTTGGCTGCTCACGAAGTGAGACCTCTCTGCTGGTGGCTTAGATCTCGCCAGTCACCACAAGGTCAACGGCCTTCTGGGTGTGGTAGGTCACGGTAAATGGCCCCTGACCGGCGACCACCCAGCGTAGCCGAATCGACCCATGGCCGGGAATGCCCCTGTCGATCTTCAATCGCGCGGGCTCGTGCTCCACCCCGTCGAACTCGGCCAGATCGAAGCGGCTGGCCCCGCTCCCCCCGGCGGCCACGATCAGGCCCTGGCCAGCGATGGTGACGATATCTGCCGGGCCGATGCCCTTGTCGGCGGACACGGCGGTCCGGGTGGGGATCCAATGGGTGTTGCGCAGCTCGACGGTGACGTAGCTGGCCCCGCCCCCCGCGTCGTCCACAGCGACCGAGACCACCTCGATCGCTGGCAGCTGCTGCGCGTGAAAGAGGCAGAAGGCCGCGTTGCGGTGCAGCATCTCCTCGATCATGAATGTGGGCGGCGTGCGACCGGTCATCTTGCGATAGCCGCCCACCTCGACCGTGCCGTAGTCCGGATGCTCGACCTCGTGCCAGTCGACCCAGGTCTCGCCGAACATCAGGTGGTCGTCGAAGAACAGCCGCCGCTCGTTGCGGCCCATGCTGTCGTCGTCATCCCCACCGTAGTACTGCCCGTCGGCCCAGAGCTCGTTGGTGAACGAGATGATGCCCAGGGTCTCACCGGCCCAGTCGACGAAGCCGCCGTGCACCTCGTAGAGATCCTTGTAGAGCACCATGTAGTTGTAGAAGGGGAGGATCTTCTCTCCGTCCTCGCCAATGGCCGTGTAGACCGCTGCGTCCGCCGAGGGGAAGTAGTCGGTGCGCCCCTTGGTACCCGGCCCCCGTAGCATCATGCCGCCGGAGTTGTGAAACGACTGCACCGCGGCGATGTTCGGGTGGGCCATGATGAAGCGCCCGATGGCCTCGGTCTCGGGGAAGCTGAACGGGAAGTCGCCGGCGCCATATTGAATGTAGCCGGGCATCCAACCCGCGGGCCAGTTGCGGTTCATGTCGTAGCCGCCAGGGCCGTCTTCGTTGACCCGCCCGTCGCCGTCGTTGTCGTAGCCCTCACCGCCGAGCATGACCCAGTCGGCCCCGAGCTGGATGCGGTCTTCACGGGCCACCCGCACCATGATGCGCTCGTCGTCAGGGTCGAGGATGTAGTCGCCAGTGCCCGCAGCCACCCGCTTGCGCATGCCCAGCAGCTCACCGTCCCCATCCAGATCGTCTGGCCCGTCTTCGTCGAGGCGGCCATCGCGATCGTTGTCGAAGGGGCGCTTGCCGCTACGCGAACTGTGGGGAGTGTTGGGCGCATCAAACCAGTGCTGCCGCCCGTCCGGGTTCACCATGGGCAAGATGTAGAACACCGTCTCATCCATGAGCGCTGCCATCGATGGCAGGTCGCCATGACGTTCGAGCAGCAGCCAGGCGGTGTAGAGCGCAGCCTCCGCGCCCTGCACCTCGTTGCCGTGGACGTTGCCGTCGATCCACATGGCTGGCTTCGACTCTGCTGAACCCGTCTCACGATTGAGCAGGGTCAGCAGAGGCATGGGACGCCCTTCGTGACTCTCGCCGATGAAGCTCAGCTCACAGAGCTCGGGCCACTCAAGGGCGAACTGTCGACACAGCTCGACGATGCCGTGGTAGTCGTAGAAACGGTTCCAGGCCACGGGGACCTGAGGATCGCGCGTCGACTGAGCCGTCGTCTGCGGAATCATCCCCGCGACGACAACGGCGATGGTCAGGACAAGGGTGCGGTAGCTCGCGCTGGATGTGTTGCAGGTCATGGAAGGGTGAGCTCCAGGCTCAGATCGTTGGCGACATCGGAGTCGACGAGGACAGTCAAGGTGGCGCCGGCTTGGGCACCTGAGAGCACCCAGCGCAGCTCGCGCCGACCGCCCAGGCCATCGAGGCGGCCGACGAGAACCTGTGCCGGTCCATTCACGCGGCTCGCCCCTTCGGGCAGCTGCAACGAGATACGCAGGGGGCGCGCCAGGTTGGCGTCCGCTGCGAAGTGGGACGCCGTGGGCAGACGCCCGGTGTTGACCAGGGTCAGGTCCACGGTGACCAGGCCCCCACCGTGGGCGGTGAGTTCGACGTCTTCGATGGTCAGCACCGGGCGGGCCTCGACCACGTCCAACAAGAAGGTGGCCAGCCGTTCGGTGAGCTCGAGGGCGGCCTCATGGGGCGGGTCGGTCAACAGGCCGGCGGTGAGTCCACCGATCTCGACCTGCCCCAGGTCTGGATGGTCGTAGCCAGCCCAGGGGACGAAGCCTTCGCCGCCACGCTCGGCGTCCAACCAGGCCAGCACCGCGGCGGGCACAGGCGAGTCGGCGTCGCTGGTGGGCTCGTCTGCGTCCTCGGCGTCGTCGCTCTCGCCAGCAGCGTCAGCGTCGTCGTCACCGGCCTCGCCACTGCCGTCGCCACTCTCATCGGCGTCGGCATCGTCGCTCGGGAAGTCCTCCGGGGCAGACCAGCTGCGCACCCCCAGGGGCCAGCGCCCCGCCTGGTGGTAGGCCCAGGCCAGCAGCGAACCGTCGCTAGGGCCGTCGCCCTTCACCTCGTGCTTGTCGTCGGCGGCCTCTTCGAAGAGCTCGGTGAAGATCTCCATGGTGGGCAGGTCGTCCTCCAGCAGGCCGTCAAGCGGCTGGGTGAACCCGCCTCGCCAGCCACCTCGAACGACCTTGCCGGCCTTCTTGGGGCCGCTCACCAGGGTGTCGTCTTCGCCCACCACCACCACGGTAGTCAAGCCCGGGTGCTCCAGCAGGTACGTCGCCAGCGCCTGGGCCTCGGGCTCGCTCAGGGGATAGGCCCCGCCCGTGGCCGTGTGCTCGACGAAGCCGTGGGAGAAGTTGCGATCGATCAGCACGCCCTCCCCGCCGTCCTCGCTGAACTCGCCGTCGCCGTCGTTGTCCCGGCCTTCGAGCAGCAGGCGATGGGTGCCCCGCTCATCGTCCCGAGGCTTGCGCAGGGCCCTGGGGTCGTGCTCGTCGATGACCCACTCGCCCGCTCCGTCCGGCACCCGCATCCAGGTGATCAGGCCGTCGCCGTTCAGGTCTTCGGGACCATCTTCGTCGACCCGGCCATCACGATCGGCGTCGCCTGGGCGGCGGTTGCCACCTCGACCGTCGGCTGGGGCCGCCGCTCCCGCGGGGTCGGCCACCGCCACGAAGACCAGAGCCTGACCGTTGAGCCGGTCAGCCAGATCGTCGGCTTCGAGCAAGCGCCGGGCCACGGACACCAGCAGCTCGCCGTCACCATGGCGGCGACCGTCGAGCCCGGCCACCACCAGCAGCCCCTGGCGACCGGCCACTGAGCCCGAGCCAGCGGCGATGGACAGGGCCGACAGCGGCGTGCCGTCCGCCGTGCTGCCCAAGGTCGTCATGGCGGCCAAGGCCGGATGATCTGCGGCCAAGGCGGCCATCCGCTCGGCCAGATCGCCGGCAACAACAGGCCCGGCCAGCAAGGCCAAGGCGAACACAACACCGGCGCGAACCGGCGAGGCGGGACCAGCCATGGGCTCGTCTCCGAAGGAGGAGGTGGTCAGAAGCGGACAGGCCGGGCATTCTACCGGCCCGACCCACTCCGGTTTCTATTCCATGCTCGACTTGATCCCCACCCGCGCCCCTGACCACCTCGACCTGCCAGGGCCCCTCTCCCGGCTCGTCGACCTCGCCTACAACCTCTGGTGGACCTGGCATCGCCCCACCCGAGAGCTGTTCGAGCGCATCCATCCCCCCCGTTGGGCCCGCTATCGCAACCCGGTGGCCCAGCTCATGCTCAGCCGCCAGGACCACCTCTGGAGCCTCTCCGAGGACGAGACCTTCCTGGCTGACATGGAGGAGGTCCTGGCCGAGTTCGACGCGGACATGAAGCGGCCAGGGGTCGACGGGCCCTCGGTGGCCTACGTCTCTGCCGAGTACGGGCTGCACGAGTCGCTGCCGGTCTATTCGGGTGGCCTGGGCATCCTCTCGGGCGACCACCTCAAAGAGGCCTCGGACCTGGGCCTGCCCCTGGTGGGCATCGGCCTCTTCTACCGCCGGGGCTATTTTCGCCAGCTGATCGACGCGGACGGCTACCAGCAGCAGTACTACCCCGACCTCGACGCCCTGCGCCTACCCCTGCTGCGGGTCCAGGATCGCAACGGCCGCACCCTCAGGGTGCCCGTCGAGCTGGGCGACCGCACGGTGCATCTGCGGGTCTGGGTCACCTACGTGGGGCGCATCCCCCTGCTGCTGCTTGACTCCATGACCACCCGCAACGCCATCGAGGACCGCTACATCACCTCGCTGCTCTACGTCATGGGCCGGGACATGCGCCTTGAGCAAGAGATCGTCCTGGGCCGTGGGGCCGTGGCCGTGGCCGAAGCCCTGGGCCTCAAGCCCCAGACCTGGCACATGAACGAGGGCCATTCGGCCTTTCTCGCCGTGGAGGCCATGCGCAAAGGGGGCAAGCAGAGCCTCCCCGATGCGGTGGCGGCCTGCCGCAGCCACCACGTCTTCACCACCCACACCCCCGTGCCAGCTGGCAACGAGGTCTTCGACCGGGACAAGGTCAGGCCGTTTCTGACCAGCACCGCCGAAGACATGGGCTGCGACGTGGAAGAGCTGCTCGACCTGGGCAACCCAGCCGAGGAGCGCAGCGAGAGCTTCAACCTCACCGCCCTGGCCCTGCGCATCTCCTCCAAGGCCAACGGCGTCTCCCAGCTGCACGGCAAGATCTCTCAGGACATGTGGCCAGGCCACGAGATCGGCGCCATCACCAACGGCATCCATGTGGGCACCTGGCTAGGCCGGGAGATGGCCAAGGTGCTGTCAGCCAGGCCGGGCGAAGACCCTCGAAAGCTGGCTGAGCGGTGCCGAGCCTTGCCGGACGCCTCGCTCTGGGCCGCCCACACCACCCAGAAGCACCGCCTGATGCGCTTCGTGCGGGTGCGCAACGCCCGGCAGGTGGCGCGGCACGGCGGTTCGACAAGCGATCTGCGGCGGGTCCAGGCGCTGCTCAACCCCACCGCATTGACCCTCGGCTTCGCCCGACGCTTCGCCCCCTACAAGCGGGCAGACCTGCTGTTCAGCGATCCCGCCCGGCTCGAGCAGCTCTTCTGCAACGAGAGCCGCCCGGTCCAGCTGATCATGGCCGGCAAGGCCCACCCAGCTGACCGAGCTGGCCAGGCGATCATCCGCCGCATCTGGGAGCTGGCGGGCAACCAGAAGCTCCACGGCCGCATCGTGTTCGTCGAGGACTACGACATGGCCGTGGCCCGGCTGCTGGTGCGCGGGGTCGATCTGTGGCTCAACACGCCCGAATGGCCTCGCGAGGCCTCTGGTACCAGCGGCATGAAGGCGGGCATCAACGGCGTGCTCAACGCTTCGGTGCCTGACGGCTGGTGGGCCGAGGTCGACGACCCCGAGCGGGGCTTCACCATCGGCACCCAGCAGCCCCCGGACCCCACCCGGGACGGCGCCCTGCTGCTCGACCTCATGGAGCAGGACATCGTGCCTGCCTACTACGAGCGAGACGCGGAGGGCGTGCCCCGGCGCTGGATCGAGATGATGCGCCGGTCGACGGCCACCGTCCTGGAGAACTTCTCCACCCGGCGCATGGTCGAGGAGTACGCCCGGGACATGTACGGCCTACCCGTGGACGCGAGCACCACCAGCTGACCGGCCGCCCGACTCCGAGCGGGCTCGCAGCTCACCAGATCTGAGACCGAGCCGCCCCGCCGCATCTTGTGGACAAGCCGCGGAGAACTCGAATCCCAGGGGCTGATTCGCCCACCCACAGGCTGAGCTCAGGCACACGCCAGACGGAACCAAAATTCAGCGGCCAGCAGACGGTCACCGGCCCCTGATTGGTCTTTTCCTGGAGAAAACGGCGATTCTCTCAAGTCAGCCCCTTTCAGTGCCGATGAGACCGGCGACGCCGAGGGGTACAAGTTCTACAAACTGTCCAAAAAAACCAGGGCAGCGGTTACATTCCGGATCTTGCATCGTCGAGGCGACGTCACAACTGTTGACAACTCGGGAAATACGGGCGTTTCCCCCAGGTCGCAGACGCGAGTGGAGGCTGGTTCGTGCCGACAGGAACCTTGGTTGGTCGTTTGGAGCGCCATCTCGGCGTGACCGCGATCAGTCACCTGTTGCCCCTCGATCTGGCCAACGATCTGCACCTGGACGAGCTGGCGCGCATGCTGCTCGACCGCTTCCGCAGCCAGAACGACACCGAGGCCTTTGCCCTCCTGGCCGAGCTGACCCACGAGCGCCTGGCCCAGATCGCCAACGGCATCGCCCGTCGGCTGTCCCCCACGGTCGACCCCGACGACCTGCAGTCGACGTTCATATCACGGCTCTTTACGGACCTGCGAGGCAGCGAGAGGCAGCCCGTGCGGCGTTTCCTGGCCCTGGCCCACACGTCGATGAAGAACGCGGTCTTCGACCAGTTGCGCCACCAGAAACGAGCCCAGCTGGGAGGGCCCCGGTACCAGGGCACGCTCAACCACCCGGTCGACCCGGCCGACGTCGCCCAAGACCAAGAAGAGACCGCCCTGCTCAGCCGTTTTGGCGAGGCCATCACCGAGCTCACCGAGGACTGCATCCACAAGCTGGACCCCCGTGAAAAGAACGTGCTGGTGGCTCGGGAGATCCTGGGCATGAGCTACGAGAGGGTGGCTGCCCTGCTCTCTCTGCAGGCCGACCAGGTGGGCATGATCATCCGCCGGGCACGCAAGCAGCTGGCCGATCGGCTTGTGGAGAGCCTGGACGAACAACGCCCCGGCGGCATGGACGACGACGCCGTGGGCCGCACCCGAGACCTCGTCCGCGCCTGCCTGCAGAGCAAGGAGCGGGTGAAGAACGTCCGCACCCTGGTGCAGCGCCTGCTGGATGAGTCGGCCATGGCCGGGCGCCGGCATCTGGCAGACCTGATCTACGAGCTGTCCAAGTCGTCCCTGCTCTCGGTCCCCGGGCTGCAGTCGCGCATGCTCGTGGCCACCCAGCCCCGTCACCGTGATGTGGTCGCCGGCGATGTGCGCAACATCACCGCGCGGCTGGCCGGTGTGGACGAGGCCGTCGACTCCAGCGCGGTCGCCTCCCTGACCCGGTCCCACAGCGCGGGCAGCGCTCTGGATGACACGGCCCACTGCCTCGCCGTGCTGGCCCAGATCGAAGGACCCAGCGGCCGCCAGCAGGTGGCCACGGCGCTGCACCTGATCTACTCGTCTCGCCTCGAAGAAGCAGAGGCGCTCTTGCGCCAGCTCACCGAGGCGGACCTGCCCGCGAAGACGCGACAGAACGTGTATCGCAACCTGACCCTGACCCTGCTGCGGCAGGAGCGCTGGAGTGACGCCCTGCAAGTCGCCGAGCGGTCGGCGGACGAGTGGCCGGCCGACCCGGTGCAGGTCATGAATGTGTGCTACGCCGCTGCACGTACGGGAGACGTGCCGCGGTTCGAGGCCAACGTCCAACACCTGGCGTGCATCGAACGCCAGCAGCCGTCCCCACGGGTGAGATCGTGGATGGAAGGCGAGTTGCCCGGCTTGGCACACGCGCTGAAGCTCAAGACCAACCACCTCTGCAATCTGCTTGCGCCACCGGAAGAGGGCGCCAGCGCCGGAATGCCAACGACATGACCATCGCTCGCCGTTCATCGCCGCTCACCGTTCTCTGCCTGACGCTCGTCATCGCGTGGGGGGGCGCCGCGCCCGTCCATGCCGGCAATCAGCTGATCAATGGCCTGAATGGAGGAGGCCCAGCCACCGCCAGAGGCAACGACGGCGTGGGCGGCATCGAGCGAGAGAAGAAGCCCACCGCAGGGCCGGGAAACACCGGGCCGGGACAGCCCCAGAACGGCGGACTGATCACGCCCATCGGCCCCACGCCCCCACGCACCGGGTCGTCGAACGATCTGACCTTCGGTGGCTGGCTCAACCTGGGTCAGGGCCTGGCCGGGGCCACGACGGTGCCTGCCCTTGAGCTCGTGCTCTTCACCCAGGCCCAGGCGGCCCTCTCGCTCATGGTGGCTGGCGGGCTCCCAGGCAACGACGTCTTCATCGTCGCCGGCACCCAACAGCTGCCCACGGCCTTCAAGGGCGGGGTGCTCGTGCCCAGCCCCGATGTGCTGATCACCGGCCTCTCCCTCGACGACCGGGGCCAGCTGATCCTGTCTCTGGACGCCCTGGAGCGCCTGCCTCCTCTGATGTTGCTCTACGTCCAGGCCTGGATGCCTGACCAGAGCAACCTGCAGGGCTTCAGCGCGACCAACGCCATCGCCGTGGTGGTGCCGTAGCCGCCTCTGCTCAAGGGGTGTTACTTTTCTGCGCAGCTGACGGCATGAAGGAAACAGCCCCCCAACCTCCACAGGTCGGTCACAATGGCCGCCAGGGCGACGAGGCTCCAGGGCGCTGGGAGAAAACCACACGTGACGGCACACGATGCCATGGAGCGCCTGGCACAGCACTCGCTGGCCACCGAGATGCCGATCGCCATCCCCTTCGACCGGCGAGACGACCAGGCCCTTGAGCTGGTGGCAGGCGCCCTGCTCTTCCGCTTTCGTGAGCAGGACGACACCGAGGCGTACGTCTTCCTGGTCGAGCTGCTCCACGACCGGCTGGTGCAGATCGCCAGGCGCCTCACCAGAAGCCTGTCGGTCCTCTCTGACCCCGAAGACCTGGTCTCCGCCTTGATGGCCAAGCTCTTCACGGATGTACGCAAGGGCCAGCCCCTGGTGCGCAAGTTTCTGGCCCTGTCGTTCACGATCATGCGCAACGAAGCGATCAATCAGCTCAGGCGACGGCAGCGGTTGCACCAGCACACGCTTGAGTACGGCGAGTTGCAGGCTGATCTGCAGGCACCCGCCGACCCCGCCGTCCTGCTCGAAGATCGCGAGCACCACGAAGACGTGCGCCTGCTGGGCACTGTCTTTCTCACGGTGGTGAACCAGTGTTTTCACAGCTTGCGGACCCGCGATCGCCAGGCCCTGACTCTGCGCGAGATCGAGGGCAGGAGCTACGAAGACATCGCTGTGCAACTGGCTGTGCCCCGGCCCCAGGTGGGCATGATCATCAAACGGGCTCGCACCCGGCTGGCGCGACAGATCGACAAGATGTTTCAAGCACTGCACTTGCGCCTGCTGGGCCACGGCCTGTCCAGTCAGACCGCGCCAGCACCGGCGCTCACCCTCAACCGCACGCCCAACCCTCGGAGATCCACACCATGACGACTTGCGAGGAGATGACCTTCGAGCGCCTGCTGGCCCACGTCACCCATCTCGGCAACAGTGACTGCGGTCGCAACGGCGCGTCTGTCGACAACGTCGGACACAGCGACTACGGCGACCCCAACCATGAGCCCACGAGCGACGTCGCACTGCTGCACCACATCGCCTTCTGCGATCGCTGTTCGGCACGGGTGCTCGCGCTGCGCGTCCAATCCCTGGCTCTCGCCACGCTGGGCAGGGGCCTCCGGAGCGCCGGCATCGACCCAGCCAGCGAGGCAGACGGCTTCAGCAGCTCGAGGGACGCCGACCTGCTTTGCTACGGCACAGACACAGACATTGACTCTGACGTTGACTCTGACGTTGATGAGCTCATCGACGGTCCGGCAGATCTGATCCTGCTTGAGCAGGCTCTTGAGTCCGATCCAGACGTGCGCCCAGACCTACACCCAGCCTTGGACGGCGGCGACGGTGCCGATGATGGCCCGGGTGCTTGCCTGGGAGCCGTCCGTGACGCGGGCCTGGCGAACTTTCACCAGGGCCTGCGAGAACTCTATCGCGCGTGCCTCTGGGGGGATCCCCGGCGAGCCAGACAGCTGGGAGAAACGTCCCGTCCCCGGTGCATGGGCGAGATCGCCCTCGATCTCACCAGCCTGGCCAAGCGACTGAGCGGCCTGGGGTTGGCCATCACCGCCGATGACCTGCCCACCGCCATGCCCTCTCCCCAGCAGGTCGTTGAGACGGCGGGGCCCCTTCTTGACCGTATCACTGCCCTCGAAGGGCCCAGCCCATGGGTCGCCCGGGCCCGTTCCGCGCTGCGAGGCGGCTGACAGAACCGTCGCCTGCGCTGCTCACCGGCCCGCTCTTCTCAAAAGCTTCTACTGCGGCTGCGTCTGGTGAGATCTGCAGACCTGAGCCTGCCCCGCGGAGACAGGCTCAGTAGCCCATGGCCTGGCCGTCTTTGCGGGACTCACTGGCACCTCGGTAGAGACGGCTCGCGCCATGCAGGTCGTCGATAGCGATGGCCTGGTAACCGCCGAAGCCGCCCGGGCCCACTTCGACCTGGTGCCCGCGCTCCCTCAAGCCGTCTGCGATCTCGGACGAGACGCTCGGCTCGAGATGCACCACACCGCCATCACTCATCACCTCGCCCGTGGGCTCTGACGAACCCTCGTGACGCCAGCGCGGGGCGTCCCCGGCCTCCTGGACGTTCATGCCGTGGTCGAGCATGTTGGCAACGATCTGCACGTGGCCCTGGGGCTGCATGGCCCCACCCATGACGCCAAACGAAAGCACGGGCAGCCCCGCCTTGGTCAGCATGGCGGGGATGATCGTATGAAAGGGGCGTTTTCCCGGGGCGAAGGCGTTGGCGTGTGCAGGGTCGAGAGCGAACAGGTTGCCCCGGTTCTGGAGGGTGAATCCCCAACCCTCGGGGACGAAACCCGAACCAAAGCCGGTGTAGTTGCTCTGGATCCACGACACCACCTGGCCCTGCTCGTCGGCGGCGGTGAGATACACGGTGTCACCCCGCTCCAACGCCAGGTCTCCGCCGGGCAGCTTCTGGCTCGCCCGGTTGTCGTCGATCAGGGCCCGACGCTCGCTTGCGTAGGCTGACGAGAGCATCTTCTCCAGGGAGGGCGCTCCGAACTCGGGGTCGCAGTAGCTGCGCGCCCGGTCTTCGTAGGCCACCTTCTTGGCCTCGATCATGCGATGCCAGGTGAGCGGATCGCCTTCGCCCAGCGCCCACGGTTCGAGCATCTTCAACATCTGCTGGGCGGCCAACCCCTGCCCGTTGGGAGGCAGCTCCCAGAGCTCGTGGCCACGGTAGGAGACGCTCACCGGCGTCACCCATTGAGACTTGTGGGCGGCCATGTCGGCGGCGGTCAGCGCACCACCACCTTGGCGCAACACCTCGACGATCGCTGCGGCCGGCGGCCCCTCGTAGAAGCCCCGAGACCCCGACGCGATGAGCAGCTCGTAGCTCCGGGCCAGGTCGGGGTTGTGAAACCGCTGCCCCTCAACAGGCGTGCGACCGTCTACGAGAAACGTGCCTGCAAAGCTGGGGACGTGGGCATAGCGATCGTCGGCGCCACTCCACGCTGCGGCGATGATCTGGGTGATGGGCACGCCGTCGCGGGCAGCCTCGATGGCCGGGCGCAGCAGGCGCTCCATGGGCAGCCGCCCGAAGCGCTCGTGCATGACGAACCAGCCGTCAACGCAGCCAGGCACGGACACGGACAGGGCCGAGCGCAGAGGGATCGACGTCTCGCCCGTGCGGCGCAGTCGCTCAACCAGCGTGCTCAGGGACAGCCCTTGTGGCGAGCGCCCGCTTCCGTTGAGGCCCACCAGCTTGCCGAGGGCAGGGTCCCAGACCATGGCGAAGAGATCGCCGCCCAGGCCGCAGCCCGTGGGCTCGGTCAGCCCCAGCATGGCGTTGGTGGCGATGGCTGCGTCGACCGCTGAGCCCCCGTCGGCCAGCACATCGGCACCCACCCGCGCGGCCAGGGGCTGGCTGGCGCAGACCATGCCCCGGGTGCCGAGCACTGCGGAGCGCGTGGCAAAGGCCCGTCCCGCGATGCGGTCGCTCACGAGGGTTGAGCTGCCCCGACCTCGAAGAAGGCCCGATGCAGACCCTCCAGGGCATCACGCAGCTTGCGCCGAGGCACGGCACAGCTGAGCCCCACATCCTCGGGACCATGGGAGATGAGTTCGACGTCCACGCCGAGGCGGGCCAGGCCTTCAAGCATGGTGGCCGCGATGCCTGCGTCCTGAGCCACGCCCTCTCCCACCACGCCCAGCAAGGCCGAGTCGGCGAAGAGGTCGAAGCCCTCGATCAAGGCCCCCTCCTCTTCGGCGAGCAGGCGCAGGGTGCGCCGGGTCGCCACCACATCGCCCTCGACCACGGTGAACGACAGGGTCGTCATGGAGCTGACGATGGTGTCCACGTCGATACCTGCCGCCCCCACGGCGGCCAGCACACCGGCCACCGCGCCGGGGCGATTGACCATGCCCATGGCCCGCACCCGCACCACCGCCACGCCCTCGCGGTGCACCAGGGCGGCCACGCGATGGCGACCGTTTGCCACCTGCTCGACGATGCGCGTGCCGGGTCCGTCCGGGTTCTCGACGCTGCGCACGCTCACAGACAAGGGCAGGCCGCGCAGGGGCAGAAGACACCGGGGATGGAGGATGCGGGCGCCGTAGTAGCCCAGCTCGCAGGCCTCCTCGAACGAGAGCTCGGGCACTCGCCGCGCGCCCGGGACCCAGCGAGGGTCGGCGCTCATGAAGCCGTCGACGGCCTTCCAGAGTTCGAGCCCGTCGGCGCCCAGGCCCGCCGCCACCACGCTCGCGCTGTAGTCCGTGCCGCCGCGCCCGAAGAGGACCACATCGCCGTCGGCGTTCGTGCCGTAGAAGCCCGTGAGCACCAGCACCCTGTCGTGCAGCTCGTGGTCGAGGCGAGACAACCCGGGCCGGCTGGCGGCCACATCGCAGGCCCCGACGCGATAGGGCCCCACCGCGACCAGCCCTGCTTCTTCGGAGGACACCGCTCGGGCGTCTGCTCCCGCAGCCCTGATCGCTGCGGCCACCAGGGGCGCCGAGAGCCGCTCGCCGTGGGCCAGCAGCAGATCATGGGTGCGATCGGTCAACTCACCGGTGAGGCGGATGCCGGTGAGCAGGCGCTCGATGCCATCGAGATGCCGGGTCAGGGCGAAACTCACGTCATCGGCGTCTGCCAGCCCCGCGACCAGGGCCTCGTGGCGCTGGCGCAGGTCGGCGACGAACGCCCGGGCCAGCTCTCCGCCGGAGCGGGGGTCGAGGGCCTGCTGACCGGTGCGCTGCAGGTCGTCCGTCACGCCCTTCGCCGCGGACACCACCACCACCAGCCGATCACCTCGCCGCCGACGGGCCACCAGAGCGGCCACCACCGCGGACAGGTCTTCGGGGCGTCCGAGCAGGGCACCGCCCACCTTGATGACGGTGAGCTGACCTCGGCTCACGAGATCCCGCCCACCAGTTCGGTGTCGCCGCCCACCAGTTCGGCGTCGCAGTGCAGGGCGACCGACCCGTCGACCCCAAAGCTCGTCTGGAGCGGCGCGAGCAGCCCTGGATCTTGGGCCTGGGTCTCGACCAGCAGCTCGGACACCACCTCCCGCCCTCTGGGACCCAGCGTGCCGAGGGGCGCGCGACATCCAGCAGACAGGAGGCCCAGGTCTTGCATGGCTTGCTTGAGCGGCACCGGATTGCGCACCCGCTGCGGCACCATCAGCACCTCGCCCCTCACTTCGACCGCTTCGTCGACGGTGATCAGTCCCAGGCCGAACAGGGCCTTGAGCCGATCGTGAGTCTGCCGCGCCCGGACCGCCTCGCCGGCCTTGCTCGCAGCCACCAGCTCGACCATGGCCCCTGGCACCAGGTTCGAAAGCACCGAGAAGCACCCTTGAGCTCGAATGGACGGGTCGAGCAGGGCGCTCCTTGCGTGTCCGTCGTCACCGCAGATGAGCATGAAGTCGTCACCGCAGAGCGAGCGCACCCGCTCCATGCGAGCCAGGCGGCCGGTGGCGTCCTTGACCCCGATGACATTGGCATGATCTTCGGCCAGGCGAGCCAGGTCATCCGGCAGCAGCTCGGTGCCGGTGCGGCTGGGCACCGCGTAGGCGATCAGCCGGGCCTCGGGCAGGGCGGCGGCGATGGGCCCATGCCAGTGCGAGCGCAAGGACGTGCTGGACGCCCCAGAATAGGGGCAATCAGCGAGGAGCAGCTGGGTGAGGCCCAGGCTCAGGGCGCTGCGGCCGCGAGCCACCACCTGCTCGACCCGCCCAGCCCCCAGTCCAGCGATCAGCCGCTCCGCAGGGACGACCTCGCACGCAGCCCGCAGCAAGCCCTCGTACTCTCGGTCAGAGAGGGCCGCGCACTCGCCCGTGGTCCCCGCCAACAAGATCTGATCGACGCCTTGAGCCAGCTGAAAGGCCAGCAGTCGCCGCAGGGCCTCAAGATCGAGGCTCATCTGCCGCCCCGCGAAGGGCGTCACCAAGGCCGTCATGAGCATTGCCAAACCTCCCTGGTCGCCAAGCAACCTGTGCCTGCTGAACCTCGTCACCGCGCAAGGTGCAATCTACCAGCCGACAGGCGCGGAACCAGCTGCGATCAGCGACGAAGACGGACGAGCAGACGAAACATGTCGAGAGCCCTGGCAGCCGGTGCTGGGAGCGCTGCACTTTTCGCACAGGCTGCTATGGGATGCTGGCCACCCCCCCCTCCCCATGAGCGAGATCTCAAATGACTGCCCACCCCCACTTCGACGACGGCGGCACCCTCGACTGGCACACCCGCTTCGAATCCGCCCTGACCAGCGCCAAGGCCCAGGGCAAGAAGGTCTTCGTGGAGATGGGCCGAGAGCTCTGAGGCAACTGCCGCAGCCTGGTTCAGGCTGTCATCCGTCAACCCGCCGTGGCTCAGCTGCTCAAGGACCACTTCGTGGCCCTCGCTTCAGACTGCGACGCACCCGAGCCCCCGCTGATCGACCTGGTCAGCGAGAACATGGTGGGAGCGAGCATGCTGCCCTTCGTCTTCTTCGTGGACGGGGACGGTCGCTGGCTCGATGGCTTCTCCGGGGCCATCGATCCTGCAGGGCTGCAAGAAAAACTTGAGGCCTTGGTCAGCTGAATGGGCGGTTTGGGGCTCTTTGTGGCCCCCTTGGTCGTCTCAGGCTGACTCTCGGCTGCGAATCCCCCCCCGCCCCGGAGGAGTCGCGCTAGAATTGCCGCCCGTTCGCTCCCTCCCAAGAGCCAGCAGAGGAGCAGGTGCGCCGTCAAGACGGGCTCCTGTCACCCTGGCTCAGATCCGATCCAGTCTTCATGGCCTCTCTCCCCCCACGGCCGCTGGGCTCAACGCTGATCCGCCACTGGGCCCTGTGGTCCCTCTGGCTCGTCATGGTCGCGGCTCCCATGGCAGCCTCCCAGAGCGCCCCGGCGAGGGTGTTGCCTGCCCAGCGACCTGCCGCCATCGACGCCGACCTCTTCGCAGCCATGGCAGGCGCGGCGTCCAACGAGCAGATCGACGTGTACCTGGTACTCGACGATCGGCTCTCGGCCGCCGAGATGACCGCCGGCCTCGAGGCTCTGCCGAAACGGGAGCGACGGGCCCAGATCGCCCAGCGCCTCGCCGCCCACGCCGACGTGAGCCAGGCTGACCTGCGGGCTCAGATTGACCAGGCCGTGGCTGCCGGGCGGGCCAGCGAACCGGACGTGCTCTGGATGGGCAACGCGATCCTGTTCAGCGGCGAGCCAGGCCTGCTGGCCGAACTGGCGATGCAGCCCGGGGTCGATCGTCTGCGCCGGGTGCGCCCTGCGTCCCGGGAGCAGATCCAGGACACCGGCGCCTCCGCCGCCTACCCGTTCTACGATGACTTCGAGAGCGGCACTCTCCTGCCCCACTGGCAGGTGACCGTCTCCGGCAACGGCTACGTCCTCGTGGACGACGAGGACGACTACGAACCCATCGGCCAGTACCAGGCCCTCATGGCCTCGTCGATCGACCTCGTCGACTCCACCGCGTCCATGACCGTGCAGCTCGACCTCACCGGCCAGACCAACGTCGGCATCCGCTTTCAGCAGAAGGAGTTCGGAGACGAAGATCACCCTGAAGACGGGGTCTTCGTCAGCGACGACGGCGCCAACTTCGTCAAGGTCATCGACCTCACCGGTGGCCCCGCCGACTACGCCTCACAGTGGATCACTCTCGACCCCGTGATCGCCGCCATGGGCATGGACTTCACCAGTACCTTCTTCGTGCGCTTCCAGTGGCGGGACAACTTCGACATCCCCACGGACGGCATGGCCTTCGACAACATCGAGATCGGCCCGGGCGTCGGGGTCGAACCCACCGCTCAGGCCGAAGCCAACATCGTGGCCCTGGGCGCGCCACCCCTGTGGGCCCTGGGCGTCAATGGTGCGGGCGTCATGATCGGCAGCATCGACTCGGGCATCCTCAAGAGTCACCCCGACCTGATAGGTGCCTTCTGGAACAACCCCGGCGAGATCCCGGGCAACGGGGTCGACGATGATGGCAACAACTACATCGACGACATCTGGGGCTGGGACTTCGAGAACGACGACAACGATCCTCAATCCACCGACCCCCACGGCACCCACTCGGCGGGCTTGATGGTGGGAGACGGCGCATCGGGCAAGATCACCGGCATGGCCCCAGGCGCCACTCTGGTGAACTGTCAGGTGGGGACCGAGACCGAGTACTGGCTGGCCCAGCAGTACCTGCTCGCCGTGGGCGTGGACGTGATCAGCTCCAGCTTCAGCTACAAGTGGCCGCAGCAGCCCGACTACCACATGTTTCGCCAGCTCTGTGACGTCGAGCTGGCAGCCGGCATGATCCACGCCAACTCGATCGGCAACCAGGGCAACCAGCAGGGCAGCCACCCGGTGCCGTTCAACATCTCGACGCCTGGCAACGTGCCCTCGCCCTTCGGTCACCCCGACGCTGAGAGCGGCGGCCGCTCGTCGGTCATGGCCTGCGGCGGTGTGAACCTGGCCGACAGCTCGCTCTACGGCCCCAGCGGCCAGGGCCCGTCGGCCTGGGAAGACGTGACCCTCTATGCGTCGGGTTACCCCCACCTGCAAGACAGCGCCTACTGGGATTACCCCGTGGGCGGCTTCGGCGGCGGCCAACCCGGCCTGCTCAAGCCCGACGTGGTGACCTTCACCAACACCGTGCTGACCACGACCCTCAGCGGCGGCTACGGCAATTTCAGCGGGACGTCCGCGGCCACTCCCCAGCTCGGCGGCGCGCTGTGCCTGCTGTCACAGTTTCAGCCTGAGGCCGAACCCCGCCATCTGGCCGCAGCCGTCGAGCTCGCCGCCGTCGACCTCGGCCCCCCCGGCAAGGACAACGCCTTCGGTGCCGGGCGACTCGACACGTTCAAGGCTGCCCGACGACTGGTGGTGCTGGCCAAGGGCGTCCCCAACGTCGTGCCCATCGGCAACGCGTTTGCCCTGGAGGTCAGCGGCCAACCGAACACCCTGGCGTTCGGCTTCGTCAGCGCGGGCCTGGTCACCAACGTGGGCGACTGGAACCTCGACCTGCCCTTCCTGCCTCTGCCCCCCCTGCCCCTCGACGCCTCGGGCCGCCTGAGCCTGCCCCTGGGCATCCCCAGCGACCCCCTGCTGGTGGGCCTCACGGTCTGGGTGCAGTACGCCCAACCGTTTGCGGACATCGGCTTCGGGCTGGGACACTTCTTCGCCGTGCCCGAGCCCATCAGCTTCACTTCCTGAGCAGCCGTCCCCCTGCCTGCTTTGGTAGTGTCGACCTCCCGTCGCCATGACGGGTCTCGGCCATGGGCGCGAAGGTGCCACGCCCCGACTCGTCGTGTCATCACTGCGTCCGTGCGCTTCGAGAGCTTCGAGAGAAAGAGCAACCATGGCAGCCACATCACAGAAGGCCGGCAAGACCCGGGCCAAGAAGCGCAAGCCCAGCAAGCGCTCCCTCAACATCGGCGATCTGCAGCGGCTGCGCATGGTGGCCACTCCGGCGGTCTCGCCCGAGGGCACCCGGGTCGCCTTCGTGGTCAAGCAGGTGGGCCACAAGAACGACGACATCACCAACTTGTGGATGGCCGACGGCATCGACGGAGGCTGCCGACAGTTCACCAGCGGCGACAAGGACAGCCAGCCTGCCTGGTCCCCCGACGGGCGCACACTGGCCTTCATCAGCCGACGCACAGAGCACCGCGACCAGATCGCCCTGATCGATGCGGACGGCGGTGAGGCCACCACGCTGACCGATTTCCCTGAAGGCTCCATCGCCAACTTCGCCTGGGCGCCAGAAGGCCGCTCGCTCGCGGTGACCTTTCGGGCCGTTGCAGAAGAGTGGACCTCGGACGCAGTAGAGGCCCGCGAAGAGTCCGGCGAGTGCGACCCACCCCGGGTGATCGACGACCCCTGGTATCGCTATGACGGCGACGGCTACTTCAACGCCCAGCGCTTTCAGCTCTTCTCTGTCGACGCCATCAGCGGCGCCACGCGGCTGCTCTGGGGCAAGGACCGCACCGGGTTCTTCTCCTACAGCTTCTCACCCGACGGCAAGCGCATGGCGCTCATCGCCAACCGCCACAAGCAGTCGTACGCCTGTGGCTGGAAGTGCGAGGTGCTGACCCTCGACATCAAGTCGAGCAAGCTCACCGCCTTGCCCGGCATCCCCGATGGGGACAAGTCCTCGGTGGCCTGGTCTCCGGACGGGACCCAGCTCGCCTGGGCGGGCAGAGAAGACCCGGAGGGCAAGCTCGAAGGGAACAACCTCGACCTGTGGGTCTGCGATGCCAAGAAGGGTGGCGCACGCAACCTGACCGGTCGCGAAGACTATTGCCTGGCCGCTCCCACCCTGGCCGACGTGGCCGAGGTCGACTTCGAGCCCCAGCTGCGCTGGCATCCCGATTCGAAACGTCTCTGGGTGCAGATCGGCTGGCATGGCGAGACCCACCTGGCCACCATCGCCGCCCGAGGCGGGCCGCTCACGTTTCACACCAAGGGCCGCCGCCAGGTGCGCATGGGCAATCTGTCTGACGACGGGCGAACCATGGTGCTCACGGTCGAGTCGTTCACCCGACCCGCCGAAGTGCACGTGGCGAACATCCCGCCGCTCACGGCGAGGGGCGCGGCCGATGTGCAGCTGGAGTCCATGGCCATCAGCGACGTGAACGGCGCGTTGATGAAAGAGCTCGACCTGCCAGCAGCCAAGAGCACCTGGGTGAAATCAGCAGACGGCACCAAGGTTCAGCTCTGGTGGCTGCTGCCCAGCGGGGCTTCGGCGAAGCGCAAGCGGGCCACGATTCTCGAGATTCATGGTGGCCCCCAGACCCAGTACGGCTGGGCTTTCTTTCATGAGTTTCAGCTGCTCGCTGCGGCGGGCTACGCGGTGGTGTTCAGCAACCCCCGGGGCAGCAAGGGCTACGGTCAGGCGCTCTGCTCCGGCAACCGCAACGACTGGGGCGGCGCCGACTGGGCCGACCTGCAGGCGGTCACGGCCTGGATGCGCGAGCAGGCGTTCTGCGATACCTCGCGCATGGGCGTCATGGGCGGCAGCTTCGGGGGCTACATGACCCTCTGGGCCATCGGCCACACCCACGAGTTCAGGGCCGCCATCGCCGATCGCTGCGTGGCCAACATGGTCTCCATGTGGGGCGCCAGCGACGTGTACATCTGGCCCGACACGTACTTCCCGGGCAACACCTGGGACGACACCCAGGCCATGTGGGACATGAGCCCGCTCAAGCATCTGGGCAAGTGCAAGACGCCCACGCTGCTGATCCACAGCGAGGGCGATCTGCGCTGCAACGTGGCAGAGTCCGAGCAGGTCCACGCAGCTCTCTCCATGCGCGGGGTGCCCGTGCGCTTCGTGCGCTACCCGAAGAACACCTCCCACGGCATGTCCCGGGGCGGGCCGCCAGACATGCGCGCCCACCGCCTGGGTCAGATCCTCGAATGGTGGCAGCGCTGGATGTCCAAGAAGTAGCAGCCTGATCGCAGGGGGACTGCCCCCACAGCTGGACAGCTTCGCGGCGGGCACGCACACTGCGCCCAGGTTCAACATCCTGTCCCACACGCATCGTGGGCCTGCAACCGGAGCGGGCATGACCAAGAAGAACGGCAAGAACGGCGGCAAGAAGGGGCAGAAGAAGCGTCGCTCTGACCGGGTGCCCTTCTCCCCCTGGGCGGGCGTAGGAGGCGCGGCGATCGATCCGTTCGACGACGCTCCCGAGGACACGCCCGCGGTGGCCCCCCCAGCCATGGAGTTCGAGGCCTTGGACCCGGCACCCGAGGACGCTGGCCCCATCGCCGCTGAATCCGTGGCTGCTGAATCCGTGGCCGGTGAATCCGTGGCTTCTGAATCCTTGGTCCCCGAGGCGGTGGCGGTAGAGCCTGAGCCCGCCCGCCCGGCCTTGATCCAGCTCGCTGCCGCTCCTCGAGGCGCCGCCAGCCTCAACGTGGTCAGCAACGGCCGGAAGCCAGCGCCCAGTGTTGCGTCGAGCGCAGCGGCTGGGTCGGCGCCCGTTGCGGCCCAGCACAACCCCGCCCCAGCCTCCGTGCCCGACGCCATGCCCGACACACCCGTCGTCCCCCTCTCCCCCGAGGGCTGCACCCGGCTCGCCGCATACCTGGCTGCCGTCACGATCCTCTGCCTCTTCGGCGTGGCCATGAATTGGCCCGAGTCAGCCATGGGAGAAGTGGACACCGCCCTCGATCAGTCGCTGTTGCTGCTGGCAGTCTTCTCTGGCGGCCTCGGAGCCTGCATCCACGCGGTGCAGTCGTTCACCACGTTCATGGGCAACCGCCAGCTGGGCGCCAGCTGGGTGCCCTGGTACGTGCTGCGGCCCCTGATCGGCATGTCCCTCGCCTTCTTGGGCTACGTCATCGTGCGCGTAGGGCTGATCCCCTCGTCACCCGCCGACGTGAACCCAGCAGGCATCGCCGCCATCGGCGGACTGGCCGGCCTGTTCGCCAAGCGAGCCCTGCAGAAACTGGCCGAGATCAGCGACACGGTCTTCCGCGTGCAACATCCCCACGAAGAGAAAGACGCCCTGTCGCCAGGCAGCGCCAAGGTCCCCACCCGCAACACCACCAGCCGCGGGTCGTAGACCGCGCCCCAACCCCACAGCCCCGCGTTGCAACCTGCCCCCCCCCGCGCCCCAAACGCTCCAGGCGCCCCAAGCGCTCCAAGCGCTCCAAGCGCTCCAAGCGCTCCAAGCGCTCCAAGCGCTCCAAGCGCTC
>CAZIAK010000023.1:0-3691 GCA_964537035.1 uncultured Phycisphaerales bacterium | reverse complement strand
CCAAGCGCTCCAAGCGCTCCAAGCGCTCCAAGCGCTCCAAGCGCTCCAAGCGCTCCAAGAGCGTCGCCACCAAAGCAGCAACGCAAGGAAGGCCAGAGTCGCCACCCCCTCCACCGGCGAGGGCTGCCCTGTTTTTTCACCAAGGGGGGTCTGCAGCGAGTGTGGAGGCCAAGCCGACCCTGTCCGAGCGAAACGGCCCCCCTTGGTGAAAAAACAGGGCAGCCCGCAACCTCGCAAACAACGCGACCTATGGCGCAGACGTCTTCACCGTCATCACCGGGCAGACGCAGCGACGCACCACGCGCTCGGCAGTCGAACCAATGAGCAGGTGTCGCACGCCGGTCAGGCCATGGGTGGCCATGACCACCAGATCGACATCGCGCTCTTCGGCGAGTTCGCAGATGCGCAGGGACGCCGTGCCTTCTGCCACCAGGGGTGCGGCGGAGACACCACGTTCTTTCAGCGCCTCGATCACCGGGCCGAGGGCCAACTCGGCGCCCTTGCACGCCTCAGCGGCCAGATCGACCGCAGCTGTGGCGGCCAGACCGTAGGCCACGGGATAGAGCACGGGCTCTACGACGTGAAGCACCAACAGCTCGGCGCCAAAAGCCTCCGCCAGCCCTTCGGCTCTGTCCAAGGCGGCCTGTGACTGATCAGAAAAATCGATGGGGCAAAGGATGCGGCCGATCTTCATGGCGTCATGATCTCCTCTCTGAGGCTACCCCCACGATAGCAGGGAGGCCCGCCCCGGTGTCTGCGCTCTGGTTCGTAGAAGGCCAGTCCCGGCCGCCTGTGTACCCCGGGGCTGAGGTATCGTCGAGAGCCTGCCAGGCCCTCACACGGAGTCCACGCCGTCTCGACGTCAGCCCTCCTCTTCGGCTCCCTTGCGACCCTTGGCTCCTTCGACTTCGTGGCTGACGAGGGGCTGGTCACGCCCATGGGTGTGGTGCCCTGGGTCGTGCTGGTCATCGAGATCCTGGGCCAGCTGGCCCTGGTCGCCTATATCCTGGCCCGCAAGCACCGCAGCCCGGCGACGTCGTTGGCCTGGGTCGTGTTGATCATGACCCTGCCGGTGGTGGGCGTGTTCGCCTACCTCTTCGTGGGCGAGGCCCGGCTGGGCAGTCGCAGGCGCAATCGACACAGGGACATCGTGGCCCAGACCCGGGCTGAAGGCTGGTTGCACGGCGCCGTGGGGCAATACCCCGAGATCGAGTCTGCCCTCGCCCCCCAGGCTTCGCTGGTCGAGTCCGTGGGCGGCTTTCCGTTGCGGGGCAGCAACGAGGTCAAGCTCATCGGCGACACCGACGATTGCATCGCTGCCATGGTGGCGGACATCGACGCGGCCACTGACCATTGCCACCTGCTCTTCTACATCATGCTAGGCGATGCGTCGGGGGCGGCCATCGTCCAGGCCCTCAGCCGAGCGGCGGCCCGCGGGGTGGAATGCCGACTGCTGCTCGATGCAGTGGGCAGCAAGGACCTGCTCTCCTCGCCACTGATCGCAGAGCTGCGCCGCTCGGGCGTGTCGGTGGTGGCCGCCTTGCCCGCGAGTCTGCTCCGGGCGGCCCTGTCCCGCCTCGACCTGCGCAACCACCGCAAGCTGGCGGTCATCGACGGACAGATCGCCTACACGGGCAGCCAGAACATCGCCGACGCGGCCTTCGCGCCCAAGCCTCGCTTTGCGCCCTGGGTCGACGCCATGCTGCGCATTCGCGGGCCAGCAGTGCTCGACCTGCAGGAGCTGTTCATCGAAGACTGGTTCCTGGACAGCAAAGAATCCCTGGTGCACAAGATGGAGATCGACCCGCCCCAAGTCGCAGGGGGCGTGGTCATGCAGATCGTGCCCACCGGCCCGGACGATCATCACGCCGGGCTGCGCCTGATCAGCCAGTCAGCGTTTCACCTGGCCCGGGAGGAGATTCAGCTCACCACTCCCTACTTCGTGCCCGCCGAACCCGAGGTGGACGCCCTGTGCGTGGCGGCGCGGCGCGGTGTGCGCACCCGCCTCGTGGTGCCCGCTCGCAACGACTCGCCCCTGGTCGCCGCCGCCAGCCGCAGCTTCTACGACAAGCTGCTCGACGCGGGCGTGGAGATCTACGAGTACACCGAGGGTCTGCTCCACGCCAAGACCATGACCATCGATCGGGAGCTGTCCATGGTGGGCACGGCCAACTTCGATCGCCGCAGCTTCGAGCTCAACTTCGAGGTCTCCGCACTGGTCTACGACAAGGACTTCGCTGGCCGCCTGCGCTTTCTCCAGCGCAGCTACATGAGCAGCTCCCAGCGCATCAATCATAGCCTCTGGCTGAAACGGGGTCGGTGGCGCCGGCTGGCCGAGAACGCCGTGGGCATGTTCAGCCCGCTGCTGTAGCCCGGCCCCTGCTGTCGCCTCGCCCCTGCAGCCGCCGGACCCAGACGGCGGGGAGCTGCCCCGGCGTCATGAGAATCGGGACCGCCGAACCCCTCCGGCGATCCCGATGTCCCCAGTCTCCTGGCAACGGGGTTGCAGATTACTCGACGGTGATGGTCGCGGGGTTCGACATGTTGCCCGGGTCGCTGGCCAGCGTCCCATCGAGCCCCAAGGCCTGGGCGTAGACCGGAAGGCCCACCGGGAAATCCAAGGGGATCGCCAGAGGCAGGCTCGAGGGCAGGGGCAAGAAGTTGAAGATCAACGAGGGCTGACTCACATCGACCGCCAGGGGACCGAACGTCTTGAAGGGCAGCTCGAAGGAAGCCACGCCCAGGAAGATCCAGGTGTCCATGCCAGCCTTGCCACTGAGCACGAGATTGATGGTGCCGCCCGGGATCGGCGTGCCCGTCACGGCCATCTCGATGTTGTCGAACTCGTAGGCGCCCATGTCCACCTTGCGAACGTAGTTCAGCTTGCCGTCCATCAAGCGGGGGAAGCCCGACAGGTCGTAACCCGAGGGCTTGTCGAGCGGGTCACCGTTGTCGACGCAGATCGACGCAGCGGTCAGGCGCAGGTCGCCGTTGGCCTCGTCCACGAAGAGCGGGTCGGTGTTCACGTTGCCGTTTGACCCAGCCAGGGCCGGGTCACCCAGGGAGTTGAGCAGCTCTCCTGCGAGCAGGCCGTCGTAGTTCGCCGTGGCATTGTTGAACGAGACCGTGCTCACGACCTGCCCAGCGTGGGCCGCAGCCACCTTCACGCCGAAGCCCCCGTTCGCCACGGCCGTGCAGCGCAGCATGTCGTAGGCTCCGCTGACGAGATCGAAGCCGTCCTGACCGTTGTTCCAGGCCACGCAGTCGCGAACCGCGGTGGCAGCCAGGATCAAGAAGCCCTTGGTCAAGGAACGCTCGGACCGCACGGCGTCGAGGGTCACGAGAGCGGTGGTCGATGCGACATGAACCGGGGCCACCGAGGCACCCCCGCCGTAGCTCAGCACGACGTAGTCCATGTCGAGAACACCGGTGCTGTTCACCGCACAGCCTCTCCAGTCTCCCGGAGCAGGAACAGACATCGCTCCATCGTGGTTGGTGTCGCCAAGCACGGCGTCGTCCTTCAGCGACGTCACCACGACCGGAGACTCACCTGTCCCCTGGACATCAAAGGTCCCGCTGACGGTGATCTGGGTGTTGGGTCGCATCTTGACCACCAAGCCTGCAGGAACAGTCAACGTGGACGACGCCGGGATGGTGATGTTGCTGTCCGTCACCAGCACGTCACCGATCA
>CAZIAK010000022.1:63142-78820 GCA_964537035.1 uncultured Phycisphaerales bacterium | reverse complement strand
GAGCTCGCCCGCAGCGTCGGTCGGCAGGGCCAGGGGGAAGCCCGGGACATCGAGGCTCGGCACCAGTACGCCACCCTTGAAGGGCAGGTTCAGTTGGCTCAGGCCGAAGAGCAGCCAGGCGGTGGTGTTCTCCAGGGCGTTCGTCAGGGTGATCGTGGCGGTGTCGCCCCCCACCAAGCTGCCCATGCCTGCGAGCACCGGCAGCCCGTGCGCACCGGCCAGCCCGTTGCCCACGTCGGCCCAGGGGTCGGGGGCCAGGCGGGCGAAGGTGAACTTGTCCCCGAAGATGAAGACCGCGTCACCGTTGGTGCCTTCGAGCTCGCGGAACTCGAAGGTCGAGAAGCCCATGGGCGCGACCACGCCGAAGAAGCGCCAGCCGGTGAGGCCGCCGCCGCCCAGGTCGACCGGGTTGTTCGTGTCGCCGTCGAGGTAGAGGTCGATCTTGCCCTGCCCCGCTGCGCTGAGCCAACCGCCGATGGCCACCAGGGTCTGGCTGCTGGTGCCCTTCCAGCGGTCGGTGCACACACCTGGCGTGGCGCACTGGGGGCCGGCCAGGTAGTCGCCGTGGGGCAAGGCGAAGAAGCCGTAGTTGCCGTGGAGCGCAGGGCCCGGGCCCGTGGTCACCTGGCTCGCGCCGATGGGGCTCTCCCAGGTGATGCCCTTGCTGGTCACGCTGGGTGCGGTGTTCGGTGAGCGCACGGCGCCCCACACCGCATCGTCCTCGAAGCTCTCGGTGATCGCCGTGAAGCCATGGGCCACCAGCGCGTTCAGGAACAGACCTTCGTCGGTGTAGCCCGTGGCGGTGGAGCCCGGCGTGACGGTGAACGTGACCGTGGCCTCGTTGCTGTCCGCGGTGCCGTCGTTGGCCTTGTAGGTGAACGACTCCACGCCGATGAATCCGTTGGGTTCGTACTCGAACGAGCCGTCCGGGGAGAGCAGCAGGTTGCCCACGGTCTGGGCCGAGCTGACCAAGATGGCCGTGAGCGGGTCGCCGTCTGGGTCGTCGTCGTTGAGCAGGACGCCCGGGTCGTCCACGCTGAGGTTCTCGTCTTGCGGCGTGGTGTAGGCGTCGTCGAAGGCCACCGGTGCGGTCTGGGCCGGGAGCAGCGCGGTCAGACAAAGGACCGCGGCGGGGGTCAGGAGCGATGGCATGGCCATGGGGTCGTCTCGGTGACTTGCGGGGCTGCGACGGCAGCTCAGTGTCCCCTGAGATGGCCCGAGAGCAGATGACTGATTCATCATCTTAAGGAAGCCATGTGGCCTGGACCGATTCCGTCACACCCGTCGATGGGTTTTCGTGGCAGTGTCGGGGCGGAATCCTCGCGGATAGGGGCGGGCAAGGACGGTGGCGTCCCGTGCCCCTTCTCTCCAATGGAGCTCAACCCTCATGAAGATCTGCACTTCGACCCTGGCCCTGCTCGTGGGCGCCCTGCTGACCCCGGCCACGGAGGCCCAGACCCTGCTCGGCAGCGACAACATCGGCCTCGCGGCCTGGGAGTTCTCCCCCAGCCCGGCCAACCCATGCTTTCAGCCTGACCCCCTTGTGGTCTCCTGCTCCATCTCGTCGCCCATCTGCGGGCTGCCTTCGCCGGGTTTCGCCCAACCCGGCCAGCTCTGGGGTGACATCGCCGACGACCCGCTCACCGACACCTTCTACATGACCGGCGGGCGCATCATCGAGCAGTACACCCTGGACACGCCCTGCTCGGGGCCGCTCACCTGCGCGCCGCTGAACAGCTTCCCCGGGCCGACGTTCATGGGCGAGATCACGGGCATGGGCTTCGACAACACGGGCGGCGTGGTGGCGCTCCCCGGCACGCCCCTGCTCTGGCTCACGGACGGCATCCAGATCGCCGCCATCACCCCGGGCCTGCCCGGCTCGTGCACCTTCACCACGGTCTTCGGCCCTTGCTCCCCCACCGGTCTGGCTGCTGGTGAGATCATGACCGACATCACCTGGGACCCCTCGTCGGGCACCCTGTGGGTCTGCACCAACTCTGGCGGGGTGCACAACATCGCGCCCACCGCTTGCACCGTGATCTCCAGCTTCTTCACCGACGTGTGCGGTGCAGGCGTGACCCAGCTCACCGGCATCGCCTTCGACACGGGGACCCCAGCCCTGGCCCCCCTGGCTGTGTCCCAGCCTACGCTCTACATCACCGACGGTTTCGCCGTCGAACGGATGACCACCACAGGCGCCCCACCGCTGGCCACGTTTGGCTCGCCCACGCCGTGCACCCTCGCACCCTCGTTCTTGTCTGGCCTGGCCCTGACCCAACACGGCGGGACCTACGGCAGCAACCGCATCAACGCCAGGCTCAACACCTACGGTCAGTCGAGCACGGCGGGGCCGACGTTCGGCCTAGAGGTCAGTGGCTCGCCCGCCGGAGCCAACGCCTGGATGGTGCTCAACTTCAACTTCCCCGGGGCCGGCTTCCTCTGCCCGCCGGCAGCCGTAGCAGGCACCAAGCTCTGGGTGGATCCAGCGCCCCCGGCCACCATCACGAACCTGGGCCCCCTGCCCTTTGCCTGCACGCCGATCCCCCTGCCCATCCCCGCTGCCGTGCCCGTGGGGCTGGAGGCGTTCGTGCAGATCGTGTATTTGCCTGTGGGCGGCCCCCCCGCGGTGGACGCGACGAACCCCATTTACACGACGGTCATGCTGCCCTAGAGATTTCTCGCGGGACTGGCTCTGTCGCGAGGGCTGCGCCGGGTGCTCCGAACTGCCTGGGCACCTGTCACAACCCTGGGTCGCGCCTGTGCGTTCTCTTGAACGTGCGGGCGCGGCCTAGTAGTAGGGGTTGCTCTCTTGCTCGGCCGTGTAGCGGAGGAAGCCCATGACCACTGCTGTGATGACGGGGAGGGCGGCCAGGAGGGCTTGGCGTAGCTGGCGGGCGACGGTCCAGGGGTGGTCGGGGCGGAGGCGGGCGAGGTGCAAGGTGGCCCATCCTGCCAGGAGCAAGGTCAGCTCAAGGGGCGGCATGGAGAGGAAGTGCTGGCCGTAGACCAGCAGCGCGCCCAGGGCCGCCGAACCGGCCAGGCTGGCTCCCCGGCAAACCTGTTCGTGAGGCCGCCAGAGCGTCAGCACTGCGATCAGTCCCAGGCACACGGCCAGGCCCCCTGTGATCTCGGCCAGTTTCACGCTGTGGGAGAAGATCGCCGCAACCGCTGCGCCCCCCGCCACCACGGCGAGCACGCCTGGGCCTGGCAGCGCTCCCTGCGATGGGGCCAGGGTCGGCGTCCACAAGAGCAGCAGCATCACGGCCGTGCCCACGGCCCAGAGCGCTCGCGACGAGAGTTCGACGTCAGGCAATCGGCCCAGCAGGAACCAGGCCGGTGCGAGAGCCAGGACCACGGCCAGAGCGAGGGTGAGCCCGCGACCTCGCGCCACACCCAGCAACGCACCGCTGCCCACCAGCAGGGGCAGCAGGTGCAGGGACTGTCGCGGGGGAAAGCTGGGCCAGCCCACCACCGTTCCCTGCACCACGATGCAAGAGAGCACCACGGTCAGCCCGGCCACGGCCCCGCACAGCTTCGGCCCGCAGCGCAGCGCAACGCACCAGCCCACCGTGCCCACGAGCAACGGCAGACCGACGACCTTGAGCGCCGTGAGTTCATCCATGTGTGCTGAGCCCCGGGCAGGTCACGGCGCCGCTGATCTCTGCCTACTGCAACGCGCCTTCGAGGGCGATGATGATGCGGATCTCGTCGCCCAGCATGTCGGTCATGAAGTCCATGCCGAAGTCGCTACGGGAGATGGTGAAGTCGGCTTCCCAGCCCGAGCGATAGCCGAAGCGTCCCGCCTCACCGTGGCCGATGTGCGCCGCCGTCATGGTCAGCTCGCGGGTCTCTCCGAGCATGGTGAAGTCGCCGGTGAGCTCGAGAGAACCCTCTGCGCCAGCCTTCACGGACGTGCTGCGGAAGGTCACCTCGGGGAACTCCTTCGCGTTGAAGAAGTCCGGGCTCTCCAGATGGCCGTCCCGCTGCTCGCTGTTGCTGTCGATGCTCTGCACGGGGATGGCGATGTTCACCCGGCTCTCTGACACGTCGTCGCCGTCGAAGATGATCTTGCCTTCGACATGGTTGAACCGTCCCCAGAAGGCGCTCACGCCCAGGTGGGTCACCCGGAACAGCGCGCTGGAGTGACCGCCATCGACGAGATACTCGCCGCTGCGAATGGGGTCGCCCTCGTCAACGGGCATGACCAGCGAGGACGCTCCCAGGAGCGAGGTGAGAACGAGGGCTTTGATCCACATGGGCAGGAACTCCTGGCGGCCGTGGCCGTGGCGGTCTGAAACAGACGATGAACCGGCACAACGAGCCGGGCTGACACCCTACATTGCCGAGAGAGTCGGCATGAATGCAAACAATGCTGGCGAAGCGGGGGCGGGGCAGTCTCGCCGTGAGCGCCGGTGAGATGCAACAATCCCAGCCGTTCCTGGCCGCACACCGCCCACGCAGGAGGCAGCACCATGACCAGCTTGCACTGGAGCATCGACGTGGAGGCCTCCCCCGGTGAGGTCTACGCCTACGCCACCGATACCGCGGCTGGCCCCGACTGGACCATCGGACTCCTGGCTCGGGAGCTGATCACGCCGGGCCCCCTGGCCGTGGGTTCGATCTGGCGAGACACCCGCCGGGTCGCCGGTACGACCCAGGTGCTCGACGTGGAGATCACCGCCCACACCGGCCCGGGCCCAGGCAACAGCCCGCCCTACCGCATCGCGGGCAAGAGTTCGAAGATGGGCCTCTCTGCGTCGTTCGACGTGGTCGTCTCTGACCTGCCTGACGGCGCGTGCCGGGTCGAGTTGACTGGCGCCGTGGAGGCCAGTTCGTTCCTGGCCAAGCCCCTGGCCAAGCAGGTGCTCAACAAGTTGAAAGAGCAGGACGACGCGCCCCTGCGCATGCTGAAAGAAGCGGTAGAAGCACGGCGGGCCCGGAACCAGGCTGGCGAGTCTGCGGGCTCATAGAGACACGCTAGCCATGCTCCCCTCGACGCGCTCACTCCCAGGCCTGATGTTGCCCTGCCTGCTGTGTCTCGTCGGCGCCGCACCGCAAGCCCAGGACGTGCCGCCGTCCGAGCAGCTCATCCCCCTTGGCCAGCGCAGCTGGGCCTGGATCGCCGCGGACGAGACCAGCTCGAACGGAGCGCTGCTGGTCGGCGACCGGGCGGCGCTGCTTGTCGACCCAGGGCTCACCCCCGCACACGCGCGACGCTTTCTCGCTGCGGCGCGAGCGGTCACCGACCTGCCCGTGGTGGGCGCCGTGCTCACCCACGCCCATCCCGACCACGCCTTGGGGGCGATCACCCTCGACGATCGCGAGCTCGCCCTCATCGCTCACCCGCTCACCCGGCGGGGACTGGCCGAACAGGGCGCCCGCTGGCGCGACGGGATTCTTGGCGACAGCGAGCTGCTACTGAGCTTGCCCGGTGAGACCGTGCGCGATCGGCGGGCCTACGATCTCGGCGGCCTTTCGGTCGAGGTGTTTCACCCTGGCCCCGCCCACACCCTGGGAGATCTGGTGGTCTGGGTTCCCGACGAAGGCGTGCTGATCACCGGCGATCTGCTGCTGGCCAACGCGTGCCCCGACCTGGGTGGCGGCAGCCTCGCCGGTTGGATCGACGCGCTCGACGAGCTCATGGCCCTGCAACCTGAGCACGTGGTCCCCGGGCATTTCGAGCTGTCCACCGTGAGCGACCTGGCTCGCTTCACGGACTACTTGAACGCGGTGCAACAACGCACGGCCGAGGCCCTGGTGCAGCACGGCGCCACGGTGGCCAACCTGGCTGGTGACCGGCTCGCCACGGCAGCGGCAGCGAGCGGCGCTGTGGCTCAGGTCGATCTCGATGACTTCGCCGACTTTCGTCAGTTCTCTCAGTACCGCGCGACGTTTCGGGACAACGTGGCCGCTGCAGCCACGGAGTGGTTGTCCCGGCCCGCTCCCGCCGGAGACACGGGCGGATTCGCCATCACGGCTCGCCTCGACGTAGGGCTGGCACCGCACCAGATCGAGTTCACCTACGACGGGCTCAGCGCGTGGATCGCCGCGGCAGGTAGCGACCGTCTCACCGCTGTGGACACCCGCAAGCTGGCCGTTTCGACGACAGTGCCCGCGGCAGACACTCCCCTCGGCGTGCTCCCCTTGCCCGATGGCGATCTCGTCGTGGCCTGCTTTGGCAGTGACGCTCTGCGCCAGCTCAGGAGCGACGGCACCGTTGTGTCCGAGCTGTCCGTGGGCGGTGCGCCGTCTCTGTTCAGCCCTGCACTGCCTGGTGGAGCACGGCTGATCGTCTCCGAGAAGAGCGCCAGGGTGACGGTCGTTCAGCCGGACTCCATGACAGAGCTGGCCAGCTACCCCGTGGGACGACGGCCATTCCCCGCGGCGGCGACCGCTGACGGGCGCCTGGCCTTCGTCCCCAGCTACGACGACGGCACGGTGACCGTGATCGACCTGTGGAACCAGACGGTTCGCGACACGATCACCGTGGGCGAGCAACCCAGCGGAGGCGCGGTGCTGCCGGGGGACAACGCATACGCCGTGGTCGTCCGGGGCGAGAACCGGCTGGTCTTCGTCAACACCGCGTCAGCCCGAGTGATCGGCGAGCTGACGGACGGCATCGGCGAGTCGCCGTTCTCCCTCGTGCTCTCACCCGACGGACGGCTGGGCTTCGTCAACAACACCGCCAGCCACGACGTGTCGGTGATCGAGCTGTCCACTCGCCAGGTCATCGCTCGCATTCCCGTCGGTGAGATCCCCATCGCCATGGCCGTGCATCCATCGGGAGACTCGCTGTGGGTCGCCTGCGAAGGCAGCCACGAGCTGCTGGTGGTCGAGATCCCCCCGCGGTGGCGCAGCGGGTCAGCCGCGGCGACGGCGGCGCCCATGACCGAGCACAACACCGCCCGGGCCACGACGGTCCGCCCCACCACAGACGTCGCGGTCATGGGCATGATCCATAGCGGGCATCTCACCAGCAGCCGTTGGGGACTGCCGGAGGTGCGCCAGACCATCGAGGCCTTCGCCCCCGACGCGGTGCTGGCCGAGATCCCCCCCGACCGCTGGCAGCGTATCTGGAGCGACTACACCGAGCGGGGCGTGATCGAAGACTCTCGCGTGTCGGTGTTCCCCGAGTACGTCGACCTGATCTTGGAGCTGGCCGTTCAGCGGGGCTTCGAGATCGTGCCCTGCGCGGGCTGGAACACCGAGATGAACAACCTGCGCCGAGCGCAGATGGCCCTGCTGCAAGCTGATCAGAGCCTGGCTGCATTGCAAGAGCGTTACGCCGCCGACGAAGCGCGTATGGAAGCGGAGCTCGCGGCGCAGAGCACGCCCCCGGACGACGACCCGTTCTACATCCACTCTGCGGCCTACGATGCCCGCACGGCGCGCAGCCTGCAGCCCTACGATGAGCACCTCAACGAGCTCATCGGCCCCGGCGGCTGGACGCACATCAACGCGGCCCACATGCGCCTTGTCGAGCAGGCCATCGATGAGCGGCCCGGGCAACGCCTGCTGGTGACCTTCGGCGCGGGACACAAGCACTGGTTCTTGGCTCGCCTGGCGACACGAGGCGATGTGCAGCTCGTGGATCTGGCCCCGTTCTTGCCCGGATCACCCTCGTCCGCCCAGGAGAGCGCGCCAGAGGTCACGAGCGAGCGCCCCACCGACTCCGCTGGAGAGACCCCGTTGAACGAGCAGACCATCGCCACCGAGATCGCCGCGCTGCACACCTTCTTCGAGGACTGGTTCGTGGGCCGGCTGCCCGACGAAGACCAGGCCTTCGCGCGCTTCGCCGACGCCATGGGCGCGGGCTTCGAGATCGTCTCTCCGGGGGGCACCGCCACGGGCCGCGACGATCTGCTGGCCATGTTGCGGGCTGCCTACGCTTCTGGCGCCGAGGGCGCCCTGCGCATCTGGACCGACAACGTCTCGGTGCGTCCCCTGGGCGACGGGCTGTTCCTGGCCCGCTACGAAGAGTGGCAGGAGAGCGGCGGCGAGACCAAGGGCCGGGTCAGCAGCGCCGTCCTGCGCACTGACAGCTCGGCTCCCGGAGGCTTCTCGTGGCTCTCGGTCCACGAGACCTGGCTGCCGGATCCTTCCGACCAGTAGCTGGTGCTCAGCGCTCCAGGCCGTCGGGCGTGCGGGCGATGCGGCTGTTCTCCTTGATGAAGCCCCGGTCTTTGGTACGCAGCACGCTGGCCTTGGTGCGCCGCTCGTCGAGGGCGTGATCGAGGTGGCAGACGAAGGCGCTGTTCCACAGGCTCGTGCCCCGGGCGCCGGAGTTGTTCAGCCGGTTGCGGATGTCCGAGTCCTCGCCGCTGAAGCCCGCGAAGCGATTGTCGAAGCCGTTGATGCTGTAGAGCAGCTCACGGCCCACGGAGAAGTTGCCCCCCAGCACCTTGGGCTTGCGGGGCTTGCGGGTCAGGCGATAGAGGTGGTTGTGCCAGTGGATCGAGCTCAGCTCACGGCGCTGGGCAGCGCTGGCCAGATGCTCGTGGGCTCCCTCGGCCACCCGCTCGCGGGTCAACGCCTGGCTCTGCTCCAGGGTCAACCGCACATAGCCCGCCACGCAGTAGCGCGCGGGGTCAAAGGCCTCGACGTGCCGACGGATCATGTCCGCATAGGGGATGCAGTCGCCGTCGATGAAGACGAGCTGATCGCCCCGTGCCTGGCGCACAGCGTTGTTCAGCGCCGCCCCCTTGCGAAAGCCCTCGTCGGCCTGGGTCGTGGTCGTCACCTCGAACTGCCCGCGCTGAGCGAACTCGTCGAAAACCTCGAAGGTGTCCGGATCTGAGCCGTCGTCGCCCACGACGATGTCGAAGTCTTGAAACTCTTGCCTGGCCACCCCTTCGAGCATCAGCCGCAGACAGTTCGGCTGGTTGTACGAGGGGATGATCAGGGTGACGGAGTGGGAGGCTACGGGCGGCATGCGAAGAACAGACCCAGGTTGCTCTTGCGACGGTGGGGCACGACCTCGACCTCGAAGCCCTCGCTCTTCAGGAAGGCCTCGAAGTGGTCGATGCGCGTGCGCGGGTCGCCCGGGGCCACATCGTGGTACTCGCCGTAGATCCTGTCGACCCGAGCCAAGGTCTCGCCGGCAGCGGCGTGCAGGATGTCGTACTCGGCGCCTTCCACGTCGATCTTGAGCAGGTCACAGCGTTCGACCCCGTGGTCTTCAAAGGCCCGGGCCAGATCGACCGCCGGCACCTCTGTCACTTGCCCATCGACAGGGTCATCGAAGAGCGAGACCCGACCGCTCATGGCCGGGTCGCTGGGGGCAGCCAGCTGCACCGTGCCCACCTTGTCGGTGATGGCCGCGTAAACGCAGGTCACGTTCTTCAGACCCGCGGTGTTCTGCTCGAGCTGGGCGAAGTTCTCGGCGAAGGGCTCGTAGCTGAGCACACGTCCGGCAAGGGGTGACACCCGTGCGGCGAACAGGCCCACGTTGGCGCCGATATCGAAGACCGTCTCGAAGTGAGGGCGGGCGTCCAGGCGGTATTCGTCCTGGACGAAGATCGCGGCGAAGACGTGGTAGTCCTGCTTCCCGCCACGAAGGCCCACGTCGACGCCGGTGCGCAGGTTCACAGAGAGCTGGCGGTCAGCATCGCTCTTGTGCTCGCGGAAGCGGACGATCTCCCAGGGGTTGTGGGTCAGCCGCCGCAGCTTGAAGTACGCCGCGATGTCGTTGATCCGCATCTGTTGTGCTCTCGCTCTTGCGCCCGGGGAGGCCTGGCTGTGGCGTGGGGACCCACCGAGGCCCCACGGAGTGCGGCCAGGATATCCCCCGACCCCGGGCCCGATCCAGCACGCCGGTGCTAAGGGAGGCGCTCGATCGCTATGGTGTGGCTCGCCTGCCCGGGCGGAGTGTCCGCTCGGTCGGCCAGAGAGACTCCCCAGAAACGGCTGCTCATGGCGCTTTCCCGATCGAAGCTCGTGCGCGCGATCAGACGCCGCTGGCGTGGCCTCATGTCGCCCCTGCGAGAGGGCCTGCGTCCCCCCGACTATCGGGTGGTGCGCAAGCGTCTGGCCAAAGCAGAGCAGAACCTGCAGACGCTCTTTCAGTGGCACTACGCCCAGTGCGGCGACCCTGACGAGAGCTTCCGCACCAACCTGCGCCGCCGCGAGTTCTCCGCCTACTCGCAAGACGGCGAGGACGGCATCTTTCTCTACATCTTCTCGCGCATCGGCACCACCAACCGGCGCTTCGTCGAGTTCGGCGTGGGCAACCCGGCCAAGTGCAACAGCGCCAATCTGGTCAAGAACTTCGGCTGGACGGGCATGCTCATCGACTGCATGACCGAGTACGTCGACGGGGCTCGTGCCTTTCACGCGCCCAAAGACCCCTCAGAGCCGTCCCCCGTCGTGGTCGTCGAATCGATGATCACCGCCGAGAACATCAACGAGCTCATCACATCTGGCGGCGTGAGCGGCGAGATCGACCTGCTCTCCGTGGACATCGACGGCACCGACTACTGGATCTGGAAGGCCATCGACGTGGTCAATCCCCGGGTGGTGGTGATCGAGTTCAACGCCAGCCTGGGCCCGGACAAGAACCTGATCACCGCCTACGACCCCAGCTTCGTGCGCTTCGAGAAGCACGTCTCGGGCTACTACCACAGCGCTTCACTCTCGGCCATGGCAGCCCTGGGCACCGCCAAAGGCTACCGGCTCATCGGCTGCGACTCAGGAGGCCTCAACGCCTTCTTCGTGCGCAACGACGCCGCCGAGGGAGTCTTCGACGAGGCCACGCCTGCCCAGGCCTACTACCCGGAAGCCCGGCGCACCCGCAAGCAAACCGTCGAGCAACAGTTCGAAGCCATCAAGCACCTCGAGTTCGTCACCGACGACGACCTGTGACCTCTGACCTAGGGCCGCCCGCAGCACCGTGAGCTGCAGACCTGTGGCACTGACTCCTAACCTGGTGCGATCATCGAGGACACCAGCTGGGCGAAGCGCGCCGGGTCGGGCAGCTCGCTGCCTTCAGCCAGCAACGCCTGACCGTAGACCAGCTCGAGCAGCTCACCGAAGGCCTCGCCCTCGGCGTCGACCCCGTGCAGTGACTTGATCCGCGCGAACACCGGGTGCTCCGGGTTCAGCTCGAGCACACGCTTGCCCTTGGGCAGCTCCTGTCCTGAGGCCCGCAGAATACGCTCCATCTGCGGTGTCATGTCGCCGTCGCCGCTGACCAGCACCGCCGGGCTGTCCGACAGGCGAGAGGTGAGCCGCACCTCTTTCACGTGCTCGTCGAGGGCCGCCTGGATCGTGGTCAGCAGGTCGGTGTTCTCCTCCTGCTGCTCCTCACGCTCCTTCTTGGTCTCGTCGCTCTCGCCGAGATCAGCCTCGCCCCGGTCAAGGGCCACCAGCTTCTTCTCGTCGAACTCGGGGATGTGCCCCACCACCCACTCGTCGATGGGATCGGTGAGGAAGAGCACCTCGAAGCCCTTGCTGGCGGCCGCCTCCAGGTGCGGCGACTGCTCCAACGAGCGCCGCTCCGTGCCGGTGAGATACAGGATCTCCTTCTGCTCTTCTGGCATGCGCTCGACGTACTCGCCCAGGGTGGTCAGGTCGCCGCCCGCGCTCGAACCGAACAGGCTCAGGCCTGCCAGCTCGTCACGAGACTCGTGGTCGGTGACGATGCCTTCCTTGAGCACCAGGCCGAAGGCCTTCCAGTAGTCGATGTAGTCGCTGCGCCGGTCACTCAGCATGGTCTTCATGGCGCCGAGCACCTTCTTCACCACCCGACTGCGAATGCGCCCCATCTGGCGGTTGTGCTGCAGGGTCTCACGGGACACGTTCAGGGGCAGATCGTCGCTGTCTACCAATCCGCGCACGAAGCGCAACCACGACGGCACCAGTTCTTCGCAGTCGGCCATGATGAAGACGCGCTTCACGTAGAGCGAGAGGCGCGACTTGTCGTGGCTGGGATCGAGCAGATCCATGGGCCGGGTCTTGGGCAGGTAGAGCAGGGCCGTGTACTGGTGGGTGCCCTCGGCCTTGAAGTGGATCGTCTCCAGGGGCTCGGCCCAGTCGTGGGAGACGTGGTGGTAGAACTCCTTGTACTCCTCCGGCGTGATCTCGCTCTTCGGCTTGCGCCAGAGGGGCTTCATGGAGTTGAGGGTGACGGTCTCGATCACCGTCTCCTCTTCGGCGTCCTCTTCTTCACCCTTCTTCTGGGTGCGCTCCACCTCCATCTCGACGGGATACTCGACGAAGTCCGAGTAGCGCTTGACGACCTCGCGCAGGGTCCACTCCTGGGTGTAGTCGGTGTACTCGGGGCCCTCGTCGTCACCGCCCTCTTCGCTCTCTTCGGGCTTGCGCAGGTGCAGGGTGATGCGCGTGCCGGGCTCGGCCTTCTCGCAGTCTTCGATGGTGTACTCACCGTCGCCCTTGCTGGTCCAGCGCGTGGCCTCGTCGGTGCCAGCCTTGCGGGTAACGACGACAACCTCGTCGGCCACCATGAACGACGAGTAGAAGCCCACGCCAAACTGACCGATCAGCTCGGGGGTGGAGTCGCCGTCAGTCTTGGCAGCGGCCATGGCCTTGGCGAACTCGCGGGTGCCCGAGCGGGCGATGGTGCCGATGTTCTCGATGATCTCGTCGCGGGTCATGCCGATGCCGTTGTCGTCGATGATCAACGTCTTGGCGTCGGGGAAGACCTCCAGCTCGATGCGCGGCCGATACGAGCCGTCACGGAGGCTGTCGTCGGTGAGCGCGGCGAAGCGCAGCCGATCGATGGCGTCGGACGCGTTGCTGATCAGCTCCCGCAGGAAGATCTCCTTGTGGGAATAGAGCGAGTGGATCATCAGGTCGAGCAGCTCGCGCGTCTCGGCCTGGAACGTCCGGGTTTCGGTCTCGGTGGTCATGGTCTGGCTTCCTGTTGTTCTGGCTCGTCGTCGAACCGGGCATTCTAGCAATGCAGGCCCGTGGCGCTCCAGCCCCCCCCACCAGCCGGTGCGCAGAGTGCCGCCCGAGCAGCGGCGCAGATCCCCGCTGGCTGCTAGGATCCGCGGTCCTCCTCCCCTGGTCTCGCCCATGCCTGCCTGCCCGCCGAAGCGCCCTGGTCCCACGCTCACGGCCGGGTGGCTGCTCGCCGGCCTCTGCTGGGGCTGCGGTGGGCAGGACACGGCTCAAGAGGACAGGGGTGCGGCGGGCGAGGCTCTCGTGGGCAGCACGGTTCCTGGGCAGAGCATGGCTCATGGCCCGGGCACAGCGCCTGGTCAGGCCCAGGGCTCGTCATGGATCCAGCTCAGCGAGCTGAGCGAGCAGTCCGGGCGCATCGTGTCTCCGTCCATCGTCAGCGACGGGTTCATGATGCCGGGGGGGCACTCGGTCGCCCTCGACGTCGCCGTGCCGTTCGCAGCGGCCCTGCGCTTCTCCGTGGCCCTGCAAGCCCAGAGCCAGGAGCAACTGCCCCATGAGCTCATCGTGCTCTGGGACGGGCTGCCCCTGTCCATCGGCGCGCTGCCTGGGAGCACGGCATCAACAACCCAGCACCGCATCGCACTGCCTGGCACAGCCGACGGCGATCAGGCGCTGCACACGCTGGAGTTCTCCGCGCCGCCCAGCGCGGGGCACATCTTCATCCATGGCCCAGCCATGCAGCCGTTGAAGACCGTGCCCCGGCAGCCCGACCCTGCCCGCCCCGACGTGATCCTCTTCGTGGCGGATACGTTTCGTGCCGACGACCTCGACCATCCCGGGTTGACTCCGCGCCTCGACGCCTTCGCCGAAACCGCCCGGCGCTTCACCCAGGCCCGCTCGCCCTCCACCTGGACCCTGCCCGCCGTCACGTCCATGCTCTTCGGCGTGCACCCGGGGCAACACGGCGGCGTGCACTTGTCCCGCCAACCCGCGTCCCCCGCTGCCACCTTGGCGGAGACCTTCGCCGCCGCGGGATACCGCACCGTGGCCGTGACCGACTCGGCCTTCGTGTCCCGACGGTACGGGCTTGACCGGGGCTTCGAGTGGTTTCAGGAGCTGCACACAGGCGATCTGCCCACCACCCTCGACGTGGCGCAGCAGCTGCTCGACGCGGACGACGGCCGGCCCCTGCTGCTGATGGTGCACAGCTATCACACGCACACGCCCTACTTGCCGAGCATGGAGACCCGCGCCTTGCTGGAAGAGCAGCTCGGCGTGCCCAACGACGGCCGCGACTTCGCCTGGTTTGAAGCGGCCTTCGACGCCCTCACCGCCGAGGCCGTGACCCTGGGACAAGAGTCGGACGAGGTGCGCGAGCAAGCCACCACCCTGGCCGCAGCCCTCTCGCTCTTGCGCCTGGCCACCGTGCGCGAGCTCGACACCAGCTTCGGAGAGCTGCTCGACCTGCTCGACGACCGTGGCCTGGCCGACGACGCCGTCATCGTCTTCACCAGCGATCACGGTGAGGCGTTCTACGAGCATGGACGCATGTACCACGGGCAAGGCACGTTCGACGAGGTCCTGCGAGTACCACTGCTCTTGCGTGCGCCCGGCCTCGCGCCAGCCACCACGAACGCCCCTGTCTCCTTGGTGGACATCACGCCCACCCTGGCTCAGCTCGCTGGCCTGCCCGTCGATGGCCTATGGAGCCGCCCGACTCTCCTGGACCCGCAGGCCGACCGCGTCATCTTCTCCTTCAACTGGCCCGACGCCGAATCCCTGCCGCTGATGTCGGTGGTGGCCAACGAGCTCAAGATCGTCAGCACCGCCGATCCCAAACAGCTCGCTCAAGGGCGACTGCTCTGGGTCTTCGATCTGGCCGCGGACCCAGGAGAGCTGCAGAACATCGTGGCCGAACGGCAAGAACAGCTGGCCGGCTGGGTCAAAGGCCTGGTCCCCCGGGTCCATGAGCTGCTCACACCACTCGGCCAAGCGAGCGAGGTTGAGCTCGATGCCCGGCACACAGACCAGCTGCGCCAGCTGGGCTACATAGGCGAAGACAACTGACATGAAGAAAACACCCACCCTCACACCCCTGCTCGGCAACTCGCAGAAGCTCGACGGCGGCTCGATGTTTGGCAACTGCCCCCGGGCCGTGTGGCAACGCTGGTCGCCCCCCGATGATCTGGGCCGCATCGATCTCGCCTGCCGCGCCCTGCTGGTCGAAGAGCCACCGGCGGGCGACGGCAAGCCCCGGCGGATTCTGTTCGAGACGGGCATCGGCGCGTTCTTCGAGCCCAAGCTCCGCGAGCGCTTCGGGGTGGTCGAGTCCGAGCACGTGCTACTCGCCAGCCTGGCCGACCAAAGCCTGACCCACGAGGACATCGACGTGGTGGTGCTCAGTCATCTGCACTTCGACCACGCTGGCGGGTTGCTCTCCGCCTGGAGCGAGAGCGCTGAGCCCGAGCTGCTCTTCCCCAACGCCCAGTACATCGTGGGAGTGGCGGCCTGGGAGCGGGCCCTACGCCCACACAGTCGGGACAAGGCCTCGTTCATCCCCAGGCTGCAAGGCCTATTGAAGAACAGCGGGCGGCTGGAGCTGATCGACGGCGACACCAGCCCGACCCTCGGCGATGGCTACTGTTTCTACACGTCGTCCGGTCACACCCCCGGGCTGCTCATGACCGAGATCACCACCGACCGGGGCCCCCTGCTCTTCGTGGGCGACATGATCCCCGGCATGCCCTGGATGCACCTGCCCATCACCATGGGCTACGACCGCTTCCCCGAACAACTCATCGACGAGAAGGCCGA
>CAZIAK010000022.1:48414-63042 GCA_964537035.1 uncultured Phycisphaerales bacterium | reverse complement strand
GGTCGGTCGCAGGTCGGTCGCAGGTCGGTCGCAGGTCGGTCGCTGATCTCGCCAGCGACATGCCGCGCTCAGGCCCCGCCACCCCACAGCTCGGCGCACAGGTCGGCCCGGGAGAACAGCTGGTAGAGCGGCAGCGCCGTGAAGCCATCCTCGATCTCGCCCGCGGCCAACAGCTGCTGCACCCGGTCGCGGCCCATGGTGTGCATGGAGAGCCGCTCGGTAGCGTCGAGGTCAGGCTCTTCTCGCAACTCACAACCCACCGCCACGAAGACATGGGCCCAGTGGTCGCTGATCCCGTTGATGGGATAGAAGCCGTTGAGCGGCAGCAGCTGCCTCGCCACGCAGCCCGTCTCCTCGCGCAGCTCGCGATGGGCGCCCGCGACCGGGTCTTCGCCCACGTTCAGCCGCCCCGCCGGCACCTCCCAATGGGACTTGCCGTGGGGATGGCGGTACTGCCAGATCATGGCCAGCCGACCATCAGACATCACCGGCACCACCACCACGGCGTCGATGATCTCGACCACGTGGTGATCCTGCGTGCGCCCCTCGGGCAAGCTCAGCAGATCGCGGCGCAAGCCCACCCACGGCGAGTCGTAGAGCCGCTCGGAGCGCTGCACCTCGAAGGGCGCAAACGGCGGCGGGGTGGGCTCGTCAGGTGGGCGGGATGTTGGCATGACGGGCAGCGCCCAGCTCAGAGGCCTGGCCCGCCGAACGTCTCCAGCTGCACCACCTCGTTCACGGGCAGGCGCGAGCTGGGCCGTCCCTCGGTCGCAGCCTTGCCCAGGGTGATCAGCATCACCGGGATGTGGTCGTCGGGGAGCTCGATGAGGGCGGCCACCTTCTTGGGATCGATGCCGATCATGGGGCAGGTGTCGAGACCCATGGAGCGGGCCATGAGCATGAGCGACATGGAGGCCAGGCTGGCGGAGCGGATGGCCTCATCGCGCTTGAGCTGATCGTTGGTGGCGTAGAAGCCGCCGATCATGGGAACCATCTTGGAGGTCACCTCGGCGGGAGCGTCGGCCCAGACCCGGCCGGCGTCCTCGTGGGCGTCGAGCTTGCCGCAGACCACCACGTCGACCGAGCACTCACCTACGTGGCTCTGGCCGTAGCAGGCAGCCTGCATCTGCTGGCGCCGCTCTGCGTCTCGCACCAACACGAAACGCCAGTGCTGCAGATTGAACGACGACGGGCTGCGCACCACCTTCTCGAACAGCTCACGCAACAGATCGTCGCTGATCTCGTGCTGCGGGTCATAGCTCTTGACGCTGCGACGTTCGCTCAGTGCTTGTTCGAGTTCCATGACGGGCGCTCTCCGGAGGGTCTGTGGGCGCAGGATCCTACCAGTCCGTCGCTGGGCACGAAGCCCGCCCACGACATCGCCGACGGTCCCACACCCGCTGCGCCCACGAGGCCGGGGCCGCAGCGGGTCGGGAGCACACGAAAAAGGGGCCGCGACTCGTCCCCGAGCCACGGCCCCACTGTCTTGTCTTGCCCTCGAAGCCAATGGCTCCTTGGTCTCTCAGCACGTCGGGCCTGTCAGCCAACAAGCCCGGCGCCTCCTGCTGTTCCGGGGGAGTCCGAGCCAGAGATCTCGCAGAGACCGCTGACCATCACCCGGCACAAGAACTTCGCTTTATGCAAACAGGGATCGCGGACGATCTGCGCTGCCCTGCTCACCGAAGCGCCTAGATCATATACAGAAGTTACTCGAGAGAAAGCACTTGTGCTACTCATTCGCTCAACACGGCCGACCCTGCCAAGGTAGCCAGCGGGCCTGCTCATGCGCATGAATGAAACCCCATGCGTCAGATGTCGCCTTGTGCCCGAGAGCTTTTCAGGGTCGAGATCACCCCTCCCTGGCTGGTCAGGCCCTTCGACGTCCGTGGCCACCCCACTCTCCGGGCTGCTGAACCTGCAGCACCGGCGCGGCCGCGGTGGGTGCCTGGCAGCCCCTGCGGAGAGCGCCGCGCCCGGCTCGCTGTCTCTACGCACAGCGGCCCATGGACCAAATGACCCTGCGGTGCTGTGATCGCACAGGTGCCAGCAGGCCATGCGCCGATCGTTGTACCGACGCTCGCAAGGCACTTTGGAGAGCGTCCATGACAGCGCGCAAGACTCATGTGCTCGACGGCAACGAAGCCGTGGCCTCGGTGGCCTATCGCCTCAACGAAGTGATCGCCATCTATCCGATCACGCCCAGCTCGTCCATGGGCGAACTGGCTGACCTCTGGGCCGCTGGCGGGCAGACGAACCTCTGGGGATCGATCCCCGAGATCGCCGAGATGCAGTCGGAGGGCGGCGTGGCCGGTGCGGTCCACGGCTCGTTGCAGTCAGGCGCGTTGACCACCACCTTCACTGCGTCCCAAGGGCTGCTGTTGATGCTGCCCAACATGTTCAAGATCGCCGGGCAGCTCCTGCCCTGCGTTCTGCACATCGCAGCTCGCAGCGTCGCCACCCATGCCCTGTCGATCTTCGGTGACCACTCGGACGTCATGGCCACGCGGACCACGGGCTTCGCCATGCTCTGCAGCAGCAACGTGCAGACCGCGCACGACATGGCCGCCATCACCCAGACCGCGACCCTGGCCAGCCGCATCCCCTACCTGCATTTCTTCGACGGCTTTCGCACTTCCCACGAGCTGAGCGACATCGAGATGCTCAGCGACGACGATCTGAGAGGGCTGATCAACCAGGAGCTCATCGACGCCCACCGCCAACGGGGGCTGTCGCCAGAGCGGCCAAGCCTGCGGGGCACGGCCCAGAACCCCGACGTGTTCTTCCAGGCCCGGGAGGCGTCCAACACCTACCACGGCAACGTGGCGGCGCACCTCACCGAGACCATGGGCCGCTTCGAAGAGCTCACCGGGCGGCACTACGATCTGCTCGAGTACGCAGGTCATCCCGAGGCCGAGACCGTTCTGGTCACCATGGGTTCGGGCGCCGAGACCGTACGGGAGACGGTCGAGTTTCTCGGCGCTCAGGGTCGCAAGGTGGGCGCCATCGAAGTGCGCCTGTTCAGGCCCTTCCCGGTGGAGCTGCTGGCCAGTCTGCTGCCCCCCACCGTGCACCGTGTGGGCGTGCTCGACCGCACCAAGGAGCCAGGCGCCACGGGCGAGCCGCTCTATCAAGAGATCGTCGCCGCCCTGGCCGAGGCCGAGGCCTTCGCAGACCTTGAGAGAGCCAGCAACGGGCAGGCCGCGCGTCACCGCCCCGCGGTCTACGGCGCCCGCTACGGCCTGTCGTCGAAAGAGTTCACCCCGGCCATGGTGGCGGGCTGGCTCGACGAGCTCGACACGGCCAAGCCCCGACGGCATGTCACCATCGGCATCATCGACGATGTCTCCGGGCTCTCCGTCAGCTACGACCCCAGCTTCGACATCGAGGAGCCGGGCGTGATCAGCGCCGTCTTCTTCGGCCTGGGCTCGGACGGCACGGTGGGCGCCAACAAGAACTCGATCAAGATCATCGGCGCCGAGACGGACAACCACGTCCAGGGCTACTTCGTCTACGACAGCAAGAAGTCCGGGGCCATGACCGTGAGCCACCTGCGCTTCGGCAGCCAGCCCATCTGTGCGCCGTACCTGGTGCGCAACGCCGGCTTCGTGGGCTGCCACCAGTTTCAGTTCCTCGATCGCCTCGACGTGCTCGAGCGCGCGGCGCAAGGCGCCACCCTGCTGATCAACGCCCCCTACCCCGCCGACGAGGTCTTCAGCCACCTGCCTCAAGAGGCGCAGCAGCAGGTCATCGACAAGGAGCTCACCGTCTGGGCTGTGGACGCCGACGCGGTGGCCCGGCAGTGCGGTCTGGGCGGGCGCATCAACACGGTCATGCAGACCTGCTTCTTCGCCCTCTCCGACGTGATGGAGACGGAGAACGCCGTCGTGCACATCAAGGCGGCCATCGAGAAGACCTACGGCAAGCGCGGCGCAGACACGGTGCGCCGCAACCACGAAGCGGTGGACGCGTCCCTGCTCGGACTGCAGCAGATCAAAGTCCCCGGCACGGCAGACAACCCGCGGCACCGGGTGCCCATGGTGCCAGACAGCGCTCCCGACTTCGTCCGCGCCGTCACCGGCGTCATGCTCGCAGGCAAGGGCGACGAGCTGCCCGTGTCCGCCTTCCCCCCGGACGGCACCTGGCCCACGGGAACGAGCCGCTGGGAGAAGCGCAACATCGCCGCGGCCATCCCCATCTGGGACGGCGACGTGTGCATCCAGTGCAACCTGTGCGCCTTCGTCTGCCCCCACGCGGCCATTCGCGCCGCAGCCTACGACCACAGCCAGCTCAGCGCGGCCCCGGACGGCTTCCCGTCGGTCGGCTGCAAGGTGCGCGGTCTCGAAGGCAAGCGCTTCACCATCCAGGTGGCCCCCGAAGACTGCACGGGTTGCTCGCTGTGCGTGAACGTCTGCCCGGCGAAGGACCGCACCAACCCCCGGCACAAGGCCATCGACATGATGCCCCACGCTGCCCACGTGGAGACAGAAGCGGAACGCTGGGACTTCTTCACCGGCATCACCGCGGACAGACCGGCCAGCAACGGCAAGATCGACGCCCGCACCAGCCAGTTCAGCGAGCCACTGATCGAGTTCTCCGGCGCCTGCGCGGGCTGCGGCGAGACGCCGTACCTGAAGCTGCTCACCCAGCTCTTCGGTGACCGCCTGGTCATCGCCAACGCCACGGGCTGCTCGTCGATCTATGGCGGCAACCTGCCCACAACGCCTTACACCACCAACGCCGAAGGCCGCGGCCCGGCCTGGGCCAACTCGCTCTTCGAGGACAACGCCGAGTTCGGCTTCGGCATGCGCCTGGCTGAAGACCAGGCCCAGGGGCGCGCCCGAGCCCTGCTCCGCGAGCTCGCTGACGAGGTGGGCGCAGAGCTCACCGACCAGCTGCTCCACGACTTCAACGACACGGACGCCCAGCGGCGAAGGATCATCGAGCTGCGTGACGTGCTGGCCACCGTCGACGACCCCCGGGCGTCACAACTCTCCCTGCTCGCCGAGCACCTCGACCCAAGATCGATCTGGCTCGTGGGCGGCGACGGATGGGCCTACGACATCGGCTACGGCGGCCTCGACCACGTGCTCAGCACCCGTCGCAACGTGAACGTGATCGTTCTGGACACAGAGGTCTACAGCAACACGGGCGGACAACAGAGCAAGGCCACACCCATCGGCGCCGCGGCCAAGTTCGCCACCGCAGGCAAGGCCATCCCCAAGAAAGACCTCGGGCTGGAGGCCATGAGCTACGGGCACGTGTATGTGGCCCAGATCGCCCTGGCGGCGAACCCCAACCAGACCGTCAAGGCGCTCCGCGAAGCAGAGGCTCACGAAGGGCCCTCGCTGATCATCGCCCAGAGCCCTTGCGTCGCCCACGGATACGACCTGAGTCGCAGCGCAGAGCAGCAACGCCTGGCAGTGAACAGCGGCGCCTGGCCGCTGTTTCGTTACGACCCGGCCCGTGCCCTCAACGACGAGCCGGCCCTCCGTCTCGATTCGCGCAAGCCGAGCACGCCCATCTCGGAGTACATGGCCAACCAGACCCGTTTCCGCATGGTCGAGCGTGTCGATCGCAAGCGCTACAAGCAGCTGCAGCGCGTGGCCCGGGCCGAGGTCAAGCGTCGCTACGCCCTGTACGAGCAACTGTCGCAGATGGTGGTCCCGGGCGTGGACGTCGCCGACAGGGCGGCGGCCAGCCTGGCACTCGCCGAGGCTGATGGGCGCATCCGCAAGAAACGCACTCCCCCCGCACAACCGGAGGCGACCTCATGAGCGCTCCCGATCTGAGCACCACCTGGCTGGGCCTGAAGCTCCCCAACCCCTTCGTCTGCGGCGCCTCGCCACTCGCTCGTGATCTCGACATGGTGCGTCGCCTTGTCGACTCAGGGGTGGCGGCCATCGTCATGCCGTCCCTCTTTGAAGAGGCCGTGCTGCGAGAAGAGCGGGGCGCCCTACGGCACCACGAGATGCACGGGGACGCCTTCGCCGAGGCCTCGTCGTACCAACCCATGCGCGACGATCTGAGCTTCGGCCCGGAGGATCAGCTGGAGGCCCTGGCCGCGGTCAAGCAGGCGGTCACCGTGCCGGTGGTCGCCTCGCTCAACGGCACCTCCCCCGGGGGCTGGTTGCGCTACGCCAAGCAACTGCAAGAGGCCGGCGCCGACGCCCTTGAGCTGAACGTCTACGAGCTCACCATCGACCCCAACGAGACCGGCGTGATGGTGCAGGGGCGCACCCTCTCCATGATCGAAGAGGTGCGGTCCAGCCTGTCCATTCCCCTTTCGGTGAAGCTCTCGCCATTCTATTCGTCCCTGCCGAACTTCGCCGCTCAACTCGAAGAGGCTGGCGTGGACGGGCTGGTGATCTTCAACCGCTTCTTCCTGCCAGACATCGACCCCGAAGAACTCGAGGTCACCCGCACGCTCGTGCCCAGCAGCTCCACCGAGCTGTTGTTGCGCCTGCGCTGGCTCGCCGTCTTGTCGACCCAGCGGAAGCTCTCCCTGGCCATCACCGGAGGAGTGCATCGGGTCATCGACGCGGTCAAGGCCGTGATGTGCGGCGCCCACGCCATCCAGATGGTGTCGTCCTTGCTCGCCGGCGGCCCCGAGCACATCATCACCATGCGCCGAGGCCTCTCCCGTTGGCTGGAGGAGCACGAGTACGCTTCGCTCAACTCCATGCGCGGCTGCATGAATCTCAAACGCTGTCCCGATCCCAGCGCGTACCAACGCGCCAACTATCTTGAGGTGCTGTCCAGTTGGCACGGCACCATGCCCGGCCCCCTTTCTTCTTGAGAACCCCCATGAAGTTCCTGTCTGTCATGGCCTGCTGCACCCTGAGCCTCGCCCTGTCCGCCTGCTGCTCCACCGACGAATGCACCGAGGGAGGCGATGACACCTGCTGCGCTGACGGCGGGGCCAGCTACGGCGCAGAGGTCTCCGGATCCACACCTCTGACCCTGGTCGAGCTGCTCGATGACTCAGCCCTGCACGACGGCAACACCGTGGTGGTGCAAGGCGAAGTGGTCGAAGTCTGCCAGTCGAAGGGCTGCTGGATGGTCCTCGCTGACGGAGACCGCACCATGCGCATCAAGTTCCTCGACTACGCCTACTTCGTGCCCAAGGACCTGGCCGGATCCACCATCGTGGCCGAGGGCGTGTTCTCCGTGCAGGTCGTGCCCATGGACGAAGCCAAGCACTACCTCGAAGACGCTGGCCGTCTCGACGAAGCCGCCGCCATCACCGAAGACCAGCCCGGCTACGGTCTCATGGCTGCAGGCGTAAAGGTGCTCTGAGGGCAGACGTTCAGCAGGCTGTGGCCCGGGCGCAGCGCTTCGAGTGCAGCGCCCGGTGCCCGTCACGCTAGCCTTCGTCCGTGCCCAGATAGCCCAGCTCTTCGAGCACGCGGCGGCTCTCGTCGTCGAGCTCTCCCACCGCGCCCCCTGACTCGGCAGGACGCTCGCCGAGCACAGACTTCAGACGCTCTCGCCAACCGGTGAGGGCGTCTGGTCGTTCAGCGGACAGGTCGCGCAGCTCGCCCGGGTCGTCGGCGAGATCAAAGAGCTGCTCGCCGTCGGCGCCCAGGTCCACGTACTTGTAGCGGGCGTCACGCACGCAAGCGTGGATGGCCTCGTCCTTGTTGAAGTGCGGGTACCAGGTCTCGGCCACGGTCCACCAGGAGGCGGACGGCTTGGTCGGTGCCAGCGGTCCCCCTGACGGCGCGAGCCCCATGGCTGACAAGATCTCCCCCGCCACGTCCCGACCGGCGAGGGGTGACTGCACCCGCCGTCCGGCCTCGATCTGCCCGGGCAGGTGCAGCACGAAGGGCACCCGCAGAGTCTGCTCGTAGAGATGGCGCACGTGGCCGTCGGCGCCGTGCTCCCCCAGACTCTCACCGTGGTCGGCCACGAAGGCGATGAGCGTGGGCCGGTCCGCAGGGAGGCCCGCGAGCAGCCGAGCCAGCTCGTTGTCGACAAAGGTCACCTCGCCGTCGTAGGGGCTGGCCACATCGCCCAGACCAGCGGGAGGACGGTGCGGACCGTGTGGGTCCATGTAGTGCACCCAGAGGAAGAACGGCGAGGCGTCGCGGGACGCCAGCCAGCCCAGGGCCTCGTCGGTGACCTCGTCGGCGAGGCGCTGGGACGGGTGCTCCTTCAGGTGCTGGGTCCACCAGGAGGCTTCCTTGTCGCCCTTGCCCTTCGTGCCCTTGGCACCCTTCGCGCCTCGCTTGGCCCGCTTGGTGCCGTCCCGATAGACGGTCATCTCGTCTTCGAAGACGGTGAAGCCCTGGCCGATGCCGAAGCGCCCGTCGAGAGCGTAGTTGCTCACCACGGCGGCGGTGTCCCAGCCGCCGTTGGAGAGCAGCTCGGCCAGGGTCAGGTGCGCGCGGTCGAGGTTGTAGAAGCCGTTGTAGCGCACGCCGTGGTGCACCGGGTCGAGGCCGGTCATGAGCGTGGCGGTGGCAGGCAGGGTGACCGGCGCTGCGGCGATGACCGTCTCGTAGAGCGTGCCTTCGCTGGCCAGGCGGTCGATGGTCGGTGTCAGGGCGGGAGCGTAGCCGTAGCAGCCCAGGCGGTCCGCCCGCAGGGTGTCCACGCTCACCAGCAACAGGTTCGGTCCGGCGGGGGCCGGCGCCATGGCCGGGCGGGCCAACGCCGCGGCTGCGAGAGTGAACACCATCAGCCAGCTGACCCACTCGCCGAGGCCAGGTCGCGTCGCAGACTTGAGCACGGCGGCGGGCAGCAGCACCAGAGCAAAGCCCAAGACCGCGGGAGACAGCGACCCCGCGCCCGCGAGCAGGGCAGGCCACGATCCAGCGTCCACGAACAGGGCCATGCCCAGGCCGCCCGCGACCGCCAGCAGCAACGACGTCAACAACACGGGCCAGAGGCGCCGGGGCATGCCGCGCAGCAAAGCCAGGCAGGGCAAGACGCCCAACAATCCCGCTGCGCCACCAACCCACAGACCCAACAGGGCCCGGTCGAGCACATCATTGAACGCCAGCCAATACAGGCCCTGCTCGGGGTAACCGTCGCGGGCGGTCACCTCCCAGGCGCCATCGAGGACGGTCAACCCTGCGAACAGGGCCATGCCTGCAACGACTCCCCGCACCAGCGCCCCGATCAGCCCAAAGCGGGTCGGGCCAGGACGTCGCGAGCTGTTGTCGGCCGACCCGCTCGAAGACGCTGCACGGCTCACGACGCTGCTCAAGGCGCTGTCACCTTGTAGAGCGCAAAGCGCGGGCCTGTGGCCACCGGTTCGCCGAGCGCCTCGTCGAGAGCCGCCTCCCACAGTGGGGCGTCGTCAGCCAGGACACGGCTGGCCTTGTAGCGGGGGAAGTAGCGCTGGCGCAGATACGTGGCGGCCCCGAGAGCGAACGGCCCCTTGATCGACAGCGGGTCCGTGGGCGCGCCGTCGACCCATTGACTGCGCTGCACGTACACCCAGCTCACGCCAGACTCGGCCAGCTTCTTGGGCAGCTTCTTGGGCAGGGTCAACGGCCTGCGCTCGGCGAACACGCCCAGGGTTTCGGTCCTGGAGATGCGGTTGGTGAGCTGGCGATCGCGGCGGGTCACGTAGCCACCGGCCACGGCGCGACCGTGGTGGGTCTGGTGGTAGAGCACCTCGCCATCCAGGTTGCGATAGGTCGTCGGCACGGTCACCACCGCGCCCTCGTCGCCTGCCGAAGACTCAGGAACGGGGATCGAGCCGGTGTCTGGTACGGACGGCAAGGGCCCGGGCCAGACCTCGGCCAGGGGCAGCAGCAAGATCAGTCCCAGGACGGCGGGCTTCAGGCGCCAGCGCACACGGAGCCGAGCCAGACCGAAGCCGGCGAGGGCAGCCAGGGCCAGCTGGGCCAGGATGAAGAAGCGGTCCGGGTAGCGCACGGTGGAGACCACGGGCAGGTGCTGCAACCACGCGTAAGGCATGCCCACATCGGTGTCGCCGACGCTAAGCGTGCTGCCCGCCGAGAGGGCGAAATAGCCCAGGGCCATGAGCACCAGACCCCAGCGGGCCTTGAACGGTCGGCAGCCCAGACAGGCGAACACCAGCCCGACGATCCCCGCGAACGACCAGATGCCCATGGTGGCCTGGGTCGCCTTGAGGTGGTCCATGACGAAGCCCATGCCCGCGTATTCGGTCTCCCCCGAGGGGTTCGTGTCGCCCGTGTAGGCCGGCAACATGCGCAGCACCACCGGCGCCATGGTGGCGAGACAGGCGAGCCAGAAGACGCCCTCGGAGCGCAGGCGTTTCGGCTGCTTCTCCCGCAGCGCGCCGATCACTCGTCGCCCGGAGAGCGCCGCCGCGGTGATGCCCGCGATGATGCCGTAGTACCAGGCGCCCATGCCCACCACCGCCAGGGCCATCCCCGAGCAGATCGCCCGGCCCATGGTGGGTCGCCGGGTGAAGGCCAGGTCAGCGAGCATGAACAGAGGCAAGAAGCCGATCATGGCCATGCCCATCTGGGGCAGGTAGGTGTAGTGGTAGACCGAGAAGGTGAACAGCGAGCCCCCCAGCAGCCCCGCGACGTGATCGCCGGTGAGCGACGTGACCCAGAGGCTGGCCACCCAACCCGCGAACCAGAAGCCGAAGAGCGCCAGCAGGTTGAAGGCCACCATGGGCCCAAAAGCCAAGGTCAGGGGGATGGCCGGAATGGTCTGCACCAGCGACAGCGGCTGGGTCTCGAGCCCCACGCCCACGGGGAAGAAGATCTGCTCGCTATGGAAGATCTCCAGGCCCGGCGTGGTGACGGCCTGGGCCACCCAGTCGAGGATCCACAGGTTGAGGTAGAAGTCCTGCCGGCCCGTGTACTGGTCGCCGGGAGCGACGGCCAGAGGCCAGGTCATGAAGACCGTGGCCACGAGGAAGAACAGGGCGGCGAGCCAGGGGCGTGAGACGGACGGCGAAATGGACGGGGACGCAGCTGCCTCGTGAGCGCCTTGTGCGGGGGCGGATACTGGGTGCGGGTCGTTCATCGAAGGCGTCGGCGTGGGCTGGAGAGGGTGGGCATCCTAGCAGCTGCCGCATCTGTTCGCGGTCAGGCCCCTTCCTGCCGGCACCCCCCCACGGCAGGGCAGCCGCCCGTGACGCCACCCTGATCAGTCTTCTAGCCCGGTCTTCTTCATGAACATCGTCGCGAGAACGGGGATGGGCCTTTGTGGCAAGGCGGAGCGTCGGCTCCAACGCTGTCCACGAAGGTCCATCCGCGTTCGCAGCAGATGTTCATGAAGAGTCCGGGCTAGATCGCTGGACGTGTCAGCTGTACGCACCAGGTCGTCATGCAGCGCTGACCCTGGACGTTGGTGGTCTTGATCGGGTCGGCCAACGTGCCCCCCAGACGCTCAGTGGTCGCCAGCAAAGAGGCTTCGTTGACCAGGTAGCGGTCGCTGCCGTCGGGGAGTCGGTAACGGCGGCAGCCAGGGGCCACATCATCGCCAGCGCGGTCGCCCACCACCTCGGCGCCGTCACCACCGTCATCGACGATCTCGATGCGCCCTTCCAGCCCGATGCTCGACGCCAGGCGCGTGAACAACAACCCGTCCGGCGCCAGCACCCGCCACAGCTCGTCGACCATGGCGTCGAAGTGCGCGGTGTCCCGGGCGAAGTGCAGCACGGCGCTGCAGATCACCACATCGAAGCTGTCGTCCGCGAAGGGCAGGGCGTCGACTTCAGCCACCTGGACCGCGCCGTCCACATCGCGCCAACCTGCGGCCGCCAGGGCTGCTCTTGCCTCTGCCACTCTCGCCTCGTCGCGGTCGACCGCGCGCGCGTCCAGGCCCGCTCGGGCCAGGCCGATCAGATTGCGGGCCTTGCCGCAGCCCGCGTCGAGCACGGACGTACAGCTGTCGAGCCGACCGCGCAGGATCTGATCGATGAGATAGATGTCTGTCCCGGCCAACCAGTCGGGCAGATCCATGCGCTCGGTGAGACTCAGGGGGTCACCACCTGCAGGCCGTTGCTGGCGGCGAAGCCCACGGGAGCGCCTGCGTCGGGCACCCAGTACTGCATGACCACGGGAGCACCAGAGGGCACGGTGTTCGGCCAGGGGAAGACGACCGAGAGGGATCCCGCAGCGTTGATGGGCAGACCGGAGAACAGCACGTCGAACGACGGTACCAAGACGCCGCCCTTCGCGGGCAGGAACGCCGTGGAGAAACCCATGACCAGGAACGCCGCGGTGTTGGGCGCGGCGTTCTCCAACGAGACGGCCACGGACTGATCGCCGAGGGCCGGGCCTGCGCCCACCAAGCGAGGCTCGCCAGCGGCGCCGGCCAGGCCGTTGCCCAGATCGCTCCAGGGCGAGACGGTCGCGCCAGCGGTCCAGGTGGTGGAGGTCATGACGTGGGGCGCGGCCATGCCCGTGGCGAACCAGGCGTCGGTCACGTCGGAGCCCGTGCTGGCCAGGTTGGCGATGGCGCCGGTGTTGGCCAGCAGCAGAAACTCGATGTACTCCCAGCTGGTGGGCTGGTAGAGCAGGTCGATCTCGGCGTGGTCCGCACCGGCGGGAGGCGACAACTCGACCTCGGCCCAGTGACGGTAGCCACCGCCCGGGCCCGGGTTGCCGTACTGGGTCGCCGGGGTGGGCACCGCGTTGCGCGCCAGGGCGTCGTCGTAGTTCAGGCCGTAGGGCGGGATGCGGTTGTCCCCCAGCACCGTGTCGTTGAGCACGAAGTGAAAGCTCTCGTGGCTGCTGCCCGGGGCGTCGGCTGCCAGGTCGGCGAGGGTCTTGGTCACGGCGCCGGAGCTGCGGTCGTAGCTGAGGGGCAAGGTGGGCGCGGCGCCGAGGGAGATCAGCTTGACCGCCCACTCCTGGCTGAGCCCGTGCTTGGCGGCGAAGACCACCAGGTTGGGGTCGTCCAGATCGATGATGGTGTCAACTGTGGACGGCTGCCCGGCCAGGGAGATGCCCAGCGAGCCGTAAGCGCCGTCTTCGCGCAGCAGGACCGACTGATCGTCGTACCAGCGCACGTTCAACCACATGCGCCGACCTTCGGGATAACCGCTGATCAGCTTGTGGCCGGTGAGGTTCACGACGCGCAAGGTCTCGCCGTACACGTCCAGCGACGCGGCGGCTTCGAGATTGTCGCGAGCCCGGTCCTGGCCGTCGGTCAGGGCATCAAGGGTCGGCAGTGACAGACCGCCACCGAGCTGCAGTCCGTTGTTGGCGTCGAGCCAGGCGATGGCGGCGGGCGCCCAGTAGTTGCCGCCGGTCAGGTCGTGCAGGGGCAGGTCGGTGCGAGTAGGCACGCCGCTCAGGGCGCAGCCCTTGCCGGTCACCGGCGGCATGTGGCAGGTCTGACAGGTATAGGTGCGCACCTCGCCGTCGTTGTGGTTGCCCGAGGGGTTGGCGGCGATGGCCGCGGCGTAGGCGTCGGCGATCGAGCCGGCCTGTAGCTCGGCGGGCAGGCCCGCGTAGTTGGACACCTCCAGGGACGCGAAGCCGCTGGCCTGGTGCTCGCTGAACGTGCGCTCGACGATGCCGTAGGACGCAGGCAGGTTGTTGAACGCGGCCTTTGTGTCCACCGGCGTGCCCGCCGTCCCGCTGAACGTGCCAGCGGCCAGGGGCTGAAACGAGCCATGCCCGGGCGCCAGATCACCGACCACAGGGTTGGAGACGTCGTGACAGGTGCCGCACAGCTTGGCGTCCCGATGATAGAACGACTGAAACGAGGGATGCGGCGACGCGGCGTCAGAGTACGGGCCGAGCTTGCTGGCCAGGTCGCCCCAGAGCGCGAACATGCCGCCGCCGTAATAGCCCTCCTTGGGCGCGCCCCCGTCGTTGGCGATGAAGGGCGGGTTCTGCGTGCCGTACCACTCGGACTCGTCCGGGTTGGTGAGCCGGTGACAGAGATCGCAAGCCACGCCGTCCGCGTCGGCGTCAGTGAACGCCGAGCCATCGGTGGGCGTGCTGCGACCGTCGGCCCAGCCTCGGCCCAGGTGGCAGCGCAGACACAGGTCGGCAGAGCCAGCGAAGTCCTGCTCAGCCACGGCGGTGGCCGCCCAGAAGAGCGGGTCGCGGGACGCGTGGGCCATCATGCTGCCTTCCCAGTTGCGACCGGGCTCCACCGCGCCGTCGTAGTTGGCGTGGCAGGCGAAGCAGTCCTGGGACGGCTGCAGGGCGATGACCTCGTTGGGCTGGGTGCCGGGCTGCTGCACGTCCGTGGGCACCACGGTCAGCTGAGCCTGGGCGGCCCCCGCTGAAAGTGCCACCACCAACAGAGCCGCAGCCAAGGCCCGGGGCAGGCCACACAAGGAGAGCAACGGACGCAAGAACTCGGGGCACGAAGGGACGCAGCGCACGGGCAGAACCAGTGGAGAGGACAATCGGGAGGAGAGAAGGCACCGCAGCAGCCTCGTCCTGCTCATGGAGGAGCAGCGCGCAGCCTGGTGCAGGCCATCCACAGGAGCGTTGCCTGCCTACCGGATCGGGGCCGGCGGACGGGCGTTCTCGCCCCCGTGGTCGGGGGAACAATCGGGAGGGCAAAGGATACCCGAGGATCAGAAGCCGTGTGGAGCCCGGCCCAGCGCTCGGCTAGGAGTCTGGGCCACGGCCCCCAGCCCGGGAGCGCGCTCTGGCCACCAAAGAACGAACCCCCGAAAGGCCACAGTCGCTGGTCCCTCCACCG
>CAZIAK010000022.1:41637-48314 GCA_964537035.1 uncultured Phycisphaerales bacterium | reverse complement strand
TCTGGCCACCAAAGAACGAACCCCCGAAAGGCCACAGTCGCTGGTCCCTCCACCGGGGAGGGCGGCGCAGTCTCTCGCCAAGGGGGGTCTGCAGCGAGTGTGGAGGCGAAGCCGACCCTGTCTGAGCGAAACGGCCCCCCTTGGCGAGAGACTGCGCCGCCCGGCCCCTCGCGGAGGAGACCACGACCTGTAGCGCTGCCTACCTCCGTCCCTTCACGGCCTGCGCCAGACCCTTCAGCTCGGCCAGGTCGACCTCGCGCAGGAGCAGGATCGCCGCGCCGTAGGTCAAGCCCAGCAGGGCGTCTCGCGGCAGGAGCATGAGCCCGGAGCCGGGCACCAGCTGCGCCACGGCCCACACCGCCACGCCCGCCAACACGATGCGCACCACGCTGGCCCCGGACACGATGGCCCCGTGGGAGCGCACCAGCACCGCGCCCGCGGCGGCCAGACCGACCGCCCAGCCCATGGCGTTGCCAGCGGCCGCCCCTACGGGTCCGTGGTCGACCACGAGCCAGGTGGTCAGCACCCGGCAGAGCCCCAAGGTGCCACCCATGATCAGCAACGTCGTGCCCGCCCGCCCCTGCGCCGTGATCAACATGGAGGCCACGATCAGCAGGCCATAGATCAGGTAGCCGATGGACAGGACCTGCAACGGACCCGAGACCACGGACAGCGGGTCACCGGCCTCCACAGCTCGACGCGCCGTGCTGGCGAAGACCAGGCCGTAGGTCTCGTGAGCGGTCGAGAACAACACCGCGCACACGGGCACCAGCAACAGCAACACCAGCCGAAAGCCGTGGCGCATGGTGGCCAGCTGCCTGGGCTTGTCCCCCGAATTCTCGGCCATGAGCGGAAAGAGCACCCACACCAGCGCCGAGATGATGCCCCACGGGATCTGCGCGATCTTCTGATTGCCGGTGAAGTAACCCGCCAGGCGATCGGTCACCGCCATGTCGGTGTGTGCGAGAGCCTTCACCGCCACCTGATCGAGGCTCATCAAGAAGAACGTCACCAAGGTCACCGCCAGCACCTTGCCCTGAAAGCTGAACAGCTCGCGCAGCTCGATGTGCGCCACGTTCTTGCTGGCGAGCGGGCGAATCCAGACCATGGCCACCACCATCATGATCAGGGCCGCGGCGACGAAACCCAGCAAGGCCCCCAGGGCGCCGAATCCTGCAGCGGCTCCGCCGAGCACGAGCACCATGCGCAGGATCGAGCTGCCCATGTCGATCCACGATTGCTCACGAAAGCGGCGCGTTCCGTTGCAGTAGCCCTGGTACAGACAGCGCACCGCATAGAACAGGGGGATGGCCCCGCCGATGCGCAGACCCGGGGTGTACGACGCGTCGTTCAGAAAGCTCTCCGCGATGAGCGGCGCGGCCAGCTGAAACAAGGCCAAGAAGCCCAGGACCAGGGGCAGCTGCACCCGGGCGCAGGCCCTGAACACGTCCGCCGGGTCGAGGTCGGGGCGGCTGGCCACCGTGCGGCTCACCAGCTGCATGGTGCCTTGCGCGAACATCATGTTGAGCGGGTTGATGATCACCAGCAGCGTGCCGTAGATGCCGAACGCCGCCGTGCCGTCCTCGCCCATGGCCCGCTGAAAGATCGCCGCCAGGAAGAAGAACAGCCCGAAGCCCGCGATGGTGTGGACCAGCTTGGCCAGCATGAGCAGCAGGCCGCCGCGGACGACGGTGGTCTCGGCACCGTCGTCGGTCGCCGCGCTCACTGTTGGTGATCCCCCACGTAACCCAGGGCTCGCAGGCCCGCCAGGTCGTCTTCATCGAGGGGGATCAACGCATCCGGGTCGATGGCCGGGAGCCAGGGCGGCTGATTGATGGCCTCGCTCAGGCCGGCGCTCAGCTGCTCGTCGTTGACTCCCCGGCGACCGTCGTCCAGAGGTGGGCTGGCCGGTTGAGAGAGCGACGAGAGCCGGGGAGACAGCTCGGGGACGACCTGCCCGTTGACCATGACCAGCTTGTCCCGGCGGCGGTACACCCCTCGCCGCCCCCAGGCCCAGGCCAGCTCGCCATCGTTGGTCTCGGTCAGGTACTCGTCGAGGTCGTGGAGAAAGATCGGGTACTTCTCCACCCAGCGCAGGCGGTCGGACAGCTCCTGCCGATCGAGGGTCTCGTCACCCACCAGGGCCACGCCCGTGCGGCCAGGATCGTCTGGCATGGGGCGCCCCCCCACCAGCGACATGATCGTGGGCAGCACGTCGACCAGGGACACGGGCAGATCGTCGCGTAGCCCCGCGGGCACACCAGGACCGCGCACCGCCAAGGGCACCCGCACCACGTCGTCGTTCACGTCTTGCCCGTGGCCCAGCAGACCGTTCCAGCCGAAGGTCTCGCCGTGATCGCTGGTGATCACCACCAGGGTGTCGTCGGCGAGACCCTGGGCAGCGAGCTCGTTCAGCAGCTCACCGAGCAACCAGTCCTGATAGGCCACGCCGCCGAGATAGATGCGCCAGAGCTCTTCAGCGTCGGCTGCACTCACACCAGCGTGATAGACGTGGGCCGTTGTGTCGTCGAGAATCGCCCGCACGTTCTCCGTGGGTTCGTGGTCGTTCAGGTAGGCCCTGGCGAACCGTTCGGGCGCCCGGTAGTAGGGCGAGTGGGCCTCCATGAAGTTCACGAACAGAAACCAGGGGCGCTCGTCATCGGCGTGGGACTTCAGCCAGGAGCGACTGCCCTTCAAGCACAGCTCGCCGCCCTTGTCGAAGATGCCATCGTCGAGCCAGGCCCGTCGCGCCGGTCCCAACACGTCGTAGTCGCCCTGCCGCGCGCGCCAGATCTCCTGGTACTCGGCGAAACCCCGATCGAAGCCGTTGGCCCGGCTCACGTTCATGTTGCACACGTAGGCCGCCGTGCCCCGGCCCGTGCGCGCCAGCAGCTCGGCCATGGTGTAGAGGGGCATGGTGCCCTCCCCCGCCGGTTGCATGCGCAGCCGCTTGCGGGCGTGCCCCGTGCCGTGGCGACCCACCTCTGCGCCGGTGAACAACGAGGCATGACTGGGGATGGTCCAGCTGCCGTTGGCCAGACAGTCCTCCCAGAGCGTGCCTTCGTCGGCGAAGGCGTCGAAGACAGGCGTGGTGCCTGGCACCTCGCCGTAGGCACTCACCGCATCGCGACGCAGGGTGTCGAGGACGATCAACAGCACGTTGGGGCCGCTGGCCTCCTTGGACGTCGCAGCGCGAGCCATGGGCGGGCGCTGATCGGCCAGGCCCATGCCCAGCAGGATCACCATGGCCGAGCCAGCCACGGTCACTCGCGCCCGGGCGGCGATGTTCCAGCCGTTCAGGGGCGACGCGACCACGAACCCCAGGCCTACTCCCAGCACCCCCGCCAACCCGGTGAGCACCAGGGCCATGGGACCGAGCAGGCCGTCCACCAGGGCTTGTTCTTTGATGGCCAGCCAGTGCAGGTGCACGAAGAGCGCAGCGCTCACGGTGCAGAGCGCAACGCCCAGGCCGTCGACGAGCACGGGCCGCACCCGACTCTGGGCACGTTTGCGCTGACGGCGATGGAGCCAGGCGATGGTCACGGCGCCCAGCACCACGACGATCAGGCCTTGCAGCACCAGCGCGCCCACGCGACCGCCGGCCATGCCCTGCCGTCCGCGCAGCAACGCGGTCACTCCCGCACGGCCTGCGTAGGCGGCCAGGGCCAGGGCGCCGCCGCTGAAGGCCAAGGCGTCCACACGAGGCAGGACCAAACGGCGCACGCACTCGGCGAGCAGGGCGGCCATCGCCCCTGTGAGCGCGCCAGCGACGGGATAGACCAGCCAGTTGAGGGCCACGTTGTCCACGGCCCAGAGCATGTCTGCCATGGAGGCGGTGGTGGTCTGCAGAACGACCAACCAGGTGGCAGACAAGCCACCAAGCAGGGCACCCAGGGTGGCCACCTGCGCGAACGAAGTCGCAGGCCGAGTCGAGGGGGATTCACTGCTCACGATGGGTGTTCCGAATGTGTCATCACGGGTTTGCCTGGGGCCATCGGAGCGGCCTTGGCCACCGGGGCCAGCTTGGCTACCGGGGCTAGCTTGGCCACAGGGCCTTGCTGGTGGCTGGCAACGTGCACGGGCGGTCCGAGCTGAGACGTGGCTGGCACGGTCTGACGATCGGCGCCACGGCGCAGCCGCCAGAGCCCTTCGAGGATCATCAGCGCAGGCGCCAACAGCAACGCAGGCACCGCCCACAATCGAGGCACGGGAGCGGCGACGACGAGGACAGCGGCGAGCGCGGCCCCCATCAACAGCGGCCCCAGGGCGCGCATGGGCCTGAACAACCGGGTGACCTTCACCGCGATGGCCAGAAAACCGGGGCCGTCTCGCAGCAGGCGCGTGTTCGTGGTGCCACTACCCTCTCGGCGACGGGGAGCCATGGGAAGAAAGCGCACGGTCAGGCCGCTGTGCAGATAAGCCAAGGTCGACGTGGTGGGCGTAGAGAAGCCCTCGGGCAGCAGGTGCACGAAGGGCCGCATGTCGTCGGCGCGAAAGGCCCGAAAGCCGCTGGTGAGGTCGGGCACCGCCGAGCGGGTCATGTACGAGGCCAGGGCCGAGAGCACGTGGTTGCCCAGGTCGCGAGACAGCCCCGACCCGCGAAACTCCGTGCGCCGGGCCACGGCCAGATCAGCGCCGTCATCGAGAGCGGCGAGCAAAGTGGGCACCAGGGCCGGGTCGTGTTGCCCGTCCCCATCGAGGATGACCACCGTGCCACCACGCACGGCCGCCAGCCCGGTCTTGATCGACCGACCGTTGCCCCGACACTGTGGGTGCACGATCACCTCGGCCCCCGCGGCCAGGGCCACCTCGCCCGTGCCGTCGACCGAGCCATCGTCGATGAGCAGCACACGGTAGGGCCGCTCGCGAGAGATCTGGGCCAAGGCCTCGACCAACGCACCCACGGTCTCCGCCTCGTTGTAGGCTGGGATGAGAATGGTCACCGTGTCCCGCGCTGTGTGCCCCGCCGGCCCGCCGGGCAAATCGCGCACGGGGGACAAAGCAGCGGCGGCTGCGCTGATCGGCCTACCCGTCATGCTGGCCACGCTGGTAGTGATCGAGTCCGCACACGCGCTTGGTGACCAGCAACCATGAGTACACGGCGTAGAGGGCATAGAGCGGCGCGGAGATCAGCAGGAAGATGTCCATGCGCTCGAAGAGCACGGGCAAGAGGATCCAGCTGGGGTAGTTCATCAGGAACGCCACGGCGGCCATGACCCGGCCTGCGAGGGTGGCGTCGTGGGCCTCGCGGTGTTCGCGCTCGACCTCGCCGGTCACTTCGGGGCTGCGCAAGAAGACGGTGGTGGCCAGGCCCGCGGCGACCACGGGGCCGATGAGCAGGGCCGTCCAGAGGGCCCAGCCGTCGACCAGGCCCAGGGGGCGACCGGCCTCCTCCCAGAGGCGATAGCCCACCGCGGGAAACAGGAAGATCTGCTTGATGGCGTCGACGAGGAAGTCCATCGACGTGCCTGCCGGCGAGAACAGGCGCTTGTAGCGAGCCTGCATGCCGTCCATGCAATCGACGGTGTAGGAAGCCTGGCCCAGGAGCCAGGCAGCCCACAAGCCGAGGTAGCCGGGCCAGAAACCGTAGGCCGCGCAGCTGGCCAGCCCGAGAATCAGGCTGATCACGCTGATGAAGTTGGGCGTCAGCGCGCGCTTGTGCAACGCCGCCAGGATCAACGCGGCATAGGGGCGCGTGCCCCAGCGGGCCCAGAAGAAATCGTCAGACTTTGCAGACAGGCGCAAGATCGCCCGGGTGCGGTCGAGCAGCCCGGCGGACGGCTCGAGCCCGTCGCCCGCAGCCTGCGCGCCGTCGTCAGTCGTGGGCAGGGGAGACGACAAAGCGCTCTCGCACGCGGGCCAGATCGTCGGCGTAGTTCACGTTCATCCAATGCACGTGGTCGGTGTAGGCCACCGCGCCCTGGCCACCGGCGGCGACGAAGTCGTTGAGCAAGGGCTGCTCGTAGTCTTCGCTGCGGGAGTGTACGGCGCGAGCAGTGCAGAAGCCGGCGAAAGACGCGGCGAAGTCTGGCGCGAACACCGAGACGCCGATGAACTCACCGGAGGCGTCGCAGCTCTCGGAAGGCGCGCCCTTGATCACGCCGGCCAGGCGGTCGTTGTCGCTCCAGGCCACGACCTCGTCGCCGGTGAGGCTCTCCCAGCTGCGATCGGCGGCGACCACCGTGCCGCCGGGAGCCAGCACGTCGTCGAGGATCGAGTCGTCGTAGACGATGTCACCGTGGGTCAGCAACAACGGGCCCCCCGCGGTGAGCTCGTCGACCCCGTAGAGCATGGAGGCGCCCGAACCCGTGACCGCCCAGTCGGGGTTGGTCACGCAGCCCACGGCGAGGGGCCCGGTCCAGCGGGCGAGCCAGTGGCGCATGATCTCTTCGAGATAGCCCACCACCACGGTGACGTGCTCGATGCCCCGCTGCTCCATCTGGCGCAGCTGTCGGCCCAGCAAGGTGGTGTCGCCCAGGGGCAACAGGGGCTTGGGCGTGTTCTCGGTGAGGGCTCCCAGACGCGAGCCTCGACCCGCGGCCAGGATCAACGCGCGACGGGGAGCGCCGGCAGCACGGCGACCGAGCGCCGGCCGTGGAGTGATGGGCGGGTCGCTGGGCGAACTCACGCGATGCTCTCCAAGATGGCCGTCAGGGCCGGGCCGTCGAGGGTGCCCG
>CAZIAK010000022.1:0-41537 GCA_964537035.1 uncultured Phycisphaerales bacterium | reverse complement strand
ACTCACGCGATGCTCTCCAAGATGGCCGTCAGGGCCGGGCCGTCGAGGGTGCCCGGGTTGTTGGCCAGGCGATCGGCACCGGCAGCGGTGTCGACGATGGCCCCGTGGGCCGCGGCCGAGATGCCAAAGCTCTGCAAGCTGGGGGACATGCCAGCCGCTCGAAAGATCGTGTCGATGAACGCCTGAGCGCCCTGCACCGAGTCGACGCCGAGAGCGTTCAACAGGTGCTCGACCCGCTCGGGGACCACCGCAGCGTTCACGGGCAGCAGGCCCCGGCACAGCAGCCCCACCGCCAGGCCGTGGTCGAGGCCGTGGTCACCGGTCATGGAGTAGCTGAGGGCATGGGCCGCGGCGGTGCGGGTGTTGCTCAAGGCCAGACCCGCGTGCAACGCGGCCAGGGCCATGGCGTCACGATGGTCTGCGATATCCGGTGCGCCGTCGGCTTGCACACAAGGCAGCAGGTGCCGGCGCACAAGCGACAGGGCCGCGGTGGCGTGGGCGTCCGAGACGGGGTTGTGGTGCACGCCCCAGAGGGACTCCATGGCGTGACCCATGGCGTCGAGACCTGTGGCTGCGGTGAGCCGGGCGTTCATGCCGTCGGTGAAGGCAGGGTCGACCCAGGCCTCGTCGGCGTAACCGCTGGCGTGGTCCATGCTCGACTTGGCGCCGGCCTCACTCCACACCGAAGCCCAGCGGGTCACTTCACTGCCCGTGCCCGCGGTGGTGGGCACCTGGAACAGCTTCACCTTGCGAGTGAAGTGATCACCCGCCTTGCAGCGAGCCTGAAAGTCGCGGATCGAACTGGCCTGTCCGACCATGACCGCCATGGACTTGGCCGCGTCCTGGGCCGAGCCCCCGCCGATGCCCACGATGGTGGCCACCCCGAGTTCGACGGCCCGGGCCGCGCCCGCGTCGATCACCGCGGGCGTGGGGTTGGGCGGCACACCGGGGCAGGCGAAGATCGTCTTGTCGTCGACGAGCGCGTCGAGGCCCGTGCGTTGCAACGTGGCCCGTCCCGCCACGAGCAGGGCTGGCTTGGGCAATGCCGCGGCCAACGACACGGCGCTCGATGACGCAGCAGCCGCCGATGCAGCCGGTGTCGCCGAGTCGGTCGACCCCGCCAGGGCCGACGCGCAGCCCCGTCCGAAGCGGACGGCTACAGGGTTATGAAACGAGAAGCTCATCGAGCACCGAGTCACGGAAGTCGTCGCGGATCGCCTCGGGAGTGCGCCCGACCCGGCCCACGCCGTCGAGGTGACCATCGGCGATGCGCAGGGTGGCGAACACGGGGCCATCGCCCGATTGGAAGTCGCGCACCAGCTGAGCCAGGGCGTCTGTGGAGTCGAGGGCGATCGCCCGGCGATAGCCAGCCGCCGCGGCCACGCTTGCGAAGGACACCGAGCTGCTCACCGTGGGCTGACCGCCGGTGGTCTCGTAGGTGCCGTTGTCGAGCACCACGTGCAACAGACCGCCCGGCTGGTAGTGCCCCACCGTGGCGGCGGTGCCCAGCTTCATCAAGAAGGCGCCGTCTCCGTCGAGCACCACGATCTTGCGCTCGGGCCGACAGCTGGCCACGCCCATGGCGATGGACAGCGCGCAACCCATGGAACCCATCATGTAGAAGTTCTGGGGCCGGTCGTTCACGGTGAACAGCTCGCGGGAGGTCATGCCCGTGGTGGCCACCACAAGGTCGCGGGGAGACAACGCACCGTTCACCGCGCGCAAGGCGTCAACCCGCGGGGCGAGGTCGATCGCGTGATGCCCGCTGACCTCGACCGGGTTCACATGCTTGGGCGACAGCTCACCCTCGTAGGCAAACTTCTCGAACGTCCCCTTGGGGACCACCAGAGCCACGGGGCGCTGACCCTCTCGGGCCATGGTGGCCGCTTGCGCCAGGGTCTCGCAGGACTGCTCCTCGTCGTCGCTCAGTGTGAAGTGGGCGATGCCCATGGCCTCGATGAGCGCGTAGGTCTTCTCCCCCATGAGCAGGTGCTGGGGAGCGTCTTGGCCGTCGCGAGCGCGATGGCTGACCATGAGCAGCAGGGGCAGGCCGTAGGTATGGGTGAGACTGGTGAGCGGGTTGACGCAGTTGCCCAGGCCCGAGTTCTGCAGCAAGACCATGGGCAGGTGGCCGGAGAGAGAGGCCCCCGCCGCCAGTCCGATGGCCTCGCCTTCGCTGGCTGCCACGGTGTACGACAGCTCGTCGCTGCCGGCGGCGAAGCTGACGAACGACTTGAGGTAGCTGCAGGGCACGCCGGTGAAGAAATCGACGCCGCTCGATCGCAGCGCGTCGGCGAAGGCAGCCATGGCGACGGTCATGCCTCGGACTCTCCGCTGAGCTGCTCGATGGCCGCCCGGTAGTCGTCGAAGTCGTGGACCTCGAGCCAGCCCCGGTCTTGCACCACCGCTGTGATGGCCTGACCTGCGTCGGCCAGCTCTTGCAGGAAGTCGGTGAGCGTGGCCTGCTCGAAGGTCTTGGCGTGACCGAAGGCCTTGCCCGCCCGCTCGACCTTCCATTGGTCGTAGCGCTTCATGAAGGTGGCGTAGCCCGCCTCGTCGAGGGACATCAGGCCGATGAACTCGAAGTGGGCCTCACGCGGGTCGATGTGCTTGCCCACGTCTTGCACGGTGTAGCGGCGGTCGAGATCGAGCAGTCGACCGTCTGCGGGAGCGGGCTCGGTGAACACGTAGTCGAGGGCCTTCGTGGTGGAGCGGCCACCCTCGGTGAAGGAGCGATCGACCAGGATGCCGATCTCGGCGTCGCAGCCCACGATGCGGTCGACCACCTGCTTGCCAAACAAGATGTCGCTGTAGCAGATCAGCGTGGAGCCCCCGGGCTCGGGAGGGCAGGCGACCAGACCCGCGTGCACCGTGTCGAGCATGGAGTGCGACTCGCTGTGCACGACCTCGACGTTGTCCACCGGGATGTCCGTGCGCTCGAAGGGGCCCACCAGGGCCACGTCTTGCACGCCACCCAGGGCGAAGGCGTCAAGCTGACGCTCGACCATGGGCTTGCCGTACAGATCGAGCATGGCCCGGGGGCCGTTGGACGTGACCAAGGCGGCCAGGTCTTCGGGCAGGTCGATGTCGCCGCCCGCAGGGATCACCACGCGGACCGGCTTGGCCCCCGTGCGCAGGAACTCTTTTTCTTGCTCCTTCATGCGCACCATGCCCTGGATCTCGAACACGCGCATCATGGGCACGAGCTCTTCGACCACGTTCATGGTGCCTTCGTCCTTCAGGATGCGCGCGAAGGTGTCGGTGACCGCGCCGATGCCCGCGCGGAGCCCGTGGTTGGCGTAGATGACGATGTTGGCACCCGCCGCCTTCAGCTCGGTGGCCGTCAGCTGCGGGTAGGTGGTGGGCACCACGACCACCGGCGAGCGATGGTCCCACTCTTTCAGGAAGGCCATGATCTCGTCGGGTGTGCGCTGCTTGCTGTGGATCAGGATCGCGTCGGCCCCCGCCCGGCGGTAGGCCTCGGCGCGGGTCATGGCCTCGTCGTGTCCCCAGCCGGCGATGAGCGCCTCGACCCGGGCGATGACCATGAAGTCGCTCGTGCGCTGAGCGTTCTTGGCCGCCATGATCTTGCCCACGAACTCGGCGATGGGGGCCAGCTCTTGGCGGCCGGGCACGAAGCTGTTCACCTTGGGGAAGAGCTTGTCCTCCATGCACACCGCGGCGATGCCCGCGGCCTCATAGCTCTTGACCATGTGGATCACGTTGTTGCTGTTGCCGAAGCCCGTGTCGCAGTCAGAGATCACCGGCAGGCGGGTGGCGTGGTCCATCTCGACGGCAGCTTCCAGGAACTGCGTCATGGTCAGGATATTGGCGTCGGGCACGCACGCCGCCGTGGAGATCTCGAGGCCAGAGGCCCAGACCGCGTCGAAGCCAGCTTCTTCGGCCAAGCGTGCGCCGAGCCCGTTGTGGGCGCCAATGCACTGGACCGGAACATCACCCTGCATGGCCTGTCGCAGCTGGCTCGACTTGTGCACGGGGTGCTCCTGGCCTAGATGCCCAGTGTGTGATTCTAGCAGCCGCGAATGGCTCCCCGACAGCCGCCACGTGTGGATTCCCGCTGGGGACGGCGGATATGCTGTGCGCCCCTGATTCGGCCAGGGCCCCGGGACGCTCGGCTGGCAACCACCCTCGCAGGCAACCGCGCGAAACATGAACCCACACCCCTCGACCGGCCCCACCAGGTCCTCCCTCTCACGACGCTTGGCCGCCCTCGGTACGATCCTGGCGCTACTCGTCGTCATTGGCTCAGCGGTCGTACTCAAGCAGCCACCGGAGTTCGTGGCCCCCGGTGATCGCATCGCCATCGATCCGGCGAACATCAAGACCAACACCGGTTTCGCCAGCCTCGTCGTCCTGGACCTCTCGATCCCCTCTGACAATGGCGGCGAATCCCAGCTCGGCCTGCTCGAAGACGGCGTCCCCCTCACCCCCCATGCCCTTCACCAGACCATCCGCGAAAGAGGGGAGGGGCGCTTCTCTCACTGGGGCAAGAACCTCTACTTCTCTTCGACGGACGGCAGCGACCCCCGAGACAACGGGAAGCGCTACGAGCTGCACCTCCCGGTGGCCCCGGGGCTGATCGTGGACCGGGCACGACAGGCCCGTAGCTGCCTGCTGATCAGTAGTGTGCTCGCGGTCGCCCTCTGCCTGCTGTGGCGCGGCTCCCTCCCTGCGCAAGGCACGAGGCTCTTGCTCACCGCCGCCGTGGTCGTGTTGGCCTTCACCAACACGCGCAGCGAATACGGCGCTGACGAAGGCCAACCCTTGGCTGAGATGGCTCAACGGCTGAAGGCGGGCGGCGATGGCGCCAGCTTGCCCAGCGCCCACGCCAGCGACCGGCCACGCACCACTCGCCTGCTGAACGACGGGCCCTCTCTGCCCTTTGCGATCAAGGGGCAGCCACTGACTCTCCGAGAGCCCCTCGCCGTGCCCCTTGTGCCTAGCGACTGCGCCGACGTGAAGGATGGGGTCATTCGCCTGGAAGACGGCTGCGTCCTGGTGAGCGAAGGTCCCCTGGCTGTGGCTGGCGACACCCTGGCCGAGATGATCTTTCGGGCCAGGGTGCTCCAGGGCACCGAGGTGCGCTTCACGTTTCATGACGACAGCGACGCCACCACACTCAGCGAGGCCCAGCTTATCTTGCCCGTGCAACCGAACGGCGAGTGGCAGACCATCCGGGTCTCCCGGCCCCTGAACCGTGACCAGGTGGCTCGCTGGCTGATCAGCGGCAAGAGCCCCATCACGCGCATCGAGCTGGGTCCGACCAAGCTCGCAAGCGAGGCCCTGGTCTTGGAGATCGAGCCCTTGCGCCTGTCCGATGCCATGGCGGTCTACACGCGATCCACCCACGGGACAGACACGTTGGAGATCGACCGCACGCTCCGCCCGGCTGTGTGGCAGAGCACCGCTGGCGAGTTCGAGCTGCCTTGGCCAGAGGGCGCGGGAGCGCGTCTTCGCGGATCGGTCGCCTCCCTCGCTGCGAAGGCTGGGGTTGCAGTGAGCTACGATGTGGCCGCCGTATTCGCCGACGGTTCCAGAGAGACCGTCGCCTCAGGGGCTGCGCAGACCGGATCCCCCTGGCAGCAGATCGACGTTGACCTCGCCCCTCTCGCGTCCCGGCATCCGACCGGGCTCGTGATCGGCACAGAAGCCCTGCCCCATGAGACGATCCTGGCCTGGAGCAGCCTGCGCCTGATCGACACGACGCGACCCGCACGCCATGTGGTTCTGTTGCTCGTCGACACTCTTCGCGCGGACGCCCTGGCCTGTCTCGGCAACCCCAAGAACGCGACGCCCGTCATCGACGCGCTCGCCGCAGAGGGTGCGCTGTTCGAGCGCTGCTACGCCCAGGCCTATTGGACCCGTCCGTCCGTGCCATCGATCATGGCCAGCCGCTACGTCCGAGGTACGGGGGTGCACAGTGCTGGTCTCTACCTGCCCGACAGTTACGACACCCTCGCTGAGCACTTTTCCGAAGCAGGTTTCTTCTCTGTGGGTTTCGTCAGCAATGCCCATGCGGGTCCCGCTGCCGGCCTGATCCAGGGGCTCGACGAGATGATCCTGGAGACCAACACCGACGACACCGACAAGTTCTTGCGCACCTTCGTCGACCCCCGTCTGGACACTCTCGAAGACGAGGACATCTTCGCCTGGATTCACCTGATGGAGGTGCACGGACCCTACGGCCCGTTCGAGAAGCCTGCTGACTTCGAGCAGCCCCAAGGCCAGTCTGTGCCTTGGGACGACCGCTACGATCGCAAGTGGAACCCGAACCCCACCGCCGAGTCTCGTCGGGCGCTGTACGGCAGCGACCTGGAGAACATGGACATCGCGCTCGGGCGGTTCATGGACGAGCGCATCGCCGCCTGGGACGCAGGGCCCGGCCCCGACACGGTGATTGCGTTGGCAGCCGATCACGGCGAGTTTCTTGGGGAGTACGACGGCACCTGGGGGCACGAATGGAACCGCATGCTGCCCGAGTCTGTCCACGTGCCCTTGATCGTCCGAGCACCGGGGCGCATTCCGGCCAGCTCTACCTGGTCCCTGCCCGTCGAGAACATCGACATCGGCCCCACGCTTCTTGACCTGGCTGGCGTACAGCCCTGGTCCCCCGGCATGGAACGCCCAGACCACGGCCGCAGCCTGGTGCCACTGCTCGACGGCACGGACACGGGACGCCATGGGGACCTGGCCATCTCAGCGTACGAACGAGGCCGGAGCCGGGGAGCCATGTCAGTTTGGGATGCACTGGGCGGGACCATCGCAGAAACAGGCAAGGTCGTCGGCACGATCAGTGGAGCGAACGGCACCATGGTCGAGTGGCACCCTGGCCAGCCCGCAACCCTGGCCGAAGTGGGCGCCGATCTCAGCCGTCCCTTCGGGGATTTGTGGGAGGCCTACCTCGACAGCCAAGCCGCCATGCGTGAAGCCATGTGGGCCAGCCAGGCTGGCAGCGCGGAGCAGTCGCTCGACGCCGAATCACTGGCCCAGATGCAGGCGCTGGGGTACCTCGGCCGGTAGCCGCGGGGCGCCTGGCCCAGCCGGCTCTGCGGTGCGTGGACAAGCGTTGTCGTCTGCAGCCAACATGTCTAAGCTTGCCAGTTCGGGACCAGCACGCCACTTCTTGCGGAGTGCTGGCAACGGACCGCTCCAGGCGCGGTCAGCCCTGCCCAAGAAACGCTGCTAAGGACCGCCTTGCCCATGGTGCCCACGATGCTCGACAGCCCGGTCACGCCCTCCCACCAGCCCTCGCGGAGCACCCGTCGCTCTTGGGGATGGCTGATCAACACTTTTCCTGCGCTGCTGCTCGCCCTTCTCTCCGCCTGCAGCGTTGATTCAAACAACGACAGCCAGACCGCAGCTCAAGCAAGCGACGGGTCGAACGAGAGCCATGCTGAGGGTGTGACGGACCTCCAAGACTCCATCGCAGAGACCTCGGGAACGGGAGCACTCGCTTCAGCAAAGGGCACCCCGCCCCCCGCCAAGTCTCCAGCCCACGGGTCCGGCGCCGGTAACTGGTTGACCCTCGATATCACTGACATGGAACCAGAAACGGGTCTGGCCACCGCCGTCGCCCTGCCCGCCGAATATGCCGACTTCGCAAGCAACTCCCAGGATCCCAAGCGCAGCGTTCTGGTCGTCGAGGAAGACGGCGAACTCCTGGGCCCAAGCAACTCGGTGCACAAACTCATCCGAGAAACAGGCATGGGGGCCTACTCGCACTGGGGACAGCGGCTGCTGTTCACCAGTTCGGACAACTCGGATCCTCGCAGCAACGGTCGCACCTACCGGATCCGCATTCCGTGACAAGAGCCTCTCAAGGGCTGATGCCCACGACTGAGAGGATTGCATGAGAATCCTGGCGCCCCTCGTGAGCTGGACACTCCTTGTCGCCAGCTTGGCTGCAGGAGCCTTGCTCTGGCTGCCGCTGGAACTCGCCGGCCCTCCACAGTTGGTCGAGCTTGCGCCGTTCAGCTTCCAGGCCAACGGCGGCTTCTCCTACCTGGCGCCGGTGGAAACTGACATCCCCAGCGACAGGGGCAAAGATCACCCAGACGACCCCAGCTACAAGTCACCCCTGCAACTCTTCGAGGATGGCCTTGAGCTCAAGCCCCACGCCATTCACGCCACGATTCGCGACGAGGGAGGCGGGCTCTTTTCACATTGGGGCAACCGCGTCTTCATGGCGGCGTCCGACGGCAGCGACCCCCGTACCAACGGGCGCTCGTATCAGGTCTTCATGTCGGGCTCGCGAGAGAGCCTCAGCGCCGACGCGCGACTCGCAGGGAACGTGCTTCTCTTCGGAGCGATCGCAGCGTTCTTGTTGAGTCTGTCTTGTCGTCGCAAGGGTAGCCCCCCCATCTTGCAGGTCTGTTCCCTTGCCATGGTCGTCGTGTCAGGGATCGGGTTTTCTAGCATGCGCTCGTGGTGGACCATGTCCGACACGCTGCGCACAGCGGAACGCCACCAGGGTCTACGCGAACTCGCGGCAGAGCGTCATGGTCCCGAGGCATTGCCCGTCGCCCATGCCTCGACACACCCTCGAACGGTGCGGATGTTCAGCGACCTCGGCGGGATCCCCTTCTCGACGGACACAACAGCACCGCCAGCGCGAGAGCCCCGGGAGGTGCCACTCATGGCCGAGGGCGCCGAAGCGTTTCAGGCAGGAGTCCTGCCTTGCTCCGCCGAGCAGCCCCTGGCCAGCGCCAGCGGTCTCGACATCTCCGCCGAAGGAGTCGCTCAGCTTCTGATCCGCGCTCGCGTGCACCAGGGCTCTGAACTCAAACTCACCTTTGAAACGGTCAAGGCGGACGGCAGCACAGGCGAGAGCCCCTGGGTGCTTGTACCCATCAGCCCCTCCAGTGAATGGCAGTCGATCGAGATTCGCCGCCCTCTGGAACGGGGCACCTTGATGACGGCCGAGCTGAGTTCAGGCCGGACCCGACTCTCTCGCATCGTACTTTCGCCTGGTCCAGGCAGCGGACCGCTCTCGCTGGAGCTGGCCCCGCTGATCCTCTCGGACCCCAGCGTTGTCTACACAGGCTCCACCCATGGGGTCGAGGTCAAAGAGTTCGCCAAGAGCGCACGGCCTGCACTGTGGCAGAGCGTGCCTGGCGAGTTCTCCATGCCCTGGCCTGCTCCCGCTGGGCGATTGATCAAGGGCGCCGTGGCACTCCTCGCGGGACAGCAGGGCAGCCAGGTCCAGTACCAGGTCATGGTCGAAGACAGCGCAGGTCAGCGCACTCCTGTGCTTCAGGGTGCGGTGGGTTCTGCTGCGGGATGGCTGGAGCTGCGCATCGAACTCGACGCTGATCTGGCCAGCACAGCTCGACGCCTGTTGCTGATCAGCGACGACCTTCATTCTGGCGCCGTCCTCTTTTGGTCCGGGCTCCGGGTCATTGACACAGAGCTTGCGCCTCGTCGCGTCCTTCTCGTTCTTGTGGACACTTTGCGCGCCGACGCTCTCGCTAGCTACGGGCACCCGAGCAACCTCACTCCCAGTATCGACCAACTCGCCGAGGAAGGCGTGCGCTTCGATCGCTGCTTCTCCCAGGCGCACTGGACCCGACCGTCCATGCCCTCGATCATGACCGGGCACTATGTGGCGTCCACCAGCGTCACCGATGGCAGCGAACACCTCAATCAAGCCTACGTCACCCTCGCTGAGAGCTTTGCCTCCGCTGGCTATCACACGGTGGCCATCATCAGCAACGCCCATGCCGGCAAGGCCAACGGTCTCGACCAGGGCTTCGACGAGATGCTCCTCGACGGCGGGCCGCCCACCACCCAGCAGTTTCTCGACACGCATGCCGAGCCACGCCTGGCCAACCTCGAAGAAGAGGACCTCTTCGCCTGGGTGCATCTGATGGAAGTCCACGGGCCCTATGGCCCCCGCACTCAACCTGATGGTTACGTACCGCCAACTCGGGACAACGCAGAGGTCCTTGAGCCCGTGGAGCGCTTCGACCCACCCTGGCACAAGCAGCCCACCCGGGCCGCCCGCATCGCCCTTTACAACAGCGATCTGGAGAGCCTCGACCGAGCACTGGGTCAGTTCCTCGACCACCGCCTCGCGCTCTGGGAACGCGATGGAGAGCCCAACACCATCGTCGCTCTCGCCTCCGATCACGGGGAGCTGCTCGGCGAGTATGGAAAGTGGGGACACATGTGGACCCAGATGGTCCCCGAGGCCGTACATGTGCCACTGATCATTCGAGCGCCGGGCCAGATTGACCCCGGCACTGTCTACGCCGCTCCCGTCGAGAATATCGACATGGGCGCCACCCTGCTCGACCTGGCTGGCGTCGATGTCACCAGCCTCAATGGCCCATCGCGTGTCGGTGGGCACAGCCTCGTGCCCTATGTCACCGGCGAACTCGCCGTGCCCGAGAACGCGCTGGCCATTTCAGCTGTCGATCCACACCACTCCGGATGGGGCTCGTTCTCGGTCTTCTCCGAAGAAGGTGGCCTAGTCGGGCTGGATGGCAACCTGGTAGGCACGCTTCTCGACGACTCGGGCATGCTGGGCGAACTGCCCCAGGGGCCAAGCTTGGCAGACATCAGCTTCGGCGTCCTCCCCGGATTCAGAGCCGTGTGGGCAGAGCACCTCCGCACCCAGGCCATGGTCCGCCGTGCGCTCCTGGCCAACGCGAGCGACGAGGCCAGCACGACGACCGTTGACGCCGAGTCTCTCGAGCAGATGCGAGCCCTCGGCTACCTCGGTCGATAGATCGTCGAAGAGCGACATGGGCACAGCGGACAGCAAGTTCAAGAGTTGCCGGGCAAGCTCATGAGACAACGGGTCCCGGCGGCCTCTGGCGTCCTCCTCTGCCTCGTCGCCTACGTCCTGGCCTGGCTCCCGGGAGAGGTGCCCAGCGGAACAACCATTGCCAGATTCTCACTCGATCCGTTGCAGTTCATGCCCGAACAGGGGGTGGCCTACTACGCACCCATCGTCACCAGCCTGCCCGACGACCAGACCGCTTCCTCAAAGCTGCTGCTCTACGAGGACGACACCCTTCTTGAACGCACGGTCAACCATGCGTTGGTGCGCCAGACTGGCCGTGGCTACTACTCCCACTGGGGTGACAGGCTCTTCTTCACGTCGAGTGACAACAGCGATCCCCGCAGCAATGGGCGCCGATACTCCGTGGTCCCAGGGGGTGGACAGCGACAGCTGAAGGCCGAAGCAGAGGAGCAGGCAATGCACTTCGCCTCGAGCCCACAGACCGAGCGAAGTCAGCGGCTTTGGCTGGCCATCGCCATCATGACCAGCGGGTTGCTGCTACTCTCCTCCAGAGAGAGTCCCCATGGTGCTCCTCAGACCCGGCCTCCAGCAGATCAAGGCGAGCCAGGACAAGGCCTGATGACCTGGGCGGGACGGTCTGCGATCGCCCTCACCGTTGCTGCGGCGTGGCTGCCCACTGTGATCGACGAAGACACAAGTCTTCTGGCTCTCGACCCCACAGCCCTCTGGCGCGAGCAAGGGTCGTGCTCCATCGCCGTGTTGCAACCCAACATGCCAAATGATCGCACTGGCAGCTCTACGCTGAAGTTGTTCGAAGACGGTCGAGAGCTGGAGGCACACGCCAACCTGGAGACCATTCGGGAGGGCACGGGGAGCTTCTCCCATTGGGGTGACTACCTCTATTTCTCGGCCAGCGACGGCAGCGATCCTGCGACCAACGGGCGCCAATACTCGGTGTCACTCCCCGGTAACGGCACGCTCCCCTCGGCGCTGACTGCTGGCGTCCACGCGATGATGCTCTTGCTGGGCCTCTTCTTCCTGCGAGCCGGGGGCGCCAACGCACCGACAGGCCGAAACGGTCGACCTCGCTGGCGACGCCCCCTCCAGACTGGCACGGGCCTGCGAGTCGCTGGCTTGGCCGTGGCCGCGAGCGTCTCGCTCTTGGCGTATCTGGTGAGCAACCAAGCCTGGGTAACGAACACCGATGTCCAGGCCCATGGACAGGCCGACGTGCTGCGAGCCGCCTTTTCGGGCCTGCACAAGGACCTGGCTTTCACCCCTGAGACAATGCCTCCCCTTGCTGCCGCTGCTTCAGGCCCTGACGCAGCGGCCGGGAGCGCCCTGATCGCGGACCAGAAGGCTGCTCAGACGACCCCGCCTCTGCTGCCCGCCTTGGTCAGGCTCGTTGATGGCCCTGGCCTCAGCGAAGAAGCGGCGTTCCTCCGCGGGCGGGCCCTGTCCAGTGGCCTCTATCTGTTGCTGCTGTTCGGGCTCTTCGCCGTGGTCACCCGCAGCTTGCCTCCGGGGATCGCCGTCGTGATCACTCTGCTCACTGGCTTCACCTCGTGGCTGTCAGTGGCGGGGCAAGTCAACAGCAGGCTCTTGGCTGCCTGGGCCATGCTCACCGCAGCCCTCTTGCTGGGAGAAACCCTTGGTCGGCGCTCCCTGCTGGTCGCAGCGGCTGCGGGCGTCGCGCTCGTCCTTGTGCTGGGAGCCGGTGGGTCGGTGGCACCTCTCCTCTGGCCCTTCGTCGTCGCAGCAGGCTGGCAGGTGTTGAGCAGGGCCGCGGTCTCCAGACCTTCAGCCACCGGGCCAGTTCGCTCTCCCCTGTCTGCCGCCCTGCCTGGCGCGGTGGTCATTCTGGTGCTTGTGAGCCTCCCGCCCCTCCTTGGCATCGGACCCGCCTGGTCGGTCCAAGGACCCTTGGCCACACAGGTGCTTGAGAGTCAGCAACCCCTGTCAGGGGCTCTCACTCAAGCCATGCTCTTCCTCGCAGCGGCCGCAGGAACCATCCTCCTGAGCCCGACCCACTTCATCGCTTGGTTGCACAGGCACCGTCTCGTCGTGGCCTACACGCTCACCATCCTCGGCTGGTCGTGGGGCCTCAGTTCAGGACGCATCGCCGGGCCTGACGCAGCCATCTACAAACTCGTCGTCGGCCCGGCACTCTTGATCGCGTCGGCTCTGCTCGTCGACCAGGGCCGCAAGTGGGAGCCCGTCGTCGCCGTAGGCAGCCGCCTGCTCAGCCCCACCTCTCTGCTCGGTGCCATCTCACTCGGCTTGCTCGCGACCACCTTGCGCGGCGTCCTGACCTTGGGCACCTGAGACAGATGGACTCGCCTATCAACTCTCCATACCAGTGCGAGGCAGCTCAGCCTCCAAGGACCTTGGGGCACATAGGCACGGCCCTCTGCCTCCTCGCGCTGCTGCTGTGTTGGATACCCCGCGGCTTGTTGCTCGGCACCCAAGACGAAACCAGAACGCTCAGCGACTTCCAGCCTCAGCAGGGCTTGGCCTTCTCGGCCGGCGCCAGAAAGTGCGGTGTCAGCGATCAGATCGGCCAGTCGATGCTGCGGATGTTCGAGGGTGACGTTGAACTCTCGCCCCATGCACAACCCTCGGACATCGCTGAGCTGGGTGGCGGGCGTTTCTCCCACTGGGGTGACTTCGTCCAGTTCGCGAGCACCGACGGTAGCGACCCGCGCACCAACGGCCGGATCTACTCGGTCGTCATCCCCTCTCGTGCTGGCCACGAGTGGCCGTTTCTCACAGCTGGCCTGATGGCCCTGATCATTCTCGGATTCCGTCTTCGAGCGGTGGGCGCCCGGCAAGGCGAGAAGGGAGAACTTGCCGAACCACCGCCCCCTCCGCCCGCTAGCCTCGGGACATGGATCGCAGTGGGTTCTCTCCTCGCTGTGGCAGCTTGCGCCTTCGTCTACGGCAGCATGGTCCAGTCGATGACCCGCAACATCGACATGGACGGGGGCGATCAAAGTGCGTACATGCAGTACTCCCACAGCCTCCTCGCGGAGCATCCGGGCGCGGTCATCGAGCGCAACCGCATGCCAGGCTTCCCGTTCATCATGACCCTCGTCGACGATCCGCATCGAGCCGACGACGAGTTCTTCCTCCAGGCAAAGATGCTCAACGCCGGGCTGTCTCTGCTTCTTCTGGCCATTTGCTACCTGTTGCTTCGATCCCAACTCGCTGTCATCCCAGCCCTGACAATCCTGCTCATCTCTGGCTTGACCGTCTTCATCTACAAGGCGGGCTGGGCCCAGGCCGAGTTGACCTATTACTGCGGCACCCTGGCGGTCTTCCTGGCTTTCGGGAGGCTGCTGCACCGGCCCACGCTCCTCTTCGCTACTCTCACCGGCGTCTTGGCCGGGCTGGTTCAGCTCACCAAGGCCTCAGTGCTTCCGGGACTCTTGCTGTACCTCGCCCTCGGCGTTCTGAGCGCCGTCATCGCGCTGCGAAATCGAGACATCGCCAACAGCGACCGCTGTCGCCGATTCGCAGCCCCTGCCCTGGTAGCCACACTCTTCCTGGCGACCATGTGGCCGTACATCAGCACCAGCAAAGAGGTCTTTGGCGCCTATTTCTACAACGTCAACTCGACCTTCTACATGTGGTACGACACGTGGCAGGAGTGCCTGGACGGAACGGGTGCACACCTGGACGTCTATCAATGGCCTGACATGCCCGCCGAGGAGATTCCCAGCGCGGCTCGCTGGTTTGAAGAGAACGGTGTGTCTGGGGGTATCGAGCGCATGCGCGAAGGCGCGAAGGCCTTGATGCACACCATGAAACGCAACCCGTTCGGCTTCCTGCCATTCGCTGCTCTCTTCCCGTTCCTGGCCCTCCTGACCTGTGCCGCATGTGCTCGCAGGGCGGTGCGCCTTGCTAGAGAATACTGGGTGCTACTGGCCTTCGCGCTGGCCTACGTGTCTGGCTACACAGCGCTCTATGTCTGGTACGCCAAGCTCATCTCCCAGCCTCGCTTCGTACTGGCGCTCTTCCTGCCCATGCTGCTTGCCTGTTCCATGGTCATGACCCACGCCAGTCGTTGGTATCCGCCACTTCAGCTCGGGTCAGAGAGGATCAGCTTGGTCAGCTGTTTGCACCTCGCCCTCTATGGGCTGCTGATCCCAGAAGTCCTCATGATTCTGGGCGGGCGCGTGGCGTATATGGGCGGGGCGATGTAGGTCCACTCCAGGGGAGTCCATCGCCCAGTTCGAGGTCTCGGACACCCGTTCCTGCCTACCCAAAAGTCGCGCCAGCCAAACGATCCAAGGGCATCTTGGACCGCAGCTCAACTCGCCGGTAAAGTCGCCCCTGCGAGCGAGCCAAAGCAGCCCCCCAGACGAGAGGCCTGAATGGACACAGCAGATTCTCTCTCCATGAAGACAGCTCGCCGTAGTGCGTTCGCTTCCCTGCTCCTGGGAGCGGGCTTGGCGGTGGTCCTGGTGGCTGGCTTCGCTGCACGTAGTGACTGGCTGCAGATCAGAACGGACACCATCTGGGACCTCGAGACGGCTGGGATAAAGAGCGAGCTGGGCAAGGCCTGGCTGGCTCAACTCCCCGACGCCGTACCGCGCCACCCCAACGGCCAGGGCCCGGTGATGCATGTCTGTGAGGATGGGATCCCTCTGATCAGCAATGACAATCACTCTCTGATCAGGCAACGGGAAGGCCTGGCATCCATCTGGGGCGAGAACGTCTATCTGTCGACTCGAGACGGCACTGCTCCGGCCAGCAATGGGCGGAGCTACACCATCGTCTTGCCCGACGGCACCGAGTCGCCTGCTGGCTCGGCGGTCATGACCGCCCTCATGCTCGGCCTGGCGCTTGCGGCCGTCGGACTGATCGTGAAGCCAACGGTGCCGCGCATCGCCCTCACGCTGGCAGTCTTGGCCATACCCACGGCACCCGCCCTCTCCTACCTGAACAACAATGATTTGAGCAGCAGATTGGAGTTCACCGTGACCGAGCTAGCGGGCCACACCGATCTTGTCGCGGCCGCCGCAACTCGCCCGGCGGGCAACACCATCCGGCTCATGCCTCCACAAGCTCCCGTCCCGTTTCAGATCACTGGGCCAGCCGCTGTTGTACGGCAGCCGGTGAGAGTCAGCTTTGAGGCCGAGGATTGCCTGACGGGCAAGGACGGCGTCTTCCGCCTGACCGACACGAAATGCTGCCTCGTTGGTCACCCTGATCAGGAGATGAACGCCCCCGACGTGGGCGAACTCGTCCTCACCGTGCGCATCCTCGAAGGCGACACCCTGAGCATCGAGTGGATTCAGCAGCACAACGGCTACAAGCAGCTCCCCGACATCGTGATCCCAGTCTCGGCTTCTGCCGAATGGCAGACGCTGCGCATCAATGACCCTCTGGGCATCTACCTCGGTGGACCCACAGTCCCCTTGCTGGGCTTTCGGCTCGGTAACGGTTCCACGAATGGTCCCTTGGTGCTTGAGGTGGGTGAGTTGATCGCCACGGATCGCCGGGCTCTCTATGCCCGCTCGCCCGCCGGACATGGCCCCTTCGAGCGCAACCTGCAACGCCGCCCGTCCCATTGGCAGAGCGCGCCCGGTGCCTTTCGTATCCCTTGGCCAGCGCAGGGCGGGCGCTTGCTCAAGGGAGCGATCTGCGCGATCTCCCCTGGAAACACGACGATCCCCTTCGAACTCGCCTGGGAGGGCGGAGACGGAACCCTTCACAAACTCGAGACGGGCGCCATTGCTGAGCAGGACGACTGGCGCGATCTGGCCCTTCGGGTTCCCGAAGCGGCAGATCCGGTGGCGCTGCTGTTCCAAGCCCAGTCCCTCCCGCCAGATGGGGTGCTGGTGTGGTCGGGCTGGCGCCTCGTGGATGACACTCGGCCCCCGCGTCGGGTCTTTCTGACGATCATGGACACGCTACGAGCGGACGGCCCGTCCTGCTACGGCAGCAACCTGGCCCAGACACCCGGGCTCGATGCTCTCGCCGCTGATGGCGTTAGGTTCAGCAACGCCTACAGTCAGAGCTACTGGACGCGCCCGTCCATGGCCTCACTGATGACCGGCCACTATGTGCCAGCGACCGGTGTGCACAGCGAGCTCGACCGGCTCCCCGAGTCGTTCCAGACTCTGGCCGAGACCTTCGCTCAGGGCGGTTTCTACACGGCTTCCTTCATCACCAACACGAACGCAGGCCCTATCTCTGGCCTCGACCAGGGTTGGGACGAGCAGCTATTGCGAAACAACCTGCCGCCCTTCGACAACGGCGCCAATTTCATCGAGACATTCGTGGACCCCGGCAGCGAGCATCTGCTGGAGGAGGACCTGCTGTTTTACGTTCACTTGATGGATGCCCACGGGCCCTACGGCCCGGCTGAGCGCCCAAGCGACTGGGAAACACCAGAGGGGCAAGTTGTCCCCCGTGACCCCGCCCTCGACAGACCCTGGCTTGAAGAGGTTACGGACGCAGCCAGGGTCAAGCTGTACTACATGAGCGTCGAAGAGCTCGACGCGACCTGGAACGGCTTGCTGGGTCGGCTGCGTCAGCGATGGGACACGAAAGGCGCCAGCGCCCCGGTGGTGGCAGTGGCCGCCGACCACGGCGAGTTTCTGGGGGAATATGGGCAGTGGAGCCACATCTACTACCAGCTCACGCCTGAGGTCGTCCACGTGCCCATGATCATTCAGGCTCCAGAGCAGATTCCTGGTGGGAGAGTCATCTCCGCGCCCGTTGAGAACATCGACCTGGCCCCCACCCTCTTGGAGCTGGCTGGTCTCTCCAGCTCGAGTCTCTCCGATGCGACGGGGCGCAGTCTGGTCGCTCTGACCCACGAGACAGGCAGCGGTGACCTTGGTCCCGCCCTCTCCAGCGCACTGCTGGAAGACGGCCTGTTTGCCGCCTACACCGAGGAGTCCGGGCTGCTAGGGGACCACAGACGTCTCACCGGAAAGGTCTGGCCGGGCGGGCCAGTGCGCCAGGACATCGACAGGGCTCTGGGCAAGGACCTGCTCGGTCGCTGGCTCACAGCCAAGCTGACCGACACGTTCCGCGTGACCTGGACCGCGTTCATTGACTCCCGTCGCGCCGTTCGAGAGTCCTTCTGGAAGGACATCGACGAGTCGGTGTCACAGCTCGACCCGGGGTCAATCGACCAGCTGCGCCAGATGGGCTACCTGCGCTGAGCTCTCATCCCACCCCTACGGCATCGCCCCCTCGGTGGTGAAGAGGTACACGAACTTCGCCGCCGTGTTGCCGCTCAGGTCTCTCAACGGGCGCCCGATCGGCAGGGCGTACTGCACCCCCGGTGCCAGGCCCTTCAGCGGGATGGTCAGCACCGTGGCCGAGTCATCCCAGAAGCCGAAGTCCATCTCGGGACTGGTGTAGCCGTCGCTCTCCAGGTCGCGCACATCGCTGCTGTCGAATCCCGAACCGCGCATCATGGGCTCATCAAAAGTCAGGGTCAGCTCGGTCGTGCTCACGGCCAGGTCGGTGACGCCGTTGGCAGGGACGCTGTGAATCACCTCGGGGGCGGTCTTGTCCGTCGACTTCGCCGTCTCGAAGATCAAGAACTCGTCCACGGGGACCGCGTTGTCTCCGTTGCGGAAGGCGCCTCGCAAGGGCAGCTGGTAGCGGCGCCCGGGCGCGAGGGGGCTCACCTCCAGGGTCACCGTCAGCCCGTCGTCGGCCACCTGCAGTCCGCGCACGAACGGCGTGGGGGTGTCCCGGTCCAGCGGGGGCCGACGAGACTGGTAGTCGATCACGGCGAAGTGTTGCAAGGGCTCATCGAAGGTGAGCTCAATGGTGGTCAGCCCCATGGAGACCTCGGCGGCGCCCTGCTCGGGAGACGATGCCACCAGGCGTGGACCCTCCAGGACCACCGCGCCGCCCGCGCCCAGAGGCAGCCAGTGCTCGGGGTCGAGCTGCACCGAATAGAGGCGCCTCTCAGCATCGCCAGGAAGGGCAGCGGCTGCGGGCCACTCCAGGGTCAGTTCAAGCGCCGTGCTCTCACCGCTCACCAACACCTGGCGCCGCTCATGGAAGCCCCGGCCCACGACCTCGACGTCCACCAACGCCTCCAAGGGGATGCCTCGATCGGAGCCCACATGGGTCGCTCGAATGGTGCCTGTCACCTTGCCCTGCTCGGCGTCAAAGGCCACGTCGTGCAGGGACAGCTCGAAGTCTCCGGCGTGATCGACCCAGGGCACGGGCATCTGGGGCGTCACTTCGGAGAGCGCCGCCCTCCAGTCTGCGAGAGTGGCCACACCATCCTGCGCCCGATCGCGGTAGGCGCGAATGAACTGCTGCGATCGCTCCACGCCCAACGTGCCCAGCACGTAGCGATGCACCAGTCCGCCCTTGCGGTAGGCCAGATCGTTGTAGCGCGAGCTGGCGAAGCCGACCGAGCGCAGGTCCAGACTGTCACCGTCCTCTGCCAGCTCTCGGGTGCTCTTGCGCGCTCGGTCCAGGTTCCACTGCACCTTGACGCCTTGCCCGCCCCGCTCGAAGTACAGCAACGCGCTGGCTTCCGACAGACCCTCGGTGAGAAAGCGCTCGCCGGGGCCGTCGACGGATACCAGCTGTCCCCACCAGAGGTGAGCCATCTCGTGGGCCACCTTGGGCCCGGGCACGCCACCACCCAGGGCAGCTCGATCGAAGACTGCCAGGCCCTCGGCGAACCAGTTGTAGCTGTAGCCGTCCCGGTTGCTCTGCTCGAAGAGGCCCATGGAGCCTGCGCCGGCTGTACCGAACCAGTCGCCGAAGACCTCGAGCACATCGTGGGCCTCCTGGGCGAAACCCTCGGCCAGCTCGGCGTGTTCGTCCCGCAACAGGGTCACCACCCGACGATCTTCTACGAGGATCTCGTGGCGCACACGGACACCACCCACGATGGAGATGAGGCCCGGCAACTCGCTGGCGTAGCGCCAGACGCGCTGGTCGCCCAGGAGCTCAGGCTCACCCACGGGTTGACCGGGAGAGTACATCTCCCACGCCGCCGGAGCCGTGACGCTCAAGGTGAACGTGGAGCGCTGCACGCCCGGGCCGTCCGTGGCCGTGGGCACCTGCGGGCAGAAGATGGTCTGCTCGCACATGCGGGCCTCGGTCTCGTCTACCAGCAAGATGCCCCGCCAATCGCTGCCGTCCGGGCCGTGCTCTGCCTCGCCGGACCACTGCATCTGCAGGGCGAGTCGGCCATCATCTGGCACGGAGCCCAGGGCGAAGTGCACGACCCGACCCTCGCTGTGGTAGCGAGTGCCCAGGCCAAAGCCATTGGCTGCAGAGACGTCCGTGCCCTCGGCAGACACGTCCGTCACGGACAGATCTTCGTTGAGCAAGAGCACGAAGTGGTCGTCGACGATGCCGGACAGCTGCAGCGTCCCCTCGGCCTCGAAGCCGCCGGGGGGCGACAACTCGATGGCCACGTCCATGTGTTCGATGCGCGGCCAGATATCTGCGGATCCGCCCCACTTCCAGGCGAGCACGGGGAGCGCGTCCAGAAAGCCCCCAGGTGCTGCGATCAGCAGGACCGCCCCCAACAGAACCAGAGCGAAGAAGCCGATCAGGCCTGCCTTCATGAGAATCTCCGTCGCGGCTCGCAGCGAATGGCCGCCAGCCTTCTTGATCAGGTGAGCCATGGTATCGAACAGTCCGCAGCCCGGGCTCGTGGCGTTCGCGGTGAGGAACGCACAGGCCGATCAGCAGCGCTTCCTAGCGGCCAGACCTGCCGCCAGCTAACCTCATGGCCTCCAGTTCCTGCTCTTTGCGGACAAAGCACTCATGGCGGCACTCGACACCAGCTCACGCAACATCGCCGTCTACATCGACCTGGAGAACGTGGCCATCGGCGTCCGCGACGCCAAGCTGGCCACCTTTGACATCGAACTCGTGCTCAGGCGGCTGGTCGACAAGGGCAACATCATCGTCAAGAAGGCCTACGCGAACTGGACCAAGTTCGAGAACTACCGGCGGCCCCTTCACGAAGCGGGAGTCGAGCTGCTCGACATGCCCGGCTCGACGCTCACGGGCAAGAACAGCGCCGACATCAAGATGGTGGTCGACGCTCTCGAGCTCTCTTACACCAAGCCGCACATCGACACCTTCGCCCTGATCTCGGGGGACAGCGACTTCACACCCCTGGTGGCCAAGCTGCGCGAGAACGACAAGCGCACCATCGGCATCGGCGTGAAGAACTCGACCAGCCGTATTCTCATCGACGCCTGCGACGAGTTTCTCTTCTACGACGACCTGGCCCGCAAGCCCCGCAAGAAGCGCACGGCGAGCACGAGCACCAGCAAGCTGCCCAAGAAGACCCGCGAAGGCTTCGACCAGCTGCTCGACGCGGCCCGAGCCCTGCAGCGCGAGAATCGTGAGCTGCACAGCTCCCGGCTGAAAGACACCATGAAGCGCAAGCAGCCCCAGTTCAACGAGGAGTACCACGGCTACGCCACCTTCTCCCAGCTGCTGAAAGATGCCGAGAAGCACAAGCTGATCAAGCTGAGAAAAGACGCCAAGAGCGGCACCTGGGTCATCGACGAAGTGCTCGAAGAGAAGGCCTGACCCCCGCCCATGGGAGGTCTCGACTGGGCTGTCTTCGGCGTCTACCTGGCCACCATCCTGGGGCTCGGTGCATGGACCGCCCGGCGCAGCCGCAGCGCCGCCGGGTACTTCGTGGCCGATCGGTCCGTGGGCTGGCTGGCGGTAGGCTTGTCGGTCATGGCCACCCAGGCCAGCGCGATCACGTTCATCGGCACCACGGGCAAGGCCTACGCCGACGGCATGGGCTTCGTGCAGTTCTACCTCGGGCTGCCCGTGGCCATGGTCATCCTGGCCTTCACCCTGCTGCCGGCCTACCGCCGCGCGGGCGTGTTCACCGCCTACGAGTGGCTGGGCCAGCGCTTCGATGGCAAGACCCGCCTGCTCACGGCGATCTTGTTTCTGCTCTCGCGCGGGCTCGCTCTCGGCGTCGTGGTCTACGCCCCGGCGGTCGTGCTCTCGATGCTGCTCGACTGGAGCCTGCCCTCGACCATCGCCGTCATGACCGTGGTGGCCGTGGCCTACACAATGGTCGGCGGCATCCGCGCGGTGATCTTCACCGACGTGGTGCAGATGGTGCTGATCCTCGGCGGGCTCGGCTTGTGCCTGTGGCGCATGACGGGCGAATTGCCCGAAGGCATCGCGCTCTCTGACGCCCTGCCCCTGGCCGAAGCCACGGGACACATGCAGCTGCTCGACTGGTCCTTCGACCCCGCAGAGAAATACACGGTCTGGTCGGGCCTGCTCGGCGGCACGTTCCTGTTCTTGGCCTACTTCGGCTGCGACCAGAGCCAGGTGCAACGGCTGCTCGCCACGCGCTCAGTGAAGGAAGGGCAGAAGGCCCTGTTCATGAACGCGGCGGCCAAGATCCCCGTGCAGCTGTTCGTGCTGTTTCTGGGGGTGACGCTCTTCGTGGTCTTCCAGTTCGTGCGCCCGCCGCTGCTCTTTGATGGGGATGGACGCTCCGCTGTCATCGCAGGAGGCGGCGAGGCGGCGCTCATGGCACTCGAGCAGCAGCACGAAGCCGCCCTGTCCGTTCGCGAGACGGCCGCCCGGGCGCTCATCGCCGAGCAGCAGGGTGGCGTCGCCTCGTCGGGCGCTGCGCCTCTCGCTGGCGAGCCCGTCACTCCCCCTGACTCTCCCGCTGCGGCCAGCGCGGTGACGCCGTTGCAAGCGAAGTACCTCGCGGCCGACCAGACCGTGCGCGACCTGCGCCGTGACGGCGCCGAGCTGGTGCGCGCGCACCGACCAGAGCGAGGCTACGACGACACCAACCACGTGTTTCCCTACTTCGTCATTCGCTTCCTGCCCGTGGGCATCGTGGGCCTGCTCGTGGCCGCCTTCTTCGCCGCCGCCATGTCGAGCATGGACAGCGAGCTGAACGCCCTGGCCACCACGTCCGTGGTCGACGTCTGGTGGCAAGGCCCGGGCGCCGGCGCCAGCGATGTCCAGGCGGTCACGGCCTCCCGCTGGTTCACCGCCCTGTGGGGCTTGCTGGCCGGCCTGTTCGCGCTGAAAGCCGCCGAGCTGGGCTCAGCCATCGAAGCAGTGAACACCGTGGGCAGCTATTTCTACGGCTCGCTGCTGGGCGTCTTCGTGCTGGCCCTCGCGGTCCCCTCCGCCAACGGGCACGGCGCCTTCTGCGGACTCCTCGCCGGCATGGCCTCGGTGGCCTGGGCCGCTGGCCAGGACATCGCCTGGCTCTGGCTCAACCCGATCGCCTGTGGCGTGGTGGTGGTGGTCGGCGTCCTGGTGTCTCGCCGTACGGGCGATCAGCCGTCTGCTGCCGCGGGAGGCTCCGGGTAGAGCCACGTCTCCAGCAGTGGCCGCTGATCGCTGCCGCTGACCTCGCTGGCCAGGGCGATGAAATCCTCCGTGGTCGCGTTGCCGTCATGGAAGCGCTCGACCCAGGTGCGCAAGATCTCGAAGAACGTGTCGTCGCCCACCTCTTCATGCAGCTCTTTCAGCACCCAGGCGCCGCCCACGTAGATACCGGGCGAGAACAGGTTGTCCGCTCCCGGATCCGTGGGCGAGCCAAAGCGGCCTGACTCGACCACGCTCGCCATGCGCTCCGCCCGATCACCGAGCACCGGCTGCCCCTGGTCGTGGGCGGCCCAGAGCCACGAGGCGTAGGTGGCGAAGCCCTCGCTCAGCCAGAGGTCGCTCCAATCGCTGACGGCCACGCAGTTGCCGAACCACTGGTGGGCCATCTCGTGGGCCAGCACGGACTCGTTGGCCGCGCCCTTTCCGTAGATGGGGATGGTCTGGGTCTCGAGCGCGCCGGGGATGGGCGCGTCGGTGACGATCGCCCCGTAGGACTCGAAGGGATAGGGGCCAAAGATCTCCGAGAAGTAGGCAAGGATGTCAGCCGTGCGAGCCATGCCCTCACGCCCCTCCTCGGCCATCTCAGGCAGCCAGTAGTTGCGCACAGCGAACTCAGGCGTGAGCCAGGTCTCTTCGACCTCGAACGGCGCAATGGCCAGGGTCACCAGGTACGGCGCCATGGGGTCGCTGGCGTTCCAGACGAAGAGGCGCCGACCGCCTCGGTCCACCACAGGCTCAGGCACGCCGTTCGACACCGCCACCCAGGGCTCGGGCACTGCGATGCGCAACGACCAGGTGGCCTTGTCGAGGGGGTGGTCGTTGCAGGGCACGAACGACGGCGCGCCGTTGGGCTCGCTGACCACGTAGATGTTCTCACCGTGGAGCATCCAGCCCATCCCGCCCAGCCCTTCCGGCATGGGCATGGCCTCTGAGGGGACGCCTGTCGGCTCGCCGCCGTATTCCACGCGCACCATGAACGACTCCCCCGCAGGCAGGGTCTTGGCCGGAGCGATGATCAGCTCCAGCCCCTCGTGCTGAAACTCCGCGGCCTCACCGTTGACCTCGACGGACTCCACCGTGAGCTGCCACAGGTCGAGGTGAAAGGACAGCAGCTCATGGGTGGCCACGGCCTCGATCAGGGCGACGCCATCGAGGTGATTGCTGGGCGGGTCAATGATCAGGGTCAGCCCGTAGTGCTGCACGTCGTAGCCGCCATTGCCCAGGCCAGGGTAGTAGCTGTCACCGAGGCCGGCGGCGCCGTGGCGAGCAGCGCTCGAAGCACAGGCCGTGGCCAGAACGAGCACAAGAGCTGCAGAGGTCGCGCGGGTCATGAGACGTCAGTCCTGGGGAAACAACGATCGGTCGAGCTGCGGGAAGAGCCGCAAGGCGTTGCCATAGTAGACCTTGCGCAACACGGCGTCGGGCAGGTCGAGACCATACAGGCGCCAGAAGGCGTGGCGCCGGCGATAGTAGCGGATGTAGTCGTCGTCGGTCTCCAGGCAGCGGAAGTAGACGAAGTACTCCTCCGGGGTCCAGGTGTCCTTGCCGAACAGCACCTGGTCCTGATGGGCGACGAACCACTCGTGGGCGAAGCGCGGCTGGCGGCCCAGCTCGGCCAGCACCGCGCCGATCTCGGTGCTCACATTCGGGTGGGCGTCGAGCAGGTCGCCCAGGCGCTGCAGGTCGTTGGCCAGCCAGCCCATGTGGGCGCTGATGAAGCGGGTCTGCGGGTGCTTGGCGAAGAGGTTCCAGTGCTCGCCCATGACCTGCTCCCACGAGGGAAACAGGGCCGGGTCCCGGTAGCGACCGGGCTTCTGCTTGAGCTCGAGCCAGCGCTCGTTGTGCTCGTCACGTGGCAACCAGAACGCGGCGGGCTCGCCAGAGTGGATCAGCACGGGCACGCCCAGCTCGCCGCAGGCCGCCCACACGGGGTCGATGCGCGGGTCGTCCACCGCCACCCGCTCACCGCTGGCGTCCGTGGTGGTCAGGCCCAGGTTCTTGTAGATCTTCAGCCCCGCCGCACCCGCCGCCACGTCGGAGCGCACCTGCTGGGCCGTGCGCTCCCCCCACCCGGGATCGTCGATGCCCTCGAAGGAGATGTTGGTGAAGACCAGAAAGCGGCTGGGCTGGTTGGCCTTCACGTTGGCCAGACTCTTGAGCAATGTGGCCTCGCTGCCGTCGCCACTGCGCCCGCTCAGATTGACCATTACGGCCATGTTCAGCTCGTCCATCTCGGCGGCCAGCGCGTCCAGGTCTTGTGTGGCCATGGACCATTGATGGTTGTGCACGTCCACGAACGGGTAGCGGGCAGCCACCACCTGATGTTCTGGGACCACGAGCGTCGACGGCGGGTCATAGAGTTCGAAGTCCATGGACTGGCCGAAGATCGGCTGAGACCCAAGGGTCAGCGCGGCGAGCAGACAAACGTCGAAGGCGAAGGCACGAGGGTGGATGGGCTTCATGGCAGGGTGGTCTCCAAGGGGCGGTCGGCGTGGGACCGTCGGGCGCGCACCACGGTACACGTTCGCCGCCGCCCGCCCCCACTGCCCGAGCGGCGGCCCCGCACTGGTGGCCCACGGCGCCGCGACCTACCATGGGAGCACGCACCCGAAGATCGCCCACCGGAACGCACCCGACCATGCCCGATCAAAGACTCCGCGACACCCTGGCGCACCTTCACGAAGAGCTGGCCGCCCACCCTGAGCTCGACGGCGAGACCACCAACATGCTGGCGGATGTCCTGGCCGACATCACCAAGCTGCTCAGCGACCGGGCCGCCGCTGGCCCTGACGGCGCCGCCACCCAGGACGACACCCTGGCTGCCCGCCTGTCCACCGCCACCAACGACTTCGAGACCAGCTACCCACGGCTGACCGCGGCGGTCACCCAGGTCGCCGAAGCCCTCAGCGCCATGGGCATCTGAGCCGCCCCCGGCCTGAACGCCGGGCCGCACGTCTGGTGCAAGCTGGCAGACGCTGGTGACGCTGGTGACGATCGTGACGATCGTGAGGGCCGCTGACCCCCATGCTCGGAGCCTACGGGGTCGTGGCTGACACGCCGTTCGATGCAGAGAAGCCCTGGGGACCGGCCGGGTCCGTGACCCAGAACTGGTAGTAGGTGGCGATGCCTGCGGGAAGGCCCGTGGGCCAGGTGGTGGCCAAAACGACCTGACCCAGACCATCCGTGGGGATGCCCGAGACCAGCAGGTCTGGCGCGGGCACGAGCACGCCGCCCTTCAGCGGGGCGAAGATCGCAGAGAAGCCGAAGACGAAGTGGGACAGGGCTCCGGGCAGGGCGTTGCTCAAGGTCAGGGTGGTGGGATCGCCGCCGATCAACGTGCCGTCACCCACGAGCAGGGGCACGCCGGCGCTCCCCGCCAGGCCGTTGCCCAGATCGGTCCAGAGGCCCTGACACTCATCCGGGGTGCCGTTGCCGTCCAGATCGAGGCTGGTGCCCATGGCGATGTCGCACTCGTCGGGCACGCCGTTGCCGTTGCAGTCCTGGCTCGTGCCCACAGAGATGTCGAAGTCGTCCGGGGCGCCGTTGCCGTTGCAATCCGCCTCGCACTCATCCGGGATGCCATTGCCGTTCAGGTCGCCGCTGGTGCCCATGGCGATGTCGCACTCGTCGGGGATGCCGTTGCCGTTGCAGTCCTGGCTGGTACCCATGGCGATGTCCACGTCATCGGGGACGCCGTTGCTGTTGCAGTCGGCCTCGCACTCGTCGGGCACACCGTTGCCGTTCAGATCCAGGCTCGTCCCGCTGGCAATGTCGCACTCATCCGGCACGCCGTTGCCGTTGCAGTCCTGGCTCGTACCCAGCGAGATGTCCAGATCATCCGGGACGCCGTTGTTGTTGCAGTCCGGCTCGCATTCATCGGGGATGCCGTTGCCGTTCAGGTCGAGGCTCGTGCCGCTGGTGAGATCGCATTCATCAGGCACACCGTTACCGTTGCAGTCCTGGCTCGTGCCTGCGGTGATGTCGCACTCGTCAGGGATGCCGTTGCCGTTGCAGTCGGGCTCACACTCGTCAGGCACGCCGTTGGTGTTGCAGTCCTGGCTGCGGCCTGAGGCGATGTCGCACTCGTCGGGCATGCCGTTGCTGTTGCAGTCCTGGCTGGTGCCGCTCGACAGGTCCAGGTCATCGGGGACGCCGTTGTTGTTGCAGTCGCCCTCGCACTCGTCAGGGATGCCGTTGCCGTTCAGGTCCAGGCTGGTGCCCGTGGCGATGTCGCAGTCATCCGGGACACCATTGTTGTTGCAATCGGCCTCACACTCATCGGGCACGCCGTTGCTGTTGCAATCGAGGCTCGCGCCGCTGGCGATGTCGCACTCGTCCGGCACGCCGTTGCCGTTGCAGTCCTGGCTCGTGCCCATGGAGAGGTCGAGGTCGTCAGGCACGGCGTTGTTGTTGCAGTCCGGCTCGCACTCATCGGGGATGCCGTTGAGGTTCAGGTCGAGGCTCGTGCCGCTGGCGATGTCGCACTCATCCGGAATCGTGTTGCCGTTGCAATCCTGGCTGGTGCCGCTGGAGATGTCGAGATCGTCGGGCACGCTGTTCCCGTTGCAGTCCGGCTCACACTCATCGGGGACGCCGTTGCCGTTCAGGTCGAGGCTCGCGCCGCTGGCGATGTCGCACTCGTCCGGCACGCCGTTGCCGTTGCAGTCCTGGCTGGTGCCGCTGGAGATATCGAGATCGTCGGGCACGCTGTTGCCATTGCAATCCGGCTCACACTCATCGGGGATGCCGTTGCCGTTCAGGTCGAGGCTCGTACCGCTGGCGATGTCGCACTCGTCCGGCACGCTGTTGCCGTTGCAGTCCTGGCTGGTGCCGCTCGAGATATCGAGATCGTCGGGCACGCTGTTCCCGTTGCAGTCCGGCTCGCACTCGTCGGGGATGCCGTTGCCGTTCAGGTCGAGGCTCGTGCCGCTGGCGATGTCGCACTCGTCCGGCACGCTGTTCCCGTTGCAGTCCTGGCTCGTGCCCATGGCCAGGTCGCACTCGTCGGGGATGCCATTGCCGTTGCAATCGAGGCTCGTCCCCATGGCGATGTCGCAGTCATCGGGGATGCCGTTGCCGTTGCAGTCCGCCTCGCATTCGTCGGGGACGCCGTTGCTGTTGCAGTCCAAGCTGGTGCCGTTCGAGATGTCGCACTCGTCGGGGACACCGTTGCCGTTGCAGTCCTGGCTGGTGCCGCTCGAGATGTCCTGGTCATCGGGCACGCCGTTGTTGTTGCAGTCCACGGGCGGCAGGTTGACGAAGACCCAGGCAGCGCCTGAGAGCAAGACACCCCCACCATCGGTCAACGGGCCGCCCACCAGGGCGCGGCTGCCACCGAGATCGGCAGAGTTGCCCAGCATGGCCGAGCCAGCGTTGGCCAGGACCAGGTCTTCGCTCCAGCTGCCCCCGTTGGCCGAGAAGGTCCAGGCCCTGCCCTCGCCGCCTGCCGCCGCGAAGGCACCCACCAACAAGGTGTCCCCTTCGAGAGAGACACCGGACCCGAACATGTCGCCCCCGACCAGGCCTGAGCCGGTGACGACGGCCTCCTGGGACCAACCGGCCTGATCGCGGAAGACCACCACGGCGCCCGCATTCGTGGCCGCGCCATCGTCAAAGGGAGCGGACGCGCAGGCCCCGTCGCCGCTCAGGGCCACGGAGAAACCCAGGGCGTCACCGGCCCCGGCGGCGCTGTCGACCAGCTTGGCCTCTTCGCTCCAGCTCGCACCGGAGAACGAGAAGACGTAGAGCGCGCCTGCGTCCGTGCCGCTGCCGTCATCTCCAGGCGCGCCCACGGCGAACTTCGCCCCGTCAGTGCTCACGCCGTAACCGAAGGTCTGGGCGGCGGCGCCGTCACTCGCCACGACCTTGGCGTCTTCGTTCCAGCTCGCGCCATCGAACGAGAACACGTAGGACGAGCCCTGGCCGCCGTTGCGCACGCCGGAGCCGCTGGGCTGGTCACCGGGGGCTCCCACCACGAGCAGATTGCCCACCACCGAGACCGAGAAGCCGAACTGATCCCACGTGGCGCCGTCGGACGCGGTGAGCTTGGCCTCTTCGTTCCAGGTCGCCCCGTCGTGGCGAAAGATGTACACGGCGCCCGGGCCCTGGCTGCCGCCCACGATGTCGAGGGGCTCGGGCGTGCCCACCGCCACCACCGACCCGGAGACCGCCACCGAATAGCCGAACTGGGCGGCAGCGGCCCCATCGGAGGCCTCCAGCTTCGCCTCCTGGCTCCAAGTGCTGCCCACGAGCCGGTAGAGGTAGACCGCACCGGTCGAGTCGTTCAGGCCGGGAGCACCCACCGCGGCCAAGTCGCCGTCGAGGCCCACTGACTGGCCAAACAGAGCAGCGAAGGGGGCGTCACTGGCGGTGAGCTCGGCTTCTGCCACCTGGGCCAGCACGGGAGACGTGAGCAAGGTGGCGATGAGAGCCAGAAGTGCTGCGCTACGGGTGACAATGATCATCTGGTTTCGACCGGTCTGAGGGAGTGCCCGTTCCGGCGCCTCTCGCCGAAATCCATCAGCCCAGAAGCATATCGCCTCCTGGAAATCTCGGGGGCGAGCCCACGATTTGGCCGAGATTCCAGCCTTCGAGGGCCTTGGGGCCCCTCCCCTGCGGTCGCCGCAGGAGCTGGAGAGCGCCAGGTTCTAGCCGTCCTCGGCCAGCTGGCCCTGCGTCTGGCCCTGCGTCTGGCCCTCGATCTGCTGCAGAAGCTGCAAGGTCGTGGGATCGTCAGGATCGAGGGCCAACAGGCGCCTGACCGTGGCCAGGGCCCCATCCAAGACCCCGGCCTGGGCCTGATAGCTGACCAGGGCGTAGAGCAGCTCGCGTTCGAACGGGTGGTCGGCTGAGGCCCTTGTGAGCACCTGAATGGCCCGATCCAGGTCTCCGAGCGAGGCCAGGGCCACGGCCCAGACGTAGCTGAAGCGGCTCTCTTCCGGGGCCGCGAGGGCCGCCAGTTCCAGCGCGGGCAGGGCCTCTTCGTAGCGACCGAGCCTGATCAGGGCCAGTCCCCGAGCATGGTTCAGCGAAGGGCTCTGAGGCGCGCGCTGCTGAGCGGCCTGCAGGACGGCGAGCCCCTCGTCGTCCCGGTCCAGGACGCGATAGAGATCGGCCAGGTTGATGGGCAGAGGCTCAAAACCCGGGCCCAGGCGAGCGCCCCTCAGGTAGGCCGCCTCCGCCGTGGACCAGTCGCCGAGCCGCGCCGCCAACAGCCCCAAGCTCAGCTGCGATTCGGGGCGTTCGGCGGTCAGGCGCTGCACCCGTCGGAACTCCCCCAAGAGGGCCTCAAGCGTCGCCAGCTGCGAGGGCTCGCCGCCGTCGTTGGGCACACCCGCCAGGGCCCGGGCCGCCTCGATGCGCACGGCCAACAACGGGTCCCCCAGCATGGGACCGAGCGCCGCCCAGCGCTCTTCGGCAGGCAAGGCCTCTCCCGCTCGAGCTGCCGCCAGACGGAGCAGAGGCTCTCCTTGCCCCGCGGCGACCACGATCTCGCCGGACACGGCCCCGGGAAACTCGGCCAGCAACACCAAGGCCGTGGCCCGCACCATGGCGGCAGCCTCGTCATCAGCGACCAGCCGGGCCAACGCTCGCTCCGCTCCGAGATCGTGACGGCGAGCGGCGGCGAGGATCTGCCCGTGATGCCGGGCCTCTCGGCGCCCGGTGCCCCACCACTTGAGCGCCGCCGCTGCCGCCCAGCTCGCCGTCTCCGCCTCGTGGCAGGTGCTACAGGCGTCTGGCGCGCCCAGCGCGTCGGAGAGGTCGGGGCGCGGCACCGAGAAGCGATGCTCCCGGCGATCATCTACCACCATGTACGTGGTGCTGGGCATGTGACAGGCAACGCAAGCCGCACCCTCGCCGCCCTGCTCGTGATGGTGGTGCTCGGTCCGGTCGAAAACATGAGGCTCGTGGCACGCTGCGCATTGCGCGTTGCCCTCGCCTCGCACGGCGAGCCCGTGGGGATCATGGCAATCGCTGCAGGTCACCCCCGCCTGATGCATGGGGCTCTGCACGAAGGACCCGTGAACGTAGACCTCCTCCAGAGGCTGGCCGTCCGGGTAGTACAGCCCTTCGTCGAGCAGGGACGGTAGCTGGTTGTCCAGCAAGGGGCGATCGAAGCGGTGCCGCTCTGCGACAAGAGACCGGCGAGCGTGACAGCGCGCGCAAGTCTCCGACTGGGCTCGAGAGCTGCGAGGTGCGCTGCGGGTGGCGATGCCCGAGTCATCCAACACCTCCCACAGGCCCAGGTTCTCGTCTTTCAGTGAGACCGCCAGACCCATGTCCGGGCCCTCGGGGTGCTCTTGCCGGGCCCAGGTCAGGTGCTCTGCGGCGGGGCCGTGGCAGGCCTCGCAAGACACGTCGATCTCGGCCCACGTGGTGGCATAGTCGTCGCTCGCCTCGCGGTAGTTCTTCACCAGGCCTGTCGAGTGACACTCGGCGCACTGGTAGTTCCAGTTCTGGTTGGGACCGGTCCAATGGAGCACATCGCCTGCGGGCACGGCCTCATCGGGGTACAGGTGAAACCAGCGCTGCCCGCCCGCACTCTCGGGCCGGCTGTCCCAGCACAGGGGCAGCACCTGCAGGCGCCCCCCGGGAAAGAGCACCATGTACTGCTGCAGCGGCCACACGCCAAACGTGTAGGCCACGGCGTACTCGTGAAGCTTGCCGTCGGGCCCGTCGGTGGTGACCCAATACCCACCGTCCCGACGAAAGAAGCGCGAGGTGACCTCGAAGTGGGTGAAGCGGGCGTCGTCGAAGTCACCGAGCACCGTGCTCTCGTCCGCGGGCTGCATGGCCAGGTCGTGGTGGCTGCCGGTGAAGCGATCGACCTGCTCGCTGTGACACTCGGCGCAGGACTCCCGGCCCACGAAACCAGGCAAGGGCGCCCATCCCGGTGCCACGCCCAGCGGCTCGGCCAGCGGCTCGTCCAGAACACCTCCCAAGACCTCACGGGGGAGCAGCGCCAGATCATCACCCGGCTCACTGACCACCACCTGGTCGGCCGCCAGACGTTCTGGAGAGGCTCCACCCGCGGGCTCACCGCCGCTGCCAGCGTCACCCTCCGGAGCGCAGGACCAGAGGACCAACGCCAACAGGCACAGAACTGCCCTCATGCGCGACCGGTGACCAGCGCCTCGACCACCGTGGGGTCGGCCAGGGTGCTGATGTCCCCCAGGTCGTCGACCTCGTTGGCGGCGATCTTGCGCAGGATGCGACGCATGATCTTGCCGCTGCGGGTCTTGGGCAACCGGGGCGCGAACTGGATCTTGTCAGGAGAAGCGATGGGGCCGATGACCTCGCGCACCACGGCCACCAGCTCTCTGCGCAGCTCGTCGTCGCCATCCACTCCGCCAACCAGGGTCACGAAGGCGTAGATGCCCTGGCCCTTGATCTTGTGGGGCATGCCCACCACCGCCGCCTCGACCACCGCGTCGTGGGTGTCGAGGGCCGACTCGACCTCGGCGGTGCCCAGACGGTGACCGGAGATGTTGATCACGTCGTCGACCCGCCCAGTGATGCGGTAGTAGCCGTCGCTGTCCCGACGGGCCCCGTCGCCCGTGAAGTAGCGGCCGGGGAAGCGCTTGAAGTAGGTCTGGTGAAAGCGCGCGTGGTCGCCCCACACCGTGCGCATCATGCCTGGCCAGGGAAACTCGAGGCAGAGCAGGCCGGCCTGGTCGTTGCCTTCCAGTTTCTCGCCGTCGTCGTCCACCAGGATGGGCCGCACACCCGGCAGGGGGAAGCTGGCCATGCCCGGCTTGAGCGGGGTGGCGCCCGGCAAGGGCGAGATCATGATGCCGCCGGTCTCGGTCTGCCACCAGGTGTCCACGATCGGGCAGCGGCCCTGACCCACCACGTTGTGGTACCAAGCCCAGGCGTCGACATTGATGGGTTCGCCCACCGTTCCCAGCAGGCGCAGGGTGTCTCGCGAACGACTCAGAACCGGCCCGTCGCCGTGGGTCTCGATGGAGCGGATCGCCGTGGGCGCCGTGTAGAAGAGGGTCACCTTGTGCTTGTCGACCACGTCCCAGTAGCGGCCCGCGTCGGGGTAGAGGGGCGTGCTCTCGAACATGAGCGTGGTGGCGCCGTTGGCCAGGGGGCCGTAGACGATGTAGCTGTGGCCGGTGATCCAGCCCACGTCGGCGGCGCAGAAATAGACGTCGTTCTCGCGCCAGTCGAAGACCAGCTCGTGGGTGTACGACGTGTAGACCATGTAGCCGCCGGTGGTGTGCACCACGCCCTTGGGCTTGCCCGTCGAGCCCGAGGTGTAGAGCACGAAGAGCGGGTCCTCGGCATCCATCGATTCGGGGACGCATTCATCGCTGATGTCGTCCGCCGCCATGGCCTCGTGCCACCACTCGTCCCGCCCTTCGACCATGGGCACGTCGGCGCCGGTGCGGCGCAGCACGAAGACCTCGCTCACGCAGTCGACGCCTTCAAGGGCCGCGTCGGTGATGGCCTTGAGGGCGATGCTCTTGCCCCCGCGACGGCCCTCGTCGGCGGTGATCACCGTGCGGCAGCTGCAGTCGATGACCCGGTCTTTGAGCGAGGTCGCCGAGAAGCCGGCAAAGACCACCGAGTGGATGGCGCCGATGCGCGCGCAGGCCAACATGGCCACGGCCAGCTCGGGCACCATGGGCATGTAGATGCAGACCCGGTCGCCCTTGCCCACGCCCCGGGCACGGAGCACGTTGGCGAAGCGGCACACCGCCGTGAGCAACTCTGAATAGGTGAGCTTGGCGTCGAGATCAGGCTCGTCACCCTCCCAGACGATGGCGGTGCGATCGCCCTTGCCCGCGGCCACGTGGCGATCGAGGCAGTTCACCGAGGCGTTCAGCTTGGCCCCGTCGAACCAGCGCACCTCAGCCTTGTGAAAGTCCCAGCTGAGCACCTCGTCCCAGGGCTTGTCCCAGGTGATGCGGGTGGCGACCTCGGCCCAGAAGCCCTCAGGGTCGGCGACCGAGCGCTCGTGGAGCTCGGTGTAGGCAGCCATGGAGCCCACGTGGGCCGACTCGGCGAAGGCTGCTGGAGGAGCGATGATGTCGCGGTGCTCGTCGGTCGTCATGATTGCGTCTTCCTGCCCGTTAGGGAGCCTTTTTGTCATCATGGGCGCCGGCCCGATGGGCGCCCGTTGGCCCGGCGACGATACCATCCGGGCCTGCAGCGGAGAGGACCATGGAACGCCCAGGAGATCTCGCGCCGAACCCCGGGCGCCCCGCCCGGCTCAGCGCGCTCGATGTGATGCGTGGTCTGGTGATGGTGCTCATGGCGGTCGACCACGCCGGGGCCGCCTTTGACGCCGATCATCTGGGCACCGACTCCAGGGCCATGGCCACCCTGGGCGGTGAGCTGCCCCTGGGCCATTTTCTGACCCGCTGGATCACCCACCTCTGCGCCCCCACGTTCGTCTTTCTCGCGGGCGCCTCCCTGGCCCTGTCCTTGGAGAGAGGCGGCTCGCGAAGGGACATGGCCCTGCGCGGCCTGCTGATCGTGGTCCTCGAGGTGACCGTGGTGAGCGCCAGCTGGACACCTTTGATCGGCCCCATGATCACGCTGCAGGTGCTCTACGCCATCGGCCTGTCCATGATCGCCATGTCGGTCCTGTCTCGGCTGCCGACTGGCGCGCTCATGGCCCTGGCCCTGGCCTGGCTGGTAGGCGGCGAGTGGGTCACCATGCAGGGCTGGAACGGCACCTTCGGCGGCAACTCATGGACGCCGACCCTGCTGTTCGGCATGGGCTTCTTCCCCAGCGCTGTCTCGCTGCCCGGGCTCGGTGCGCTGCCGGTGATCGTTCTCTATCCCCTGCTGCCCTGGCTGGCGATGATGATGCTGGGCTGGGTCTTCGGCCGCCATTGCCAGCGTTGCCGCGCGCAGGGCCGGAGCGCCGCCCCGACCCTGCTGGCCTGGGGCACCGCCGGGCTGGTGCTGTTCGCCGTGCTCAGAGGCCTGGGCAGTTACGGAGACATGGGCCTGCCGAGAGAGGATGGCTCCCTGGCTCAGTGGTTGCGGGTGAGCAAGTATCCGCCGTCGCTGACCTTCGTCGCTCTTGAGCTGGGTCTCATGGCGCTCATTCTTGGGGGGCTCATGCGCTGGCACGATCGCCGGGCAGCTCCCACCTCTGACAGGGCTCCCCTGCTGGTCTTTGGCCAGACCGCCCTGTTCTTCTACCTGCTCCACATACCTCTGCTGACCTTGACCGGGCTGGCCTTCCCCGGCCTGCGAACGGGGGGCACCGGCGGGCTGCTGGCCACCTGGGTCGGAGCCGCCGTGGTCCTGGCCATCCTTTATGTGCCCTGCCGCGTCTGGCGGTCGTACAAGCGAGCCCATCCCGGTGGCCCGGCGCGGTTCCTGTGAACGCACGGAGCCACCTGTCGGACCATCCCACCAAACGAGCCTGGCCCATGATCCGCGCGACCCAGACCCTCTGGATCCCGCTCCTGCTGGCCCGCACCGCCGGGTGCGGAGCAGACGCCAGTGACAACCGCGGAGCCGGCGAGGCGCCTTCACGAAAAGCTCACACTCGTAAGGGCATGCTGCGCGAAATCCGCGGGCAGCGCGAGAGCCCGACCATCCCTCAGCAGCTGAGTGCAACGAGACACATGGCGTCAGATCTCTTTATTGAGGACAAATTCGAGGGCCTCGTCCAATGAGCAAGGGGCTCAAGGTGTTGGCGGGCGAGGTGCCCGGCGGCCAGAACTTCGGCCAGGAGCCAGAGCAGAGCAAGAGGCTCCCGATCTGGGTCCTGCTGCTGCTGGTCGCGGCCACGCTCTACGCCTTCCTGGTGGGCATCGGCGCCATGGGCACGGCGTTCAAGCTCATGGGCAAGGCGTACACCACCGAACTTCTCGGTGGCGAACACGGGCCCTTCGTCTCGCTGTTCATCGGCATCCTGGCCACCACTCTGGTGCAGAGCAGCTCCACCACCACATCGTTGGTCGTGGGCATGGTGGCGGCCGGCGCGATCGAGTACCACTCGGCCATCTACATGGTCATGGGCGCCAACCTGGGCACCACGGTGACCAACACGATCGTCTCCCTGGGACACATCGCCCAGAGCCAGGAGTACAAGCGCGCCTTCGCCGCCGCCACGGTGCACGACTTCTTCAACGTGATCGTGCTGCTGATCCTGTTCCCCATTGAAGTGAACACCGGGATACTCGACTCAGCGGCCAACTTCCTGACCGAGACCTTCCAGAGCGCAGGTGGCCTCAAGCTCGCCAACCCGGTGAAGCTGGCCACCAAGCCCGCCATCAACGCCCTGAAGGACGGGGTCGAGTTCCTGGGCGGCGGCGGCCCGGCCCTGGCCATCCTGGCCATCCTGATCACCTTCATCGGCTTGATCTGCCTGGTGAGGCTGCTCAAGAGCATCATGGTCTCGAAGCTCGCGAACCTGTTCGATCGGGTGCTCTTCGCCAACCCCTACCGGGGCCTGGCCTTTGGCTTCGCCATGACCGTCCTGGTGCAGAGCAGCTCGATCACCACGTCCGTGGCCGTGCCCCTGGTGGGCGCGGGGATCATCACCATCCGGCAGGTGTTCCCCTACACCATGGGTGCCAACATCGGCACGACCATGACCGCGCTCATGGCCTCACTCGCGGCCTTCGCGGGCGCAGCTCCTGATGACCAGTCCACAGCCATTCTCGGTCTGAGCCTGGCCTTTCATCACGTGCTCTTCAACGTGGTGGGAGTGGCCATTCTCTGGCCCGTGCGCCGCATTCCGATCATGATCGCCGAGGGCTTCTCCAGCCTGGCTCAGTGGAACCGCGCTGTGCCCCTCGTCTACATTGTGGTCGTCTTCTATCTGCTTCCCTTCCTCGTCGTGTATCTCAACTCCTAAGCCATGCTGAATGACATCATCAACCTGTTGAAGCGCGACAACCTCATGGTCCAGGCGCTCGATGAGTGCTACGAGATGGTCGACATCTGCTCGTCCATGCTCGACGCCTGCGTCGATTCGCTGCGGCACCGAGAAGACGCGTCCATCGATCTCGACGTGCTCAAGCTCGACAAGAAGCTCAACGCCTTCGAACGAGATGTACGCCGCAAGGTCATGACCCACCTGGCCGTGAGCGGCAAGGGTGACATCACCTCGGGTCTGGTGCTGGTCTCCATCGTGATCGACCTGGAGCGCATCGGCGACTACGCCAAGAACATCCACGACCTGGCCATCGCCCACCCCACCCGACTCGTGGCCGGCTCCATCGAGGCCCAGCTCGCCGAGGTCGAGACCCTGGCCCTGCAGAACTTCCACAAGGCCGTGCACGTCTTCAAGACCAGCGACGTCGAGGCGGCCAAGGAGCTCATGGCCGACTACAAGACCGAGATCTCGGCGGCCTGCCGCAGCATCGAAGAGGCCCTGATCAGCCAGGACGTCGACCTCACCGCCCGTGAAGCGGTGGTGGTGGCGCTCTACGTGCGTTTCTTGAAGCGCATCTCGTCCCACGCCCGCAATCTGATCTCCTCGATCACCAACCCGTTCCCCCGGATCGGGTACAAAGTGAAGGACAGCTGAGGGGCTGGACCACACCTCCCGGGCGATCGAGCACAGTCCGGGCATGGCCTCTGCCGATGAGCCCCTTGCAGGCTGTACGCACAGCCCGCTAGCGAACCAGCGGCCACGGGGCTACAAGCAGCACGATGACCAGCAAGCAGCACGCATCAGATCCGGCCCGCCCCTTTCGTGAGGACACGGCCAAGGCTGTGTCCGTCGCAGGGGCAGACCCGGACACCGGCGAGGCCCAGGGCGAGAGCGCACCCCAGGAAGCGGCCAGCGGGCCGCCCCGCACACCCGCCGATGATGTGCCGGTCCCCACCTCCAAAGAGGACGGCACCCACGACCTCACCTGCCCCGCCTACTTCCTGAACCGAGAGCTGACCTGGCTGAACTTCCAGTTTCGGGTGCTGAACGAATCGGTGGATGAACGCACACCTCTGCTGGAGCGGGTGCGCTACCTGGCCATCGTGGGCAGGAACCTCGACGAGTTCTTCATGAAGCGCATCGGCGGCCTGATGCAGCAGGTGGGCGCCGGCCTCGAAGCCCGCACCGTCGACGGCCGCTCCGCCAACGAACAGCTCAACGACTGCCGCGACCTGGTGCACGTGCTCGAAGACCTCAAGCGCGATGCCCTCGGGCGCGTGTTTGCTGAACTGCCTCGACATGGCGTGCAGCTGGTGTCCTTCGAGTCTCTCGAAGAGGACGACCGCACCTGGCTCAGGGACTACTACGTCGACAATATCTACCCCCTGGTCACTCCCCAGGCCATCGACCCCGCCCACCCGTTTCCGTTCATCTCGAACCTGTCCCTGAACCTGCTGGTGAGCCTCCGCCACCCGGGCTCCACCACCAACGCCCTCGCCCGGGTGAAGGTACCCGTGGGCCCAGGCACCGCGCGCTTTCTGAAGGTACGGGAGACCGACACCCACGTCTCCCTCGAAAGCGTCATGGCCGCCAACCTCGACCTGCTCTTCCCTGGCATGGAGATCGAGAGCTGCGCCTTCTTCAGGGTCACGCGGAACGCCAACACCGAGCAGGACGAAGAGTACGCCGACGACCTCATGGCCATGATCGAGAGCGAGCTGCGAGACCGCAAGTTCGCCCCCATCGTGCGCCTGGAGGTCGACCACGACATGGCTGCCGAGCAACGGGGCCTGCTGGCCGCCAACCTGGGCCTGGACGAAGTGGTCGACGTGTTCGAGATCGACACCATGCTGGGCATGGCCGACCTGTTCGAGCTCGCCGACCTGCCCCTGCCCGAGCTGCGCTTCCCCCATCACCGCCCGGTCGATCACGCTGAGCTGCGCACCAACCGCAACATCTTTCACATCATCCGGGACAAGGGGCCGCTGCTGCTGCATCACCCCTATCAATCGTTCAGCACGTCGATCGAACGGCTGCTGCGCGAGGCCGCAGCAGACCCCAAGGTGCGCGCCATCAAGATGTGCCTGTACCGCACGTCGGCGGACACCCGGGCCATCGACTACCTGATGGAGGCCGCTCGCAACGGCAAGCAGGTCGCGGTGGTGGTCGAGCTGAAGGCGCGCTTCGACGAGGCCGCGAACATCCGCTGGGCCAGCCGCATGGAAGAAGCGGGCATCCACGTGACCTACGGCGTGGTGGGCCTGAAGACCCACTGCAAGATCATCCAGGTGGTGCGCCAGGACTACAACGGCTTGCAGCGCTACGCGCACATCGGCACGGGCAACTATCACGCGGGCACGGCGCGAGTCTATGTCGACGTCGGCATGCTCACCTGCGACCCGGGCATCGGCGCCGACCTGACCGAGCTGCTCAACTACCTGACCACGGGCTACAAACCCAAGCGCAACTACGGTTCCCTGCTGCCTTCACCGAAGCTGGCCAAGCCCGCGCTGATCCAACGCATCCAGCGCGAGGCCCAACACGTGGCCGCTGGCGGGAAGGGCCTGATCCAGATGAAGATGAACGCCCTCGAAGACCCGGCCATCGTGCGCGCGCTGTACGAAGCGGCTCAGGCAGGCGTGCGCATCGACCTCATCGTTCGGGACACATGCCGCCTGCGACCGGGCATCCCCGGCCTCTCCGAGAGCATCACCGTGATCTCGGTGGTCGGGCGCTTCCTCGAACACTCGCGGCTGTTCTACTTCTTGAACGACGGCGACGAGGAGTTCTTCATCGGCTCGGCAGACGCCATGACCCGCAACCTCAACAGCCGGGTCGAGGTGCTGGCGCCGGTCACCGAGCCCCACCTGCAGCAAGAACTCCGGCGACTCATCGACCTGCAGCTGAACGATCAGCGCTGCACCTGGGACATGGGTAGCGATGGCAGCTACGTGCAGCGCCAGCCCGCCAAACCCAAGCAGGAACGGGGCTGTCAGGAGGCCGCCATCGCCTGGCACGAGAAGTTCAGCCGCACCGCCGTGCGCAAGAAAATGGGCAAGGGCCAGACCAAGCGCAAGAAGTGACCCACGGGGATGTCCCCGCAACGGCGTACAATCGCAAGCCGTCCCGTGGAGACCGCCATGCTGCGCACTGCCATCCCCTGCCTGGCCCTGGGCTTGGCGTCCTTCATCCCCTTCGCCAGCGCACCGGCGACGGCCCCGCTCCTGGCGCCGATCCCGGCCTCGGCGCCGCCCCAGGACTTCTCCGGGGTGACCATCGAGGCCGAGCTGCTGGGCAAGGGCACATGGATGCTCACCGGCGCCGGCGGCAACATGGGTCTGGTGGTGGGTGACGACGGCGCGCTGCTCATCGACGACCAGTTCAGCGACCTGTCCGACAAGATTCTTGCGGTGATCAAGAGCAAGACCGACCAGCCCCTGCGCTGGGTGCTCAACACCCACTGGCACGGGGACCACACCGGCGGCAACGCCAACATGGCCGCCACCGGCGCGCTCATCGTGGCCCATGAAGCGGTGCGCGAACGACTCACGGTCGACCAGTACATGGAAGCCTTCGATCGCACCACCCCCGCCTCCCCCGCGGAGGGCTGGCCCACGATCACCTTCGCTGACGGCCTCGACCTGCACTGGAACGGACAGGACATCCAGCTGATTCACGTGCCCGCAGCCCACACGGACGGCGACTCCCTGGTGTTCCTCAGCGGCTCCAACGTGCTGCACATGGGCGACATCTTCGTCAACGGCATGTACCCCTTCATCGACACCGGCAGCGGTGGCAGCATCGACGGTGTCATCGCCGGCGCCGACAAGGCCCTGGCCCTGGTCGACGACCACACGGCGATCATCCCGGGACACGGCCCCCTGGGGGACAGACACGCCCTGCGCAGCTACCGCGACATGCTCGTCACCGCCCGCGACGCCATCAGCGCCTTGATCGCAGACGGCTTGAACCGCAGTGAGGTCATCAGCGCCAAGCCCACCGCCGACCTCGACGAGCGCTGGGGCGGCGGGTTCATGACGCCAGACGTGTGGGTGGGGATTGTCTACGACGGGCTGGTCGGGCGCTGAAGTGGGCGGGCTGCGGTCTGGCTCACCGGCCCTTCTAATCCTGGCGCCAGCAGCACGCCTCTGAGGCCCGTCATGATGGAGACCGGCAACCGCCTCTCAAGACCGGATGACCGGGCCGGGGAGAAGAGTCAGATCATCCACTTCGGCCGAGGTGCCCCGTCCACGGCGGCGACGAACTGGTAACGACTACGTTTGCAGTACAAGACTTTGAAACTGGCGGTGCCCACTGGTTGGCGAGCAAGTGTTATGGGCATTCTGGCTGAGACACTTCATCGAATCCCAAGTCGACGATCGGCATAGGAGTTCCGCTACAGTCGTAGTCACCGTCTTGAACCCTGTCCTCACCGTCGATGTCGATGAGCAAGTCTGCGCCGCTGTTGCTTCCTATGTCGATGCAAGGAGACGGCGGGTAGGCCAGGAGATATAACCTAAAGCTGTGGACGAGGCAGATCTGAACGAAGCGCGGCGTACC
>CAZIAK010000021.1:0-79923 GCA_964537035.1 uncultured Phycisphaerales bacterium | reverse complement strand
CGGACCCGCAGCTCCGCCAGGAAGGGCGACGCGAAAGAGGTCGTCGGGGGAGCCCCCCGCTGCCAGGGTCAGGGCGAGGCAGGCTGTCGCAAGGTGAGTGAGGACGATCACGGTGTAGGCTCCGGCGCGGGCGCGAGCTCAGAGCTTACGCGAGCGGGCGCGCCTTGGGTTGCCTATACTCCTCGCCCATGAGCCGTTTCGTGTGGAAGATCGTCGTCATGGTGGGAGCCACGGTGCTCACCTTGTGCCTGGTCGAGGTCGGTTTTCGCATCGCCTACGACCCCAGCCAGCAGCTCAGCACGGAGCGATTATGGAGGGCCCAACGCGAGGCGCCCAGCGCTGGCGAGAAGGCCTCAAAGACGAAGATCGGGTCCAAGACCTATCGGGAAGAGCCCCTCTCCCCGGCCGTGCAGGGCGCGGAGACCACACGGGTGCTGTTTCTGGGCGACTCGTTCACCTTTGGCGCCGGGGTTCCCGTTCAGGCCCGGTTCACTGACATCATTGAGGGCAGGCTCAACGGGTTGCCAGCCCAGGGCCGTGCCTACCACACCTTCAACGCGGGCATCTCCGGCAGCTACCCGCACCACTGGCTCGAGAACATCGAGCCGCTCCTCGACGCCTACCCGGCCGACGCCGTCTTCTGCGTGTTCTTTCTCAGAGACGGGACACTGCTGCCGACCTCGTTCAGCCACAACGCGTTGATCATCAACCAGATTCAGAGCGAGGCCGCGGCCAAGCCCTTGTACGAGTCGTCCTACTTGCTCAGGTACTTCTACGATCGAGCGGCCTGGGCCGATCTCTCCCGCTGGTTCGTGGAGACCCTGCGCAAGGCCTATCTCGGCTCGGACCAGGACCGCCGCAAATGGAATCGCGAGAGCGCCTGCCTGGTCGAGATCGCTGACGCCTGCGCCCAACGTGACATCCCGTTTCACCTGGTCGTGTTCCCGATCCTCCTGGGTCTCGACGACTATGGTTTTCACGATGTGGAGCAGGTCATCGTTGACTTTGCCGAGCAAGCAGAGCTGCCTGTTTTCTCGCTCACCCCGGGCTTCCTGGGGCGCGACGAACAGGAGTTATGGGTAGCCAGTGACGATCAGCATCCCAACGAGCAGGGTCACCGCATCGCGGCGGACACCCTCTGGCCCTACCTCTCTTCTATCGTCCACTGAACTTCCAAGCCCGGCATTCTGGCACCGAGGGAACTCTTCTCCATGGGTCTCATCGTTTCACGATCACTGACCGTGCTGGCTCTGCTCCTGGCCGTGACGGCGAACGTACAGGCTCACGTTCCCCATGACGTGATCGCAGACGTCGCCGCATCACCCGCGTTTTCACAAGACCACACGGCCTTCGCCATCGTCCGCGAGACCCTGCTCAAGACCGACGACGGTGGCATGGTATGGCGCCGGGTCTCCCGGGGGCTGGGCCGGGACTTCCTCACCGCCATCGCGATCTCAGCGAACTTTGCCGCCGACGGCACGATGTTTGTTGCGAGCAACCGCGGAGAGGTCTTCCGATCCACAGATCGCGGGAACAGTTTCGCCCTCGCCGGCTCCCTGTCACGGCAGTCGATCCAGCAGCTCGCGGTCACACCTGGGGAGGGCGGCCAGTTCACGCTCTACGCACTGGACGCCACGGGCAAGCTGCACCGGTCTCGTGATGGAGCGTCGTCCTGGAAGCGCATCTGCGGGCGCGCCAGGAACATCACCGCCTTGGCCGTCCAGTCCGAGCGGCTTGCCGTGGGCACCGAAACGGGCATCCTGCACCTGTCTGAAGACAAGGGAGACTCGTGGACCCGCGTGGGCGGCTCCGGCACTGCCGATCGCATCACGGTCATTTCGATCCCAGAGCCCGACAGCCCTGGCTCCCACATTCTGATGGGCACCGCGTCGCTTGGCCTCTTCAGGCTGGCTGCGCGAGGCCAGGACATCGAGCCAGCCTCCGCTGACTTCGGCGAGAGAGCCGTCACCGGCATGGCCCGCCAGCGCATGGGCGGCCAAGAGTCCCTGCTCGTCAGCACCCACCAGGAGGCGCTGTTCCGCTCCACCGACGATGGTCACTCGTGGACACAGCACTCCCAGGGGCTGCTGAAAAACACCCAAGCCGACACGTACGACGAGCCACACTTCACCCGCATCGAGGTGGCAGACGGCGGCACCATCCTGGCAGCTGGCTTCTCCGGTCTCTTCATGTCCCAGGACGGCGGGCAGAGTTTCACAGAGCTCGACACACTGCTCGGCGAGATCATCGTGGGCCTGGACGTCGCCCACGTTTCAGCCACGGACGTCGATGTCTCGGTGGCGACCTACTCGTCTGGCTTGTACTCCTCCGCCAGCGACCAGGAAGACTGGCGGGTTCACTCACGGCTGCCCAGCGGTCGCCGATTGGGCGCCATGTCCTACTCTCCTAACTTCGCCGAGGACGGCACCCTGTTTGCCGCGAGCTTCTGGTTCGTTCTGAAGTCCACCGACCGAGGATCCAGCTGGTCTCGCATCTCCTTGGCCAAGTTGAAAGCGACAGCCAAGCCTGGGGAGCACCGAGCCGAGGACTCCTTTCTGTTCCCGCTCATGTTCGCCATCTCGCCTGAATTCGCTGACGACGGGACGGTCTTTGCGTCCCTGTTTCCCACCGGGCTCCTGCGCTCCGCCGACGGCGGAGCATCGTTTCAACTGCTGGACGACTTTCCCGTGGAGCGGCTCCGCTACGTGGTGGTCTCGCCTCAGTACGGCAGCGATCGCACGGTCTTCGCCGCTGGCTTGCAAGGACTCTACCGCTCAACGGACGGCGGTGAAGACTGGACCCGGTTGGAGGCTGACATCGACCTCCGATCGTCCGCCATCGCTCTCTCGCCAGGCTTCGCTGAAGACCAGACCCTCTTCGCGGGGAACGCATCGGGGCTCCATCGCAGCCAGGACGGCGGCGCCACCTGGCAGTCCCTGGAGCTGAGTGACGACCAGACGCCCGTGCAGGTCGCTGCGGTCGCCTTGTCCCCCGGGTTCTCAAGCGATCGAGAACTGGTGGTGCAGGTCACAGGCGGTGACTTCCTGCTCTGCCAAGACCTGATTGACGGTTTCCGCTTCCGCCCTGGAGGGCGCTTCGACGGTGCTCTCGAGTTCTCGCACATGCGGGGCTTCGTGCGTGAGACGGTGCCCTTGATCAAGTACTCCCCCCACTACTCCCGCGACCAGACTCTTTATGCGGCCTCCTACACAAGCCTGCTGCGGTCGAGAGATGGCGGCCAGAGCTTTCAGGTGATGGACCGCCCGGTGAGATATGAGAGCTCGGAAAACCCGGTCAGGCATCGATACACCTGGACCTCTGAACCTGGCACTCAGTACAGCGCCTGGAAGACCGTCCACTCAGACCGGGCGGGCACCGTATTGAACTTCACGTTTGTTGGCACCGGAGTGACCTGGATCGGCTCCACTGGCCCCGACCATGGCATCGCCTTGGTCTCGGTGGACGGCAAGAAGCCTGTCATGATCGACCAGTACGCCACCGAGGCTCAGTACAAGGTCGAGACGTTTCGCGTGGACCAGTTACCGCCGGGCCGGCACACGATCAGGGTGACCGTCAGCGGCAAGAGTCGAGAGGCGGCCTCCGCTGCGCGAGTCGACGTGGACGCGTTCGACGTCATTCGCTGACCTCAGCACACAGGCGCCCGGCCCCCGCGTAGATGGCCCCGCGCCTTCGTGGCGCACTGAGAAGGCCGGGCTAAGGCTCGAGCCAATCTCCCAGGTCCAGGGTCGTGAGTTGATAGCCACCGCCCAGCGCGGTCATGGCCGCGTCGACCTCGGTGATGTACTTGGTATAGAAGGGCCCGGACGTCGCCGTGAAATGGGTCAGCGCCAGCACAGCCTCACCGTCGATCAGAAAGAAACCCGGGTTGCCGCTGTCGCCGCCGATGATCGTCTCGCTGAAGGGGAAGCGCAGGGCGCCCGACGCATTGGTGTGCTGGATGCTCTTGCCCGAGAGGAAGTTCAGCTCTCGCGCGATGGCCTTCTCTTCCTGGTCGAGGTGCAGCATGGGCAGGTCGGTGATCTGCCAGAGGAACTTGCCCCAGCCCTTGGCCAGCACCTTGAAGAAGCCGATGCTCGGCGGCACGTCGCTGTCGAGCACTCCCACGGCCGTGTCGTCGCCGGGAAAGGCCACGCCCACGACCTGGCGGGTGATGGTCACATTGTCGGCGGTCACGAACACGATGTCGTTGCTCCCCGGGGTCGTGCTGACCGGGTAGTGCTTGGCGAACACAATGTGCCGGGGGCTGACCAGGGTGCCCGCACGGGTGTTGGCGCCGGTGGCGTTCCAGGGGCTCATGCCGGTCAGGTCGAGGCTCGCAGCCCAGCAATCCGGGTTGCGCACGAAGGTCTTGTTGGCGAAGTCCTGCGATGTGTAGATGGGCTTGGACTGCGCCGGGGGTTGGGCCGCCATGAGCAGGGCATCAAAATCGTCTGAGAACTCGTTGAAGAGCTGAACCGCCACGCCCTTCAACGCGTTGCTGGCTGCGAACGCCAGGGGCCCGGCGCCGTCTGCCACCCAGCACTGCACGAAGAGCTTGCTGCCCTGAGGAACGCCCTTGGGGACGACGCCCTGCAGCGAGAGCGTGGCAGGCGTGCCCACCGTACCGAGGGTCGGCTGAGGCAGGACGATGTCAGCAGAGGGCACCATCACGCCGCCCTTGAATGGCGCGTCGCTCCTGCCGAAGCCCACGACCCAGAAAGCCATGGACTGCGCCAGGGCACCGTCGAGGGTGAGGGACAACGTCGTCGTGGCCACGAAGGGCCCCGTCCCCGTGAGCACAGGCGTGCCGTGGGTGCCGGCGAGCCCGTTGCCCAGGTCAGTCCAGGCGTTGCCCGGTGGGTCCGCACGAACGGCCGGAGCCAGGATCACCAGAAGCGCGACAGCGACGAAGAAGGAGCGGGGCATCACGAGACCTCGGAGAACGGAGAGCCACAGCCTACCAGCCGGTGCGCAAGGTGCCGGGCGCCGACCACTGGCTGCCCGCCTCAACCGTTCGCCCGGTGCTCTCGTCTCAGCCCGCGCAGCTCACTGGCCGGTGCCACCAGCGACACGGCGGCTTCATCCGCCGCTCCCATGCGGGCAAAGTTCTTGCGGCCCTGGCGCAGGGTGATGTGGTTCGCGGACGAGACGTCGTCGATGTCCCCCAGGTCTTGACCGTCGTCCTCCCAGTAGCACACCGGGCAGATGTCTCGGCGGCCACGGGCGTTCAGCGCGTAGTAGTCGCAACACGGGCATTGGAATCTGGCTTCGGCGATCACGGGGCAGATGATAGCGACTGATGGCGCGGCGACGGCGACAAGAAATGAGTGCATGATCTGCCCAGGCCCGCCCCATCGGATGACCATGCAGCCCATCCCTCCCTCTACCATCAAGCCCCTCACCCTGGGCACCTGCGGCTGGCTCGCCTTTGTTCTTGCGGGGCTCCTGGCTCTCGCCGGCACCGTCTACACCCTCAACCAAGGCACCTACCTCTCTCAAGCCATCGAGGTGGAAGCCACTATCGTCGGCAAGAGAACCGAGACGTCCCAGGGCAGGACGTCCAGCAGCACGCACTACCGATTCGAGATCGAGGCACTGGGCAGGGACGGCCGCGTCATTCCCGCCACCGTTGTGGCTCAGCGCGCCGAGTACGCACGCCATTCCCCCGGAGACAAGATCACGGTTCTCATGGATCCAGGCGACGAGACAGACGTTCGGGCCGTGCGCACCCTGGACAACGCCTGGGCGATGGTCTGGTTCATGGTCGCTGTGTCGCTGAGCGGCGCTGCCTGCATCATCGTGGACCGGGTGCGCAGGCCTCTTCACACCCTCTAGTTGCTATGCTCTCTCGGGTGTGCTCTGCCGCCACCGGCACCGACGTGTCGGGCCTCGGCGGCGCCAGGAGAGAACAGCCAGGGAGGGCAAGCCATGCGTCAGGTCGTGATTCTTCATGGGTGGAGCGATGACTCAAAGTCGTTCAAGCCCTTGGCGAGGTTCCTCAAGCGCAACGGCTACAACGCCCAGCCCTTGTACCTCGGGGACTACATCTCCCTGCGGGACGAGGTCAAGATCGACGACGTGGTCAAGGCCATGGCCCGAGCCATCGAGCTCAAGCTCGCGTCGGGCCAGCTCACGGCTCCGTTCGACCTGATCGTCCACAGCACCGGCGGGCTCGTGGTGCGCCGCTGGATCTCTCGCCACTACGCCGACGGAGCCTCCTGTCCCGCACAGAACGTGGTCATGTTGGCACCGGCCAACTTCGGCTCCCCCCTCGCGCACATGGGGCGCTCGCTCATCGGCCGGGTGGCCAAGGGCCTGGGCAACGGTTTCGAAACCGGCGCCGAGATGCTCCACGCCCTGGAACTGGGCTCCGAGTACCAGTGGGCACTCGCTCAAGACGATCTGTTCGTTCCCGAGGGCACGGCAGCGGCACAGGCCAAGACTTACTACGGCCCCCAGGCCATCAAGCTCTTCGTCATCACCGGCACCCACCCCTACACCGGGCTGGCCAACTTCGTCAGCGAGAACGGCTCCGACGGGACCATCAGGGTCACCGGCGCCAACATGAACGCCCGGGGCATGACCGTGGACTTCAGCGGCGGCGAGGAGCAGCTGCGCAACCCGAAGATCAGCCAATGGAAGCGGCGAGGAAGCCCGGGGAACTTTCCCCTGGCAGTCCTCCCGGACCGCGATCACTCCTCGATCGTGGACCCCGGCGAGGAGGGCTACGCGAAGGCGCCAGAACACCAGCGTCGCCTGGGCCAGCTGATCCTGGACGCGCTCTCCACGAACACGGCGCTTCAGTACGCCAGGCGTGTCGAGGAGTGGCGCGCAGTGAGCATGGAGACCCGCACCCTGGCCGGCAACTCGGACAGCGCGGTCACCGCGCGCAACCACTTCTTCAAGGGGCGTGGCAAGCCGGCAGAACACTTTCACGAGTACTACCAGCTCAATGTGCGCGCCGTCGATGAGTTCGGCGAGCCCGTGCCCGACTACTTCATGACCTTCATGCACCGCACGGAGTCCCGCCTGTTCGGGCTCTTCTCCAGCCTGACCAAAGACGCTCGCTACTTTCAGGACGAGGTGCTGCAGGACGTGCACCTGTATGGCCGCGACAACTCGTACCGCTGCTTCCATCTGGATCGCTACGACATCATGAAGCGCGGCGGCTTCTACGACCTGCTGCGGGCCAACCAGCCCAAGCAGCTCTCGTTCACCATGACCGCCAACGACCCTGGCGATCGGGTCTCGTACTTCTCGCGACGGGGCGCCAAACGGGGCCTCGTCCTGCTGCACAAGCAGTCGCCCCCCGACCAGCGCTGGCTGAAGCGCCACTGCACCCACTTCATCAAGGTCATCGTCCCGCGCATCGGCTCCAGCAAGCTGTTCAAGCTCAAGAAGGGCTGAGAGACAGAACGTCAGGCACGGGGTCAGCGTAGGATGGGGCCATGAGTTCCAGACCACTTCTCTGGGCAGGCCTCCTGCTGGCTTCCGTGGCGGCGCTCGCGCTGGCGGGTGGCCTTCTTGACGAAGCTGAGCAAGGGGGCGCCAGGTCGGGTGTCGCAGAGGGCTCTGCACGAACAACAGCGCTGGATACGCCAGCTACCCATCTCAGCGAGGGTGACAGCATCGTCGCTCAAACCCATGGACCTCCCAAGCCAGAGGCTGTCCCTGCAGCACCGCCGGTCCGCATGCTCGGATTGGCGAGCCTCACCGTGCACGTCGTTGGGACATGCTCCAGCCCTCGGGAGGTCTTTGTCAGCATCGAACCCATCGACCGTCCAGGCAGTTCTGAGCGCTGGTTCGAAGGCACCTCTCAGACTTGGGATGCCCTGCCAGACGGCGAGTACATAGTCAGGGCTGTTCCATCCAACGGGTCTGAGATCGCCAGCAAGAGGGTGAGACTTGAGCGCGGTCAGGATGTGCAACTGACGCTCTCGGCACCGGACACTGCGCCCGCCTCCGGACTCGTGCTTGAGGCCTCAGGAGCACCTGCCCGGACGTTTGCGTGGCGCATCGACGCTCGGCCTGCCCCGGGCGATCGCAAGGCAGGCGACCATGAACTCTTCTTGTTTGAAGGCAGCGAACACGATGTCGAGTCTACCGACGGACGCTTCTGCGTCCAGGCAGACGCCTTGCCCCGCAGCGGCATGTGGCGGATTGTCGTCAACACCAGAGACGGCGAATTCGCATCTTCGGAGTGGTACGACCTCGCCACCACTCCGGTCATCCACGATCTGGTGCTTGTCCTCTCGCCACCCGCCCAGCTGACGGGTTTCGTCACGGCCCACGGTATCGGCATTTCTGGAGCCGAGGTCCGAGTGGTCGGGGCAACGCATGCCGATCGCATGACCCGAATCATAAATGGAGAACCTCAGTGGAATGGCACGTTGCTCTGGGGTCCGCCGCACGAGGCATTGGCGACGGCCACCACCGATAAATCAGGTTCTTTCGCAGTCGCTCTGGAGGGACAACGCTCCGTGACGGTGCATGTCAGCCACAGCGGATTCGAACCCTGGGAGTCCGGGGTACTCCATCTCCCCGAGAGCGGTGGCATGATTCCCCTGAACCCCCAACTCTCAAGAGGTGGCAGCCTGGTTGGGCGGGTGTTGTGGGCTGACCTGCCGAACAGGGATGCCTGGGCGAAGGTGACAGTCAGTTACTACGCTGACATTCAGTCCTTTGGCGAAGGACATCTTGTACCAGCCTCTTGGTCTACCTCCGTCGATCGTCAAGGAGCGTTCCAGTTGGACGGTCTGCCAGGCGAGGAACTCATGGTGAGCTTCAAGAGCACACCAGTCCTTAAGGGCCTCCCACCGCTGACCTACTCAGTCGATGTCGCACTGGGCCAAACCACCGAACTCACCATCGACATGGACGCGCTCCTGGAACGCCCCACGGTCGAGATCAAGCTGAGACGCCCACCGGAACTAGCCGACGAGGGCATGATCGTCATTGTCTTGAATGCCGAAGGGCAACCCATCGGCCAGCACGATGTGGTGACCACGATGGACGCACTCTTGGTGAGCGACATGCCCGAGGGCCCCTTCACAGTCCGTGCGATGATCTTCTTCGAACCTGGTCTGCACGCCTTCGCTAGCGCGCCTGGGCGCATACCCAGCGGAGGGCGCGCCGCCCCCGTAACGATCGACATGACAGCATCCCGCCTGGAGCTGCAAGTGGATGCGGCGTATGAAGTCGACTTCACTGTCCAGTCGGCGGGTGGAGACAGTGACGCCGATCCATGGACGTCTCTCGTGCAGGTCTCCAGTGACGAGTCCGGCCGCTGCCGTGTCTTTGGCCTCCCGCCTGGAGTCTACTTCGTCTCCTGTTTGGAACGTCCGGGCGTCACCCGATCCGTGGCGCTAGGCTCCCAACCGGTCGTGGTTCGCTTTGACTGACTCAAAAGGCCCAAGGCCTTCGGTATCGGGCTGCCCACCCCGTCGCTGCCTTGCAACAGCCGAGCAGGCTGCTGACCGTTGAAGTCCATCAAGGTCATGGTCCCGCGCATCGGCTCCAGCAAGCTGTTCAAGCTCAAGAAGGGCTGAGAGACAGAACGTCAGGTACGAGGTCAGCGTAGGATGGGGCCATGAGTTCCAGACCGTTTCTCTGGGCAGGCCTCCTGCTGGCTTCTGTGGCGGCGCTCGCGCTGGCGGGTGGCCTTCTTGACGAGACTGAGCAAGGGGGCGCCAGGTCGGGTGTCGCAGCAGACTCTGCACGCAACACATCCCTTGATGCGCACGGTGCCAAGGTCGGCGACGGGGTGAACATCTCAGTCCCTCTGGCACCCAAGACCGCACTTGCGCCCGCGCCCGCGCTCGATGGCGAGGGGTCAGGCGTTGAGCTAACAGCCACCACCGCGCGCAAGCAGGGTCCCGCCAGCCTCACGGTCGACGTGGTCATCGTCTGCAACGCTCCCAAGCAAGTGTTCGTCAGCTTGGAACCCACAGAGAGTTCGGGCAGCTCGCAGCTCTGGTACGAGGGCTCACCTCTGACCTGGACCGACTTGCCGCCCGGCGAGTATCGGGTCACCGTGGTTCCAGACGAGGGCATCGACCTGGTCAGCCAAAGGGTGCAGCTCGAGCCAGGTGTCCACAGCGACGTCACCATGGTGGCTCCCAACACCTCTGCCGTTGCTGGCACCGTGGTCGACGAGGAGGGAGACCCTGTGCAGGCGTTCATCTGGCGCATCGAGACCGGCAGCGAGGACATGGGTGTTCCCCAACGAGGATCGGGAAACTCCGCTCGCTCGGACGGCGGGCACTTCTGTGTGCCACAAGAAGAGTTGCCGTACGAAGGGGTGTGGCGGGTCGCAGTGCACACGACCGACGGCTCTACTGCCACCTCGCCCTGGTACGACATGGCGGAGACCTCAGAGGTCCACGACATGATGCTGGTGCTCGCGCACCCCGCCCGGATCACAGGAGTCGTAAGCGCAGAGGGCCGGGTGCTTCCCGACGCCATCGTCAGGGTCGTCGCGACCAGCGAAAGCGAAGCCAGCGAGCTGCGATCGATCCCCGAGCACCTTGGTTTCGACAGGACTGACGATGTCGGGCACTTCGACATTTCGCTCGAGCGAGGACGCCTGGTGCGTCTCAGGGTCAGCCACAGCGACTACCTCCCCTGGCAATCCGAGCCCTTGCATCTCCCCGCAGGTGGTGCCGCGATCACCGTGAACGCGCGGCTTTTCCGCGGTGGCCGCCTGGTCGGCAAGGTGCTCTGGGAGGGCATGCCGAACGAGGATGGTTGGGCAAGAGTCTCCGCCTCCACGGAATGGCGATCCGATGGATCCTCCTCGGTCTACAAGAGCAGCCCCGTCGACCGACTGGGCAACTTCACCATTGACGGTCTCCCCGAAGAGATCCTCGAAGTCGAGCTGTGGACGACGCCTGCCTTGCCTGGTTTTCCTTCGCCAAGCAACTCCGTTGAGATCCACGCCGGGCAGACCACCGAGCTCACCATCGACGTCACCTTCGACCTGGACGCCCTGCTGTCCCGGCCCAAGGTCGTGATCGAGCTGCGGCGCCCTCCCGAACTGGCCGACGAACTCCTCTGGATCCACGTCGTCAATGAAGAAGGGCAGCCCATCGGCGAGTACGAAGGATTGACCATGGCGGACACGCTCACCGTGTACGATCTACCCACGGGCCCCATCACTGTTTATGCGACGACGCTGCCCGACGAGCCGGGCCTCGAGTCACTGGCCAGCGCGACCGGGTCGATTCCCGAAGCCGGCTCAGCAGCTCCGGTGGTGATCGACCTGGCGGCCTCCCTCCTGGAGATCCACCTGGGGACCATGGAGGCCGTCGACTTTCTTGTGGAGCCGGTTGATGCCAGCAGTACGTCCGCCCCAGGAAATCAACCCATGTACTTCAGCAGCGATGAGTTCGGCCGCTGCCGTCTCTTCGGCCTCGCCCACGGTGCCTACGCCGTCTCATGCCCAGCTCGCCCAGGCGTGAGGCGATCTGTCACGGTGGGAGCCCGTCCGGCGAGGGTGTCCTTCCGTTGAGCCGAGCGATCGTGGACTGTCCCTCACGGGGCCCAGACGTCATCAGCGCAGCGGGGACATCGGGCGAAAGCCCACATTGGGATTCCAGGCCCAGGCCACGAAGGCATCGCGGATGCGGACATCGCACGCATAGGCAGGGCTGAACCACCCACCTCCGCGCAGTGAACGCAGCAGAGAGCCGGGCACAATCCAGGGCGATCCATCTGTGGGAGGGTCCCCCGAATCAGCATCGAATGCGCTGTCCTCACACCACTCGCGCACGTTGCCGATCATGTCGAACAGGCCGAAGCCGTTGGGCGCCTTGAGCCGAACGCCGTGAGTGCGTCCGCCGGAGTTTCCCCGGAACCAAGCCTCCTCACTCAGCCCCAGGCTTCCGGGGGCGGCACCACCCGCCCGGGCGGCCACCTCCCATTGGGTGCTGCTCGGCAGGAGCAGCCGAGTCTTGCGGGAGAAGGCCTGGATGTCATGCCAGGACACCGAATCCACGGGCGCCTCGGCGCCGGACTCATTGAACCGAGAGGGGTTGTGTTCCATCACCGCCTGCCACTGCCGCTGTGTGCACTCGGTCTTGGCCAAGAGAAAGGCGTCCAGCGTCACCTGGCGCAGCGGCGTGCAGCCGTAGCGGCCATGAAAGTCCTCGCGGGAACCGCCGACTTCGTACTCACCTGCGGGCACCAGCACGAAGACCATGGAGACGTCGTCGGTCAACTGACGTTCATACTCAGGGCAGCCCTGATCGTTGACGCGCAAGAAGCGGAAACCTGGCAGCGCTGGGGGCAGGTCGCCGCGAGTCCATCGAGACGCGGGAGGCGAACTGGCCGCTGCTCCATCGCTGGCTGCAACCGCGCCGCGGTTGCGTGTGAGCATGTCCATGACGAGCGGGGCCACTCGAGTATCCCCTGGCGCAAGCAGCTCAAAGTCAACGTCGCAGCGAGGTGAAAGGCGCCGACCCAGAACGGGAGACGCAGACAGCGGCACCCTGGCCCCGAGGACCCTCCAGCCGAGCGGGTAGGCCACGTCGCCGATCACCAACGCGGTGCGTTCGGGAAATGAATCGTCTTCCAAAGAGAGGGGGATGGCAAAGAGAGTAGGGCCCGAGTCCAGCTGCAGAGCTCCGACTCCGGCAGGGGCCAATCGCTGCTCTTGCGATGTCTCCGCTGCCTTGGCATCAGCCCTCGCCAGCGTGCGCCACACCGCGCATGCAGCTTCGAGATCCCCCTGTTTGGTCAACAAGTCCATCAGCCGGACCATCGCCAGGTCGGCACCGAGGCGAGGCCGGCCAAACATGGTGGCCAGATCGTCAGACACACACCAATGCAGTGCCTCCAGGTACCAGAGTGACGCCGCTTCAGACTCACCCGCCCGATCCAGGAACTCGGCGCGGCTGCGGCAGAGGTAGAAGAGATCCTCGGACAGACAAGGCAGACAGCAACCGCTCCAGCTGCGCTGGCCATCTCCAAACAGCAGCTCTCTGGCTGCAGCCGCCCGACCGGACAACTCGAGCAGAAGGGCCCGCGCGCCCAGCCATCCAGGCGAGGTCCAGGCAGAAATCGCTGGCAGATCGTCACTCTCTGGCGCTGGATACTCAACCGTCAATCGCCCATGCACTCGAACAGCCAGGGCGACCAGCTCCGACCATTCGGGGCACTCAGCGTAGGGCTGGCCGAACCTCTGCGCGAAGCCAGCCAGGCGAACGGAGATCTCGGGGCAGGGGTCACCCACGAGCACAGAAGAGAGGGCTGAAGAAGCCTGAGCGGTCCCCAGGTGCGGCCAGCCAGGCAACTCACTCCAGATCTCCAGCATGGAGTGCAACTCGATCAGTTCTTGCGCTGCCAGGCTACCCAGGTCGGCGGCGCCACAGACCGCTGAAGCTTCCACGGCGATCGCTTCTTGGATGGCTGGAGCTTGAAGCGCAGTCACGAAGAGCAGCAGAGAAGCGAGTGTCACGACCATGGGCGGGCCCTTTCGGAGAAGCGGAGAGCTCAGAACCGCAAGCCGTCCCCAATGTTCCGGTCGCGATCATCGGCCCCGCCGGACTCATGCCGGGGCGAGAACCAGCCCGCACGTGACGAGTCGCACCGTCCGCGGGACGAAGAGTATCATCGGCCCTCACATGCCCACCGCCCCCCAGCCCGCCGTCGTCGTCCTCACCGGGGCTGGAATCTCAGCAGACTCAGGTCTGGCGACTTTTCGCGACGCGGGCGGTCTGTGGGAGGGGCACCGGGTCGAAGAAGTGGCGACACCTGCGGCCTGGCGCGCGAACAAAGAGCTGGTCTGGCGCTTCTATCAGCTGCGGCGCCGTGCCCTTTCAGACGTTGAGCCCAACCCGGCGCACTTCGCTCTGGCCCGCCTTGAGCAGACCCTCACCGAGCGCGGTCTTCCCTTCACCCTGATCACCCAGAACGTGGACAACTTGCACGAGCGCGCGGGCTCCAGTCCCCTGCACATGCACGGCGAGCTGGCGCAGTTGCGCTGCGAGCGCTGCCACGAACGGATACGAGACCTTGAGCGCACCGACCCCGAGACGTTTCTCCACTGCGAGCTCTGCGCGCCGCCCGCCGTCGCCCTGCGCCCGGACATCGTCTGGTTTGGCGAGATGCCCTTTCACCTGGACACGATTCAAGACTGCCTGACCGTCGCCACGCACTTCGTTTCTATCGGTACCAGCGGTCAGGTCTATCCCGCAGCGGGTTTTCTCGACGCAGCTCGCCAGTACGGCGCGCAGACGATCGTCAACAGCCTGGACGAACCCTCGAACATTGACCCTCGTGACCGATTCATGCCGGGGAGAGCCGCCACGGTCGTCCCCCAACTCGTCGATGAGTTGATCGAGGCGCTGGCGCCGGGGTGAGAGCAGCCCATGGCTCATCACCGTGAGCCGACCCTCGTGCAAACCGGGCCTACCCGAGGTTCGGGGCAAGCCAGTTGGTATTCTCCCGGCCATGCGAGCAAGCGACCGGCCCTACGCAACGATCGTGATCCTCGCCACGCTCTCGGCAGTGCTCGCGATCCTGCTCGTCCATCAGCTGCAGACCGGCCGGGCTGTCGTGCGACAGAACGACAGTCTTTCTGGCACAGGCATGCGCGATGACGAGCGCTCGGCGGCCCAGGTCCAGGCCATGGTGACGGCCCTCTCCAGCGGCGCCCTCTGGGACAACCACCCCGATGCTGACGTCGGCCGGGTCATGCAACCCCGCATCGACGACATGGTGGTGGCGGGACGGGTGATTCACAGCAATCTGCAGGGCATGCGCGAACGGGAAGTCGTCATGCCCAAGCCGGAGGGCACCCTGCGTGTGGTGCTCCTGGGCGACAGCTTCGTCTACGGCCTGGGTGTAGAGGCTGACCAGCGCATGGGCGTGCATCTGGAGCGCTTCCTGGAGGAACGCAGGGGCGAGGGCGAGGGCGACCACGAGCCAGCAGACATCCGGCAGATCGAAGTGCTTCACTTCGGCCTCTCAAGCTGGAGCCTCGTCTCCGAGTGTGCATTCCTCAGGCGCCAACTGGCCCTGCTGCTGCCTGACCTCGTCCTTCATCTCTCGGTGCGCAACGACCTGGCCGACACCTTGAGCGCCCGAGGCTTCGGATCCATGGGGACCTTCTCGGCACGCCGACCCGATTCCGCGGACGGCGCCGTCCGTTCGGGCTTCGCCCGCTGGTCCCTCGACAAGCGGGGCTACTCCACCTTGCCCCTGGGCGTGGACCACGAGAGCAGGGTCCGCTTCTCCGAATCGGCCACTGAGATCGCCAGGCTGGCGCAGACCGTGACAGCTCTGGGCGGCCAGTATCTTCACGTGTTCCACTGGGGGACACTCAACCCCGTGGCCGCTCAACGTCTGACCAGGGGCCTCACATTTCTGCAGGCGCTCTACCTGCCATCCGTCTTCGCGGCCAACCCCGCCTGGCGCCAGAGCGACGTGGACGAACACTGGAACCCGGTCGGACATGAGCAGGTGGCTCGCCTGCTCTTCTCCGTGATCCGTGAGCGGGGGCTCTTGCCCACACTGGCGCTCGATGCCTGGCCTGAGGTCGACGACTGGGCGGAGCAGATGGTCGCACGAGGGCGGGCGACCGCGCTGGCCCCCGACGGCCTGCCCGAGGTTGAAGGCCGCTCAGCGTTCACCATCGGCGAGCTCACGCCGACCACGGCCAGCCAGGCCCACGCTGGCGTCGCCGCAGACGGCACCCTCTCACCCTACGCCTCGATCATGCTGCGCAGCCGCAAGGCAAGAACCCTGACCATCAAGGGGGCCTGCCTCGACCGCCCCGAGCTCAACGGCAAGACGATCACCGTCTCCCTCGACGAGGTCCCCGTGGGCAAGATCAGACTATCGGCAGGCAGGTCCGTGGAGCGCACTGTCAAGGTGCCCTGGGCGGTGAACGGCCGGCCGTGGCTCACCGTGCGCTTTGTCGCTGACGACTATGTCTACGAGGGCGACGACCTGCGCCGTTGTGTGAGCTTCCGGTTGGAGAGCATCGAGCTCGAGTAACGCAAAGAGCCAGCATTTGACCAAGCGCCCAGTCTTGGCGGCTCGCCGAGCTACTTGCCCTTGCGCACCTTCTTGATCGCCGCTTTCTTGGCCACCCGCTTGGCCGCGGCGAGCTTCGTTTGCTCCTTCTTCAGCAGCTTCTCGATCTGCTTCAGGTCGTCATGGGCCTTGTTCGCGGCCTTCTGCGCTTCTTCTGCTCTCTTCATCGCCGTGCGAGCATGGGCAGCGGCGCTGCTCAGCTGTTCGCGGGACGCCTGCAGCATCAGCTCCAGCTCTTTCAGTTTCTTCTTGGGCTTCATGGCCAGGTCATCCAGTGAACGGGTTCAGTCGATTTGCGAGTGTGTGGAAGGATTGGTGAAGCCGCTGACCGAGCCAACAATCAGGGGGTCGGGCTCACCCACCAGCTGTCTGTTGGCGCCGTCGTAGTCGAGCGAGGACAAGAAATGGCGCATGCAGTTGATACGCCCGCGCTTCTTGTCATCGGAGCGAATGATCGTCCAGGGCGCGTCGCGCGTGTCGGTGTGGAAGAACATCGCTTCCTTGGCCGCCGTGTAGTCATCCCAACGAGCCAGCGAGGCCATGTCCACCGGGCTCAGCTTCCATTGCTTGAGCGGGTCTTTCTTCCGTGACTGGAAGCGCCGGAACTGTTCGATCCGGCTCACCGAGAACCAGTACTTGACCAGGATGATGCCGCTGTTGACGAGCATGCGCTCCAGCTGGGGAGCTTGGCGCAGATACTCGAGGTGTTCCTGGTCAGAGCAGAAGCCCATCACCTTCTCGACCCCGGCGCGGTTGTACCAGGACCTGTCGAACAGGACCATTTCGCCCTTCGAGGGCAAGTGTTCGATGTAGCGCTGGAAGTACCACTGGTTTCGTTCGCGATCGGTGGGTTTCTCAAGCGCCACCACCTGGGCGCCACGAGGATTGAGGTGCTCCATGAAACGCTTGATGGTCCCGCCCTTGCCTGCTGCATCCCGCCCTTCGAACAGGAGCACCACGCGCTGATTGGTCTCACGCACCCACTTCTGCACCTTGAGCAGCTCGATCTGCAGCTCGTGCTTCTGCTGCTCGTAGTCGAGCACCTTCATCTTCTTGGGGAAGGGGTAGGAGCCGTCCTGGTTCCATCTCGGCGCCACGTTCTTGGCGTTGAGATCAAAAACGATCGGACGTGCCCCGGTCGGAGCTGATTCCTGCTTGCTCTTGGCCCCGTTCGGGCCTGGGTCGGAAGCGTCGGGGGATCGTGTCATGACAGGCGTGCCGCCGACGCGACCCAAGACGGGCGCGCGACCCTTGCGATGAGAGGGAGGAACCGAGAGTGCTCTTGTGGTCGCCGTATCGGGAGCAACCAGCCAAGAGGCAAAGACGGGACTACCCTGCATCCATTGGGGCGAGGGGGGGGGGACGTTCTGTGCGTCACGTCAGGTTCCCAAGGATATGGGTATGAGCGGATCGCGCAATACGCAGATGTGCGGTGAAAGAGAGCCATCATGGTTCCGTGAACTCCAGCCGCAGCCAACGCCGACCTGTTGGCTCCTGCCAGTCCACATCACCGGCATCATCACCGTCTACGGACAGCGCCGGTTTGGGTTGCCTCGGCAGTCCGGGAGGGTGGTGAGGTCGATATCCTCAACGCGCCCTTCGGGAGTGAGGGTGGTCTAGGTCTCTTCTTCGACGGCACCGGCTCCCGCATCGTGGGCACCGCCCCCCCCCAGCCGCTCTGGGAGCACCGTGCTGGACCTGGCTGCGGGAAAGCCGACAATCCGGCCTGGTGACGTCCTCATGATGAGCCGCTCTCGACGCGGGGTCCCCCTGTGGCGTGGCTTGTTCCTGAGCCCGTCTCGCTGGGTTCTCCACCATGACACTTGTCGTCGACCTGCCCTCGCCTGGAGGCCTTGCCGACTCCAGGGCACAGCGCAGTGCACCCCCCTGGCTGCTCGCTCTGACCGCGCTCTTGTTCTCAGCGTGCACGGCCACCGAAGACGATGACACGGGTGCCGTGAGCACCCCGTCTCTCGCTCCCGCAAGCAGCCGAGAGCTGAGCTGGGCGTCCATCGACTTGCCACCACCGGGTACAGATGACCCCGCCACGGGACGCCTGCTCTTCCTGGGTCGCTGCACCAGTTGTCACGGTGTGGAGGTTCGCGGCGATGGTCCGGCCGCGAAGTTCATGGGCTCCCCGCCGAGAGACTTCGCCGACGGACTGTACAAGCTGCGCAGCCGTACCGGGTTTCCCAGCGGCGCCGATCTGTACCGCACCATCAGCGCCGGCGTGGTCGCAGCGGGCATGCCCGCCATGGCCCATCTCAGCTCCGATGAGCGGTGGATGCTCGTGGCTGAGGTCCTGCGCCTGGGACGTGCAGGCTTCGTCCGAGACGGGCTGGACGACTACACGGTCGAGCTCGACCTGCCGCACATTCCGGTCTTCGAGGCCACCGAGGTCGAGGTCTGGCTCGACGGAACCGTCGGGCACGAATGGCCCAGTGATGTCCGAGCCACCGCCGAAGACGAGGCCCTGGTCTGGGTCGAAAAGGATCTCGCGGAGTCGTTGGCTGAACTCTACGACCCTGGCATGCCCGTCGCCCTGGGCCCGACGCCGACGCTCACTCCCGCGCTGAGAGCACGGGGACAGGAGCTGTTCCAAAGCTGGGGGTGCGTCCGTTGTCACGGCGAAGCAGGACGGGGCGACGGCCCCGCTGCACCCACGCTGACCAACGCCCGGGGAGGTTCCATCCCCGCCCTGGACCTCACCTCGGAGACCTGGATCTACAAGGGCGGCGCAACAGTCGCCGACGTTGCCCGCACCCTGGCGACCGGCATGGCGGGCACGCCCATGCCGTCGTATCGGCTGGGTCCTGAGAGCGATCCAGACCTCTGGGCCCTGGCCCACTGGGTCGCGATTTTGCAGCGCGGTGAGATGTTGCGCCACAGACTGTCCTGGTGGCGGATGATCCCGGTGCATGGGTCGGCCGCTCTACGATCGACGCTCCGCTGACCACGACCCTGTGGCCGGCCCCAGGCCGCTGCGAGCAACCTCCCAAGAGCCTTGCACCACCGGCCCTCCAGGGAGGCACGAGTCAGCGGTCGGTTCTCCGGCGTGGGGTCTATACGATGGGCGCAGGCGGCGCCTTCTTTCGGCCCGCAGCCCGGGAGGGGCCCACGTGATCGAGAAGCTTTCCAAGACGAGGCGCAACATCGCCCTCGGGGCCGTGGCCGTCCTGGTCATCTGGTTCTCATGGACCGTCCGGTCGGTGCTGAACCCCCTGTTGCTCGGCTACATCTTCGCGGCCTCCCTGCATCCCATGGTGGGCCGCATGGAGAAGCGCGGCTGGAAACGCCGCACCGCAGTGAACCTGATCTTCGTCGGCTTCAGCGTGTTGCTCATCTCGGTCGCCTTGGGACTCTACTCCCAGGGGCGCATGATGGTGCGCGACGTGTTCGACAAGAAGATCGATCTCATCGGGCGCGTCGAGCGCTCGTTCGATGAGTTCGTGGAAGAGCACCGCCAGTGGTTTCAGCCTCTGCTCCCAGACGACGAGACCGTCCCTGGCGGCCCTGACAGCGTGGGCCACGAACCCGGTGCCTTCTCGGAGCTGCTCCGAGGCGCCACAGAGGCGCTGACCCACGAACAGCTGGGCGCGGGCGAGATGGCTCTGAAGGGAGCGGGTACGGCCTGGAGTTTCCTGCAGCACTGGTTCGGCTCGGTGCTCGGGTTCTTCACCCTGGTCCTGCTGCTGCCCATCTACACGTATTTTCTGCTCTTTGAACTCGGCCGCATTCGTCGCTTCTCCCGGCGCTACCTGCCCGTTCAGGAGCGCCTTCGCGTGTCGCGGGTAGCCACCCAGATCGGCGAAGTGCTGGCCAACTTCTTCCGCGGGCGCATGCTCATCTGCTTCATCAAAGGTGCGCTGCTCACGGTCGGACTATGGATCGCCGGTATCCCCTACGCGCTGCTCCTGGGCATGACCAGCGGCTTTCTTTCGCTGGTGCCCTTCGTGGGGCCGGTGCTCGGTTTCGGCGCGGCCTTCTCCATGGGCCTGCTGCCGGAGGGTGCAGGGTTTCTGGGCACGTTGGTCCGCACCTGCGTGGTCTTCGGCATCGCCGAGGGCATCGAGGGCTACGTGCTGATCCCCAAGATCCTGGGCAACAGTCTCGGCCTGCACCCCATCGTGGTCATGGTCGCCGTCTTCGCCGGAGGCGCGGCGCTCGGCGTGTTCGGCCTGCTCATCGCCATCCCACTCACGGCGTCCCTGGTCATCTTGACCCGCGAGTTCGTGCTACCCGCATTGGCCCAGTTCGCCGACGAAGAGCTGGCTGAAGAGTAAGCAGGAGCGTAAGTCGCCGAGGCCTCTACTCGCCAAGCCCGCCGGCCTCTTGATCCCATCTCCGGTGAGGGCCAGACTCTGCTCGGGAGCGCGGCGCCTCGCGCTCAGAACTCGAGGAGATCGCTGTGAATCGCTTGCTCAACTGCTGGGTCCTGATCGCCCTTTCCTGCCTGCCCCTGGCCTGTGCCAGAGGGGGATACGCGGGCCGGCCCATCGGCCAGAAGTACTACACCCAGCACTCCATCCGCTACGAGAGAGGTGCCTACCAGACCACCAACTACCAGCGAGGCGCGCTGCTGCCGATCAACTCACCGGTGACCTTCGTGGCCTCCAACAGTCGCCGACTGAAGCTGACCCTGGAGAACGGCCAGGAGCTGCTGGTGAACAACATGTCACGTCACACGGGACAGACCATGGAGCAGGGCTTCGACAGGTTGCTGGGAGCAGAGCCCGTCGACCTCTCGCGTTTCACCGCCGACGAGCAGGCCGCCATCGTCGACGGCAAGATCGAGCACACCATGAGCCGGGAGGCCGTCCTGGCCGCCGTGGGCCACCCACCCATCACGGGCACCTCCTCGCTCGAGCAGCACACCTGGAAGTACTGGAGCAACAAGTTCGCCACCTTCCAGGTCGTCTTCGACGATCAATGGAGGGTCATCGAGTGCCCTGAGTAGACAGGCCTCAGCGCTCGTGCACCCTGACCACTGAGCGGGCGTCGACTCGCTCACCGAACGAACCGAAGCCATCCCCATCCCGGGCAGGTGCGTCCGGGTTGATCACCTCGAAGGCCAGGGTGAACGTGTCTCCCGGTTGATCTCGCGTGTAGCAGCTGTGGCCGAGGGGCAGATCTGCGCCACCGTCGCGAGGGCTGTACCACGCTTGCACCCAGACCTCGGTCGCTGAAGCGGGAATCACCCGGGCGAGAAAGCTGCCCCGCCAGCCGTTCCAGGTGATGTTCGATTCCTGTGAGGTGATCAGCAAACGGGTGACCTGCAAGGCGTCGTCGACCGCGAACCAGTGCAGCGCGAAGTTCGAGATGTCCGTGCCCGGATGGTCCAACTCGCGCACCACCAGTTCTGGGCGACCGTCGAAGTCCAGATCAGCCTGGGCCAACATCGTGGACAGGTTCTCCAGCTCGACATGTCGGCCCTTGGTTTCCAGGCTGATGGTCTGGCTCCCCAGGTGGCCGCTGCCAGGGTCAAAGAACCAGACGTCTGAGAGCTTCAGGTGTGAGGCGCCCGGCATGCGCGATGTATGCACCCAGACCTCGATACCAGAATCGAGCGTGGCCACGGCGAGGGACAGCTCCAAGAACTCGACGCCGAGAAACGATGCTTCTGTCTCCCCCGCCTCCTCGAAGCGCTGCTGATTGCGGGCCAGACAGGCTTGGGCGAGAGCGACGGGCACCGACGGCGAGGTGTACGGCGGCTCGAAGCCCGTGAACACGAGCGGTCCTCCTACGAGCGCGGGCATCTCTGGCAAGGGCCGCCCTTCTCCGAGCTCGTAGACCGGGACAGGATCTGCCTGGCCGGCTTCACCCGAGCGCCGAGACAGGGAGATCCAGCCCCTGCCCTCTCCCCAGGGACCGTCCAGCACAAGCGACGCCACCACCAGGGCGACCACCGCCACCATCAGCCCGACCTTCTCAATCGTCTTCAAGCTGCATGCCTCCTCGCGCCACCGAAGAGCTGACCATACGGCGGCGGCAGGCCCGATCGAAGCGCGCGATGGGCAGGAGCCGCGCTGCCGTTGCGCCCCACTGCTCATGCCAGCGAGCCCTGCGGTCGATCAATCCACGAGTCGACGAAGCTGACCTTTACCGGAGAATGACCATGACAAACCGCAGTCACTGGGTGTCCATCGCCGTTTTCTTCGCTTGCGGCGTGATCGCCGGAATCGCAGGGCTCATGGTGGCTGGCAACCACCGCCAGCGCGAGCTCATCGGAGGCTGGAGGGAGGCCCATGCTGCCATCGGTTGACTCGACAGCAGATCCCTTCTGCAGCAGACGCTGGGCGGCCAGATCGAGGAGGACCTGGTCTGGTTGGAACTCAGCGCCGCGGGCCGGAGCGACGAGGCCATCGCAAGGGCGGCGAAGAACGCCGAGGTGGCGCTGCTGCGATGGGGCCGCGACGATGGCCAGAAGTCAGCGCACTACGACATGCAGACCGCCCGCTTCGCCGCCTGGCAGGCCGGAGCCCCCTGGGTTCATGCGCAGCTCGCTGACGGGACTCCGTACATCAGCCCCTCACCGGTCGTTGATGGCCAGCCCGCAGCAGTGACCGACCAGAACTGAGCGGGCTCAGCGCGCCACTCTACGCGTCCCGCAGAGGCACGATGGCCGTCACCGCATCACGGGACACGGACCACGTCTTGTGCTCGATGGGGATGCCGAACTTCTTGAGCCGAGCGACCCAATCTTCACGACTCTCTTCCGTCGCGCCCTGCTCGTGCAGCGCCACACCGAGCAGCTGCACTTGGCCATCGACGACCGCCTCCCAGCGACCGACCACCGTGAGCTGTCCCTCTGTTGTCAGCACCACCGTGTGGCTGTGCCACTCATCATGCTCGGGTTTGGGTCCATCGTCTGACATGGCTCAGCTCCCAGGGTGTGACGGCGTGACGAACTCGGCCAGGTCTGTGCGCAAGGCCCATTCAAGCTCGGTGGAATCTTCGCTGCTGGTGCGGACATACACGAACCCGAACAAGGGGTACTCGGTGTAGTCGACCTTGCGCAGCTCTAGCGGATGCGCGAAGTGGGCGAGAACCCCGTCGTAGTCAAAGGCCTCGACGTCCCGACCCTCGATCCCCGTGGAGTTGCCCAGGGCGACGAGCGCGAACAGCTGACTCTCCTTGCCGTTCAACAGCTCGTCCCAGTCAGGGCGGGACCGAGCGAAGAGGCAGGCATAGGGGTTCAGGCCGTAGGCGTGATGGGTCAGGTCTGCGGTGGTGCACCAGCCCCCGAAGCGCACAGGGTTCAGCTCAATGGGCCATAGCTGGCCCGCATCGTCGATGCGCACCTCGACGTGCACGGGAAAGTTTCGCGGGGCGAAGACCGCACCGAGGTCGCTCAGCAGATCGGTGAACCGCTGCAGGTTCGAGCGCACGATCTCAGCAGAGGTCACGTAGACCCGATCAGCGGTGTCGTCAGGGCCGGCGAACAGGTGCTCCAGCACGGACAGGACCACGGGCTCGCCGCGATCGTCGTAGTAGGCATCGATGGCGAACTCCCGGCCTTCGATGCACGACTCGATGAGAAAGCGAGAGCTGTTCAACACCTCGGCTGGAAAAATGCCAAGGGCCCTGTGCAGGTCGAGCCGGAGCGCGGCCAGGGCAGCAGGCCACTCTTCGACCGCATTCACTCGCTGCACGCCCAGGCTGAGAAAGCCCACCGACGGCTTGATGATGAAGGGCGTGGGAAAACTGCGGGGGTCGAACTGATCCAGGTCGTCCACGGCCACTTCGAGAAAGCGCAGGCCAGGAAACAGCCCGGCGGTCAGCTCGCGAAAGCGGGCCTTGTTCTTGAACTGATCGATGCGCTCGGGGAGGACCGTGTCTCCGAGATGGGCCGCGATCCAGCCGATCGAGCTCTCTGACACCGTGTAGACCAGGGGATCGGGCCCGGCCAGAGCCCGCTGCACCGCGGCCGCCTCCGAGAGGGCCGAAGGCAGGCCCTGCACACCGAACTGGCGAGCGGACTCGGTGCTGACCACGGGCAGGCTGTGCTCGCGGATGGTATCGAGCAAGAGCTGGGAGACGTAAGGCTTGTCGAGCAGGATCATTGAGAGGCAGATCTTTGGGTGACGAGAGGCCGTGCAGGGTAGCGACCGAGCCCTCCAGCCGTGCACACTCTCCGCCATGAGCACACAGAATCCGCAGCACGGGCGACTCGAGTACGGGCTCACCCTGACCATCGAGCGCTACACCGAAGAGCACGCCGTGATCGACGAACTGCTCGACCTGGACGGCAAGGACATCCTTGAGCTGGGCTGCGGCGACGGTCAGATCACCCGAGACATCGCCTCTGCCGGATCGGACAGGCGCGTCCTGGCGCTAGAAGTGGACGAGGTGCAGCACGCCCTCAACCTGACCGCAGGCAAGCCGGACAACGTGCGCTTCGCCCTGGGGGTCGCCGAGGACATCCCCGCGGACGACTGCAGCCAAGACGTGGTGTTCCTGTTCAAGTCGTTGCACCACGTGCCCACCGAGTCCATGGACCGGGCCCTCAGCGAGATCGCTCGGGTGCTGCGCCCCGGTGGCTTCGCCTGCATCTCCGAGCCGCTCTATCGCGGCGGCTTCAACGAGATCCTGCGCCTCTTTCACGACGAGCAGCACGTACGCCGGGCCGCCTTCGAAGCGATCGAGAGGGCCGTGGAAGGCGACGAGTTCGAGCTGGTCTCGCAGACGTTCTTTCGCGCGCCGCTGCACTACGCCAGCTGGGAGGAGTTCGAGCAGCTCGTGGTGGGCGCGTCCCATTCTCAGCACGACCTCTCGGACGAGTTGCTGGCACAGGTGCGATCGACCTTCGCGCGTCTTGCCGATGACAGCGGAGCCCACTTCAAGGAGCCCTTCCGCATCGACCTGTTGCGCCGCAGGAAGGCTCCAACCAGCTGAGGCGCCTGGACCATGGTCGGATCTGCAACCTGGCCCTACACTGGCCCGGCCCCTGCTTGTCCACCTCTTCGGCTCAGCCCCATGAAGCTCACCGTGAAGATGTCCGCCGTCCTGCTGCTCGCCCTCTGCGCCGCCCCCGCCTTCGCATTCACTGACGACGGACAGACCGCAGCGCAGGCCCAGGTCTCTCTCGACGGTGCGCAGTTCGGGCCCACGGTCACCACCTGGATTGCACCCCGAGCAGTGCCAGGCCGCGACGCCACACCCAGCGCTGGGCAGGCTCCAGGCTTCAGTGGTGCAGGCTCCCTGTCCACAACGTCACTCACCGTCAACGCCGCACCCGAAGGCGACCTGCCCCGGGCCCTGGCGTTCCTGCCCGACGGCAGCGCGGTGGCCATCGCCAACCGGGACACGGACACGATCACGTTCCTCGATGTGTCCAGCCGCACCATCACCCACACCGTCACTGTGTCTGATTTCCCCGTCGATGTGGCGGTCGCCCCCGACGGATCCGTGGCCGTGGTCCCCTGCCTCTTCGATGACTCGGTCGCCGTGATCGATGTGGCCACCCGCACGTTGCTCGGCGCGGTCCCCATCACAGGGTCACAACCCTTCGCCGTGGCCATCACGCCGGACTCGAGCCAGGCGGTGGTGGCGGTGATCAACGATGGCGTGTCGTCATCATTTTCGGTGATCAACCTGGGCACCCTCAGCGAGACCGCCACCTTCGGCACCTCGGGACAAGGGGCCATCGGCTTCTTCTTCACCCCTGAGAGCGGCATCAGCGGCAACCTGTACACCCAGTTCGCGCTCACACCCGACGGCTCCACTGTCGTGCTGCCCGATCGGGCGGGCAACCGGGTGCGTCTGTACGACGTCGCAGCAGGCACGGAGACCGCCAGCCTCGCCGTGGCGGACGCTCCCATCGCCGTGGACATCAGCGCCGACGGCACCACCGCCGTGGTCAGCCACGAGAGCGGCGTCAACATGATCTCGGAGATCGACCTGGGCAGCGCCACGGTCACCGGCAGCTTCGCCACGGCCGCCCTGCAGTCGCAGGTGGTGCGCCTCACGCCGGACAAGAGCCACGCCATGGCGGCCATCTCCAACAACTTGATCTTCGTCAATCTGACGAGTGGCGCCACCACGGCCACCCTCAGCACGGGCATCGTGGGGGACATCGTCCTCTCGTTCGACGGTCAGTACGCCTTCGTCAGCAATGCCGTGTCCCGGGTGATCGACATCGCCTCGCAGTCCCAGGTGGCCTCTCTCTCCCTGGCACCTTGCGTGGACGCGGTGGCCAGCCCCGTCGAGCACCGGGTGGTGGCGCTGAACAACCGCTTCCGCGAAGACGCCAACGTCTACTCCACCAACGGGGCCAGCAGCTTCGTAGAGGGCCGGGCGCTTACCGGCGAGCCTCCCCAAGGGGACGCACCCCGCACGATCGCCGTCACGCCCGACGGCATGACCGCCGTGGTGGCCCACAACACCTCTCGCAGCGCGGCCGTCCTCGACCTGACCACCCAGACCGTGCGGGCCTACGTGGACACCGGCGATCGCAGCCTCGATGTAGCCATCACTCCAGATGGCCAGACCGCCGTGGTCTGCAACGGGGACGACAACACGGTCTCCATCATCGACCTGACCACGGACACCCGCGTAGCCCAGCTCTCCGTGTTCTCCCGCCCCGCCGAGGTGGCCATCTCGACCGACGGCAGCACCGCCTTCGTGACCACGGTAGCCAGCGCCGACCGGGTACACTTCATCAACCTGAACGGCGCCGCGAGCGCGGTGACGGGCAGCGTGCTGGCTGGCCAGATGGGTTCCATCGGCTACACCTACAGCGTCTCCAGCGGCATCGCCGCCTCGCCCGATGGCTCGGTGGTCGCTGTCTGCATCAGCTTTGATGACGAGCTGCTGATCATCGACGCCAACACCCACGCCGTGCTCACCCGGGTGAACATCGGCGACTTCCCGGTCGATGTGAGCTTCACCGCGGACGGTTCCAAGGCCTACGTGGTCAACGCCTTCGGCGACTCGGTGAGCGTGGTCACGATCAACGGCGCGGCGTCGTCGTTGACCGCGACCGTGCCCGGTATCGAGTTTCCGCTGGTGACCGTGGGTGACGACACAGGCAGCTTGCACTTCATCGGCAACTTCGACGGCAACAACCCGCGGCTCTACGTCATCGACACCGCCACGGACACGGTGCTCACCGCCTTGGTCCTGCCAGGCGTGGCCCGCTCGGCTGTCTACTCGCCCACCGACACGGCCCTGTTCGTCACCACCACAGACGGCCAGCTGCTCAAGGTCGCTGTGGCTGGCGCCGCTTCGTCCGTCGTGGACTCCATCGCGCTCGTGGGAGCGCCCTCCGCCGTAGGCTTCAGCGACGCCTTGGGTCTCGCGATCTGTGCCGAGCCAGGCATCACCGACTCCGTCGACCTGGTCAACGTGCGCGCCAGCGCCTGGACCGACCTGGGCAATGGCCTGGCAGGAACCCACGGAGTGCCCGGCCTGGTGGGCCTCGGCGACCTCTCCGGCGGCCTCCTCTACGGCGCGTCCCTCACCGGTGCCCTGGAGAACGCCTCCGTGGGTCTGGTGGTCGGTTTCACCCAGCTCAACGCTCCCTTCAAGGGCGGCGTCATGGTCCCCGATGTGGACCTGCTGGTCACCGGCTTGCTCACCAACGGCGCGGGCGCCCTGCTGCTCACCGGCATCGCCCCCCTGGGCCTGCCCCCGGGCATCGACTTCTTCTTGCAGGAATGGATCTTCGACCCCGTGGGCCCCTTCGGTTTCGCCGCGAGCAATGGGCTGCAAGGCACGACGCCGTAGTCAGCTGCCAGCGATCACCCGCTCGCGCCATCACCCTGTGCCCGTGCGTGCAGAGCTGGCCGTGTCCTTCGTGTAACGAAAGACCTTGTCGGACAGCCAGACGGAGTCGACGGCCGTGAACAGCACGGAGCAAGCCCACGTGCAAACGCAGAGCCAGGCCAGCACCGCCGGGACGGCAGCGCCCGCCGTCAGGTTCAGAACGGCAGTCGTGGCCGATTGGCAATGCGTATCAGAAGGCTCTGTATCGTCTCATTCACCGACAGACGATCACTCGATTCGACGGAATAGGCTATCAGACGTGGGATGCCAGACCCGCAAAGCCTGCCGTCACCCCAGGTCACCATGGGCGGTTTTCCCACATGGTGGTACCGTGCAAGCACCCGCACGGACGACCGGCAGCGCAGGCTCTCCCTCCCTCGCCTTACGCCGCCTGCATTCAGCACTGCACGTGGCATTGCTGGTGACGCCGAGCCCCATAGCCACTGGGAAGACGCCATGGGCACCCTTCACACAGCTGCTGCCTCCGCACTGACCCTCTTGATCACGCTCGGCGCCAGCTCGGCGGAGGCTGGCGAACCCATCGCCGTGCTCAACGGGGCCGACAGCGTGGCGAGCGACAATCTGGGTGCGGCGGTGGCGGTCAGCGGCACCACGGCCATCGTGGCCGCCCCCCGTGATGACGTGAGCGGGACCCTCTCTGGCTCTGCCTACCTGTTCAACCTGTCCACGGGGCAACAGATCGCCAAGCTCGTGCCCGATGACGGCGCGGCCTTCGACAGCTTTGGCTTCGCGGTGTCCATCAGCGGCAACAACGCCATGGCCTCGTCCTACAAAGACGACGACAACGGCAGCACCTCCGGCTCGGTCTACCTGTTTGACAGCTCCTCGGGCCTGCAGCTTGACAAGTTCGCCCCGGCGGACGGCGCCCTCGGCGATCAGTTCGGCTTCTCTCTGGGTCTGAGCGGCAACATCGCCGTGATCGGCGCACCCGGTGACGACGACAACGGCGCTGGTGCGGGCTCGGCGTATCTGTTCGATGTCTCGACCGGCATGCAGCTGTTCAAGCTCACCGCCAGCGACGGCGCGGCCTCCGACCTCTTCGGCAACTCGTCGGCCATCGAGGGCAACACGGTCATCGTCGGCGCCCCGGGCAAGAACGGCTCTCAAGGCGCGGCCTATCTCTTCGACGCCACCACAGGGCTGCAGACACACAAGCTCACCGCGGGCAGCCCCCAGGCCAACGCCTTCTTCGGCCGGGCCGTCGCGGTGAACGGCGACCGCGCTGTGGTGGGCTCGCCCTTCGCGACCTTTGGCGCCCCCAGCGTGGGAGTGGCCTACCTCTTCGACACCACCAGCGGCTCACAGCTCACCACACTCCTGGCAAGTGACGCCGTGTCCAACGACCGCTTCGGCGAGTCTATCGCACTCAGCGGCGCCCAGATTCTGGTGAGCGCAAACAACCATGACGCCTTCGGCAACAGCTCAGGCGCCGCCTACGTCTACGACGTGAACACCGGCAGCCAGACGTCCCAGCTCACGGCACCCAACGGCAAGGCCAACGATCGCTTCGGCTGGTCGGTGGGACTGAGCGGCGATCGCTCCGTGGTCGGCGTGATCGGTGCGTTCGGCAGCGCGGTCAACTCCGGCAACGCGCTTGGGTTTCAGCTCAGCGGCGACATCTGGACGAACCTGGGCCTGGGCAAGCAGGGCCTGGCAGGCGTCCCGTCATTGATCGGCCTGGGCGACCTCAGCTCCGAGAGCGAGCTGTGCCTCGGCCTGGGCCAAGCAGCCCCGGGCGCTCCGGCGTTCCTGGTCGTCGGCGTGAGCAATCTGTCTGCGGGCTTCAAGGGCGGCGTGCTCGTGCCCTCCCCCGACCTGATCCTGTCCGGCCTTTTCACCGACCCGGCGGGACAGCTCGTGATCGACACCACCTGGCCCAGCGGCGCTGCCCCTGGCGTGCCGCTCTACCTGCAGCTCTGGGTCACGGACGCCTCCGCCTCCCAGCTCTTCGCCGCCAGCAACGGCATCACCAAGATCACTCCCTGACTCGACTCGCCCACTCTCCCCGAAACTGTGAACTCACACATGGCCCTGTCCCACCGTGTGCTGTCCCTGGCCGCCTTGACCTGCACTGCGCTGACGTCCCTGACCGCCAGCACCACCTTCGCCCAGGACACCGACTACACCCTCTCGTCCGTGCGCCCCATGCAGATCATCAGGACCGGCGCACTCATCGGCGAGCGGCCCGTGACCGTGCGAGCGCTGATCGCAGTGTCCGGCCCCAACACCCCCAACGTCTCCATGGACGGCCTCATGCGGGTCTACGTCGATGGCATAGAGGCCATGGACTCACCAGTCTTCTCGCTCAACGGCCCCCTGCTCGTGGAGGGCGACAGTGACCCCACGTTGAGCAAGAGCATGCTCAACTTCGCCTACATCCCACCGGTCTCCGACGACGTGGTCTTCGAGGTGCAGCTCAACCCGCCCGGGCCCAATCACGTGTTGGAGACGGACCTGTCCAACAACACGACCTCGACGGCCAGCCTCTCCTTCGGAGAACAGGAGCTGCTCACGTTGATGTACTCCCCCATCGACTATCGCCCCAGCGGAGGCGCGGTGCCCAACCTGCCGGACGACGACCTGATCAAACCGGGCGTGGGCGACGCCTTCGTGCAGGGCATCTACCCCGGTGGCGAGTTCGAGTACCGACGCACAGATGCGCCGAGCAAGCTCTGGACGTCGTCCCTGAGTGGTTCCGGGTCTGCGCTGAACAGCTCGCTCAAGACCGACCTGCTGCTCACCAACCCCCGACCCGACTTCATCTACGGCTGGGTGCCGGGCGGGCTGCCCTACAACGGACAGGCCTTCATCAACGACGTAGCCTCCATGGGCAACACGCAGACGTCGCGACACCAGCGCACCTACGCACACGAGCTGGGCCACAACTTCGGCCAGTTTCACAACTCGCTGACCACCAACGTGCTCGGCGAAGACGTGGAGCGGCACCTGGCCATCCCCCTGTCTCTGGGCAAGATCAAGATCAAGACCCTGCTCGACATCATGGTGCCGGGGCAGCTCACGCCCACGGCCTGGATTCACCAGAGCACGTTCGAGTCGTTCTACAACCACCCCGATCTCTCCCTGCCCGCCACGGACCAAGACGCGGGCGACGACGCAGCCGGCAGCGGACAGCCCACGCCCCACCTGCTCGTCTCCGGGCGCTGGGACCGGCAGACCGGTGATCTCTCGCTGCAGCCTGTGCTGGAGATCATGGCAACGGAGGCCAGCCGCCCCGCGCTGCCTGGGCAAGAAGATCTGCTCATTCGCGGCCTGTTGAACGGCGCCCCCGTGGGCGGCTTCGCTCTCAGCGCCCGCTCCAGCGCCGACGAAGGGAGCTGCGCCGAGGTGCCTGCCGAGAGCGACCAGGACAGCGACATGCCCTCCGACCCTGTCACCCATTTCACCGCGCTCATCCCTGCCCAGACCCTCGACGGGCAACGCCTGGAGGGTCTCTCGATCACCGCTGCGGGCACACATCCCGCCGTCCCCACCACGATCAGGGCCAGCGCCCATGCGCCCGAGATCACCGTGCTCTCCCCCACAGCGCAGACCCTCACGGGACAACAGCTGACTCTGCGCTGGGACACGCACGACGCTGACGGCGACGCCCTGCACACCACCGTGCGCTATGTCCCCGATGGGCAACACAAGACCCTGCCGCTGATCACTCACAGCACCGCGAATGTCGCCACCATCGACCTGGCAGGTTTGCCCCACTTCGTGCCCGGACAGGGCTACATCGAGCTGTTGGTGAGCGACGGCTTTCACACCACTCGCGCGACCACGGCTCCACTCAACGGCCCGGGCGCCTACGCTTCGGCCGGCGGCCAACCACCCTTCGTCGAGATCTATCACCCGGACGACCAGAAGAACTTCAAGAAGAGCTCCAGCGTGATCCTGCACAGCTCCGGCTGGGACCTGGAAGACAACGCGCTCACCGGTGCCTCGATTCAGTGGACCTCAGACCTGGACGGCAACCTGGGCAGCGGCCGACGTTTCATCGTCAGCACGCTCTCACTGGGCACACACCAGATCACGGTCACTGCCACAGACTCTGCCGGGCAGCAGACCAGCCGCACCCACACGCTCACCATCAACGATCGGGATCTGCCCGACGTGACCGGCGAGTTCTGCGCCCTCGACCTGGGCCTGGCCGGACCGGGCAACGCCGCGGTGAGCCTCTGCGGCGACGACCTGACCATGGCCGGCGGCTCCGCCGACCTTGAGCTCGCCGGCGCACCGTCGAACACCACGGCCTACCTGGCGCTCGGTCTGGCCAACGGTTCGGTGCCGCTCAAGGGCGGCACCCTGGTGCCCTTCCCCTGGGCCAGTTTAACCGCCTTGCAGACCGACGGCATGGGCGCCTTGTCCATTCCCAACGTGACTGGCACTGGCACGCCACTCACCGTCTTCCTCCAGTTCATCCTGGTCGACCCGGTGCAGACACAAGGGTTCGGTTTCAGCAACGCACTGCAGGTCGAGTTCTGACTCACCAGAGAGGACCGATGGAGGCCAAGCGCTAGCAGTCAGCCCCAACCCCCGGCACTTTGCCCTCCCATCCTGCGGCCCCGTCTGTAGGATGGGCCGCCATGGCACGCTGCAAACAATGTGACAAAGGTGGTTTCTTCTCGAAGGTCGACAACGAGGGGCTCTGCAAGGTCTGCGAGCCCACCGTGACTCCTGACATCGAGAAGCACAGCAACATCATCTACGAGACCATGCACCTCTATGAGCGAGGGCAGAGTTTCGAGGAGAAGCTGGCCGCCATCGATGCGCTGCTGGCCAGCGCCAAACACCTGCAGCAGTACGAGGCCAAGGACATCCACTCGTGCAATCCCCCGCCGACGCCGGTGATCGAGGAGTACACCGGCTTCCGCGAGGCGCTGCTGAAGTCCCAGGCAGACTGATCTGCGGTGCGGGCCGAGCCCGCCGGTCGATCCCGCTGCAGCCGGGCTCCGGTCCTTCGGCTACCATGGCCGCATGAGCGAGAAGACTCCCGACCAGGCCCACGGTCCAGCGGCATCCAGCAAGGAATTCGCGCAGTTCGATCAGGTGCAGAAACCTGACTACCACCTGGCCGAAGCGGCCGATGATCAGGCCGCGTTCGACGACGAGTTTCGCTTCACCACCTGCGACCTCGGCCGCTACCTGCACGGTGACCATGGGGATCGCACCGCCTTCGCCGCTGAGCTGGGGCAGGCCATGGGCGAGATCGGCTTCGCCATTCTCGAAGGCCACGGCGTCGACCCCCAGCTCTTTGTCGACGCGGCGGCCTGGGTCGAGGAGGTCTTCAACTGCACACCACTCCCGGTGAAGCAGGGTTTTCTGGCTCAACGTCATGAGGCTGTGAAAGAAGGCTACTTTCCGATCAAGGAGACCAGCCGCATCCACCCCGACCTCGTCGAGGGTTGGGTCTTTGGGCGCCGGGCGTTCAACCTCGACGAAGATCCCGCCTTCGACTCCACGCCGTTCTGGCCGAAGCCAGTCTTCGAGCAACGCTTTCGCAGACTGGTGGCTGCCGAGCTGCCCCTTCTGCAGCCCATCATGGCCGCGATTTTGCAGTCTCTGGGCTGCGACCCTTCGCTCTATGACGATCGCTGGGTGCGCCCGCACTTCGGCTTGCGCCTGAACTCCTACCCGCCGTTGCAGGGCGCTGATGCCAGCGGTCTTGCGGGCCGCCTCCTTGGGCACGAAGACGTGGACATGTTCACCTTGCTCCCGGCCCCCACCACCGAAGGCCTGCAGGTGCTGCACCGCAACGGCAAGTGGGTGCGGCTGCATGCGCCCCCGGGTTCGATCGTGCTCAACACAGGCGACTACCTACAGCGCCTGTCCAATGACCTCTTGCCTTCGACCACCCACCGTGTGGGACGGCCCCGGGACGCCTCCGTAGCGGCCCGTTCCCGGGTCAGCTTTCCCCTCGCCGCCTACGTGCCGCCGACCGACATCCTGAGGGTGCTGCCAGGGTTGACCGACCCACACTACGAGCCCATCTCGGCGATCACCTTTCACACCCGCACCACGGCCAAGTTCTACGGCCAGGACCACGTGGTCGAAGACCCGCGAGGCTGAACTGCGACTGCTCAACCCTCGCCGTCGCCCTCAGCAGAGGTCCTGGGCAAGCCCAACTCAGCGCGGATCGCGCCCTCCAGCAGGTCGGGCTTGAAGCCGAAGGGACCTCGATCGCCGCGCATGACGATGCGGCCGTCCTTGCCCACCAGGTAGAGCCGGTCGGGCCAACCCTCGTAGGCCGTGTTCACAGCGTCGTCCAACCCGTCGATCAGCGCAGGCATGGGCTCGAGGGACCAGCTTGGCCATGCACACTTCGGCGGCGGCCTGTCGCTCACCCCAGGTGGTGGGGTCCTCGAGAATGGGCATGCCGTCACCGCCGAGCGGTGAGCTGCTGTCCAGGGCGTGAGCCTCGCGGATGTAGACCACGAAGAAGGCCACGTCGTCACCGTACTGACTCCACAACTCCTTCAGCCGACCGGCTGAACGGCGGAAAGGAGGTCATGTATAGGATCCGAAGATGAGGGCCACCGGCCGATCCCCGCGAAAGGAGGACAGCTGCACCGGGTCGCCGCCACCAGTGGCGGGCTTCAAGGAAAAGTCTGGCGCCATGAGGCCTTCGGATGCGGGGGGCAACTCACCACCCTCTTGCATCTCTCCCCTAGCCTCGCTTCCCTGACGAGAGCCAGAGTCTCGCCGGCCCGTCATGGGAGTCAGCGAGCCGTCGCTGTCCTGGTCGAGGCGATCGAAGAGCAGCAGCAGCTCGAACTCGGACAGCTCACCGTCGCTGTTTCCGTCCGCAGCGGAGACGAGCATGGAGTGGAAGTCCATGTCCATCATGGCTCGCATGGAGGTGTAGGCAGGCCCAGCCTCTGCTGCCGTCAAGGAACCATCTTGATCAGCGTCCATGGCGGCAAACGTCCGGGACAACTCATCGCGAGTGAGCGCAGGATCGTCGTCCTGTTGAAAGCCGCGACTGAGGATCATGGGTGCCATGCGCTCGGGAGTCATGGCCATGCCACCCTCATCGGTCGGCGCGAAGTCGGACAGACTGAGGACGCCGTCGCTGTTCTTGTCGAGGCGCGCGAAGGTCTCTGCGCCTCGGTCGTATTCGGCGGCGGCGACAGACCCGTCACTGTCGGTGTCGTACTTGCTCGCCAGATACTGCCAGACTGTGTCCGGCTCACTGAGTTCGCCGTTGCTGGCCATGAGCTGCGCGCTGGCCTCAGAAGCTGGCGGGGCTGCTGAGCACGCGGTGACCCACGCCAAGCCAGCGGACGCTACACACATGAACGGATGACGCATGTCCTGATCTCCCGAGGCGAAGTCACATCATGTCGTCTGGGTCCTTCCTCCATTGCACTGAATCTCTGACGACTTTCCCCGTGCTGCTGGCGCTTCACACAGACCTTTGCCACAGCCATGATGGCGGCCCTTCACAGCCCCGCCTCGGCCAGTCCCACTCTCGGAGCCTCTCATGTTCGCTCTCGCACTGCTCACCATGTCAGCCGGTCTTGGCCTCTCTACCGTGGCGCCCCCGGGCTCGGTCGTCGATGACACCGCGCCCGTCTTCGCTGACGAGTTGCCCGGCTACTACGAGTTCTACAAGCGCACCGGCTCCCAGGTCAGGCTCGATGAAGAGATCGTCCGAGACCGCTCCCTCGCAGCCGACGGCGAGTGGGTACCTGTCGCCCTCGAGGCGCCCGCTCCGAAGCTGATGTTGCCAGGTCCGGACGGCGAGTTGCTGCCTCTGCGCGTGGGGGGGCCCGGACGTCACACGATGGTGACGACCTTCCAAGCCTGGTGGTGACTGTATTGCATGCGGCAGCTCGTGGAGCTGCATGATCACCTCGCTGCATTCGAAGCCCTCGACACCGACATCATCGCCATTGCCCAGAAAGAGACAGACCCCGAGAAGCTCGCGCGCATCCAGTCGCTGGTGGGCGAAGGGATCACCATCGTCTGCGACCCCGAGGGCGAGAGTTCGATGTTCAGTCTCTTCGGGACGTTCTTGATCGACGATGAAGGACTCATCCGCCGGGCCATCCCCGGCATCAAAGAGGCGCGAGCAAGAACAGACGTGATTCTGGCGGAGCTGGCGGACATCGCCGGCAAGGACGCCCCGGACATGGACTACGACGAAGGTCGGCTCCACGTCGCCGGCAGCGGCACGTTCGCAGAGGCCGATGACGTGCTCGACGCGCGCTGGGCCTTCTCCCACGACCGCTTCGCCCCTGGCAAGACAACCAAGCTGATGTTCTTGCCGGAGATCGCCCTGGGCTGGAAGGTCTATGCGCCAGGCTCGACGCTCATGTCGCCGCTGTCCATCGCCGTGACCCTGCCCGAGGGGCTCACGTTGGCCAACCCGTTGACGTACCCCCAGCCAAAGACGGTCCGCGATGAGCTGATGGAGGAGGACCTCACCTATTACGAGCACGACATCCCCATCAACGCTCTGGTCCTGGCCATGGCTGACGACTTCGAGGGCAGCGAAGCCACGGTGTCCCTTGCCGTGACCTACCAGGCCTGCGAAGGGGACACCTGCCTTCCACCAGAGACCAAGCACTTCAAAATGACCCTGCCCGTAGGCAGCGCAGGCGAACACCGAGGCGAGCTCTACAACTGGCAGACCTGGTAGAAGCGCGCAGCGCCGCCCTCCCCCCACCCGTCGCTTGGCCTACATGCGCTGAAGCAAAGCAGAGCGTCAGCCACGCAAGGAATGAACACGAGGAAGGCCAGAGTCTCCTGCCCGTCCACCGGCGAGGGCAGCCCGGACCACCTCGGAGGAAGAGACCTACGGCGCAGACGCGCCCCAGGGCCTCACCCTTCGCACGGCCAAGGGCATGACGAATCGCTCGTCGGCGAGGAGCGTCTCCACCGTGGCCCACACGGGGTCGATGACCAGCACCGCTCCCGGCCCGGTGCCGTAGACGCCCTTGCCCGTGCCGTCCTCGCCGAGCTGCAGCGGGTCGGCGTTGGCGTCGGCCACCACCAGCCTTCCGTCTGCCAGGGCGTCCCCGCCACAAGGGTCCACCATGGCTCGCGGCCGGCCCAGCAAGAGGCTGTCCACCACGAGTTCAAGCCCCTGTGCCTTCCGGACGAAGAGTGCGCCGTCGCCCATGACGCCATGGGCCTGGCCCTGGTTGGCGTCGATGACAAACAGCTCGCTGCCCTCGCCTCGCACCAGACCGATGGGGCTCACCGTGCGCGTGGGTTCCAGCTCGACCGCCAGGCCCGTCGGCGTGATGCGGTACAGCACTCCCGGTGTCCCCGGGCGGCCATCATCGAAAAGCACGCCCCGGGGATTGGCGTCCGCGTCCATGACCAGCACCGCACCGTCTCGCCCCAACGCCAACGGGCCTGGTGTGACCAGTTCGGGGCCCGCTGCCGCCACTGTGGCCAGCCCCGGCTGACCAAGCGCCCCGGCCGATGCGCCATTCTGGGCGACGGCGAAGACACTGCCCGTGGGCTGATCGAGACCGAGAGGATTGGCGTCCCGATCGCTGACGTAGACCGTGCCTGACGGATGCCGAATCAGCGAGACGGGTCGGCGCAGGCGCTCGTCGGTCCACCAGAGAGACACCTGCGCTGTGCTCGCTCCCGGGCGCACTCGAAACAGGGCCCCCCGGCCAGGCCCCGGTCCCGGTGCCCACGCGGACTCCATGACCAGCACCGTGCCATCGTCCAGCACGGCCAGGTCTGTGGGCTCCACCCAGCGGGGGTCGCTGGCCAGCACCTCGGGCGGAGCGAAGCCACCCGCCGCCAGGGCCCGGGCGACAAAGAGGGCACCCGCTCGCTCGCCATCAGGCAAGACCTCCCCGGCATCGCCGTCCAGAATCAGCAGGTCTCCCGGGCCAAAGAGCGCTCTCTCAGGGTCCTCGCCCTCCGAGCCCGGAGAGCAGCCCACGAGACAGAGTGCCGCGAAGAGCCCTGAACTCAACGCTTCCAAGAGCCAGGGCGAATGCAGACTGGGGGACAAAGGGCATCTCTCTTGCGGTCAAAGACTGTCTATTACGCCTGGCAGAGCAGGCCCAGGGCTTGCCTGGGGTCGGGGCGACAGCCTACTCGAACCCCAGGGCCCAGCGAGAGACCCGGCAGCCACGGCGAAGTTTCCCCCCGCCACCCTTGACTCAAACACGACCATGACGTCAAGTGATAGCCGTCAGGGCGATCCCTCAGCGGACACTCTGGCCACAGAGCACAGACCACGCCGGACGACCAGCGGCACATCGGGCAGCGGTTTGAGGTTTCACATTTTGGTGACCTCAGGCGAGATCCTCGACGGCCCGAGGAGAATCCAGCGTATGCTCCCACTCCGCGTCCCCCCGCGCCGGGGGAGGCTTCGTCCCGACCTTTCGCCGACAACAGACGACAGAGGAGATCGCCCCGACGTGCGACGACTCATCTGGACCAATCTCCTCGCCCTCGTGGCCGTCCACATGCTGGGCGTCTACGGCCTCATCCGCCTGGCCTTCTTCGAGTTCTCCTGGGCCACGCTGATCCTGGGCCTCTCGTGGTACGCCTGCTGCGGTCTGGCCATCACCGGCGGGTACCACCGGCTGTTCTCCCATCGCAGCTACGCGGCGGCCTGGCCCTTGCGCCTCTTCTACCTGCTCTTCGGTGCAGGCGCGGTGCAGAACTCCGCGCTCAAGTGGTCGATCGATCATCGCAACCACCACACCCACACCGACAAGTCTCGCGACCCGTACAACATCAACCGGGGCTTCTGGTGGGCCCACATCCGCTGGATCTACATCCGCGGCATCAGCCAGAACGGCGCCCAGGGCGAAGACCTCAAGGCCGACCCGCTGGTGCGCTTCCAAGATCGTCACTACCTGCTGCTGGCCGCCCTGTTCGGCGCCTTGATCCCCGCCGCCATCGGCTCCCTCTGGGGTGACGCCCTGGGCGGTCTGCTGGTGGCCGGCTTTCTGCGGCTGACGTTCCAGTGGCACGCCACGTTCTCGGTCAACTCCGTGGCCCACTGGATCGGCAACCGCCCCTACAGCAAGGCCACCACCGCCCGGGACAGCTTCGTCACCGCGCTCATCTCGCTCGGTGAGGGTTACCACAACTTCCACCACCGTTTTCAGGCCGACTACCGCAACGGGATCCGCTGGTACCACTTCGATCCCACCAAATGGTTCGTCTGGACCATGCAGTGGGCCCACATCACCAAGGCCCTCAAACGGACCCCCAGCCGGGTCATCGCCGAGGCCAAGCGCAAGGTGCTGGCCAGCTCCCAACGGGCCTTCACGCCCCAGTAAGGGCGCAGGGTTCCGGGAGACAGCCATTCAGAGGGCTGGACTCCTGGGCTGACTTGGGCCAGATGCGCCCACCGCACTGTCAGAGAAGAGCGTCCGCTCGAGGTCTCTTGTGCGTTCGACCCTCCAACCCACTCATCCCGGGCCTTCCCGGTGGACAGGAGGCACCTCCCATCATTCAGATCGTCGCCCTCAGCGCCTGGCTCGCCCTCCCCATCTCCTTGGGGGCTGCCCTCCCGGCGCAGATCAGCACGCCTCTCGAAGAGGCCTCAGCCAAGACCATTGAGATCGCCGCGCCCCTGACCCTCGCAGACAGCGCCTACGAGACGGCGGCGCAGCTGACCTTGCAGGCCCCTGTGCCTCTCGACATCCCCAGCCTGCACAACGTGTTTCGCTTGAGCGAGACGATCATCTCCGGTGGCGAGCCTGACGACGACCCTGGCTTCGCGGCCATCGCGGCCCTGGGCGTACGCACAATCCTCTCCGTGGACGGCAAGTCTCCCGATGCCGAAGCAGCGGCCCTCCACGGGCTGAGCTACGTCCACGTACCCATCCGCTATCGGGGCATCAGCGACGACGAGCTGCTGCGCATCAGCAAGGCCTTCCGCGAGCTTCCCGGGCCGTTCTATGTGCACTGCTTCCATGGACGACACAGAGGCCCTGCGGCGGCGGCTGTGGGGCGCCTGGTCACCGACGGCGCGTCTCGCCTGCAGTCCCTTGCTGAGATGCGCCAGTGGTGCGGCACCTCCTCCAAGTACGAAGGTCTCTACCAGACCATCGCTCGGGCCGAGCTGCCAGACGCCGCCACCACCGAGGCCTACGAGTGGGACTTTCCCGAAGCCCACGCCCACGCTGGCTTCCGTTCGTTGATGGTCGAGGCGTCTCGGGCCTTCGAGACCCTGACCAGCATGGAGAAGAACAACTGGGCCGTGCCGGACGACCATCCTGATCTCGACCCGGTCAACGAGTCAGCCATCCTGACCAACCTCTTCAGCGCCGCGGCTGAACTGAAAGAGGTCAGGGCAGAGCCCAAGGACTTCCGCCAGTGGATCGAACAGAGCCGCGAGCAAAGCGCGACCCTGCGCGAGCTGCTCACTGGCATCCGTCGTAGCGGCGGCCACGACTGGAAGCCTGCCAGCGACGCCTACCGCGCCCTCAAGACCACCTGCTCCGCCTGCCACACGTCCTATCGCAACGACTGAACTCTCCGCGCAAGCAACGGACCTCCGAGCGCATCCTGCTGGCCTGTGCGCCTCACCGGGCTCGGCCTGGGCCGCAGCTCTGGCAGCCCTGGCGAAGAACCCAGGTCAGGGAGCTGTGGCTTCCAGCGCGTTGCTCGCCGCCAGCCCCTGCACAGCGGCCGGGTCGTTGATCCAGACCTGGTAGATCACCTGGGTTCCTGAGGTCACTTGGGTGGGCAGGCTGTCCACGAAGGCCAGCGAGCCCTGGGCGTCGAGGATGATCTGCTGCGAGAGGATGTCAGGGGCAGGCACGAGCACGCCGCCCTTGAAGGGGGCATCTTCTCGGCTCAAGCCCAGCACCAGGGTGGCGCTGGCAAGGGGCCGGCCGTTGCTCACGATGAGCACGAAGCTCGAGTCGGCCAGCAAGCTACCCTTGCCGCTGAGCTGAGGTAGGCCGTTGGTGCCCGAGAGGGCAAGGCCCAGGTCAATCCACGGGATGGTCGCCTGCATGGAGACTGCCAGCACCTGCCCGGGGTCCGGCGAGACCAGGCGCGTGGGCACGCCGATGAGCAGGTCGTCCCAGCCATCGCCATTCATGTCATCTGCCGCCGACACCACCACACCTGAGCCCAGCCCTGCGGCCGCGGCGTCGAAGACATCCACGGACATCAGCTCAGCGCCTGTGGCGCCTGACCAGATCAACGCCTCACCCCCCTCGAGCTTGTCCGTGCCCGCGACGATCTCGCCGAAGCCATCGCCATCCTGGTCTGCGATGCCTGCGACCGAGAAGCCCAGAGCGCTACTGGCCTCGTCACCCAAGAGGATCGAGATCAAGACTCCTGAGGCACCGGAGTAGACCACCACTCCGCCACCGTCTGTCGCGCCCGCGTCGAGCCCAGGGATGCCAATGAGGACATCAGCCAAGCCGTCGCCGTCCAGGTCGGGGACGCCGGCCACCGCGCTGCCGTAGCCGTCGCCTTTGCTGTCGCCGCTGCCCATCCAGAGCAGCTCGCCAGCCACACCGGAGTGCACGCGCATGTAACCGTTGGCGCTGCCGGTCTGGGGCGCACCCACGATGATGTCGAGGGTGCCGTCGCCGTTCACGTCCCCAGCGCTGGCCACGGCGGAACCCAGGGCGTCGTCCTTCCCCGAGCCCGGCAGCGGGCCGAAGAGAGGCACCCCGCCGAGGCCACCTGCGCTGTAGATCCACAGGGCGCCACGCTGATCGGAGCCCTCCCGTGGAGCGCCCACGGCCAGTTCAGCGAGGCCGTCGCCGTTGAGGTCGCCCAGATTCGCCAGGGCCCGGCCGAAGTGGCTGTCCGGCGCGCTGCCATTCAACGTGGAGAGCACGTCGCCGTCTGCGCCCGAGTGCACAGTGACCTGCCCAGCGCTGGAGCCAGCCGTCGAGTTGAGCGAGGAGCCCACAGCGAAGTCTGGGATGCGATCACCGTTGACGTCGCCACAGCCCACCACGGACTCGCCGAAGTTGTCACCCGGAGTCGACCCGGACACCTCGACGATCAACACGCCCGACTGGCCCGAGAAGACCTGTGCAGAGCCCTTGAACTGCGCGCCAAAGGGATCGCCCACAACGACATCAGCCACACCGTCGCCGTCGACATCGCCCAGGGTCGCGACCGAGCGTCCAAAGAACGCCTGGCCAGGCGCGCCTGTCCAAGTCTGCAAGGTGTTCTGCGCGTGCAGGACGCCCATCCCGAAGATGAGCAGTCCTGGGGTCAGTGCCCGTACCAGGTTGTGCATCGTGTGGTGTCGTCCACACGCGACCGCAGAGCCAACAAGCTCCGCGAGGGGAGAGCCGCGTGCATCGCGAGCAGGACGATACCACCGATCTGCGAGTTCAGGAGCTTTTCGTACCGATCCTGCGCCGCCTTGACCTGCCCCTGTTCGTGTGCGGGGCGGCCCCGTTTCAGTTTGGCATCACGTTTCCAAATCGATATCAACCGATTCGCGTGAGCCCGCGCACAGGAGGAGACCCAGCTCAGGCCACCTCGACCTTGCGCCGAGAGTTGCTGGCCACCCGCTCTGCCGGAGTGAGGATGCCCACGAAGTTGAGCGGATCGCAGGCTTCCACCCACTGGGCCGTCCGCTCCGGCACCTGCTCACGGCGCATCTTGCGCAGCAACGTCACAGCTTCGGGCAAGGCGAACTGCTCGCCGGAGAAGCCCGCCACGAAACGCCCGCCCCGCACCTCACCGCGCACCTCAAGACGACGACACTCACGGTGCACCTCGCGCCAGCTGATCGGCAGCCGCTCTCGCTCCAGCACCCGCCGGAACAGCACGCCAGTGCGCTGCAGCAGCTTGCGGGTGACGAACTCGATGTCTGCCGAGCCACCGCCGCTGTCTGCACAGGAACGAAAGAGGCTCCAGCGACCGACCGGCGCGGGACTGCCCCGCCCCCGACGCGACTTCTTTCGTGGGGAGAACAGTTGCCGCAATCCGCCGAAACCGTCGCAAGTGGCCAGGCCAAGGCCCACCAGTTGCGACAGGCCGGACTGCAGCTGGGTCTCCAACAAGCCCGTCGCCGCTCCCAGCTCTTGAGGAAAGCTGGCCCCACGCTCGGTGAGCGACTCGTGCAACTGACGACCTTCGCTGCGCAGGCTCCAGACGTCACCTGGAGTGGACAGCTCTGTCCAGAGCGGCAACTCGTCGCGCAACATGAGCGCCACGGGCGTCGAGCGAATGGTCGCCACCGACGCGCCCCACAACCGCCCCCAGAGCACCTGCCCGGAGAGCATGAGCTCGTCGAGCCAGGCCGGACGATAGCCGCTCACCCGCGCTGGCAAGACCGATCGCTCCCACTCGGCGGCAGGCACCTCGAATCCTGACAGCTGACGCACCACCTCGAGCACGCCCAGGGGACCTTCGAGTTGATGAGCCGGGTCGATGTGTTGCCAGGCCGTCAAGAAACGCAAGAAATCGGCGGCGGAGACCGGCTCGATCTCGGCCCGCAGACGAGCCAGGGTGTAGCGGTGGATGCGCGCCAAGAGGCGCCGATTGCACCACGCTTCCTGTCCGCCCAGGCGGGTACGCAGAACGATTCCCTTGGCTTCCAACAACGGGAGCAGGGCCAGCTCCGCCGGGTCTTCTGTGACCAGAGGCCCCAAGGCCTCCAGGCGCCCGGCCAGGAGCGCTTCGTGGTCCTCTCTGTCGACCTCCGCTGCGAACCACCGCTGCCCTTCGTGCGCCACTCGCCCTGCACCTGCCAGGCGCTCGAGCCACGGGGCGAAAGGCGCCGCCTCCCCATCGCTCAGCCAGCCCATCCAGAGCAGACACTCGTGGAGTTCTTCGATGTTCGCAGGCTGGGGCCAGGCCTCCTTGCGCACGCGCTCCACCGCTGCAGGATCGAGCGCGCCGATGGTGTCCGCATCGTGATTCGACAGGCCTCGGCGAGTACGCACCGCCTGGGTGCGGCGCTCCTCCAGCGGCGCATCGTCGAGAAACGTGTATGGCTGAGCAGAGAGAATGCCCGCAGAGAAGGGCGACGGCTCGGGGAGATCGACAGCATGTGTGGTCACAGCCCCCGACTCGATCCCGCCGAGTACGCACAGCAGGCCGTCTATGTCCATGGCTTCGTTCAGACAGTCGTCGACCGTCTGACCCACCAGGGGATGCTCCATGGGCACGGGCAGATCACCCGGGGGCAAGGTCTCGAAGCAGGCCATGGCCTGGGGGAACGCCGCCACCAGGAGATCGTCGGCGCGCATGCGCAACAAGGGCGCGGGCACCTTCTTGCCGCCGTAGGTGCGGGGCAAGGCCAACGACCGGGTGGCGTTCCAGCGCCAACGAGTGGTGAACATCGGCGCGGCCAGCAGGGCCTGGATGAGCACCTCGCGGGTGGAGTTGCTGTGCAGGTAGCCGAACACCGACTCGAGGGGGAAGCTGTGCTGGGGTCCCAGGGACAACAAGATCGCCTCTTCGCTTGCGGCAGCCTGGAGTTCGAAGCCGAAGCCACGGCAGAAGCGCTTGCGCAGGGCCAGTCCCCAGGCACGGTTGATGCGGCCACCAAACGGCGTGTGCAACACCAGCTGCATGCCCCCGGTCTCGTCGAAGAAGCGCTCGGCCACGATGCGCTGCTGGGTGGGCACCACGCCCAATGCCGATCGCCCTGCGGCGAGATATGCGGCGAGTTGTTCTGCTCCTTCGGGGCACAGCCCGCAGTGCTCGACCAACCACTCGGGCCCGTCACACTGCTCCCGCTGCGCCGCGATCTCCGCGGAGAGTTCGCGAGTGCGAGACGGCGCTTCGCCCAACCAGAAGGGCAGGGTAGGAGGCTCACCGCGAGCGTCAGCCACACGGACAACGCCCGACTCGATGCGCAGGATGCGCCAGCTCGTGTTGCCCAGCTGAAAGATGTCCCCCGCGTTCGCCTCCACGGCGAAGTCCTCGTTGAGCGTCCCCACGAACAGGTTCTCGGGTTCGAGACGCACCTCGTAGTCGGCCGTGTCCGGGATCGCTCCGCCCGAGGTGAGCGCCGGCAGCCGAGCCCGCTTGGTGGCCAACACCCGCCCACCCACGTCGTCCCGATGGAGCAACGCCCAGCGCCCCTCGCTGTGCAGATCCAGCGCCCGCTCGAAGTCTGCACGGGTCAGCTCGCGATAGGGCCAGGCCCGGCGCACCATGCCGTACAAGCCGTCTTGATCCCACTCTCCTGCCACGCAACTGGCCACCAGCTGCTGAGCCAGAATGTCGATGGCCAGCGGCGGAGGGGGCGTGCAATCGAGCTCACCTCGTTGGACCGCAGCGAGCAGGGCCGCCGCCTCGGCGAGTTCGTCGAGTGTGAGGGGGAACATCAGCCCCTTGGGCGTGCGATGGACACCGTGCCCTGCGCGACCCACTCGTTGCAACAAGGTGGCGATCGAGCGGGCCGAGCCCACCTGCAACACCAGGTCGACGTCGCCGATGTCGATGCCCAGCTCCAGCGACGCGGTGGCTACCAACACGGACAGCTCGCCGGCCTTGAGCCGTTGCTCCGCGTCGAGCCGGATCTCCTTGCTCAAGCTGCCGTGGTGGCAAGCCACCGCTCCTTCGCCGAGAACATCCGTGAGTCGCGCCGCCAGCCGCTCGGCCAGCTTGCGCGTGTTGACGAAGACGAGCGTGGTGCGATGAGCTGATGCCAGCTCGGCCATACGTGTGTAGATCGCCCCCCACTGTTCGTGGGAGCACACAGCGCTCAAGGGTGAACCGGGCACCTCGACTCCCAGCTCGATGGATCGCAGGTGACCGGTGTCCACGATCTCGCAGGAGCGGTCCACGCCCACCAGCAGTCGCGCCACGTCTTCGATGGGCTTGACCGTGGCCGAGAGACCGATGCGTTGCACGCCGCCGGTGAGCTGCTCGAGACGCTCCAGTGAAAGCGCCAGGTGGCTGCCCCGCTTGTCCCGACTCAGGGCGTGAATCTCATCGACGATGACCGTGCCCACCGTGCGCAGCATGTCCCGTCCACCCGCAGAAGTGAGCAGGATGTACAGGGATTCTGGCGTGGTCACCAACACGTGAGGGTTGCGCCGCAGCATCTTGGCCCGCTCGCTCTGCGTCGTGTCGCCACTGCGCACAGCCACCTTCACTCCGGGCAAGGACGGGTCCATCTCCCGCAGGGTCGCCAGGGGGCCGGAGAGGTTGGTGCGCACGTCATTGCTCAGCGCTTTGAGCGGCGAGATGTAGAGCACGTGGGTGGCGTCAGCGAGGTCGTCTCCCCGACGCAGCAGGCTGTCCAGCGCCCAGAGGAAGGCGGCCAGGGTCTTGCCCGTTCCCGTGGGTGCGGAGACCAGCACGTTCTGCCCCGCTCCGATCGCCGGCCAGCCCAAGCGCTGGGCCGCGGTGGGCTCGCCCACAGCTTCGGCAAACCAGCGGGCGACCGTGGGATGAAACGCGGCGAGAGGCGAAGGACAGGCCATCGCCCCCCAGTTTGCACCGGCCACCGCCGCCCTGCCACCATTCCGCAACACACTGGGGCTACACTCCCTCCATCCGGGCGGCCCAGCCCATCCACCGCCTCCCCACCGCTGGAGAGATCACGTGCGCCCGCTTCTCGCCCTGGCCCTGGTTTGCCTGGTCGCGGCACCGACCCTCGCTGCCCCCGACCTCGAGGTGGGCGACGCGGCCCCGGCGCTCAGCGATGTGCAGTGGTTGAAGGGCGAGCCCGTGCCCGGTTTCGGCGACGGCCGGGTGTACGTGCTCGATTTCTGGGCCACCTGGTGCGGGCCCTGCGTCCGTTCCATCCCCCACGTGAACGCGCTGGCCAACAGCCTGGCAGAGGGCGTCACCATCATCGGTGTGGCCATCTGGCCCCGTCCCGAGATGACCCCCACCGCCGAGTTCGTCGAGAAGCGCGGCGAGGCGATGAACTACACCATCGCCGAGGACATCGACGCCAAGACCGCCGACGCGTTCATGAAAGCGGCAGGACGCAAGGGCCTCCCCACCGCCATGATCGTCGATGGCAGCGGCATCTTGAGCTGGATCGGCCACCCCATGGCCGGAATGGACGAGGCCCTGAAGGAGATCCTCGACGGCACCTTCGACCGGGTCGCCTGGGCTGAGCAGGCCGCACGGGAAGCCGCACTGAGAGAGTCTGCCAAGCCGCTGCAGAGCCAGTTTCATGAGGCCTTCAAAGCCGGCCGCTTTGCCGACGCCGCGGCTACTGCCAAAGAACTGGTCGCCCTTGATGACGCCTACGCCTACTACGCGGTGTACGCCTACCAATCCATGAGCAAGGACGGCCGCTGGCAGGAGGCCCTGAGCTATGCCCTCGAGGCGACCCGCGGCCCCATGGGCCAGGACGCCACGGCCCTCAACTGGCTCTCCTGGGAGATCGTGGCTCCCGGTCGTGAGGGCGAGCCCAGCGCCACCGAACTCGACCTGGCCCTTGTGGCCGCCACCAAGGCCAACGAACTGGGCGAGCACCGTGACCCCCAGGTGCTCGACACCCTGGCCCGAGTGCACTGGCGACGAGGCAACGCGGTCATGGCCGCCATGCTCCAGCAACGTGCCGTCGAGATGGCCACCGACGAGCGTCGCCCTGGCTTTCAGAAGGTCCTCGACGAGTATCGGGGCGGGGCGGGCTGACCGATGCCACTGTCCCGTGACCAGGCCTGGGAGCTGCTCTGCGAATGGACTCCGGGCGAAGCTCTGCGCCGGCACGCTCGGGCGGTCGAAGAAGTGATGATCGCTGCGGCGAGCCACTACGGTCCCGGCCCGTCAGCCGCCGCAGAGTGGGGCCTGGCGGGGCTGCTCCATGACGCCGACTACGAGAGCTGGCCCGACGAACACCCTCAGCGCATCGTCGCCTGGCTCAGAGAACGGGGCGACTGCGAACCCATCGCCCACGCCATCTCAGCCCACTACACAGCCTGGGGAGTCAGCTACGACTCCTTGCTCGACAAGGCCCTGCTGGCCTGCGATGAGCTGACTGGATTCATCGGAGCCTGCTGCCATGTGCGCCCGGGTGGCATCGCTGAGCTCACGTCCAAGAGCGTGGTCAAGAAGCTCAAGAACAAGGGCTTCGCCGCCAAGGTCGAGCGGCCAGAGGTGCACAAGGGCGTCGCACTGCTCGAGGTCGAGCTGAGACCCCACATCGAGTTCGTCATCGACGCACTTCGCCCCCACGGCAAGGAGCTCGGCCTGCTGGGCCAGCCGATCTGAGCGAATCGGGCTCTCTCAAGCAGCCCGCCCCGCCTGGTGCGTGTCGGACGGCGATCGCAGGGTCACCCTGCAGTGGTGTGGGCCTCTTCATCGTCGGTCGCCGAGTCAGCGGGCTCTTCGGTGGTGACAGCCGCGTCGACGTCGTCCTCCAGGCCGAACTCGCCCTCGTCGCTTTCGATCTGCTCGGGGTCGAGCAACTCAGCCACGTCATCCAAGGCCAACTCGGCTGCTGCATTCTCGTCGGCGACGAGCTGCTGCTCCAGCAGCGCTGGGTCGGTCTCGCCGTACTGCTGGGAGAGCAGGGCCAGGCTCTCGTTGGTGGACCCCACCACATCTCGCAGAGTCGCCAGGGACGTGCTGACCTCTTGCAGTTCGCTGAGCCGGCGCTCGACCGCAGCGTGCTCAAGCGTCGTGGCGTCCTTGAGCTTGCGCAGCTCGCCCTTGAGTCCCCGACGGAGGGTCTCCACGTAGTGGCTCAGCACATGGGTGGAGAGATGGTCGAGAGCGCCGTTGAGGTAGTCATTGAAGGCCACCTCGAACCCATGCTGCAGAGCCTCACGGGCGACGTTGCCCAGCTTGCGCCCCTTGACCTGGCGGCTCACCGGCTGATTGGGCGACCCGTCCGGGCCGAACATGCGCTTCTGCATGGCGGGCATGCGGCGCAGGAACAGGTAGTCGAAGAAGCCGCGCTTGATGGGCACGATCTGGGTCGACACCGAGAGTCGCGCCTCGGCCAGCCCCTTCACCGGGTCGATGATCTTCATGCAGGCCCGGCCCACCCGGCCCATGCGAATGCCCACAGTGGCCAGGTCGTTCTTGACCTCGTGAGTGGGATTGCTGCCAGCCGTGTCCGTGCCAGCCACGGTCTGCAGCACATCGCTCACCGTGCGCACCAGATCGTCGCGGGTGGCCTGCAACACCGGCTGCAGCTCGTCCTCGACCAGACTCTCGAAGGAGCCGTCCCCTTCAAACCAGGCATCGACCGCATCGGCGATCTTGTCGGAAGTCGACTCCCGGAGCTTCTCGATGCGCCCAGCGGCAATGGAGGACAGATCTTCGCCGAGCTTGCCAAAATAGTTGGCCCAGGGCGTCTCGGCCAGTCGGGTCAACGCCTCGCTGCGCTGCTCGTGGCTGCGCTTCTCTCCCACCAGCTCGGTGATCGTCTGCTCGAGATGCTGCACGGAATCGAGGGAGGCGATACCTTCGAGCTCGGTGACCAGGGACCAGGCGTGGCGCAGGCTGTCACCCAGGAACGCCACCAGGTAGTCGGTGCTGTTCAGGTACTCGCTCAGGTCATCGAGGAAGGTGTAGAAGCCAGCCACACCCACGCCCAGATCACGAGCCTCGTCGTCCACGTCTCTCATGCGCTCGCTGGCGGCTTGCAGGAGATCGACCGGGTAGATGCGTAGTCGCCCGTCTTCGACCGCCTTCTTCAGCGGCGCTGTCATCGAGAGGTTCTCGAAGGCAGAGATGATGCGGTCGGGGTGCTCGCCTTCAATGCTCGGGCCCAACCGCCCATCGGGGTAGAGGTCACGCTTGGTGGAGTCGATGTTCACCACCAGAAAGACCCTGCTGAACATCTTCAGCAGGTCTTCGAATTCGGCGAACACCTGCTCGAAGAACAGGTTGTCGGTCTTGACCACGAAGATCGCGCTGGCGGCCGTGTTGCGGAACTCGCGGGTCAGCCGGTCGTAGCCGAACTTCATGCGCGTGTAGAGGCCTGGGGTGTCGACGAGGGACGCGCTCGACTTGGCCAGGTGGTTGGCCGGCAGGCTCACGTCGACCCGGCGAATGGCCTGGGGGATGTGCACCTGGGGATCAAACGTCTCGCCCCGGGCTTCGACCTCGCGCAGGCGGTCGGCGAGCTCGGTGTGGGCCCACTCCATGAGCGTGCGCATGGAGTCCATGTCGGAGAAGTCCTGGGTCTCACCGTTGTAGCGGGTGACCGTGAAGGCCTTCTTGTCGTCGTCGCTCACGTAGACCATGCACGGGTAGGCGGGCAAGGTCGTCACTTCGCTCACATAGGCGCCAGAGATGGCGTTCATGAGCGTGGACTTGCCGCTCTTGAGCGGGCCGAAGATGAGCACGTAGGCCTTCTGCTCAGCGACCTTGTCAGCCAGACTCGACAGCTGGTGTCGCACGTCGAGCACGGTGGGCAGCAGCGACTTCACGTCGGCCTTCTCGGACACCTGATTGAGGGTGTCGGCGGCCCGGGTCATGGGCTGCAGAAGGGGGCGCACGGCCTCGTCAAACTGGTCGCAGAACTGGGAGAGCAGCGTCTTCATGGTGTTACCTGAGCGTTACGGGGCTGGCGTGGGTCGTTGCTGTGGGCTGTGGCGTTGGCACTCTGTGCTCGCCTGCGATCATGACAGGGGCTCAGTGTTGCCACCTGCGCCCCGCCATGTTCCGCGGTGGGACTGACCATGAAGCACCGGGCCCCAAAGACGAGAGATCGAACGCGTGGACCACGTGCGATCAGCTGTCCGGGGGACAAGATACACCCGGCCCTACAAGCGTTCGACCACGAAACTCCAGCCGTCACAGGCCCGTCGATCACTCAGCCTTCGCACTCCCCGAGTGCTACCCTGCATCCACGACGTCGACATCATCCTCGCCCCTCAACACCACGCCCATGACCGGCTCCGCGCCTGGACAGCACATCTCCGCGCCTCGTCGTCAACGCAGCCCCCGCTGGCGACGGTTGCTGAGCCAGCTCGGCCTGGCCCTGGCGGTGCTCGCACTGGCTGAGCTTGGCCTGCGCGCCGCGGGCCTGGCCCCGGCCCCCACGCAGGCCGACCCCTTCGTGGGCTTTGACGGCAGCCGCCCGCTGTTCGTCCCCGACACGACGGGCAACTTCATGGAAACCGCCCCGTACAAGCGGGATCACTTCAACGCCCAGCGCTTCTCTGTGGAGAAAGCGAGCCAGACCGTGCGCGTCTTCTGCCTGGGCGGCTCGACCACCTATGGCCGGCCCTACGATGACGCCACCTCGTTCGCTGGTTGGCTACGAGAGCTGCTGCCCCTCGCCGACCCGGACCAGCAATGGGAAGTCATCAACGCTGGCGGGGTGAGCTACGCCAGTTATCGGGTGGCAGCCGTGATGGAGGAGCTTACGGCTTACGCTCCCGACATCTTCGTGATCTACACCGGTCACAACGAGTTCCTCGAAGAGCGCACCTACGGCGACCTGAGAGAGACCCCTCAGGGCTGGCTCGCCGCAGGCTCCCTGTTGCACAACAGCGCTCTCTTTCGCTGGGCCCAGCGCCTGGCCGGCCCTGATTTCAGCTCACCTGGCCCACCGACCGGGGGCAGCCTGCTGCCCGAAGAGGTCGAGACGTTGCTCGACCACAGCGTGGGCCTGGGCGCCTATTCGCGGGACGATGAGCTGGCAGCTTCGATACTTGCACACATGCGCCTGAATCTGGCGCGCATGGCAGATCTAGCCTCAAAGGCAGGTGCAGAGCTGGTTTTCGTCAATCCCGCCTCAGAGCTGATCGATTGCCGGCCGTTCAAGAGCGCACATGGCCCCGGAGTCTCCGAGCAGCGGGCCCGAGCCATCGACGAGCTTCTGGCACGAGTCGCTGGCCTCGATGAGCAGCAGCTGGCCCGGCCAGACCTGGCCGAGGCCCTCGCTGCCGCGGCTGCCGATGATCCGCGCCATGCCCTGGCCTTGTATGAGCACGGCCGATCCCTGCTGGCCTGCGGGCGCTTCGCAGAGGCCACCGAGGCGCTGCGCCGGGCCCGGGACGAAGACATCGTGCCCCTGCGAGCTCCCTCCCAGGTAGGCGAGATCGTGGCCCAGGCCGCCATGGCCGCCGCGGTGCCGTACCTCGACTGGGAGGCTCAGGTGGGCGAGCAGGCCCGCCAGGCCACAGGTGCCCCCCTCCCCGGGGCGGACCTCTTTCTCGACCACGTGCACATGACGATTGATCTGTACCGCCAGCTCGCCGTGGCATTGATCAACACCTTTTCAACAGCAGGCTGGCTCACCCTCTCAGCAGAATGGACCCCTGAGAACCGGGCCGCTGCCAAGGCGGCAGTGCTCGACTCGGTCGACACCGAAGCCCATGTGCGCGCCCTGGCCCGCCTGGCCGCCGTGCTCGATTGGGCCGGCAAGCAAGGCGAGGCCCGGGTCGTCACCGAACGGGCCCTGGCCCTCTCCGGGGGCGGCGACGCCATGAGCCTGTGGCAAGACGGCAACTACCGGCGCCTGGACGGCGACCTGGAGGGCGCAGTGCAGAGTTACCGCGACGCCCTGGACATCGACCCCGACTACCTTGAAGCCCAGGCCAATCTGGCCACGACCCTGCTGGCCATGGGCCATCTCGACGAGGCGGCGCTGGCCTTCGAAAAGACCTTGCAGCTTGACCCCGAGCACACCGACGCCCACTTCGGCATGGGCATCGTGCTCGACGCCTGGGGCCAGCGTCGTGAATCCCGAAACTCGTTTCGCCGGGTCTTGCGTCTCGACAGCCAGCACGTGGACGCGCTCAACCAGCTGGGCGTCTCGCTGCTCCGTGACAAAGAGCTCGAAGAGGCTGAGCAGGTCTTGCGCACCGCCGTGCTGGTCGACCCGGGATCCCTGCGCGCACACTTCAACCTGGGCATTCTGCTCAGCGGGACAGGGCGGGTCGATGAAGCCCTGATCGAGTACGAAATCGTTGTGGCCGGCGACCCCGAGAACGCCAGCGCCTGGCACCGCCTCGGGCTGGCCCAGGCCATCCTGGGGCTGGTGAACGAGGGCGTACAGAGCTTGGAGCGGGCGGTGCAGCTGGCCCCCGACGACCCACGGTATCGGCAAGACCTGGAGCGCGGGCGCACCCGCAGCCGCTTCGCCGCACCGGGCGGGCGCTGACCCCATGAGGGCTCCATGCGCCTGCTGACCTGGAACATCCACAAGGGCATCGGCGGAGTCGACAGACGCTACGCCCTCGAGCGCATCGTGGCCCTGATCCAGCACTACCGCCCGGACATCCTCACCCTGCAAGAGGTTGATCGTGGGGTGCCCCGCAGCCACCGCCACCATCAGACCGAAGAACTCGCCGAGCGCCTGGGCTACGCCCACCACGCCTTCGCAGCGAACGTGAAGCTCACTCACGGCAGCTACGGCAACGCGACCCTGTCCCACTACCCCATCGTGCGGCAGACCAACGTCAACCTCACCGTGTCGATCAAGAAGAAGCGCTCGGCGCTCTACACCGAGCTGCGCGTGCCCTACAAGGGACACCACCTGGTGCTGCATGTGTTCAACACGCACCTGGGCCTCTCCGGCATGGAGCGCAGGCTGCAGGTGCGCAAGCTGTTGGCCGCCCGCCCGCTCCGTCACCTGGCTCGACGCAGTCGCGTCATCCTCGCCGGTGACACGAACGACTGGGCGGGAGCGCTCCCCACCGGCCGGCTGCTACGAGAGGGTTTTCAATGCGTGACCGGCGTCGGCGCGAAGGCGGTCCGAACCTTCCCGGCCTGGGCGCCGGTGGGAGCGCTCGACCGCGTGTTCGTTCGTGGGCCCCTGCGCTTCGACCACATGCTGCGATCAAGACTGGAGCTGGCCCGCAGCGCCTCCGATCATCGCCCGGTGCTGGTCGACCTCACGCCCCTTCTGCGCTGACGCTCGGGGACCGATCCCCGTGGCCCCAGAGGCCCAGCAGGTCGTGCAAGATCAGGTAGCACACTGGCACGATGATCAAGGTCACCACCGTGGCGAAGAGCACTCCCGCCGCGAGGCTCACCGCCATGGGGATCAAGAACTGGGCCTGCAGGCTCCGTTCGACGAGCAGGGGCAGCAGCCCCGCCACGGTGGTCAGAGAAGTGAGCAGGATGGGACGAAAGCGCGCTGGCCCCGCGCAGCGCACCGCATCGACCAGGGGCAGGCCCCGCTCGCGGCTCTTGTTGATGAAGTCCACCAGCACCAGGCTGTCGTTGACCAACACGCCGGTCAGCGCCACCACACCGAACAGCGACATGATGGTCACGTCCATGCCCAGCAGCAGATGCCCGGCGATGGCGCCCACGATGCCAAAGGGGATGGCCACCATGACGATCGCCGGCTGGGCATAGGATTGAAACGGGATGGCCAGCAGAGCGTAGATCAAGACCATCGACATCAAGAAACCCCGCAGCAGGCCGCCCACGGTGTCGGACTGTTCGCGCTGCTCCCCTTCGAGTGACCAGTTCACCCCGTCGTGACCCTCCAGCAAGACGGGCATGTCCTCGGCGACCACCTCGGCCAGGATCGCGTTGGGGTCGCCCAAGCTCGTGTCCACATCGGCGGTGACGTTGATGGAGCGGCGCCGGTCGGTGCGCTCGATCGTCGCATCCCCCCGGGCGGGCTCGGCGACGGCCACGGCCGAGAAGGGCAGCTGGCGGCCGTCAGCGAGGCGGATGCGCATGGCCTCCACATCGCCCAGACTGCGTCGCTGCTCTTCGGGGTAGCGGACCATCACCCGCACTTCATCCCGGCCTCGCTGCACCCTCTGTGCCTCTTCGCCGTAGAAACCCTGGCGCACCTGGCGAGCCAGATCGACCAGGGTCAGGCCAGCCGCTTCCCCTTCTGCTGAGAGGCTCAGACGCATCTCCTGCTTGCCCGCCCGAAACGTGTCGGACAGATCGTAGACCCCGGGATAGTTGCGCAACCTGGCCTGCAGCTCGGCGGACAGCTCACGCAGTTCGTCCACGTCGTGCCCCGTGAGCTGGATGTCGATGGCCGAACCCGTCGAGTACGCGATGGCGGCGAAGTCGAGTTCGACCGTGTCCGGCAGCGCCCCCGTCAGCTCACGCCAGCGATTGACCAGATCTTCGCTGCGCACCTCCCGATCTTCTGCGGGACGAAGTTCCACATTGACCTCGCCCAGATGTGCGCCCGAGAAGTTGCCCACGTTGCCGAAACCTCGCGACTGTCCCTCTGCGAGGGGCTGGCCACCCACAGAAGCCAGCACGTGTCGCACCATGGGCTGGCCCCACTCCTCTTCAAGCTCGTCGGCCAGCTCCCGGGCGGCGCCGTCGATCACGGCGATGGCCTCGGCGGTCACGGATGACGGCGTGCCCTGGGGCATGGTCAACCAGGCCACGATGTTGTCCGCCTCGACCTGGGGAAAGAACACGAAGCGAATCTTGCCCGCGCCCAGCAGGCTGCCCATGACCACCAGCACGGAGAGGCCCACGCTCAAGGCGAGATAGCGCCAGCGCAGGGCCCAGTGCAGCACGGGTTCGTAGGCGCGCTCGATCACGAACCGCAGCGCCTTGTTGACAATGCTGCGCACCACCTCCCAGAGACGCAGGGGGTTCCATCTGGCCAGGGGCACGCCGACCTTCAGATGCCTCAAGTGGGCCGGCAGGATGAACAGCGACTCGACCATGGAGAACAGCAGCACGGGCACCACGACCATGGGCAGCTGGGCGATGAACTCGCCCATCACACCGGGAATGGTCAGCAGGGGCGCAAAGGCTGCGATGGTGGTCAGGATGGCGAAGAGCACCGGCGTGGACACACCGTTGACTCCGGTCAGCACACCGGCCAACCCGGGCTTGCCGCCCTGCATCTCGGAGTAGACGTTCTCGCCCACCACGATGGCGTCGTCGACGACGATGCCCAGGGCCACGATGAAGCCGAACAGGCTGATCATGTTGATCGACACGTCCATGACCGGCATCAGCCACAAGGCCCCGAGAAACGAGATGGGGATGCCCACGGTGACCCAGAAGGCCAGGGACAGTCGCAAGAACAGGGCCAAGGTCAAGAAGACCAGGGCCAGTCCCACTCGGCCGTTCTCTACCAGCAGATCGATGCGCCCGCGGAGGACCCGAGCCTCGTCGCGCCAGGTGGTCAGCTCCACGCCCTCGGGCATGCGCAGGGACGCCTCGCGCACATAGGCTTGCACCTTGTCGGAGATGTCCAGGGCCTGCTGCTTGCCCACCCGGTAGACCTTGATCATGGCCGTGGGCAGGCCGTCGAAGGTGCTGGCCTGCCCCGTGTCCTCGAAGCCGTCGATGATCGCCGCCACGTCTCCCAGCAGCAGGCGGGAGCCGTCCGGGCGGGTGCGCAACACGAGCGAGGCGAAGTCTGCGCCCTCGTAGGCCTGGGCCTGGGCGCGGAACAAGATCTCCCCGCCATCGGTCTTGACCACACCGCCGCCAAGATCGAGAGACTGGGTACGCACCGCCTGGGCCACCTCGTCGAAGCTCAGCCCCCAACGCTGCAGAGATTCTTCGGAGACCTCGATGGAGATCTCGAAGGGCCGCACCGCGGCCAGCCGCACTCGGGTGATGCCGCCGATGGCCAGGAGTTCATCCCTGACCTGATTGGCCATGCGCCGGATCGCGCGCTCACCCGCCGCGCCCGAGACGGACACGTTGATCACCTGCAAGCCCAGTTCGAACTCCTGCACCAGGGGCTTCTCAGCCTCGAGCGGAAAGGTGTCGATGGTGTCGACTGCTGCCTTCACATCATCGAGGACTTCTCGTTCGTCTTCGCCCTCCAGTACTTCGATGGTGACCGTGCCCAGGTTCTGCACGGCTCGGGAGCTGATGGTCTTGATGCCGTCGACCCCTTCGACCGCCTCTTCGATCTTGATGCAGATCCCGGTCTCGACCTCAGCCGGGGAGGCCCCGCGAAACTCGACGGTGACCGTGATCATCCCCGTGTCCACATCGGGGAAGACCTCTTGTTCGACGATGGGCGCGGTGATCATGCCGCCGATCAGGATCAGCCACATGAGCATGTTGGCGGCCACACGGTGCTCGGCGAACCAGGCGATGGCGCCCTTCATGGATCGTGACTCGCCTCGGCCTCGCCACCAGCCCCATCGTCAACCTCGCCGTCAACCCCGCCGTCGAGCCCGCCGTCGACCTCGGTGCGCACCGTCATGCCGTCGACCGCCGCTTCCAGGGTGGACAGGCAGACCCGCTCACCGACGGCAACACCTTCAGTTACCAGGACCCTGTCCCGCTCGGTGCGCAGGATCACCACGTCGCGAAATCGCAGGCGGTTCTCGTCGTCGATGACGGCCACCGACGTGGCCGTGCGCAAGGCCGAGCGAGGCAGCGCCATCACGTTCTGGGCCACGCGCCCCTGCAACTCTGCGCTGACGAAGAGGCCCACTGAGAGTGGCGGGCGAGCGCTGCTCGAATCGCCGGCCGATCGACGACCGTAGGGGTCATCGACCTCCGCCACCAGGTGCAGCATGCGCGTCCCTGGGTCAATCTCTGCCTCGACCCGCACGATGTGCCCTGACCAGGTCCAGCGCTGAGCTGCAAACACGGTGGAGAGGGTCACCGGCACCTGAGGTCTGTCGTCGGCAGCACCGCTGGTCGACAACGGGATATCGAGAAAAGCCAGGTCACGATCGGCGATGGGCAGGCGCACCTCTGCTCGGTCGATGCCGTAGACGACAGCCAAGGCCGTCCCGGGACCCACCACCTGTCCCAGGTCTGCGCTGCGCGAGGCCACCCGACCCGCGTACGGCGCACGGATGGACGTCCGCTCGAGATCCAGCTCGGCCAGGGCCAGTCTGGCTTCGGCCGCAGCCAGCTCGGCTCGGGCCCAGACCCCTTGAGGCTTGCGTGCCACCAGATCTGGTGCCGGGTCATCCTCCAACGCGTCCCACTCCGCTGACGCCACAGCTCCCTCTTGGATCTCCAGCTCAAGAGACAGCTCTGCACGGGCCACTTCTGCCCGGGCGAGCACCACGGCGATTTCATGGTTGCGCTTGTCGAGACGCACGAGTTCGGCGCCCTGCTCGAAGAAACCGCCCGCCACGAAGGACGGAGCAACCCACTCAATGCGGCCGGAGACCTCCGGAGTGAGCAGGCTCTTTGTGGGCGCGGTCACCGTGCCCTGGCTGTCCACCAGCAGGGCCTCGTCAGCGGCCTCGACGATCAGCGAGCGCACCAGCGGCGCCGGAGCCCGCTGGGCCACCTTGGGCGGATCTTCGCGACTGCCCATGATCTCCATGGACACCAGGGCCGCGAAAAACAGGACCACCAAGGGCAGCAGGATCTTCAACGCCGGGCGCATGAGTCTCCTCGGTCGGGTGCTCGGCGACGCCATGGGTCTGAGCCAATGCCAGCGCATGACGAGCTGGGGGCAGCAATCACGGGGACTCTCCGTTGTCAGGGCCGAGCGAGGCGACATCGAAGTCGCCACCCAAGGCCAAATGCAGGTGGATACGATTGCGCACCCGGGCAAAACGCAGGGCGAGCGATGCGCTGGCCGCTTGCTGGGATGACCGTTGCGCATCGAGCAACGTGATCAGGCTGACCAGCCCCGAGCGGTAGCGCTCCCGGGCCAACACAAGCGCCTCGTCTGCCTCACGGGAGGCCTCGTCGAGCGCTGACTCGCCGCTGGCCAACCAGACCTCGGCGGCCAGCAAGGACTCCACCTCGGCCATGGCCGCCAACAGCGTGCTCTGAAACGCGGCCAAGGCCTCTTTGGCCTGGGCGTCGATCACGTCATAGCGAGACTGCCGTCGCCCCCCATCGAGCAGCGGCTGCACCAAACCGCCGAGCAGCGACCAGACAGAGTAGTCGTCATCGAAGACATCCGAGAAGTGCTGTCCCCGGGCGCCAACCGAACCCGTGAGCGTGAAGCGGGGATAGAAGTCGGCCCGAGCCTCGTCCACCCGGAGTTCTGCTGAGCGCAGTCTGGCTTCGGCGGCGGCCAGGTCGGCCCGGCGGTGCAGCAACTCAGCGGGGACGCCGGCCTCGGGCGGCGCACCCCACGACGGAAAGCCCTCGGTGGCGGCCAGCTCGGCGGCGGGATAGCGCCCGAGCAGGATCTCCAAGGACCTCGCCGCCTCTTCTTCCAGACGCAGACGATCAATCCAGCTCGCCTCAGCCGCCGCCCGGTTGGCGGCCACGGTGCGCCGATCGAGCGCCGGGCGCAGGCCCAGCCGATGGCGTCGGTCGACCAAGGCCGTGTTCTCGTCCCAGGTGGCCAGGGTCTCTTCGGCCAGGGTCCGTTGAGCGGCCGCTTCCAGCAGTGCATACCAGGAGTTGAGCGTGGCGCCGACCAGCGAGAGACGGGCGGCGGCGAGGTCTGCAGCCGCGGCTTGCACGTCAACGACTGCGGCCTTTTCCCCGGCAGCAAGCCGTCCCCAGAGATCGGGTTCCCAGCTGATGTCGAGGGACAGATCGTAGGTGGTGATGCGACTCACGGGCACCCCAGCCACGAAGGGAAAACCGATGAAGTTGGTCTTCGTCCGGGCAGCGCCCAGGCCCACGTTGGCGATGACATCGCCATCGGCGGCGATCAGTTCCGCCGTGCCCAGGGCCGCCAGCAGCCGAGCACCCGTGCGGGCCAGGTCAGGGTTCTTTGCCAGGGCTTCGTGAACCAGAGCCCTGGCCGTGTCGTCCGCAGCAGACCACCAGACCTGGTCAACGACGGCGCCCACTTGTGCTGCCCCGTGGTCGCCTGTGTGTGCATCCCCGGAGTCACCCGTGGCGGTCGGGGCTGTTGATGACCAGCTTGCAGGCAGGGCCAGGCCGTCTGGGCGTTCTCCCCTTGCCTCCGGCACCGAGCAGCTGGCAGCCATGAGCGCGAGGAAGGCCAGCTCATACCGGGGCGCGCACTGGCGCCGCACCTCGCCGGGTTTCCTGAGCGAGCGCCTCGAGGACCTCATGGCTGCGGTGCTTCGCTGGGCAAGGGCGGGGGCGCGCTCAGGCCCGCCACGGAGAAGGCGATCAGTCGGGGCAGCGCCTCGTCGTCGTCCGCCCGGCAAGCACCCTGAGACATGTCTTGCAGCAGCAGGCAGTTGCCCACGACGTGGCACAGCGCGCCGATGATGAAATGGATGCGCCAGAACAGTTCGGGGACGGAGAGCTCGGGGAGGCAGGCCTGCAGTGCGGGCAGGAAACGCCGGGAGACTCCTTCAAACCGTTGAACGAAATCCCGTCGCAGGCCCTCGTCCGGTTCGGAGTGGAGCCGTGCCACCAGGGCAAAGAAGTGGCGACCGTCCCCCTCGGCCTGGCCCACCTTCACCGCGGGCGCCAGGAAGGCCTCGACCACGGCGTGCAGGCTCGGGCCATCAGGCCCCGCGTCAGACTCGACGGCATCAAGAAGCTGGAGCCGCTTGTCGTTCATGGGCCCCACCCGCCGATCGATGACCGCGAAAAGCAGCCCGTTCTTGCTGCCGAAGTGGTAGTTCACCGCCGCCAGATTGGCTCCCGCCGCCTCGGTCACGGCCCGCAGGCTGGTGAGGCCCACGCCCCGCTCCGCAAAGATCCGTTCGGCGGCATCAAGCAGGCGATCCGGGGTGGGGACTGGCATGACTCTGGGCCTAGCGATTCGAACGGTCGTTTCAAACATACGTTTCACCGAGACCAGGTCAAGGCCCTGGATCGCCCACCCAGGTCCAGTGGAAGATGCCCCCATGACCCGCTTCCAAGATGCGCCCCACGCCTGTTGCCCTGCCTCCTCCGCCGTAGCCCAGCCCGCCCGCCGCCGGGCGCTGCTCGCTCCCATCGCGCTGGTGCTCTTGGCTCTCGGTACCGCAGCCTCTGTGACCCTGGCCCAACCCGCAGACCTGGTCTTTCGGGGTGGACCGGTGCACACCGTAGAAGCTGGCCGCCAACCGGCCTCGGCCCTGGCCGTCACCGGCAAGACCATCGCCTGGGTGGGCAAGACCGACGAAGCCGCCCGGTGGATCGGCCCCGAGACCCAGATCGTCGAGCTGAACGGGCGGGCCTTGCTGCCAGGTTTCGCCGACGCCCACGTCCACCTCGAAGGCTACGGCGCGGCCCTGGCCCAGGTCGACCTGGTGGGCAGTGAGAGCTACGCCGCGGTCATCGACGCCGTGGTCGAGCGAGCCGCCATGACACCGCCGGGCACCTGGGTCACCGGCCGGGGCTGGGACCAGAACGACTGGGCGGTGAACGACTTCCCCCATCATCAGGCCCTGAGTGACGCCGTGCCCGACCACCCCGTGATGATCCGTCGGATCGGCGGACACGCCGCACTGGTCAACCGGGCCGCCATGGCCCTGGCCGATTTCGGCGTGGACAGCGTGGCCCCCGCCGGCGGTCGCATCTTGCGCGACGAGCGACGGCTACCCACGGGCGTGTTGATCGACAACGCCATGGCCCTGGTGGCCACCGTGATCCCACAGACCGAGACTGCAGAGCGCAGCCGTCGGGTCGCCACCGCCATCGCGGCGTTGCACCGCAAAGGCATCACCTCTGTGCACGACGCGGGGGTGGATGCCGGAGCCGTAAGAATGTTTGCCGACCTGGCTCGGGCCGGTCGGTTCCCTCTACGCAACCACGTCATGATCGCGGCGGACGAGCCCCTGTTACGGGCGCCCACCAGCCAGACGGGCTGGCCCACCGATGACCTCACCGGGCAAGGCCTGATTTCTGTCAGGGCCATCAAGCTCAGCGCCGACGGTGCCCTCGGGTCTCGGGGTGCGGCGCTCTTGAGCGACTACGCCGACGCCGAGGGCGCTGGCCTGGTCACCGCCACGCCTGAGCGCACTCTTGAGCTGGCCACGTTCGCCTTGCAGAACGGCTGGCAGTTGTGCACCCACGCCATCGGCGACCGAGCCAACCGCGAGGTGCTCGATGCCTACTCGTTGGCGTTCAGCCAGCTTGCGGACATGAACGACCGGGCGTCCCTGCGTTTTCGCATCGAACACGCCCAGGTGCTGCACCCCCAGGACATTCCCCGCTTCGCAGAGCTGGGCGTGATCCCCTCCATGCAGACCCAGCATCAGACTTCAGACATGCCCTGGGCCGAGGATCGCCTGGGCCCGGTCAGAGTGCGAGGCGCCTACGCCTGGCGGGACTTGCTGGACAGCGGTGTGATCATCCCCGGGGGCAGCGACTGTCCAGTGGAGCAGCCCGACCCCATGGCCGCCTTTGCCGCCGCCGTCACCCGCCAGGACAGCAGCGGCACTCCTGCCGGAGGCTGGTACGCCGACCAGGCCATGAATCGAGACGAAGCCCTGGCCCACCTGACGCTCTGGCCTGCCCAGGCCGCCTTCAATGAGGACCGCCTTGGCTCGCTGACCCCGGGCAAGCTGGCCGATCTCGTCGTGTTGTCCGGGGACCTGATGGCTGTCCCCAGCGCGGAACTTGCTGACCTGCAGATCGAGCTCACGGTGTTCGACGGGCAGATCGTCTACGACCGCGCGAGCGACGATGACTCCTGAGCACAACGACGACGCTGCGGCACCTGCCCAGGTCACGTTGCTCGACGGCCCACTGGGCACAGAGCTCGAAGCCCTCGGCGTGGCCACGCCTCTGCCCCTCTGGACCGCCGCAGCCATCCGCGACAACCCGGACGACGTGAGGGCTGTCCACGCGCTCTACGCAGCGGCGGGAGCAGACGTCCACACCACGGGCACGTTTCGCACCACCGCCAGGGCCCTGGCCCAGGCTGGCTGCCCGACCTCGTGGACAGACCTCACCGAGCTCGCCGTGAGCCTGTGTCGGCAGGGCGCGGGAGCGGATGCCACCGTGGCAGGGTCCATCGCGCCCCTCGAAGACTGCTGGCATCCCGAACGGACCCCCGACCTGGCCCATTTGCACAGCGAGCACGGCGCCATGGCTCAGTGTCTGGCCGACGCCGGCGCAGACCTGCTGCTGGTGGAAACCATGCCCACGGAGCGCGAGCTCATGGCCGCGACTCGCGCAGCAGTGTCCACCGGGTTGCCTGTCTGGTCAGCGATCACCCTGGGCCCCCAGGGCGACTTCTTCTCTGCGACGACCGTGGCCCAGGCCGCTGCCGTGGCTGCCGGCGAAGGTGCAGATGTCTTCTTGATGAACTGCACGCCTGCTGACGCGATCACCGGGTTGATCGACGAGCTGGCCGCGCTCAGTGACCGCCCCCGGCGCCTGGGCGCCTACGGCAACGCCCTGTTTGCTGGCCACGATGGGTGGACACCTGAGCAGTACAGTGCCGAAGCCAACCGCTGGCTCACCCGGGGAGCCACGGTCATCGGCGGCTGCTGCGGCACGGGCCCGGCGCACGTGGCCTCTCTGCGATGCCTGCTGAACAACCGCTCGTAGCCTGTTGGCAGCTCTGACTCAGCGCCGCCCATGCACTCGCCTCAGCGCTCACGTCCGATCGTGCGCCGCAGGGTCATGACGCCGAACGCCGACCCGTAGGCCTTGTGGTAGGTGTTGAGATAGAAGTCCCACATGGAACCATCAGGTTCGAGGGTCTTGACCACCTCTCGCGCCAGACGGCTGCGGTAGCGCAGTTGCTCCGCGGGCTCCAGCAGTTCCAAGACCTGGGCGGCGTAGTAGTGTCCGAAGAAGTAGAAGTAGCCAGAGTTCTGGTAGTAGGCCTCATGGGGCACCGGCTTCTGTCGCGCCACATCCAGAAAGCGATGGTCGCGGAAGAACGCATCGAGGCCCGCGAGCAACTCACCGTGACTGATCAGTTCAGAGCCCGCCCGGTAAAGGGCCAGATTGCCGACCTGCGTCCGGGACAGAGAACCCTTCTCCTGATTGATCCCTGTCAGTCGGCCAGGGCTGGGAAAGAGCGACACGGAGTAGGTGTAGGCACCGGAGGGCAAGCGACACCGCTCGAGGGCGGCCACGGCCCTGTTCAACATCTCGGGCGGCAGCTCTGTCCCGAGCTGACCTGCATCGAGGAGCGCCAGGATGGCCACGGCGGTCATGAAGCTCGTACTCCATGACGGGCGGGCAGCCTTGGTGTCCATGTCGTAGTAACCCCAACCTCCATCCGGGGCCTGGGTCGAAGCCAACGCCGCCACGTGCTCGGCGATCTTGGCTCGCAGCGCGTCAGCCCACTCACCCTCGTTGTACGGGGGCAGGGCCATGGCGCTGCAGAGGGCCTGGAGCGCATAGATGTCCCCCCAGGTGTTGTCCACGTCCCAGTCAGAGGGGCGCTGCAGCTTGGGGTGGTCGATCAGGAAGCGCAGGGCTCGCTCGGCACTTGCCGTGGTCTCAGGGTTTCCAGGAGCCTCGAGCAGGCAGACCAGACCGAGCGACGTGGTGCCCACCGTCCAGGCCTGATGGGTGTACACGTTGGACCAGAACTCATGGGCTGGCTCTGCCGAGCTGCCCCAGCTGCCGTCTTCGTTCTGGTTGGCCAGGAGATAGCTCACACCCTTGGTCATGGTCAGCTCGATCTCGGCCCGGTCAGGAAGAGCAAACTCCTCTGGCGTGGCGGTCACGAACTCTCCCGCAGGGCGGTCTGCCAGCGAAGCAGGTTCTTGGGCCTTCACTTCACCGGCGAACAAGCTCAACAGGGCAAGCTGGGCAAGCCCTGCAAGGGCCTGCACTCGCAGGCTGAAGAAGCCGTGCCTCGCTGGGTTGCTCATCCCGAGCCCAGGCCTCCACTTTCACCTCGCTCCCAGCTGCGCTGATCTTCTTCGAGTCGCTGCTCACGCCGTTTCAAGGCCTTGGCAGCCAGCTCAAGCAACGCAGCTTCGTGATCCAGGCCTCGCTCCGCACTCTCTCGGTCGATCACTCCCAAGGCGATGGCGTTTTCGGCGCTGGCCACCGCAGCCTCTGCGTCCTGGAGAGCCAGTGCTCCGTCGTGCATGCGCTTCGGCAGATCGATCTCTTTCAGCTTGCGCGAGGACATGCCCGCCAGGCGCAGGCGCTCTTCACTGCGAGCCACCCGCCGCCTCGTCCGCGCCACCACGATCTCGGCCGTGGCGTCTGCCGGGTCGCTGCCATACATGAGTTCGAGCTGAGCCAGCTCTTCGCGCATTTCTAGCAGGCTGTTCTCTGCGCTCAAGAGGGACAGGGCATCTTGCCCCAGGAGCAACGAGCGCTCGACCTCGGTGAAGAACAGCCGCTCGGCCCTGGCTGTGGTCAGGCGCTCGCGAGCCTGGGCCAGGGTCAGTTCTCGGGCGATCTGCCCAGCAGACTCAGAGAGAGCCAGGCGCTCTCTCTTCTGCATCAGCTCGGCCTGATCAAAGGCGAGTTCGAGCCCTTCGCGATGCAGGCCGTCGGCTCGCTCGGCGAGAGCCACCTGATCGTCGACCGCTGCCCGATCGACCTGCATGGCCGCCGACCGGGACGCTTGGCCCGCCTCGCGCTCCATGTCGGCGTACTCAGCAGCCGTGATCGCGCGGCCCTCTGGCCCTACACAACCCGCACAGGGCAGCAGCACCAGCAGAAGCAGGATGAAGAAGGTCGGGCGGAGCATGGCGGCTCTCCGGAGGCGGATCAGGGGAACAGACGGCGACGCAGGATCAGCGTAACTCCTGGAGGCAGCGGATTCGGAGAAGCTGTTTTTCTCCGACCTCAGGGCAACGTCGGCGCCAGATCTACGACCTTCAGCAGCGGCCACGCCTGCCGCAGTCATCCCCGCCTCAAAGGAGCCTTGTTGTGCTGTCCCCGTTTCAGGCTGTCTCTACCCCCATGTCTTCCCTACCCCTCGCGACGGGTTTCCGGGCCCCGTCTCGCCTCAACCGTCCCCTGCCCTTGCTGCTCGCCGCGGTGTCCTTGGTCATGCTGGCGGCCACGCCCGACGCCCAGACCTTGCCGGAAGCCACGACGCAACAGGCCCAGGCCCAACTGGCCATGAACCCCACACTGTTCTACGTGATGAACGCTTTTGGGAACGGCGCCGACGGCGGAAAGGTGGGCACGACCAACAGCTCTGCCATGGGGCAGTTCAATGACTCTGACGTGATCGCTTTTCGCCCGGGCTTCGCCGAGAGTGCCGTGAAGGTCCATGGGCCAGCAGAGTTCAACGCGTTGGTGGGTGACCCTGAGTTCGACGGCGACTTCGGCAAGATCCACGGTGGAGACATCGACGCATTGGGCATCCGAAGACCCGGCCACACCGATGCTCGGCTGCGCACGGACAGACTGGTGTTCAGCGTCGAGCACGCCTGGGGGTCGTCCTACCCTGTCCTCCAGCAGGAGTACGTGGGTAGCCTGGACGGCACTCTCTTCAGTCTCGACCGCTGGCCCGACGGCACGCTGAAGGTCGAGTTCTTTCTCCATGAGGCGCAGCTCACCGCGGCCTTGGGCCAGCCCCCTGCGGGCCCGGGAGTCAGCACTCCCATGGTCGACATCGACGCCTTCGTTCAAGATCACAAGGGCAACGTCTACCTCTCGTTCCGACACGACGAAATGGTGCTCGGCACCCTGCTGGCTGACGACGGTGTCATCTGCCTACCTCGGTCTGAGATGGTCTTCGACAGCGACGGCAACATCGGCTGGATCTCACCCAACTCGGCGGTGATCGTCCTCGACAAGCCTCGTGTCAATGGCTTGGTCCAGGCTGCACAACTTGAAACCAAGTCTGGCAACTCCATCGGCAGCCTGATCGACCTGCAAGCCCTGGCTCTCGACCCCAAGGGAGGCACGTTCACACCCGTGCAGGCCGTGCCAGGTCTGCCCGAGGGCGTGCCCCACCTGCTCTTCAACGGCCAGGCCTTGGGAGCCACCGTCCTGACCACTCGCCAGGGCGGCACCATTGCCAGCTGGAACGGCCACGTCCTCGGCAGCTCACCTGCCAACGGCGCGAACCTGGGCCTCGACCCCAGCACATCGGGCGGCGCGGCGTCTGACCTCAACGGGCTGCTGGTGGCGTCGACCGATCGGCCTCAGCTGCTGGTCGACGTGGAACAGCTCACCATCGATCACGAGGAAGACCTGGTCTTCGTGCTGGGCAACTTCGTGCCGAACGGCTGGGCCTGGGTCAAAGTGGCCGCCACATCACCCGCCCAGGGAGGCAACCTCGTCGCCAACCCCAGCGAGACAGCCAGCCCCTACCCCTGGCTGCTCGTCCCAGAGCCGTCGGTTCAGTGGGCCGTTCCCCTTGATGATGCCGGCCGTGCCCTGATCACGGTGCCCATGACCTACGCCCCCAACGACGACCTGTGGGTCGTCCTCCAGGCCTACGAGGTGGGGTCGGGAGAACTCTCCGCACCCGCCTCCATTTGGGCGCCCTGGCCGTGACATCTCGGCAGTGGACGATGGAGAGAGCGACCGGCTACGCTGCGGGGCTGATCACCGGGCCAAAGACCACAGAGCCCAGCAACCCGCACGTCCCTGGAGAGAGTCATGATCCAGCTTCAGAGCCACCTCGCTGGCCGTTGGCAGACCGGAACCGGCGCAGGCGCCACCCTCGTCAACCCCACAACAGGCGAGGCGTTGGCCAGCGCGAGCAGCGAGGGTCTCGATCTGGGTGAGGCCCTGGCCCATGCCCGGGAGGTGGGCGGGCCAGCCTTGCGAGCCCTGTCCTTCGCAGACCGCGCCGCGGCCCTCAAGGCCCTCTCCATCGCCATTCATGAGCACCGAGAAGAGCTCATCGCCCTGGGCATCAGCAACGCGGGCAACACCCGTGGTGATGCCAAGTTCGACATCGACGGTGCCACAGCCACCCTGTCGTCCTATGCGTTTTTCGCCAAGGGCCTGCCCGACCGTCCCTTCCTTGTGGACGGCGAGACGATCCAGCTCTCGCGAACGCCGAGGTTCATCGGGCAACACATCCGCGCGCCTCGTCATGGCGTGGCCGTGCACATCAACGCCTTCAACTTCCCTGCCTGGGGCATGATGGAGAAGGCCGCCTGCGCACTGCTGGCAGGAGTGCCCGTCATCGAAAAGCCGGGCACGCCCACGGCCATGATGGCGGAGCGCATCGGCAGGATCATCGTCGACTCCGCCATCCTGCCCGAAGGCGCCTTCAGCCTGCTCGTGGGTGGCGCCCGTGACCTGCTCGACCATGTAGGCCCGCAAGATTGCGTGGCCTTCACCGGGTCATCGGGGACGGCTCGCATGTTCAGGGGGCATGACGCGTTCCTCGATCGGGGTGCTCGCCTGAACGTCGAGGCCGACTCGCTGAACACGGCGGTGCTCGGCCCGGACGTCGATGACGGCGACCCGGCCTTCGACATGTTCCTCAGCGAGATGGTGCGGGAGATCACCCAGAAGGCCGGCCAGAAGTGCACGGCCGTCCGGCGCATCCTCGTGCCTGAGGCCTCCATGGACATGGTCTGCGAGGCCTTGGCCGAGGGGCTGGCCGCCATCAAGGTGGGCGACCCGTCCGTCCGTGAGTCGCGCATGGGACCGCTGACCAACGAAGCGCAGTTTCAGTCCGTGGTCGCCGGCCTCGAACGACTCTCTGGAGCGACACAGGTGGTCACCGGAGGAAGAGACCGGCTCATCGAGCCCGGACCATTCCTGGCCCCCACCCTGCTGCGGGCGAGCGACGGCACCGACCCGATCCTCCACGGTGAAGAGGTGTTCGGGCCTGTGGCCACGGTGATCCCCTACTCCGGCGATGTCGCAGAAGCCAGCGCGCTGGTGCGCCTGGGCCAGGGCGCTCTGGTGACCTCGGTGTTCACCGACGATCGTCGCTTCGCCACGGCCTTCGCCGCGGGCGTGGGCCCGTGGAGCGGCCGGGTCTACATCGGTGGCAGCAAGGTCGCCGACCACGCCACGGGGCACGGGCTGGTGATGCCTTCAATGGTTCACGGCGGTCCGGGGAGAGCGGGCGGCGGTGAAGAACTGGGCGGCCTGCGCGGACTCGAGTTCTATACCCAGCGCACTGCGATTCAGGGCTTCAGGGCCCTGATCGACGGAGATTTCGCCGCGCCGAAGGTCGCTGACGACCCGAGCTGAACCCGCCCGCCCGCCTAGTCTGGTCCCATCGGGCACAGGATTCCCCCAAGTTGCACCTCTTCTGCCGTCGAAGAGGGGCTTGCCTCTGGCAGCAGGCTGCCCGGGCGAGTCTTCTCCTCTCGACGGTAGTCCCATGATCGAACAACTGCATTGCGTGCGCGTGTTCGTGTTCCGCAAATCAGGGCCCGGTTATGAATATCTGGTCGTACGCCAGCAGCCGGTTCAGGAATCCTTCTGGAGCCCGCTCTCGGGAGTGATGAAGCCGGAAGAGTCCATCTTTCAAGCGGCAGTACGCAGCGTGGGAGAGGCCCTTGGCCTGGACGCTCCTCGCCAGATGGTAGACCTGCAGCTCGCCACCCACACGCGCATCGGCGACCTGGACGAGGTCGACTGGTCCGTGGGCTACCGTTCGCGGGATGACCTCAGCGACCTGTGCCCCACGTCTGAGTTCGCCGACACGCGCTGGCTCGACTTCGACTCGACCTATCGGAACCTCGAGTCCGAGGACGATCGCCGCTCAGTCATGCGCCTGCACTTCACCTTGCGCAGCGCCAGCTGATCCGCCGCCACCGCCGCCGACAACGCGACGGGTCAGCCACACCCCCAGGTAACAGAGGGGCGTGTCCGCCAGGGCCAGCAAGAACTTCATGAAGTAGACGCCCACCACCACGGCCCCGATCTGGGGCAGGGTCATCTTCCAGTAAAAGTGCAAGAAGATGAAGCTGACGATGATGGTGTCCACCAGCTGGGACAGGGCCGTGGACATGTTGTTGCGAAACCAGAGGTGCTTGCCCTTCGAGAGCCGGCGCCAGAAGTGAAACAAGCGGTTGTCCACGAGCTGGGCGCAGAGATACGCGGTCATGGACGCCAGCAGCAACATGCCCGGCGCGTCAAAGGTGAACGCATAGGCAGCTTGGGCCGCTGACGAGCTGGCGCTCACCGCCCCCGAGCCCGGATCGACGGTCACCTGAGCTGGATGAAACAGCGAGGCGAAGGCCTCGGGGACCACCCAGATGTCCGCCGGTGGCAGCACCACTCCCAGGGCCAGCACAGCCAGCATGACCAGCGAGCAGCAGAAGCCCAGCAAGACCATGCGGTCGGCCCGCTTGCGGCCATAGACCTCGGAGACGATGTCCGTGCACAGGAACGTCAGCGGATAGGTGACGATGCCCGTGGTCAGCACGAGGGCGTCGTTGCCTCCCTGGCCCGGGAAGATCCAGGCGATCAGGGTATCGATGCGGCGCAGCAGGGGGCCCAGGAGAGGCGTGTCCATGGGCAGCTCGAAGAGCTTGGTCCCGATCACGTTGGTCAACAGCAACATGGCCACGAAGAGGACCACCAGAACCATGTAGCCCGTTTCGTAGGCGCTCTGCCGCACATGGGGCACGTGCCCCGGGCCGATGGAGTAGCCCCCCGGATTCTCGCCCCAGGCCACGGCCCCGGCTTGGCCCCGATCTGTCGCACCGCCAGCCATGTGGTCGCTTCGGGGGGACGACCCCTGGGGCATCTCGGCGCTCATGGCAGGTCCTTGGCGGGGCTCGACGGACAGAACGATGACGGCATGGGCCGACCCACCAGGATCGCCCCTCACCGCTCTGCTAGTATGCCCGCCCTCAAGCCCCAGAACCCCCACAACCCTCCCGGCTCACCTCGCCGAGCGGTTGGCCGGCGCCGGGGTTCACGAGAGACGGCGGCGCCAGCGGCCCATCGTCTGCCCTCGCAGTCCAACGCACCTCGCAGTCAGAAGGAAATCAGTCTGGTGTCACTCATCGACGTTCAGCACCACGGCGGCGTGGCCCTGGTCACCCTGAACAACCCGCCCGCCAACGCCTACACCCACGAGATGCACAAGGCACTCGATGAGGCCATCCTCGCCGCTCGCTTCGATGAGTCGGTGCACGTGATCGTGCTCACCGGCGCAGGCGAGCGATTCTTCTGTGCTGGCGCAGACATCGCCATGCTCGAGGCGGTCACTCCCGAATGGAAAGCCGCCTTCTGCCTTCACGCCAACGAGACCCTGAACCGGCTGGAGCAGACGCCGAAGCTGGTCATCGCCGCGCTCAACGGGCACACGGTAGGAGGCGGCCTCGAGGTGGCCTTGGCCGCCGACCTGCGCTGGGCCAAGCAAGACGGCGGCAAGCTGGGCCTGCCCGAGGTGGCCCTCGGTGTTCTCCCTGGCACGGGGGGAACGGCGCGTTTGGCCAGGGCCGTGGGCCGAACGAAGGCCATCGAACTCATGGTTGACGGCGTGAACCTCGACTTCGAAGGCGCCGCCGAGTTGGGCTTGGTGAACGCCATCTTGCCCGCCGACGGGTTCCTTGAGGCCGTGCTCGAACGGGCCCAGTCGTACTGTCCTCCCCAGAAGGCCTCCCTCGCCGTGGGCGCCATCAAGCGCTCGGTGATCAGCGGCCTGGAGATGAGCTTCGACGGCCACCTGGCCCTGGAGCGCGAGCTGCAACAGCAGCTGTTCAAGAGCGCCGACGCCAATGAGGGCTTCAACGCCTTCAACGAGAAGCGTCCCCCACAGTTCGAAGGGCGCTGAGATGCAGGCGGTCGTCATATCCGAGCATGGCGGGCCCGAGGTCTTGCGCCTCGAAGAGAGGCCGATGCCCACGCCTCGCGCCGATCAGGTGCGAGTGGCCGTGCGGGCCGTGGGGCTGAACCATCTCGACACCTGGGTACGCCGAGGTGTTCCCGGGCACAAGTTCCCCCTGCCCATGATCCCCGGGTGCGATTTCTCGGGTGTGATCGACGCCGTGGGCGAGGCCGTCGACGACGTGAAGCTGGGTGACAAGGTCATCGCCGCCCCGGGCTTCAGCTGCGGACACTGCAAACCCTGCCTTCAGGGACGGGACAACCTGTGCCGACAGTACGGCATCCTCGGCGAGACCACCGACGGCGGCTGCGCCGACTTCGCGCTGCTGCCCGCGGCGAACGTCATGCCCATGCCCGGGTCCCTCGACTTCGTGCAGGCCGCCGGCTTCGCCCTGCCCTTTCTCACCGCCTGGAACATGCTGGTCACCCGCTGCCACATCGCTCCCGGCGACGACGTGCTGGTGCACGCGGCGGGTAGCGGCGTGGGCTCGGCGGCGATCCAGATCGCCCGTCTTCATGGCGCCCGGGTCATCGCCACGGCGAGCAGCGATGAGAAGCTCGCTGCAGCCAAGGCACTCGGCGCCCACGACGTCATCCATTACGAGCGGGACGACTTCGTCAAGGTCACCAAGCAGCTCACCAATCGTCGAGGCGTGGACATCGTCTTCGAGCATGTGGGCGAGGCCACCATGGCCGGGTCCCTGCGCTGCCTGGCCCTCGGCGGACGGGTCATCACCTGCGGCGCCACCACCGGCCCCAAGCTCGAGATCGACCTGCGCCACCTCTTCTTCAAGAACCTCTCGGTGCTTGGCGCCACCATGGGTAGCCGGGGTGACCTGCGGAGCATCGTCGAGCTCATGGGCAGCGGGGCGCTCCATCCCGTCATCGACCGGGTGTTGCCGTTGAGCGAGGTCGCGGCGGCCCACGAAGCCATGGCCAACAGAGAGCAATTCGGCAGGATCATCCTCACCATCGGAGAACAGCAGTGACTGACTTTCGCTTTGACGCCGTGACCGTCCTGGGTGCTGGCACCATGGGCCGGGGCATCGCCCAGGTCTCCGCCGCCACGGGCAGCAAGGTCATCCTGGTCGACCAGACCGACGAGCTCGCCGCCGCCGGCAAGGCCGCCATCGCCGCGTCCCTCGACAGGGCGGTGAGCAAGGGACGGGTCGCTGCCGACGACGCCGCAGCCACCCTCGCCGCCATCGACACGGGCAGTGACCTGGCCGCCGCCGCGTCGGGAGCCGACGTGGTGGTCGAGGCGGCGCCGGAGCGCATGGACCTGAAGCGCTCGGTGTTCGCCACCTTGGCCGAGTCAGCACCCGGGCACGCGCTGCTGGGCACCAACACGAGCTCGCTGCCCATCGGCGAGATCGCCGCGGGCAACCCGGCCGCCGAGCGCATCATCGGCCTGCACTTCTTCAACCCGGTGCCGGTGATGAAGCTGGTCGAGATCATCGAGGGGGCAGAGACAGGCGCCGCGACGGTGAAGGCCGCGCAAGACTACGCCGTCCGCCTTGGCAAGGACCCCATCGTGGTGCGCGACGTGCCAGGCTTCGCCACCAGCCGCCTGGGCGTGTTGCTCGGCCTTGAAGCCATGCGCATGGTCGAGCAAGGCGTGGCCTCCGCCGCCGACATCGACAAGGCCATGGAGCTGGGCTACCGTCACCCCATGGGCCCGCTGAAGCTCACCGATCTCGTAGGACTCGACGTGCGCCTGGCCATCGCCGAACACCTGCACGACGAGCAAGGCACGGACACCTTCGCCCCGCCCCAGCTGCTGCGGGACATGGTCTCTGCGGGCAAGCTGGGCAAGAAGAGCGGCCAGGGCTTCTACAACTACGATGACTGACCCAAGCCCCACGGGGTCAGCGGCGCCATCGCCCTCCGAGTCGCCTGCCAGGCCGCACACCCTCGCGGGACAACACGCCCTGGTCACCGGGGCCGGGCGAGGCATCGGCGCCGCCATCGCACTGTCCCTGGCGCAGCAGGGCATGGCGCTCACGCTCGTGGCCCGCAGTGACGAGCAGCTGCTCTCCACGGCCCGGGCCTGCGGCGCAGCGGGTAGCCCCAGCGTGGCCACCGAGGCCCTCGATCTCGCCGACAGAGATCAGCTGGCCGAGCTGTGCGAGACCGTGGCCGTGGGCTGCGATGTGCTGATCAACAACGCCGGCGTGGCACCCAGCGCACCGTTGTCCCAGACCGACGACGATCTGTTCGACGACACCATCGAGCTGAATGCGCGAGTGCCCTTCGCACTCTGTCGCGCCGCCCTGCCAGCCATGGCCGAACGGAGCTGGGGCCGAGTGGTCAACGTGGCCTCCACCGCGGCTCTCGAAGGATTCCCCTACACCTCGGCCTACGTGGCTTCAAAACACGCCCTGCTGGGACTGACCCGGGCCCTCTCTGCAGAGATCGCCGCCCGCTGGAAGGACGCCGACCTGACCATCAATGCGGTGTGCCCCGGTTTCGTCGACACAGACATCGTGGCTCAGGCCGCAGCGGACATCGCCGCGGTGAGTTCTCTCGACGAGGAGGCCGCGAAGGCACGGCTGGCCTCGCTCAACCCGTCCGGACGCCTGCTCAGTGCCGAAGAGGTCGCAGCGGCCGTGCTCGCCCTGGTGGCCGAGCAGCCGGGGACCAGCCGAGGGGTCGCCCTGCGCCTCGGCGACTGACGCGCGGCACCGCCCCTGCTTCGACCTGCCCTCCCTGGGGTGCACCGCCCGCTTGCGACGCGGGCCTGGCAACCTGCGGGCCCGCCGGGGGCGCCGAGCCGCCGGCGCTTGGTACCATCCCCGCCATGGCCGAATCCTTCAGCGAAGACGTCCGCGATGATGGCGTCTCGATCATCACTCTTGATCGTCCCGACCGTTACAACGCCCTGACCTTCGAGGTCTACCGCGAGCTCACCGACCGCTTCGCCGCCATGCGCCGGGACGACAAGGTGCACGCCGTGGTGATCACCGGGGCTGGCAAGGCCTTCTGCTCGGGAGGGGACGTCCACGACATCATCGGGCGGCTCTTCGGCTGCAGCCAGGCCGAGACCTTGGCCTTCACGCGCATGACCGGCGAGCTCATCGCCAACATGCGCAAGCTGGAGAAACCGATCCTCTCGGCGATCAACGGCATCGCCGCCGGTGCTGGCGCGGTGATCGCCCTGGCCTCCGACATGCGCGTGTTCTCCGAGCGAGGCAAGATCGCCTTCTTGTTCACCAAGGTCGGCCTCACCGGCGCGGACATGGGCGCGGGCTACCTGCTGCCCCGGGTCGTAGGACTGGGCCGGGCCACCGAGCTGCTCATGTTGGGCAACACCATCGACGCCCACACCGCCGATCGTTACGGACTGGCCACCCAGGTCGTGCCCCCGAGCGAGTGCTTGCCCACGGCCGTGGCCCTGGCCGAGCGCCTGGCAACGGGCCCCCTCGGCGCTCTGGCCACCACCAAGCGCATGCTCAACAGCGAGTGGGCACTCGACCTCGACACGGCCATCGAAGCCGAAGCGGTGGCTCAGGCGTTTCATCTGCGGGACGCCGACCACAAGGAGTTTCACGCCAGCTTCGTCGAGAAGCGCGACCCCCGTTTCTCTGGCAGCCATGGCCCCGGGGGCGGCCGTTCCCGTGGCGATGGTGCCCAGGCCACCACCGACAACGGAGCAGGTGAAGCGTCCAGCGACGAACCCACCGACACGTCCAACGATTGATCGAGGCCAGCACCATGCGCTTCAGCAAGCATCTCTTCATCTGCACCAATGAACGCCCGGACGAAGACGAGCGGGGCAGCTGCCAGAACAAGGGCAGCGGCGCCATCGCCAAGGCGATCAAGATCGCGGCCTACAACAAGGGGCTCAAGGGCAAGGTGCGGGTGAACAAGGCCGGCTGTCTCGACGCCTGCGCGGACGGCGTGTCGGCGGTGGTCTACCCCGACGGCGTCTGGTACGCGGGTATCACCATGGAAGACGTGGACGAGATCGTCGAGCAGACATTGGTCAACGGCGCCATCGTCGAGCGGCTCGTGTCCCAGCGGCACCCCAGAGCCTGCGGCGACGACGGGGCGCAGGCATGAGTGACGCCGACTCCAGGGCCGGCGGACAGGCCGACGGACAGACACGCGACCGAGCCGGCAAACAGGCCGACGGCCGGACGACCTCGCGGGCAGAGGTGCGCGCGCAGGCCAGGGCCTTCGCACTCGATGAGATCGCCCCCCACGCCAGCGAGTGGGATCGCGCGGCCGCCATTCCCCGGGAGATCATCACTCGCATGGGCGAGCTGGGCTTTCTCGCCGGCCCCCTGCCCACCACGCACGGCGGCAGCGGCTACGACAACGAGACCTTCGTGGCGGTCTACGAGGAGATCGGCCGAGCGTGCAGCTCGACCCGGGGTTTCCTCGCCGTGCACACCGGTCTGGTCAGCCAATGCCTGAACGATCACGGCAGCGACGAGCAGCGTGCGCGTTGGCTCCCGCGCCTGGCCAGCGGCGAGTTCATCGGCTGTTACGGACTCACCGAAGAGGGCGCGGGGAGCGACGTGGGCGCAGTGGCCACCAGCGCCCGTCGCGAAGGCGACAGCTGGGTGCTCGACGGCAGCAAGGTCTGGATCACCAATGGTGGCCTGGCCGACCTGGCCATCCTCTTCGCGCGCAGCGGACCCGAACCCGGCCGCAAGGGTCTCACCGCCTTCGTGGTCGAGCTGCCCCAGCCCGGCTTCGTTGCTGAAGAGCTGGGTGTCGAGCCCCTGGGACACCGGGCGTCCAATCATGTGCGCCTGACCTTCGACGGGCTGGTCATCCCCGACTCTCAGCGGCTGGGGGAGATCGGCCAGGGCTTCTCCATCGCCATGTCAGCCCTCGATCACGGGCGCATCGGCGTGGCGGCGGGCGCGGTGGGCATCGCCCGGGCCTGCCTCGACGAGGCCGTGGCCCACGCCCAGGAACGACGCCAGTTCGGCCAGCGCATCGGCGATTTCCAGATGGTCCAGGCCGACCTGGCGGACATCTACGCCGAGACCGAGGCCGCCGCCGCCCTGGTGGCAGGGGCTGCTCGGGCTGCCGATGCCCACGCAGGCGACCTCACCCGGCTCACGTCTGCGGCGAAGCTCTTCGCCACCGAGGTGGCCCAGCGGGCGGCCACCAAGGCCGTGCTGCTGCTGGGCAACCGTGGCTACGGGAGCGGCCATTCGGTGGAGCGCCACTACCGGGATATCCAGGGCCTGCGCATCTACGAAGGCACGAACCACATCCAGCGGCTGATCATCGGGCGCTCGTTGGTGGGCCGGCCGTAGAAGCAGTCGAGCGCCGCGCGGCGCATCGACCACCCGTTGCCCCTGGGTCCCCAAGACCCAGAGGCTCGCTCCTGTGAGAAGGCCCCCAGAAGCGCCGTCAGGCAGCCCCCCGGCAAGCCGTCTGCTGGAGCTTGAGTCAGCCCAGCCCACCGAGTAGGCTGCTCGGCCGTTCAGCCCCCCGCCCAGCTCGCCACTCGTGGTCAGCAGGGCGCGTTGCAGAGCAGGTGGTGAGTGTAGCTCAGTCGGTTAGAGCGCTAGATTGTGGTTCTAGAGGTCGGGGGTTCGATCCCCCTCACTCACCCCATTTTTTCTGCCTGTCCCGGGGGTCTCCCCAGACCCGCCCGCGCGGTCGCCGCGCCTCAGCGCAGCACGTTGCTCCACCAGCGGGTGAGCTGATCTTCGATGCCGGGGACCACGCCGAACATGCGCGTGCCGTGGATTGACGACTGGGGCAGCTCGATGCGCATCACGTCAGCCCAGGGGTCCCGCTCGAGCAGGGCTTCGGTGACGGGCAGGGCGCCGCCCCCCGCTTCTTCGCCGCTGCTGACCATGAGCAGGGAGCGGTTGTCCCAGCGGGCCACGTCGGCGAGAGAGTCGAGGCCCAGGTAGTTGCGGCCCGGGGTGAGGCAGGCCACGCCCGCCAGGCGCTCGTCGTTGGCGCCCTGGCGGAGCGCCACGGAACAACCCACGCTGGCGCCCATGAGGCCCACACGAGTGGCGTCGTAGCCGAGCGTCTCCAGCCAGGCCACGGCCGCTTCCACATCGAGCGGCATCTCTTCGTAGAGCGACAGTTCACCGACCATCAGACGGTTGGACAGCGAGCTCTTGTCCCCCACGCTCTCGCCGTGGCCGCGCATGTCGATGGCCAGGGTGGCGATGCCCGCGGCGTAGAGCTCGTCACGCAGGGGCATCCAGGCGCTGCGATCGCTGCGGTTCATGTGCAGCAGCACCAGGGCCGATCCAGCGGCCGTGCCTTTCGTGGAACCCATGTAGAAGTCGGCGCGAATCTCCTCGCCATCCGAAGCCATGAGCGTCACCAGCTCGGGGTCGTGGTCGATGTCTCCGTCGTCCCACTCGAAGATCGACGTGTGCACCTCATCGCCGTGCTGCCAGGTGATCAGCTTGCGCCCTTCGCCTTCATCGCGGCGAGCGGTCAGTCCGCCAGCGCTGACATCGGCTCCGTTGACGGTCAGGAACTTGTCGCCCTCGACCATGCCGTTCTGCGCCGACTGTCCGCTGGGAGACATGAAGGTGATGGTGGCGCCGTCGTCGGCGAGCCCTACCCCCACCCGGCGCTGGGCTCTGTTCATGCCTCGGCGTGAGAGCTGCTCGGGCAGGTTGGCCAGCCCCAGGGCGCCCAGGGCCACGACGACCGATGAGTGGCGCTGGTACTCGGGAATGGCCGCCTCGAAGTCGTCGTGCTGGGTGTGGTGCGTGTCCGTGTAGACCGCGTCGCCCGCTTGATCCCAGAAGAAGCCGGGGACGCCCTTGGCCAGGAACGAGCTGTGGTCGCTGCCGCCGCCGGAGAGGCGTCCAACCGTGTGGATGGAGAAGGGCAGGGCGCCCTCGACGTTGGCGCTGTAGTCGAGGACGGACGCGAGGGCCGTGTGGGCCTGGGCGCTCTGCGCGGGGGTGACGCCGATGCCGGAGAGGGCGTTCGTGCCGCCGTCATGCACGAGGACCGCCGAGATGGAGGGCATGACGTCTTCGTGATCGGCGACCCACTGACGGCTGCCCAGCAGGCCCTGTTCTTCGCCGCCCCAGAGCATGAAACGAATGGTGCGGGCCGGGCGCACGCCGGACGCGGTGAGCAGCCGGGCCGCTTCGAGGGTGGTGGACACCCCCGTGCCGTTGTCGGTGGCACCTGTGGCGCCGTCCCACGAGTCGATGTGTCCACCGACGATGACATACTCGTCGGGGTAGACGCTGCCCACCAGGTCGGCGATGACGTTGACCTGGGTGGGCGCCCCATCGATGAAGCGGTTGTCGATGTCGAACTCGAGCTCGACGGCCTGGCCCTCGTCGAGGCGTGCCAACAGATCGTCGAAGGCCGACTTCTGGAGAGTGACCGCCGGGATGGGTGAGGCGTCGTCCGGGCTGGTGTCCAGACTGCCGCTGGTGACCAGCAGCTCGCCGCTGCGGGAGGGCAGGATGCGGCCGGCGATGCCTGCAGACTCGTAGAGCGCGGTGCGGGCCGCGCGCATCTCCTGCGAGGGGCGCTGGTCACGGGGGACGGACGGTTCGAGCACCCAGGTGCCGGCATAGAGTGCGCCGTCGTTCTCGGCCGCAGCAGCCAAGGCCTCGTCGTCTGATGGAGCCAGCACCACCGGCCCCCGCAGCGGTCCGTCCGTGCCCACACTCCAGGCGCGGGTGATGAAGATCAGGTCGACCTTCTCGGGAGCGACCATGCCGCCCCAGCTCGGGCCGCGCTCGAAGCCCCAGTCGATCTCAGACCAGGGTTCGAGGTGCACGTCCAGGCCCATGGCGGCGAACTCGTCCCGGGCCCAGGTACAGGCGGCGTCGAGACCGGCCGAGCCCGTGAGCCGCGGGCCGATGGTGTGGCAGAGCTCGTCGAGCCAGTCCATGACCCGGCTGTCCTCCAGGCCGTCGTGGACGATGCGCTCGACCACGGCGGGGTCGATGAGCGGGGCGTCGGTGTCTTCGGCAACGATCGCGGGCGTCACCACAACCGCGGGGACGGGGGCCGCGACAGGCGAAGCGGCGAAGGGCGAAGCGGCAAGGGTCGCGAGGGCGGGCGCCCAGGCCAAAGCGGCGAGCAGGGAGACGGCGATCAGAGGCATGGCGACGCTCGGTTCAGAGAGGGCGGACGTGAGCAAGCCGCGGGCAGAGGCCGCAGCGAGAGCGCCATGGGACCACGTTCATGTCACCGAACTGTGCGTGACCGGGGACGGGCCCGTGGCGTCGTGGCAGTGTTGGCGCAGCTCAAGTCGGGGACAGGCCTGGGACGATGACAGAGAGGTCCCCTGTGAGCACCACCATGGCCCCCATCCACGGCACCAAAGAACTGGCAGACGACGGCCCCGCCGTACGCGCCGAGTTCATCTTCCTGGCCGTGGCCCTGACCATGGCCATGCTGCTGGGGCTCGCTGGCGTCCCCGCCCTGCCGGACCAGGTGGCAGGTGAGGGGAGCGATGCCCTGCGCAAGGGCTGGCTGGCTCAGCACGAGGCGGAAGCCCAGGCGGTGAGCGCTGAGCTGGGCCTGGGGCTGGGCGGCGATCTGAGGCCAAGCTCTGGTCTGGATGGCGCCCAGGCTGCAGGCCAAGAAGCTGGCCACTAGGTCAGCGCAAGGCCGCGAGCAGGCCAGCCCCTGCCCACCCCGAGCCCGCGCTGAAACCCTGATGCACCATGCTGTTTCGCCGGCCTGCCCCGGAGGCCAGACCACCTGGCCCAAATCTTGGCTGGCGGCGGTCCAAAAGCTTGATCCGCCAGGGGAGAAGCGGTAGGTATACACGGCTAACGCGTGCCTCCTTAGCTCAGTTGGTAGAGCAGCTGACTCTTAATCAGCGGGTCCCAGGTTCGAGCCCTGGAGGGGGTACCACGT
>CAZIAK010000020.1:0-84217 GCA_964537035.1 uncultured Phycisphaerales bacterium | reverse complement strand
GGTCCCGCCGTTTCAGCCGATGCTCCGAATACTACGTGCAGTAAAATTCACACCCAAATCATGTTTAGCCCTCTCCTCAGAATTGGAAAGTCGGGGTAGGCTGGCGGCCAGCGGACCTGCTCGGGTTCGCAACTGATTCTAGGGGCTCTGCCGGCGCGATGTCTTGCGCCGGCTCTTGATTGAAAGGACATGCGATGACACTTCGTTTGTCACTGCTACTGGCCGTCTGTGCGACGGGTTTTCTCGCGAGTGAGACACAGGCGCAAGTGCCGCCTGGAGAAGGCCCCGCGTTGGGGACCAACCGCATCCAACAGAGCGACATCACCGGCGGCGGCCTGACCAAGTTCGACATCCGCAAAGCCGGGTTGAAGATCTTCTCGACCCCGTTCAACAAGTTCGACGGCTACGGCGATGGCCCCGCTGACCTGAACAACCCCACGGCTCCAGGCAACCGGCCCACCTTGCAGAACAACGGCACGTTCTTGCGGGTCAATGGCCTCGACTCCCAGACCTGCATGGAATGCCACTCCGTGGGCAGCAACGCCGTGGCGCCCTTCCGCTTCGCCATCGGTGGCGTGGGCGGCAGCAACAACAACGCCATGTTCCAGCCCACATCCATTGACGTGGCCGACGACGCCGCTCTTGGTGAGGCGTCCTTCAACGGACGCTACATCAACCCGCCGTTCCTCTTCGGGTCAGGCGGCGTCGAGCTGCTGGCCAAGGAGATGACCAGGGAGCTGCGCGACATCAGGCGCCTGGCTCGTGCCCAGCCTGGCGTGGTCTTCCCGCTGATGACCAAGGGTGTGAGCTTCGGCAGCATCAAGTACATCCAGTTCATCAACGCGTACGACCTCTCCAAAGTGGAGGGCGTGGGCAACGACCTGGTGGTGCGCCCCTTCGGTCGCAAGGGTGACAACGCCACGGTGCGCCAGTTCGATGTGGGTGCTCTGAACTTCCACCTGGGCATGCAGCCCGTAGAAGACGTGGGGCCCAACGTTGATGGCGACGGCGATGGTGTGGTCGATGAGATCCTCATCGGCGAGCTGTCGGCCATGCACATCTTCAACACGAACATCGAGCCGCCAGTTCAAGACCCCCTGACGCCCGCCGGTGTGCAGGGCGCCATGCATTTCAACAGCATCGGTTGCGCGACCTGCCACATCCCGTCACTGGAAACGTCGAGCCCGGTTCTGAACTACAGCTTCCCCGAGACTCACACCGCGCCGCTGAAAGACATCTTCTACAGCGTCGACCTCAGCCAGAGCCCCACCCAGTTCACCCTGAACCAGAGCGGTGGCATCACCGTGCCCCTGTTCGCAGACCTCAAGCGCCACGACCTGGGCCCTGCCATGGCTGAAGACTTCGGCGACAAGCTCGACTCCTTTTTCACCACCGGCCGGCTCTGGGGCATCGCTGACACCGCGCCCTACCTTCACGACGGTCGCGCGCTCAGCCTGACCGAGGCCATCTCGTTTCATGGTGGAGAAGCTCAGTTCGCCCAGGACGCGTTCTTCGCGCTCACTCCGGCACAGCGCATCGAGCTGCTGACCTTCTTGCGTTCGCTGCGCACGCCCACGGATCCCGCGGTCGACCTGCTCTGATCCCCTGAGTCCCGGTCTCCGGGTGGCCTCATTGGAGGCCACCCGGAGATGGTGTGAGGCTCCCGCGAGCGGCCTCGCCAGTTTCGCGGTAGCAGGCCATGGTCTGCGCGTCCGCCGCCTGTCATCGTGGGCGGCGTGAGCCTCAACTTCGAAGAACTCGACTTCGCGGACACTCGCTTCGGCGAGCTGATCCTGCGCCGCCGTCGCGTGCTGTCCCTCGACAACACCGATGTGTACGAGGTCAAACTCGACGGCAGCTTCCTCATGTCGAGCCTGGTCACCCAGTCAGAGATCGCCTTGACCGAGCTGGGCCTGGCCGCCCTGGGTACCTCGCTCAAGAGTCAGGCAGGCGCGGGTGCCGATCACCGCTGGGATGTCGTCGTGGGCGGTCTCGGCCTGGGCTACACCGCCGCCACGGCTCTCGCCCATGAGCGGGTGCGCTCCGTGCTGGTGGTCGAGTACCTCCCAGAGGTCATCGCCTGGCACGAGAAGGGTCTGGTGCCCCTGGGCGAGCAGTTGCGCGACGATGAACGTTGTCGTCTGCAAGAGAGCGACTTCTTCGCCCTCGCCGCCGACCCACAGCGGGGCTTCGACGCAGCGACGCCGGGCCGGCGCTTTCATGCCGTGCTGCTCGACATCGATCACTCCCCCGAAGGCTTGCTGCACACCAGCCATGCGGCGCTGTACGAACCGACGGGCTTGCGGCACATGGCCAGCCATCTGCACCCCGGCGGCGTCTTCGCTCTCTGGTCTTCAGAACCGCCAGACCCTGTCTTCGCCCAGAGCCTTGAGCTGGCCTTCGACAGCGTCGAGGCTCACGCCGTGACGTACTTCAACCCCCTGCTCGACCGGGACGATACGAACGCCATCTACGTCTGTCGGGTGTCAGCGGTCCCACGGCCTGCGTGACGGGCGCGGTGAGGGCGCACGGCATGGCGCACACAGGGCGTTACGGGCCTTGCCGCTGCACCGCTTGCACCAGCTCGTCGAGGCGCTGCAAGAACCGCGACCGATCCCGCTCCTGAAACGGTGGCGGGCCGCTGCCCTGCACGCCCATCTCGCGCAGGTAGGCCTGGGCTTCCCGGGCGGCGAGGGCATCACCGATCGAGGTGTCCTTGAACACACGCCCTCGGGGCCCGAGCACCCTGGCGCCGAGCTCGAGGCAGCGGGCCGCGAGGAGGATGTCGGCGGTGATGACGATGTCGCCCGTGCCGGCGTGCTCGGCGATCCAGTCGTCTGCCGCGTCGAAGAGGTCGCTGACCAGGACGGTGTGAAAGGCCTCGCCGTCAGGCACCCGGTGGGATTGATTGGACACCACGTGCACTGACAAGGCGTAGCGATAGGCCACGCGATAGATCTCATCCTTGACCGGGCAGCTGTCCGCATCCACATAGACTTCGAGCACGAGACAATCTCCGATGCCGCCCCGATCCATCACCGAGCGAGAGGGCGTGTGCCAGCGCAGTGAGCGACACCGTGCTCAGGACGGCGAAGGCGGTCCCTGCTCCTCAGGCGGCTTCTGCCCATCGGGACCCTTCGGTGCGTTGCGGCCGACCCCTGCCTGGGAGACCCGCAGGCGTTGACCGCAGACCCGAGCGTTGCCGATGGCCTTCAGCGTCTCGCCGGGCAGGTTTTCGGGGAGGCCCACCACGCTGTGATCGTAGTTGATGGCGATGCGCCCGATCTGACGCCCCTCAAGGCCGCCCTCGTTGGCGATGGCGCCCATGATCTGGCCCGGCTTCACTCCGTGGCGACTGCCCACCTCGATGCGATACAGCTGTGTGCCCGGGTCGAGACGGAAGTCGATCTGGCGCGGCCCGGAAGACGGCTTGCCTGGAGCGGACGGGCCCCGATCGGGCCGACCGAAGCGCAGTTTATCGGGTGAACGCCGTTGGGGGCGCTCGGCGCGCGGCTTGGGTTTGCGTCGGGGCGGCTCGGCCAGCAGCAGCGGCTGGCTGCCTTGCACCAGCACTGCCAAGGCCGCAGCGGCTTGCAGGGCCGTGGCGTCGGTCTCTTCGATGAAGTCCTCGAGCAGGCGCTCGAAGAACGAGGTGTCCTGCTTCTCGATGACCTCGGTCATGCGCTGCTTGAAGCGCTCGATGCGTCGGGCGTTGACCTCATCGGTGGTGGGGACGGTCATCACGTCGATGCGCTGACCGATGTTGCGCTCGATGACCCCCAGCATGTGCCGCTCGCGGGGGGTGATGAACAGGATGGCCTCGCCGGTACGCCCTGCCCTGCCCGTCCGTCCGATGCGGTGGACGTAGGCTTCGGGGCCGTGGGGCACGTCGTAGTTGAGCACGTGGCTGATGCGTTGAACGTCGAGCCCTCGGGCGGCCACGTCGGTGGCCACCAGCAGGTCGAGCTTGCCCGACTTGAAGCGGTCGACCGTGCGTTCCCGCAGGGGCTGGGGGATGTCCCCATTGAGCGCGCCGGTGGCATAGCCACGGGCTTCGAGCTTCTCGGCCAGCTCGACGGTCTCGGTCTTGGTGCGCACGAAGATGAGCATGCCGTCGACGGTCTCGACCTCGAGGATGCGCGTCAGGGCGTCGATTTTCTGCATGTACGGCACGATCTGGTGCCGCTGGCGAATCGTTCCGGCTGCGGCAGAGCGGGTGGTGATGCGAACCTCGCCCGGGTCTTTCAGATGCTGCTGAGCTATCCGTCGCACTGCCGGGGGCATGGTGGCGGAGAAGAGGGCTACCTGTCGGGTGTCGGGGGTCTGCTCCAGGATCCAGGTGACATCCTCGAGGAAGCCCATGTTGAGCATCTCGTCGGCTTCGTCGAGCACCAGGGTCTGCAGGCCACCGAGCTTGAGCGTCCGCCGGCGCATGTGGTCCATGACCCGGCCGGGAGTGCCCACGACCACGTGGACGCCGCGCTTCAGGGAGCGCACCTGGGAGTCGTGGGGCTGCCCGCCATAGATGGGCAGCACGTGAAAGCCGGGGCGGCCGCTGGCGTAGCGCTGGAACGCCTCGGCCACCTGGATGGCCAGCTCGCGGGTGGGGGCCAGCACCAGCACCTGGGGCTCGCGGCGAGACATGTCGAGCTTGTCGATGAGCGGCAGGGCGAAGGCGGCGGTCTTGCCCGTGCCGGTCTGAGCCTGTCCCAGCAGGTCACCGCCACTGAGCAGCAGGGGGATGGTCGCGGCCTGAATGGGCGTGGGCGACTCGTAGCCCAACTTCGTCAGGGCTTTCAGAACCGGTTCGGAGAGGCCGATGTCAGCGAAGGTCTTCTCCCCGGGGGGATCGGCCTGGCTCTCGGCACTGGGTCGGACATTGGATTCGGCGGGCACGGGGGACACCTCGGTGTGGTTGCTGCAGGTTGTCCGATCACTGGGGCCGACAAATGCAACGATGAAGAGAGCCCCACAGTCTACCCCGCAGGCACCTTGCAGGGCACGGAATGGCTTGGCGCCCGGGTTCTCTGCCCGGTCTCGCCGAACAGGCAGGGCTGCTCGCCGGGCTCAGCTCACTGCCGGGCCAGCTCCTGAGCCGCGGCACCCGTGGCCTGGGCCACCTGTCTCAAGAACCCATAGTCGAGGGCGGCGGGTACATCGCCGGGCTTGTGATAGGTGTCCCAGCGCATCTCACCGGTGTCGGTGAGGAAGATCGCCGGGATGCCCGCCCACCAGTAGTGGGCGTGATCGCTGCGGTAGCCGTCGTCAAACATGCCGCCGATGCGGTTGGCGCTGTAGTAGGGCAGCTCGGGGGCGTAGGTCTCGATGGCTGCCTCGAACAGGTTGCCCAGGGGCCCTGAGTTCCAGTCGCCGATCACGGTGATGAAGTCGCCTGTGGACGGCATCCAGGTCACGAAGACGATGCGGATGGGGGCCAACTGAGAATCGGGCGCGTCGGTCGCCATGCCTACCGAGTCCAGGTTCAGCAGGCCCACCACTTCGTCGCCCCGGGCCAGCATGTTGGCCACATGGACCTCGCTGCCCAGCAGCCCTTGCTCTTCTCCCGCGAAGAAGCACAGGCGCACCGTGCGTTCGGGCGGGTGGAATGTGAACCACCGGGCGATCTCCAGCACGGCCGCCACGCCGCTGGAGTTGTCGTCGGCGCCTGGGCAGCCGGGCACGGTGTCGTAGTGCGCCGAGATCTCGATGAGACCCGGGCGATCTGAGGTGCCGGGGATCTCGACCAACAGGTTGGGCACCGTGGCGGGCTCGGTGGCGTTGACCGCTCCGGTCATGGCGTAGCCCAGCACGTCCCAGCCGTCGTCGCGCAAGGTCTGGGAGAGCCCGGACAGCACCCGGGACCCATAGCTGGCGAAGTAGAGCGGAAACACCAGCTCTTCGTCGTCGCTGTCCGGGTCGGCGCTTTCTCGGCGCACAGTCGCTGTCAGCTGCCCGGCGGCAGGCGGCACGGGAACGGCCTCTTCCTGCACGGTGAGCCCCATGTCCTCGATGGTGTGGCGCAGCCAGGCCACGGTGCGCGCGGTGGCCACGCTGTCTTCCATGGGGCGGGGGCCGATGGCGCACAGGGCCTCGACATGGGCTCGCAGCCGGCCCTCATCGATCTCTGAGAGGCTCTCGGCGACGTCGGCACGATGAGGCAGACCGCAGCCGCACAGTGCGCCGAGAACAAGCGTCAGACACAGGCGTTGCACGGGGGGCAGGCTCATCTTCCGGGGGCTCTTATGGCGCACTCAGGTTCACTCCCATCTGGCCGCTGCTCATCTCGAGTGCGAGTCTCTCGGCGCCACGATAGGCCACGATGGCGACGGTGGTCTTGCCCAGCTCCAGGGCTGCTGCCTTGGCGGCGCCCAGCTCCTCCTGGGTGTCGACCACGGTGCCGTCGTAGCTGGCCAGGTAGTCACCAACTTTCAGCCCTGCGGCGGCTGCGGCGCTCCCGCCCACCACGTTGGTGATGCGCAGGGTGGGGGCGGGGATGGACTCGCCCGCAGCGCGATAGCTGATCAGGTACGCGCGCACCACGTGGTTGGCCGCGGCGATCTGGCCCTCGTCGGGGACCTCGCCGCCTTCGTCGAAGGCGTAGGGCTGGGGCTCGTAGGTCAGCAGCGCCTCGCGCCCGGGCAGCAGATGATCGCTCAGCTTGATCCACCAGGGGGCGACCACGTCACCGGGCGCCCAGCCTGCCCGGGAGTACTTCCAGGTGCCGAACTGGGGGCGGTTGGGGTTGAGGTAGCAGTCAGACTTCCACAGCGTGTTGTCGAAGCGCACCGCCGCTCTCTCGGTGCTGCCGCTCACGTCGGGTTTGAAAACAACGGTGCGGTCGGACGGCGTGAACTCGCCGACCTGGCTGTGCCCGGTGGTCGTGAGCCAGACCCGCGCTGCACGGGTCTCGTCTGCCACGGTGACGTGGACCGGTGCGAAGAAATCCTGGAAGTGATTCTCCGCTGACTTGTACTGGGCTCGACCGTGCCAGAGGGGCTGCACGTCGAAGGGCTGCAAGGCTTCTCCGTTGAGCCACGGCGTGCCGTGATAGAAGTCGAGGTCCACGCTCATCATGAAGCCTCGGTTCTTGTAGAAGCCAGTTCCCGCGGCGACCTTGAAGCGGGTCTTGCCCGACAGCAAGGGGCGAAAGTGGCTCACGTCCACGACCGAGCGGCACTCGGTGCGATAACTGGTGATGAAGGGCACGATGCCCAGCCAGGCGCCGCTCTCGTCTTGCACGGAGATCTCGCCGATGCGATCCCACTCGTCCCAGGAGCTGCCCGCGTCGTGAAGCTGCAGGGTCAGCAGCACCCGCCCGAAGGCCCACTCTTCTGGGGGCAGGTCGACCTCGGCTTCGTAGAACGTGGTGGCGTTGTCGGTGAGCACGTGGTTGACCACGTCCACATGAAAGGTCGGTCGACGGGGGCTGGCCACCGCGCCGTAGGACACTTGCACGTCGGCCACATCGAAGCGGGTGCTGGCGTCGTCCCGGGTCTGTGCGCCCAGGCCCAATCGCCAGGGATACGGCAGCAGCTCGGGCACGAAGTGGCGTTCGTAGACGGCAGCGCCGGCGAGGATCACGGTGACTTCTGCGCCACCGACCACATGATCCACGGAGATCTGTACGTCGGCCCACTCGCCGCGAAACTCGGCGGGGGCCACCCGCTTGACCAGCTCGCGGCCGGCCCAGTGCAGAGAGACCTCTCGTTGGGGCAGTGCCTGGTAGTTTCCCCAGGGGCCGAAGGGCTCTTCGGTCGGCGGGTTGTGCACGTCGATGGCCACGGCCAGGCTCTGGGCCAGGTTGGGCTCGGTCCAGAGAGGCACGAAGGGAGCTGGGCCTCGCTCCCCGTAGGCGTCGGCAGCCAAGAACAGGAAAGCTCCTCCTTCGCCTCCTGCGTCCACGCGCAGGCGACAGTTCAGCTCGAACGACTCGTGTGCCTCTGCAGAACCCGCCGCGAAGGCCACCGCGTTGGACTGCCTGAAGCTGCCGTCGGTGTCGAGCAACTGGTAGTGGCCGTCTTCGGTGACCAGCGGCCCGCTGCCCGATCCGAACTGTGCGGAGAAGACCTGTGCGGAGAGATCCTGAGCAGACGAGAGCTGGCTGTCGTCGTCGGTCGGCAGAGCTGCGTAGCCCGTGCCGAGCGTCAGCCAGAGGGCCAGCGCGGCCCCAACCAGCGTCGACTTCACGAGTCGCTGTCTTCGCCCAGGTCGCGTGCTGCAGCCACCGCCTGTTGAGCTCGCTCCAGGTCCGTGCTGCGCACGCTGATGATCACGTTCTGCAGCCCCAGCACTTGTTGGCTCACGGCGAACTCGTCGGTGAGCTGCCCGCCAGGTACGTAGGACGGGATGTCAGCCTCGGCCAGGACGCCCGAGATGATCTGGGCTTCGATGGGGGTCTTGGCCATCATGAAGTCGACCAGTTCGGGATGATCTGCGTTCGACATGAAGTGCTCCCAGAGATTGGAGAACGACGACGTTAGCATGCCCCCCGGGCTCACACGACGGGGCTTGCCAGCTGGCCCGGCCAGACGCCGTCATCTCGCGACGCCCATTTCGCGCCCTCACGCTCATGGGCTGTCATGGACTCGGCCAGCATGGGACCCTGCTCGGGTGACCGCTGACGCCGACCCTCCGCTGATCAGGCCTCTCGATGCCGGGGTTGCTGACGAGGTCGATCTGGTCGCGGCGCGCATGGGAGAGACCCTGGTGGAGGTCTTGGGCTCGGGGCGGGCGCGAGCTGTCCATACAGAGGCCGAGATCCGGGAGCGTTTGCTCTGGCACATGGAGCCGGCGCCGGGTCGCCGGGCTCTCGCGCTGGTTTCCGTCGACTCACATGGCCGCCTGAGCGGACACACCTTGTTGCGAGTCGAGCGCGAGCACGAGCGAGACATCGGTCTGGTGGCCACCACCTACGTCGTGCCGCGCAACCGTCGGCAGGGCGTCGCCGGGCACTTGCTCGTTGCTGGAGAGGCCTGGCTCACCAGCCAAGGCGCGGTCGAGCTGGTGACCTACACCGACGCCCACAACACACCACTGCAAGAGCTCTACCTCACGCATGGCTATGCAGCGACGCGCCTCGACGACGAGTGGGTACGACTCAGTCGCCCCGTGTGAGCAGGACCTGGTGCAGACTGCAGAGCTAGCGGCCAGCGGCTTGCGCGGCGTTGAAGAGCTTGAGCGCGTCGGGCATGAGCTCTTGCAGCTGTTCGATGCGCGTCGCTTCGCTGGGGTGCGTGGACAAGAACTCCGGGGGACGGTCGCCGCCGACGGCGGCCATGCGTTGCCAGAGTTTCACAGCGGCCCGCGGGTCATAGCCCGCGTCGGCGGCCATCATCAGTCCCAGCTGATCAGCCTCCGACTCGTGTCCGCGGCTGAAGGGCAAGATGATGCCAGTCTGCCCGGCCATGCCCAGAAGCTGCATCAGCTCTTCTTGCTGTTCGGGCTCCCGATCGGCGGTGGCCAGCTGGGCGATGATCATGACGCCTTGCAGACCCAGCCCCTGGGACATGCGTTCGGCGCCGTGGTGGGCCAGCACATGGGCGACTTCGTGACCCATGACCATGGCCAGGCTGGTCTCGTCCTGGGTCACGGGCAACAGGCCGGTGTAGACCGCAGACTTGCCTCCCGGGAGCGCCCAGGCGTTCACCGTCTGTGGCTCATCGATGAGCGCAAACTGCCAGGTGTAGCCTGCAGCCCGTTTCGGGTAGATCCGCTCCGCTGCGGCGACGATGCGCTTGCCGATGCGCTGGATCATCTGGGCCTGGGCGCCGGTGGCGATCACCTTCGATTCACTCAGGGTCTGGGCCCAGGTCTCGTTGCCCAGGGAGTCTGCGGTGGAGCGGGGGATGATGTTGAACTGCGAGCGTCCGCTCCCCGGGACAGTGGTGCAGGCCACGGCAAAGGTGATGAGGGCCAGCAAGGTGACTCGGCACAGCATGGTCTGAACTCCGACGGACGCGGGTGGGCGAAGTGATCAAGATCCGCATGCTACCCTCTCTCGTGTGGCCATGAGATCCGTGAACTCAGCAAGCACTCTCGTTCTGATCGCGGCCAGCCTCTGCGCTGGTTGCGCCGGGCCCGGGGCCACAGACCAGGCGGTCTCGGGGCGCCTGCCCTTTCATGTGGCAGTGGTGGGAGTGGCCATGCAGAACGACTCGGCTGCTGACGCCGAGAGCGGCTCTGAGATGAGCCCAGGGGGAGGCCCCCAGGACGACGCCGTCGATGAGGTGGACGAAGCCAGCGAGCCGCCCATGCTGTTGAAGGCAGACAACCGTCTGCTCTCCACCTTGCTGGCCCGGGAGCTGGCCGAACGTGCCTTCACCCGGGCCACGGCCATCGTGTCGCCCCCGAGCCAGGGGGTGGAGGGCTTGCGCCAGGCGGTGGTCGAGAGTGCTGCGGACATGGTGCTGCTCTGCCAGCTCAACTACGCCGAGCCCATCCATTACGAGCGCACGTCACCGGTGCTGCTGAATCTGGGCCTGTTCTTCGTGGGCGGGCCCTTCATCTGGCTGATCGATGAGTACACCTACTACGCCCAGGCCGAGCTGACCGTCAGTCTCTTCGATCTGGGGGGCGTGGGCGCCGCCGGCGCGACCCCCGGTGATCCTGCCGCGCAGATCATGGCTGCCGAAACCAGCTTCGCTGGCATCGAGACGGACTTCATGGATCGTGTGTCGTTCAGCTCCTCGGGGGCAGCCTCCGCGTACCTGGCCAGCTTGTTCACGTCGACCTTCGTCGTGGGCCAGGAGAGTGACGACGTGGCGGCCATGGTGTCGGCCAGGGCCTTGTCCACCTTGGGGGCGCAGGTGTCCGAGCTTGTGCTGGCCCAGCGTGACGGCGTGTTGCGCGCCGAGTCTCCGGCCCGCTTGGCAGAGATCACCCTCGACTCTCTGCAAGTCACCTATGACGGCTTGAACATGTTGGACATCGACGCCCAGATCACGGTGCACGGGACGGGCGACGAAGCCCGGTTGACCCATTGTCTTGTCGATATCGACGGGCGGGTCGAAGACTGGAAGCTCGCCCAGGGCGTCGTGGTCGGAGAGGGGCCGAGCGCCGCTCGCCGCTACGAAATCCGCCTGTTGATTCCGGATGTCGACGAAGGCGAAGACACCTTTCGCATGGCGCTCTTGGGCGGCGCCGACAAGACGCTCCTGCGCACCTATACCATGGCCATCCCGGCGGCGAGCGACTGAGCGCGAGCCCCTGGCGGGGCGCTTCAGATCAGGGCTCGTGGCCGCTGAAGAAGATGGTCAGGCTGTCTCCGGCGTTGTTGGCCGAAACCAGGTCGTTGTCGCCATCACCGTCGACGTCCAACCCTGCGAGGGCGAAGGGGTCGTCGGTGATGCCCACGCCCCCGATGATCGTGGGGGCAGCGGTGAAGCGACCCGGAGAGATCTGGCGGAAGACAGTGAACGCGTCGTCTCCCACGTTGGCTGAGGCCAGGTCGAGGTCACCGTCTCCGTCGAGGTCGACGGCCACCACCGAGCGTGGGGTGGTCACGGACGAGGCGTCGGCGATGGTGTTGGGGAAGCCGCTGAAGACACCGGGGCTGAGCTGCCTGAAGCTGGTCACTGAGTGGCTGCCTGCGTTGGCGGAGACGATGTCCAGGTCTCCGTCCTGGTCGACGTCGGCGACGCACACGGACCTCGGGTTGTCCGTGAGGGCCGTGCTGCCCAGCACCGCAGGCGTCAAGTTGAAGAGCTCGCCCGTGGTGTGAAAGAAGACGGTGAGGTTGTCGCTGGCCGCGTTGGCGGAGACGATGTCGATGTCGCCGTCGTCGTCGAGGTCACCCAGGGCCAGGTCGAAGGCGAAGTCCATCACGCCCATGCCGTCCAGCACCAGGGGCACCGGGTCGAATCCGAGGGGGTCCCGGGTGAAGACGGTCAGCGAGTCGCCTCCACCGTTGCTGCAGACCACGTCGAGGTCGCCGTCCCCGTCGAAGTCGGCGGTGTCCAGGTCGGTGGGGAAGTCGGTGATCATGTCGCCACCCAAGGTGATGGGTGCAGCGGGGAAGCTGCCATCGCCTTGCTGCAGAAACAGGGTCAGGTTGTCGTTGAGCGAGTTGGCGGAGGCGAGATCGAAGTCTCCGTCGCCGTTGAAGTCGGCCGCCACCACAGCCCGGGGACCACTGGTCGTGCCGCCTCCGCCCACCGTCAGGGGCGTGGCGTCGAACTTGCCGGGAGCGGATTGCCTGAAGATCGACAAGGTGTTGGCAGCCTGGTTGGCGGAGGCCAGGTCGTTGTCTCCGTCGCCGTCAAAGTCTGCCATGGCGATGGCGTAGGGAGCGTTGGTGGTGGCGCTGCTGCCCAGGGTCAAGGGGACCTGATCGATGCGTCCTGGCCCGTCGTAGGCAAACACGGTGAGATCGTTGCCCACCACGTTGGCCGACAGCACATCGCCGTCCCCATCGCCGTCGAGATCTGCCACGGCCACGGACCGGGGGCCGTCGGTGGTGCCCATCCCTCCGAGCGTGGCGGGGTTGGGTGAGAAGCTGCCCGGAGTTGTCTGAAAGAAGACACTGAGGGTGTCGGCTGCCGTATTGGCCGTGACCAGTTCGATCGAGCCGTCGCCGTCGATGTCTCTCGCCGCGAGCCCCCGAGAATCAAAAGTGGTGGTGACGCCACCGAGCACATCGGGCAGCGGACTGAACACACCAGAGCCAGTCTGATGGAAGACCGTGACGTTGTTGCTGAGGGCGTTGGCTGAGGCCAGGTCGAGGTCGCCATCGCCGTCGAGATCTGCAGCGACCAAGGCCAGGGGGGCATCGAGCGACGAGGCGCTGGCGAGGGTGGTGGGGGTGGCGCCGAAGAACCCGCCCCCCGTGTGGGCGAAGATGGTCAAGGAGTCGCCGGTGGTGTTGGCCGAGACCAGGTCCGTGTCGCCGTCGCTGTCCATGTCGCCCGTGGCCAAGGCTCGGGGGGCGTCGGTGACGCCGCTGCCCCCCAGCTTGAGAAACAGCAGCCCGCTGGGGCTCGGCTGGAAGAACAGGGCCAGGTCGTCGCCGCCGGAGTTCGCGGAGGCGATGTCCACGGAGCCGTCTTCGTTGAAGTCTGCGGTGGCCACCGCCACGGGAGCCGTGGTGGGTCCCAGGCCGCCCAGCGCCGTGGGCAGCAGCCCGAAAACGCCCGGCGTGGTCTGAAAGAAGATCGTCAGGTTGTCCGTGCCTGCGTTCGCAGAGATGAGATCGACGTCACCGTCGGCGTCAAGGTCGGCAGCAGCCACACCGCTTGGCATATCGCTCACCGCCGAACTGCCCAGGCTCAGCTGTGGGGCGGCGAACATCCCGCTGCCGTCCGAGAAGAAGACGGAGAGGCGGTCGCCCACGGTGTTCGCGGAGACCACGTCGAGGGAGCCGTCGTTGTTCAGGTCAGCGACGGCGAAGGCCTGAAGGCCATTGGTGACACCCGTGCCCCCGATCACCGTGGCCAGGCGAGACAGTCCGCCGCTGATGACCTTGCCCGTGTCGTGGCTGGTGACCGTGCTTGTGGCGTCCATGGCCGTGAGGCGCAGCTGGGCAGTGCCCTGGCTGCCGGGCAGATCTCTGCTGTCCCAGACGAAGACGCCGTTGCGCGTGACTCCGGGCATGAGCGAGAGGCTTGCGGGCAGGGTCAGGCGCCAGGGCTGTCCGCTGAGCAGGGCTGGTGAGAAGGCGTCGGTGACCGTGACCAGACGGGTGGCAGGGTCGTAACCCGTCACGACTCGCCGCTGCTGGACGCCGCCTGCTGCGGCCAGGTCGTGGGCCCCACCCAGGGCGAGCAGCCGCAAGTTGCTGCGGCCCGTCGCCAGGCCCAGGGCGCTGTCGGGGAGGTCGTCCGCGAGCAGGGTGATGGCCGGTGTCACGGTGCCGAAGCGCTGCAGGGCTCGCAGCTCTCTCGTGCCGTCGCCTGGGGTGGCGTCCGTGAGCACCAGCAGGCGGGCACCCCCATCTTCGAGGGCCAGGGCCGTGGGGGAGGGCAGTCCCGACGCGCTGCCCCCCAGGACCTCAGCGCTGCGTGAGGTCAGGGAGACGGACAGGATCCGTCCGCCCCCGGCATCTTGCTCAGCTACCAAGACGGTCTGGGGCTGGGTGGGGTCGAGCACCAACCCGCCAGGTGTGGCCAGCCCATCGAGCACGGGGGTGGAGGCGGCCGGGGTCTTGAGGTAGTCGAGCTTCAGCAAGGTGTCGTCGACGGTGGCCAGGGCGACCCCGCTGCCCAGGCTGACCAGGCCTCGCAGGCCACTGCTGCCCGGGGCGCTGACGTTGAACAGCTGCGTGGTGGTCAAGGTCGAGAGATCGACTCTCTGGACTCGCCACGAACTGCCGTCGTGCTCGCCGATCAGCACCGCGCTGCCCCCGGCTTCGAGAGCCAGGGCGTCGGGGCCGGCGAGACCCAGGGCCAGGTCGGCGAGCACGGCGCCGCTGCCGAGGTCGATGCGCCGCAAGCGCGAGAGCCCGCCGGCTGTCTGGTCGAGCACCAGGGCCGTGCTACCAGCTCCCTCTGGCAGGGCGGCCACCGGGTTGTCGAGGGGGTTGGTGGACCAGTCAGCGGCGAGCTGTTGCAGCTGAAGCCCGGGCCGCAGCAGCTGCAGCTCCAGACCAAAGAGGGCGTCGTCGACATCGGCCGCAGCGGACCCGCCGAGCCATGTGCCCATGCTGGTGCCGAGCTCTGGCAACTCGACGGTCGTGGCCCCTGCGGCCATGAGTCTGCCGCCACTTGCCACGGGGTACGACGAGGCAATCTGCAGCGTCTTCCGTTGAGCCGGGTCGGCCAGGGCTGCGGTGAGAGCGGCCGCCGTGGTGGGCAAGGTCGGAAACGCCGCGCCGGCCAGCGTCCACTGAAAGACGAGTTGCACGTCGTCGCCCTCGGCGTCGCTGACCGTGAAGGGGACCACCAAGCCCAGCCGCTGGTCACCGGCGTTGACGAACGTGCTCTCGTCGAGCGTCGCCACGGGGGCTGTGTTGTTCCCACCGCCGGGGGGAGCGCCGCCTCCTCCGCCACCACCACCACCTCCTCCTCCCGCAGCGGCCAGTCCCCCGCCGCAGCCTGTGGCCAGGAATCCGGTCGCCAGGGTCAGCGAGAGGGTCGCGAGGCTTCTGATGAAGTGTGTCAGGTCGACTCCCGTGTGCGCCGCCCTGATCGACTCACCGGGGCGACCGCAGGATACGCCCTGGCCCGGCACTCGTCAGCAGTGTCTCTCTGAGCGCTAAGAGCTGCGGGCACAGGCAGGCCATGGGTGGCCCGCCGCATCCGGAGGCAATGTCTGTCGGGTTCCCCGGTCACTTCTTGTCGAAGGGGATACGCTTCCAGGAGTTCTTCACCTTGTGTGGATCCGTCAACACCCAGATGTCCTTGGTCTCGGCCACATCCCACGAATCGTAGAGGAAGTACTTGTCGGTCTCGTTGGACGTTGCGTAACCCGGCACGAGGACGTACCGCCGCCGATCCCGCTCGATGATGACCTGCCCGCTCGGGCTCTGGCCAATCGAGTCGTCAGCTTCTGTTGACGTGGACTTGAGAGGTCTCTGAGCCGTCGCCCAGGACGCAACAAAGAGGATCAAGCTCGTCGTCAAGACCAAGCTCATGGCTCTCCAATGGGACTCCTTCATCGAGACTCCTTTTTTCTCTGGTCCTTCTGTGGTGCTCTTCAAATGGCTGGAACAAGGAGGCGAACCAGGTGATTCCTTGTGCCTGAATCTTCTTCGATCAACCGCCAGGGGGAATGCGCTACCGGCCTCGTTGCAGCGATCCCGAGAGAGTCCGGGGATCGAGCGGAGGCTACCGAATCTTGCTACTTCTCGAAGGGCACTCGTTTCCAGGAGTTCTTCACCTTGTGCGGATCCGTCAACACCCAGATGTCCTTGGTCTCGGCCACATCCCATGAATCGTAGAGGAAGTACTTGTCGGTCTCGTTGGAGGCCGCGAAGCCACGCGCGAGGACATAGCGCCCCCGGCTCCGTTCGATCACGACTCGCCCCTCGGCGCCCACAACCACAGGTTCGCTGGAGTCATCAGACTTGCTCTTGCTGCGGCTCTGCGCGGATGCCCAAGACGCGACCAGGATGATCAAGGTCGTCGTCAGAACGAGGCTCGTGGCTCTCCAGTGCGATTTCATCACAACTCCATCTCTCGGTAGTGGTTCTCGCCGTGTCAGAGGACAGCTGGCCCCATGGGGACTCGGCCAGGCTGATTCTCCTGACAACCGTCACGGGGGACACGCTACCCGGTCTCTTGGCAGCGATCCCGAGATAGTTTGCGGATCTGGCAGAGGTCACCGATTTGTGCCTGTGGACAGCCCTCGGCTAGCGGGATCGGCTGCCCCGGTTTAGAGTCGGCCCTCCCCGACTCCCCATCCATCACTCAAGGACCTCGCCATGCGCCACCTTGCCGTTCTTCTCCGTGCTGCCCTGCTGCTGGGCCTGTGCATGTCGTCGTTGGCTTCTGAGAGCGCCAGCCAGACCTTGGTGAAGAACACCAAGCAGGTGGGCTTCGTCAATCTGAGCAACTTCGCCTCGCGCACCGAGGGGCTCTGGGTCTACGAGACCGGGGGCAAGCGCTACTGCCTGCAGACCCACTCCACCAGCGGCCTGCACATCATCGACACCACCGATTCCCAGAACCCGTTCTTGGTGCGCACGTTGGGCGGCAACTTCCGCAAGGTGCATGTCTACAAGAACTACGCCTACGCCACGACCGACACTGGCCCCACGGCGATCATCGATCTGACCGATCCGACCATGGCGAACGTGGTCAACCTGTTTGGCACGGGTGCTCACACCCTGCGTGTCGATGACAGCAGTGATCGCCTCTACCTGAACCGCTCGTCGAGCCTCTACATCTACGACCTGCTCGCCGACCCGGAGAACCCGGCCCTGCTGGGCATCTGGAGCGGCGGTGCCCACGACTGCCGCCCCGACGGCGACCTGGTCTACGTGAACGGCTTTCAGGGAACTCCCACGCGTATTCTCGACGTGACCAACCCTCTGCTTCCCGTTCAGATCGGCACGGTCAACGACGGCAACCACGCCAGTGACCTCTACATCACGCCCACGGGCGAGAAGATCCTACTGACCTGCGATGAGCAGACCGGCGGGCACATCAACATCTGGGACGTGACCGATCCGTCGAACACGTTCTTCTTGTCGTCGTACCAGAGCGCCCCCGCGCCGTCCACGCACAACGTGGAGGTCAAGGGTGCCTACGCCTACGTGTCCTACTACCAGGACCAGCTGCGTATTCTCGATCTGAGAGACGTGATGAACCCTGTTGAGGTGGGTGTGTGGGACAACAACCGACTCAACACTGGCAGCACCTTCTCTGATGCCTGGGAGGCTGTGCCTGATCACGACGCCGTGTACATGAACCAGATGAACAACACGGCCGCCAGCCCGAAGGGCACCTTCACCATCGACTTCTTCCCGGCCTTCGGGAACGGCTCCGATGGTGCGGGCATGGTCGAGCCAGAGATCTGGTGGTCGTTCGGTCCGCCCACGCCGGGCAACGACGACTTCGCCCTGCGGCTCACCAACGCGGCACCGAACGCCCCCGCGTTCTTGATCCTGGGAGCGAGCAACACCAACTGGGGGCCCAACATGCTGCCCTTCAATCTGGCCTCGGTGGGTGCGCCGAACGCCGAGCTGAACGTCTCGATCGACGTGTTGATCCCGGTCACCACCGACGCAGCTGGCAACGCCTCGGTGCCCTTGCCTCTGCCTGCCGGCCTGCAGTACGCGACCTATTACGCCCAGTGGGCGGTGAAGGACGTGGGCGCTCCCAACCCCGGGGGCTGGGCCTTCACCAAGGGTGGCGAGTTGGTCCTGAAGTAACTGGCAGTTCTTCTGCCGAGGCCGCTGAACGGGTAGCGAGCAGCACTTTCTGCTCGTTTCTCTCCGATCAGCGGCGCTCTCGCTGACGATCACGCACTCCCCGGGCGCTGCCCCTGGCGCCCGGGGAGTGCTCCGTTTGGGGGGAGCCTCTGCGCTGAGCAGCTCGTGCGGAGCTGACCTCCATCCTTGAGACCGGCCTGGCGGGGTTGCAGAATCGCTGTTGCGCGCACTCGATCGGAGGTTCCGAAGCCGAGGTGGCCGAAGCGACCGGATCTTCTCCCCCGGCTCGCTGGCAGCACGTTCTCCGTGTCTGCGAGCGGGTCTTGGAGCAGCCCCCTGGCGAACGTCGGGTGGCCCTCGACGACGCTTGCCACGGCGACATCGTCTTGCGTTGGGAAGTCGAAGGGTTGATGGCCCAGGCTGGCAGCGACGAGACACCCCGGCTGTCTCAGCGCCTGGCGCAGATCCTTCGCGAGGGCCTGGACACCGCCGCTCTGGGGACGGTGGTCGGCGGCTACAGGCTTGAGCATCGCCTCGGCTCGGGTCGCATGGGCACGGTCTATCAGGCAACGGAGCAGACCTCCCAACGCACCGTGGCGCTGAAGATCTTGCGCCTGGGACTGACCAGCGATGCGGCGGTGCAGCGCTTTCACTTCGAGGCGCGCCGACTGTCCGCTCTGCGCCACACGGGCGTGGCGCGGCTGCTCGAGGCGGGGACCCACATCGAGAGTGACAGGGTGGCGACCCCCTTCGTGGCCATGGAGTACGTGTCGGCGACCCGCTCGCTGGTGGCTGCTGCCGACGCCGATGGTCTCGATCTCTCCGAGCGCCTCAAGCTGTTCTGCCAGGCTTGCGACGCCGTGCACTACGGTCACCAGAAGGGCGTGCTGCACCGGGAGATCAAGCCAGCCAACCTGTTGGTGGACGGTGCGGGCCAACTCAAGGTCGTCGACTTCGGTCTGGCCCGAGCGGTGGGGGCAGACCAGGCCCAGGCCAGCTTGGCCGCCGAACCAGGGCAGGTGCTGGAGACCCTGCCCTACCTGAGCCCGGAGCGGCTGGTCTCGGACTCGCAGCGCATCGACACCCGCAGCGACATCTATTCACTGGGCGTGGTGCTGTTCGAACTGCTGTGCGGCCGGCTGCCCCACGATCTCTCTGGCGTGCCCCTGTTCGAGGCGGCGCAGATCCTCAGGAGCGTACCCCGGCTGACCGAAGCCCCCGGGCTGCCGCCACGGCTCCGGGACATCGTCCTGTGCGCCCTGGAACGCAGGCCAGAGGACCGCTACAGCTCCGTGGCCCGCCTCAGCGCAGACATCCGCCGCTATCTCCAGCTGCGCTGCCAGCCCGTCGCGCCCACGGGGTCCAGGCGCATCACGGCAGGCACGGCGAGGCGTCTCCCCTCTGGTTCTTTGCGCAGGGGGAGGCGGGGCCAGCCTCGTCCCTCGCCCACGACGGCCCTGGCCACCGCTGCCATCGGCACCGTGCTGCTGTCCACGGCCCTCGTGGCCTGGAATGGCGCCAGCGCCTCCCGGGAAAAGGCCCGTCGAGCAGAGCAGCGGGCCCAGGCCGTAGAGGCCGCCCTGGCCGAAGTGGCGTCCTTGGCTGGACCGGGACGTCTGGGCCAGGAGGCCCGGCTGGTGGATGCCCTGACGGTGGTGAAGCGCGATCTGCTGGGGCGCCGTCAGGGCTGGCAGGGATCGGACGCCGAAGTCGCCGCAGTGATCGATGCGCTCAGCCCCGCGGCGCGCCGCCCCACCGTGACCGAGACCATGCCGACGGGCGGCGCCGCCTCGGAGGCGTCGTTGGCTCAGGCCTCTCCGCCGGAGACCGCGCCGGGCGAGAGTCTCGATGAGGCCCTGGTGGCCATGGACAACCTGGCCAGGCTCTACGGTCTGATGGGGGAGCGCCAGTTGTCGTTGGTGGCGGGCGAGCAGCGCAGCCTGCTCATGGCCGCGCGGGAGCGGACAGACGGCCCTGGTCATCCCGGCATGCATCACCACCAGGCCCAGCTGCTCATGGATCACGGCCGAGCCACAGAGGCGGTTCACGAGGAGCGGGTGGCCCTGGGTTTGTGGCGCGAGTCCATGGGTAGCGATCACGTGGACACCCGGCAGGCCGTGGCCAACCTCGGTGTCTACCTGACCCTGTCTGGACAGCTGGCCGAGGGCGAGGCGCTCCTGCGAGAGGCCTTGTCCCAGGCTCGGGCTTCGCTGGGAGACAGCGCGTTGCCCGAGCCTTCCGCGCAGATTGCCCAGCTGGCCTGGAACCTGGTCCATCAGCAACGGGGCGACGAGGCGGCCAGGCTGGTCGAACAGGTGCTGACCCGAGAGGACGCCGTGGACGGCAAGGGAGAGCTGGCCTGGCACACAGCGCTGCGCTGCAGAGGGCGGCTGTTGGCCCTGGGCGGAGCCGCTCCAGAAGCAGAGCCCTGGCTGCGAGCCGCGGTGGAGGCGCTGCCGACGATCGATCCCGACGAAGGCTGGCGCACTCGCGAGACCATGGCCTGGTACGACGACGTGGTGGCTGCCCTCGAAAGGGACGGCAGATCTGCGCCGCGCCGGCGCGCCGACGGCGGCTGAGCTGGCCCGTCGCTCGGTCGTGGCAGGCTCTTCGCTAGCTGGCCTGATGCGGTGGCCCGGGCTGTCAGCCCTGTGGGTTGGGCCCGGTGCCCCGGCGCCAGGGTCGCCGGCGGTTGCTTTCTGTGTTGGGTCGCTCGTAGGACGGCAGGCGCAGCAAGCGCGGGTCGAGCTGGCCGAGGGCCTCGTCGAGCACTCGCGAGGCCTCCGCGAGCTCGGGGGACTCGAGTCGTGAGCGGAGCATCTTGGCCGTGTCCACCGCAGAGAGGTTGAGCCCGTCGAGGTGGGCGGCGGCGTCGGGTTGGCGAGCGAAGCTGGCCAGCACATGGGTCAACGCCTGGAGCACGTCTCCCTGTTCGAGGGCGATCCGGGCCTGGCCTGCGAGGGCCATGGCGATCTGGGTGTCAGCGGCTAGACGTGCCTCGGGGTGCTCGGTGGCGTCCTGCTCGTAGTGGGCGATGGCCCGTTCGTAGGCAGCCAGTGCCTGGCCCTCACGGTTGGCCCGACGGTGAAACTCGGCGGCCACGGCGGATGCGTAGCCCGCGTACCAGGAGGCGCTCTCACCGCTGTCGTCGCGGAGAACCCAGTCGCTGTAGGCGGCCTCCAGCTGATCGACGCCCTCACGGGACAGCAGCCGCCCGCGGTACTTGGTGTGCAGGTCGGGTGAGTCAGGGAAGCGACGGAGACCTGCCTGGAGGATCTGTTCGGCCTGCCCGTTGGCGCCCATGGCATCGAGAAACTCGTAGTGAGCCACGATCTGGTCGTCGGTGCCGTAGGGGTGCAGGGCCAGCACCGAACAGGCGGCGTGCACGTCCGCGAGCCACTGACCCGGCCACTCGGTCTTGTCCCGCAGCGCTGCCCGGATCGCCTGCTGCCGGCTCTGGGCGAAGATGGCCAGGACGGCCATGGAGTTCCAGTCGCTGGCGTCGTCGGGAACTCCCGCAGCGATGGCGGATCCGGACCATTGCCAGGCGGCCTCGGTGTCTTCGAGGTAGTACGACGCGATGGCCGAGACGGCGTCGACGCGCCAACCCATGGCGCCGAGGGCGCGAGCAGTGGCCGCCGTGTTGCGCGCATCTTGCAGCAGCAACGAACGGGACTCCTTGTCGTGCTCGGGCAGCTCGTAGACCTGGCTCAAGAACGCCTCGGCGAGAGCGACGTGAGCGCTGCTGTCAGCCGCAGAGAGGACGTCGTCTTGCTGACCGAGCAGGGCCTGGTCTGCTCTCTCTGCAGCAAGCGCAGCGGCGGCGGTGGTGTCGTACTCGGTGGCCGCGAGCTGCAGGCGATCGGACCACGCGCCCGCGTTCACGTCACCGGAGCCTGCTGCCAGCCCGCCATGGACCACAGCCAGTCGGCGCGCTCGGGGTGAGTCTTCGCCGATGCGCTGCAGCGCGCTGATCAGCCCGTCGCGCTCGACCCCGGAGAGGGGCGCGCCAAGAGCTTCGACGATGAGGTTGATGGCATCGGGGGAGGTGCTCTGCTGCAGGGCGCTGCGGGCCCGACGGCTGAGCTGGGTGTCGTAGCCCATGAGCGCCAGACGGAGCAGCTCAACGGGGGCCTCGCCGCCGCTGTTCACCGCCGCGTCGAGGAGGGCGGAGCGCAGGGCCTGGTCGCCCTCCTGGTAGGCCTGTTCGACGGCGAGGCGGTCGGCGATGTCCCGACTGCTGACCCGCTCGACCAGGGGCAGGTCTCCTCGGGGCTCCTGCGCTGGAGGCTCGGGGCGGTTCGTGATGCCGTCCCGGATCGCCGCGAAGACCGAGTCGGTGTCAAAGGCGTAGAAGACGTCGTACATCTCCTCGCTGTCGAGCTCGAGGCCGATGTGCCGAGGCGCCACCCGCTGGCCCTCGAAGTAGCGGTCGTACAGCCCGGGCTCGATGGCGATGTGCTCGCCGCAGGTCACGCTGCCGAAGCGCGGGCAGAGAATGCGCCGCCCGTTCTCGTCATGGTCTCGGGGCGTGTGACGGTAGACCGAGGCGATGACGTTGACGTAGGGCTCGTAGAGCGCGGCGATCTCGGGCTGCCGATAGCGGATGCCAGCGTAGTGCTCGCTGGCGATCTCGCCGTCCATGTTGACCGCCACCATGATCGGTCGGCCGGTGTCGAGCGAGACGGCCCGGGCGTCCTCGAAGGATCGCTGCCAGGTGATCAGACAGGGGCGCTGCCAGTCTGCGGCGGTGGGGGCGGGCCACATGGCTTCGCGAGAGACCCCGCTGCCCGGCGCGGCCTGGGCCGTGAGCGATGGTGTCAGGGGTGCGGCGAGCGCGGTGGTTGCCAGGAGCAGAAAGGTCGCCACTCTCGCCCGTGATCTGCGCAGCGCTGCGGCTCTTTGGCCAATGCACTGGCTGGCTGCAAGAGTTGGCCGAGATGTGTCCATGCTGTAGGCGTCCTGAGGCTTCGTGAGCAGCCTGTGCGAGCGGTGCCGAGCGCCGCGTACAGATTGCCCAGCCAAGCTAGTGCGCCTCGGAGGTCTCGTCAACGCGCAGACGATGTCAGTTTGCGGGCTGCCCCGAGACGGCCTCGCCTGGCCCGCTGTTGGCGGCGTCGAGCAGGATCCAGAAGGACAGCCTGGCCACGTCAGCGATGAGCCCGGGCAGGACCCGATCGGCGTGGTCGCTCACCCGGTGATAGTCGGCATGGTCTTCGACGCCGAAGTAGAGCGTGGGCACGCCCTTCTGCATGAAGGGGAAGTGATCGCTGCCAGAGATCCAGTCGGGATGCTCGTCGTGGCGAATGGTCAGCCCCACCCGGGTGTTGGCCCGGTCTGTCAGAGAGCGCAACCAGGGCGAGCGGGCGCCGCCTTCGCAGAAGATCAGCCCGGGCTCACCGCGGCTGATCATGTCCAGGTTCACCACCGCCCGCAACCGCTCGAGGGGCAGGGGAGGGTGGTCGACGAAGTGGCGCGAGCCAAGCAATCCCAGCTCTTCGCCGGTGAAGGCGATGAAGACGATGGAGGCCCCGTTGGGATCGGGCAGCTCAGCGAAGGCGGCCACGATTTCAAGCAGCCCCGCCACGCCGCTGGCGTTGTCGTCGGCGCCGTTGAAGATGCGGTCGTCGCCCCGGCCTCGGGGACGAAGGTGATCGTAGTGGGCACCGACGACCACCCAGTCATCGCCTTGCCCGGGGAGCATGCCCACCACATTCGGCGCCAGCTCTTCGTCCCCGAGCGGCTGCCACCAATCGTTGTCGTCTCCGATCGGTGTGAGCCCTGCCTCTGCGAAGTGGTCGGCGATGTAGCGGGCCGCCACCCGTGCCTCGGCGCTCCGTGCCCAGCGCCCGGCCAGTGCGTCAGAGGCCAGCAACTCGACGTGCTCAAGAGCGGTGGCCGGGTCGATGCCCTGGGCGGCCCGGATGGCGGCTTCTGTTGCCAGCGGTGCTGCGCCCGGGCCAGCGGTCTGGTCAGGCGCCTGGGCTTCGGTCAGCTGGGACCTTGGAAGGGTGGCCAGTTGCGCACACTCTGTTGCGGGCGCCGCGCACCCGGAGAGCTGACCGAGAACGCAGCAAGCCAGCAGGCGAGACAGGGTGCTCGACATCGAGCCAGCAGGGCAGAGGGTCACGGAGTTCTAGAGACCCTGAACCGCGGCCAAGGCTGAGGCCAGGGCGTCCGTGCGGCCCGCGCCCAGCCCGCCGGGGGTCATGGGGTTGAGGTCGTCGATGGGCAGGGACTGTTCGATGACCAGTTGAGCCGGTGAGCTGGCCGGGAAGGGACCGGCGATGCCCACGGTGAGCGCCCCCACGCCAGAGGCCACGGCTGTGGCCATGGAGGTGCCGCTCCACCATCCGTACTGGTTGGCTGGCAGGGCAGAGTAGACCGCCACGCCCGGCGCGCTCACGTCGACCTCGAGACCCCAGGCGCTGAACAGGGCCTTGATGTCCATGTCATCGACTGCCGCAACGGTCACGATCTCGGCGCCGTCGAGGGGGACGCCTTCGAGCCCGGGCAGCACGTAGTTGATCGTGGCCGGGTCGTAGGTGCCGGGAAACAAGACGTCCTTGCCGGTGTTGCCCGCCGAGGTGAAGACCGCCACGTTGTTGGCTTCGGCGAACTGCAGCGCGCCGGCGACGGTGTTGGAGACCGTCGTCATGCTGAGACTCAGGTTGATCACGTCGGCACCGTTCGCCACGGCCCAGAAGATGCCGCTGGCCACGTCGTAGGCGCTGCCGTTGCCTTCAGCGTCGAGCACTCTCACCGGCAGGATCAAGGCCTCGGGAGCCACCGCCAGGACCGTCCCCGCGATGTGTGTGCCGTGACCGTAGGCCTCATCGATGAGACCGTCGCCGTCATTGTCGACGCCGTCGGGAAGGTCCCAGGCACGGGGTCGGCCCGCCACGAAGTCCCAACCTGCAGAGGCCAGGCGCCCGGCGAAGATGTTGTGGGACATGTCGAGCCCCGTGTCGATCACCGCCACCACAGGAGTGTAGGTGGTCATGATCAGCTGGGCGTTGGCCGCGTCGATCTGTTCGAGGGCGGTCTGGGCGAAGTATTCGGGAGGTGTGGGCGTGCCGTCCACGAAGGCCACGGTGCACTGCTGAGCGCCGACCTGTGTGGTGCCGCCCATGCCGTCGTCGATGCAGCTGTCGATCTCGTGGGTGAACACGGGCAGGTCGATCTCGGCGACGAGCATGCCGGGCAGCTGCGCCAGATCATCGAGGAGGTCGTCGAGCACGGTGCCGCTGGTGCCAGGGAGGGCTTCGACCAGATAGGAGTTCGTGCGAATCGAACCCTTGAGCAGCGTCACCGGAAACTGTGTGAGCTGGTTCATCACATCGTCTGACGACGAGACCAGGGAGATCCGGACCGGCTCATCGACGGTGCCGCCGCGAGCGAAGGCGTTGCCCGGCTGGGTTCCAGAGGCCGCCGCTCGGGTGGCGGTGGTCTGGGCCGAGAGAGGGGCCGAGACCAGGGCGAGGAAGAGGCCGCTCAGCAGGGTCGCGGACAGCTGACGCCGCGCACCCTTCTCGTCGCAAGAGAGCGAGGCGTGTGCAAAGGATGGGAAAGACATGGGTTCTATCCAGCGCAGAGGTGAGAGGCACTTGGCGGGGCGATGGAGACGTCGGGGTCGCCCAGCAGGGAGAAGGCCGCCCAGGAGACGGGGTCATTCGTCTGCCCAAGCATAGACCGTCTTGCATGGGTGAGGGAGCGGCTGGCGCTCATTCCGGAGGCATAGGCGGTATAGAAGGCCTGCATGAACTGGGCCGTGGTGTCGTCCCTGACGGGCCACAGGCTGCCCAGCACGGCCCGGGCTCCGGCGCCGAGAAGGGCCCTGGAGAGGCCCATGAGCTCGTCTCCGCCCGTGGGGCGCTTGCGGCCCGTTTCGCAGCCGCTGAGGGTCACCAGGTCGATATCGAAGGTCATGGAGGCCAGATCGTGGGCCATCAAGAATCTCTGGCCCAGGCAGATGGCGCTGAATCGGGGCCGCTCCCGCTCGAAGCGTCCGTGGCTCGCGATATGCAGCAGCTGACCGTCGAGTGCCCCCTCGTGAAGGGCCCCCAGCAGCTGATCGGGGGACAGGGTCTGCAGCCGGCCGCCGAAGGTCTGGCTCAGATCGGCGAGCTCCCGGTCGATGGCCGGCAGGGCCCCGAGGGACGCTCCGACGGTCCAACCCAGGGCCCGCTGGGTTGGCGGGGCGCCGCGGGCCCTCAGCTTGGCCAGGTGCCACACGCTGATGCCCTGGGTGACGTCGTGGCGGGCGGCCAGGGGAGCGCCATCGAGCTCAAAGGCATGCATGGGCAGGTCGTGCAGGGAACCATAGGGCACGATGACCAGGGGCCGGGGTCCCTGCGCACCCTGAAGGCGATCGGAGATGGGGCCCAGCAGCCGGCTGCCCAGCTTGGCCAGGGCGCTGTGGAGCCCCCGGGCGTCGTCCCCCTCGACCACTCGGCGGGAGAGCTGAAACAACAGCTTGTCGCGGAGGGCCGCGATCTTCGCTTCGGGCTGATGCAGGTCGACGGCGTCCACGGTGAAGCCGCCGTTGTTGTCATCGTCGATGACCAGGACGCGCACACCTCTGGGCCCGGACAGGTAGACCAGGAGCAACTCGTCGCCCTGGCGCGCAGCGAGCAGCTGGTGTGCGTCGAGGTGGAGGGCTGGGTGGAGCTTCGACGCTGTCGCCGTGGCAGCCGCCGAGAGGTGGGCCAGCTGTTCACGGGCCTGGGTGATCTGTTCGGACCAGCCCGTGGCCAGGTCTCGTTCGGGGCGCAGCTCGGTGCCACCGGCCAAGGGCCCCAGCTCGGCATCGAGTTGACGGGCCAGGAGCCAGTCGAGGTGCTCCCGGGCTCTCGTCCAGGCCGGGTCGCGCTCCAGGGGCGCCGATTCGAGCAGACTGCGGGACCGTCCCCGCTCGAAGGTCAGCAACGCGTCGTGGGTACGCTGCACATCGAGCAGCAGGTAGGTGAGATCGACGAAGGCCGGGTGCTGATCGCGGAAGAAGGCGATGCGCACGTCGCCGCTCGGCACCTGGGACCAGGTGGCATCGATGGTGGAGACTGCCTGTTCCAGGGCAGACAGGGCCCCTTGCTGATCGCCTGCAGCTGACAGGGCGTCGGCGCTGAGCCGCAGGGCGATGGCCTGGAGCAGTCCGTCGAGGGTGCTGCCCTCAGGGCGTTGCTCAACCAGTTCGGTCACCTGGGCCAATGCCTCATGGGGACGGTCGGCACGCAGCAGCGCTCGACAGAGGGTCAGGCCGGCCAGGTCTGCGAGCCAGATCATGCCCTTGCCTAGCAGGGCCGCCCGACTCCGGGTCAGCTGGTCTATCACCGCTGCAGCACGACCTCGCTGCACTTCGATCTGAGCCTTTTGCAGGGCGACGAAGGCGGCGAAGGCCACGTTGCCCTGTTGCTCGAAGCGCTCTTCGGCGCTGGTGAGCAGCCGCCACGCAGATTCGCTGTCTGAGAGCCTGGCGCTGGCGATGCCCCCGAGCACTTCGGCCCGAGCCAGCTCGTAGTTCATCTCGAGGGTCTGAAAGGCCTCCGCGGCCGCAGCTGCATGACGGGAGGCGTCTCGCACCGTGCCGAGTCGCAGCTGGATCTCCGCCAGATCGAGGTCGCAGAGCGGGGGCCCTGACGGCTTGCCGTTCTCGAGGTAGGCCAGACGAGCCCGGGTCAGCCCGTCGATGGCTCGTTCGAACCGTCCCCGGCGGCTCTCCAGGTAGGCCAGGTTGTAGTCACAATCGGCGACCAGCATGCCCATGCCCGCCTGGCCCATGCCGTCGCGCGCGGTGCGCCAGGAGCGCTCGGCGTCGTCGCAGCGGTTGGCGTTCATGGCCACCACCGCCAGGTTGAAGTCGCAGAAGGCCAGGCCCAGCTCGTCTTGCAGGGTGGCGAAGGTCTCTCTCGCCGAGCTGTAGAAGCGGTCTGCGGCGGTGTAGTCGTCGATGCGGGTGTAGACGTTGCCCACGTTCAGGTGCAGCTGAGCCAGCAGGCGGTCTTCGTTGTGGGCGGCGAAGATCTCTTCGGCCCGTTCGGCGCATCTCAGCGCTTCGTCTGTGCGTCCGACCATCTGGTGCACGTCGACAAGACTGCGCAGGGCCTTGGCCGACTCCACGGGGAGGCCCTGCTCTTCGTAGAGCCGGGACGACCGTTCGAAGTCCCGGCGGGCGGTGTCTTCTTGGCCGTTGAAGTGGGCGGCGGCGGCCCGGCCGCGCAGGGCCAGGGGTAGTAGCTCGGGCAGCTGGCTGGCAGCACGCACCAGGACGTCTGCTACGGGCAAGGCCTCGGGTGGCGCATTGCGGCAGAGGCCATCGACCTTGCCCTTCAGCAGCAGGACGACGTCGCTGCGCAGCTCTGGCCCTGCGTCGTCGTAGGCCTTCCAGGTCTGAGGTTCGGGCTTGTCAAGGAGCTGCTCGAACCAGCGCTGCTCCGCGCCGAGGCTGTCGTCCGCGGGCGACAGGGTCAGTCTCCTGGCGCGGTCAGGTCGATGTCGGGGAAGACCAGTCGCACAGTGGGGGATTCGATGAGCAAGGCGAAGCGGCCCGGTCCCGTGCGATCGAAGCGGAAGGCACCGTCTTCATCGAGGCTCGCCTGCTGGGAGCCGTCGGCTCCGCAGAGGATGGCCGCGGCGCCGTCGAAGTCTTCGGCGTCGAGGCCATCTTGATCGAGCAGCTGGCCCAGGACGGCCCGACGTTCTACGAGCCCCACGTCGAGCAGGTAGTCACCGGCTCGAAACCGGTGCAGGGCTGGGTCGTTCTCGCCACGGAGGCCGGCCGCCAGGGCCTGGCTGCCCAGGGGCTGGACCAGCTCGGCGATGAACTCCTGCAGTTGGCCTACCAGCCTGCCCAACGGGCCGGCCCCTGCGGCGGAGGAGCCCTCCTGGGGCAGGGCGTGCAGTTGATCGAGAACCCGTCGTCGCAAGGCCGCCGGGACCATGGGCGGTGCGGGCTCGTTCAGGCTGATCAGCAGCTGGTCGAGCAACTGCAGCCGCCGACGGCAGCCGGGGCAGCCGCCTTGCAGGTGACCGTTGACGGCGGTGATGGCCTCGTCTTCCGGCGTGGTAGCCGCCTCGGAGGGAGCATCATGAGCGCTGATGTCCTGGCCTGAACGCCAGGCGAGGAGCGCCTCGAAGGGCGGGCAGCTCATGATCTCGACCTCTGGAATGGGGACGCACCGGCTGGGTGCATGGACGACCTGTGTGCCTGCAGGAGGAGGCAGGCCCCCTGGCGATACAAGGTTCTCAGATCAGCTCAGGGCGAGCCATTGGTTTCGAGCCAGTGGGCCAGCTTCGAGAGGCAGCGAATGCGGGTCGGTCCCACGCTGCCTGTCTTCATCTTCATGGCTGTGGCCACGTCTTCGTAGCGAGGGGATTCGGGCGCGAAGAACAGTCGGTTCAGCAGGTCTTGGCACCGTTCGTCGAGGGTGGCCAGGCCCTGGCGGACAGCTTGCTGCTGCTCAAGGCGCTGCATTTCATCGAGGGGGTTGGCGTCGACTGTCTGATCGGCGGCCTGCTCCAGGAAAGGCTCGAGGTCGGTCTGGCCCCGGCGTCGTTTGGACAGCCGCCACGATTCTCTGCGGGCCGTGGTGCTGATCCAGGCCACCAGGGCGCCTGGTTCTCGAATGCTGGGCAGGGAGCGATGGAGAGCCAGCCAGGTGGTCTGGTAGGCGTCTTCTGCGTCCGCGCCCCGGAGGCCGGCGTCGTGAGCCACTGAGAACACCAGCCCGCCGAACTCGTCGAGCATGTTCGCCCAGGCGTCGTCTTGCCCGTCTCTGACAGCCTGCAGCAGTGCCTGGCAGCGCAGGGCCAGATCGTTGGTTCGTGTAGCTCGCGTTCTCGTGGACACGGGGCGTTCTCGGCACGCAAGACTATTCACCATCTGCGCGTCAGTCTAACGACCCCTGGCCGCGGGTACACGGATTTGCGGTGGGGTGTATCTGGGGCTGGCCAGGGGCCTCTTCCTGGGCTGTGGGACAACTCACCTTGAGGCAAGATCCATGGACGGTGAAGAGTTGCAGGCCTTGATGGCTCAGCGGCTGACGGTGCTGGTGGTCGTGGTGGGCAGCTTGATGCTGCTCGACCTGCTAGGTCTCTTCGGCTGACCAAGACCTGACCAGGCGTTCCCGAAAGACAGCCGCCGTCCTCTCCCGGGGGAGAGGGCGGCGGCGTTTTCATTGCACAGGTGAATGGTGTGACGTTCAGCCGTCGTGTCGGTAGACCATCTCGTCTGCCCGTTTGCCCGTGGGCGTCGAGCTGTACTTCTTGGCGATGGAGCGCACGCCGCTCAAGGCCTTGTCGAACTTGCCCTTGCGCCAGTCTTTCATGACGGAGTTCCACTTCTCTGTGGCGGCCAGCTCGTCTCGGGCTTCCTTGTTGCTCTTCAGATCTGCCGCCGACTGCTTGGCCAGCTCAGCACCAGGCACGCCTGGAAACTGGCTGAGCAGCTGTTCATAGACGGCCATGGCCCGGCCGTACTCACCGTCGTCGAGGAACTCATCTGCGACTGCGATCTTGAACTCGACGATGCTCTCGATCTTCTCGACGTAGGTCTTCAGCGACTCGTTCTCCGGGTCACGCTCCATGGCCTTGAGAATGGTGCTGTGGGCCTTGCCATAGGCGCGCTTCTCGACGTGCTTGGCCACCGACTTGATGTAGTCGTCAGGCAGGCTGGGGAGCGACACGGTCTTGGCCAGGTAGGTCTCGAGTCGCTTGGTGCCAAACTGGCTGTCGAAGGTGCCTGGATGACCCTTCCAGAGAATGGTCCCGTCCACGTCCACAAGAAACGAAGTGGGGAATCCGCGGATGGCGAAGGGCTGCTCCTCGTTGGTCTTGACCATGGCCACGGGGAACTTCATGTGCTTCTTCTGGATGGCCTTCTCGACCAGTGATTTGGGTTCGTTGGTCACGCCAACGACGACAAGACCCCGATCTCGATACTTCTTCCAGAGCTCATTGAGATGGGGGACCTGCGATGTGCAGGGGCCTCACCAGGTTCGCCAAAATTCGATGAAGACGACCTTGCCTTGCAGCTGGGCGAGGGATGAGTCTTCGTAGCCCATCCAGGTGCCACCGAAATTGGGCGCGGGGTCCCCTTGGGCGGGCACGATCTTGTCCGCCGGGGGAGCGGCTGCCAGAGCGAGGGCTCCAGCCAGGACGACAGACAGCATGATCTTCTCCCTTGTTGAAGTGATCGGGATGTGAACAGCAACCATTCTCGGGGAGCGAGGCGCTCAGACCTGCTCCTGGGAGGTCCCTGAGCCAGTGAGTGTAGCGGATTGGAGCTGGGTGGGGTCTCGCTCGGTGCGGGGCGCGCTTTCCCCTGTCCTTTCCGGGGACTCGTTTGCGAGACTCAGGCTTCTGTTTCGCAGGCTCAAAGACACGCATCGCAGGAGGCCGGGACGCCCCGGATCGACACATGACGAGCAGTTCTGACAGCAGTAATGAGGCCGGCCAGCGCATCACCGTGGTGGACGACAAACTGGTGGTGCCGGACCACCCCATGCTGGGCTTCGTCGAGGGTGACGGCATCGGCCCCGACATCATGCGGGCCTGCCTGCGCATCTGGGACGCCAGCGTGGCCCAGGCCTACAACGGCGACCGACGCATCTGCTGGCAAGAGCTGTACATGGGCGAGAAGGCGGCCGAGCGCTTCGACGGGAACTACTTCCCCGACGAGACGAAGCAGCTGCTGCAAGACCTGATCGTCTCGATCAAGGGCCCGCTGACCACACCCGTGGGCGGAGGTTTTCGCTCGCTCAATGTGTCTCTGAGGCAAGACCTCGACCTGTACGCCTGCGTGCGGCCGGTGCGTTACTACAAGGGCGTGCCCTCGCCGGTGCGCGAGCCCGAGCTCGTCGACGTGGTCATCTTTCGTGAGAACACCGAGGACGTCTACGCGGGTATCGAATACAAATCGGGGACTCCTGAGAACGCCAAGCTGGCGAGCTTCCTGCGCGAAGAGATGGGCGCAGACTTCTTTGATGACGCTGGCCTGGGGGTCAAGCCGATCAGCCGCAAGGGCACTCGCAGGTTGGTGCGCAAGGCCATCGCCTACGCCCTGGAGCAGGGTCGCGAGAGCGTGACCTTGGTGCACAAGGGCAACATCATGAAGTACACCGAGGGAGCGTTCCGCAACTGGGGCTACGAGCTGGCCCGCGAAGAGTTCGGCGACGTGACCATCACCGAAGAGCAGCTCTACAAGCAGTTCGGCGGCAAGGTGCCCGAGGGCAAGCTGGTCATCAAGGATCGCATCGCCGACATCATCTTCCAGCTGATGTTGCTGCGCCCCGCAGAGTTCTCCGTGATCGCCACCATGAACCTGAATGGCGACTACCTGTCGGATGCCATCGCCGCAGAGGTGGGTGGAGTGGGCATCGCCCCGGGAGCGAACATGGCCGACCACGTCGCGGTCTTCGAAGCGACTCATGGCACCGCCCCCAAGTACGCAAACCTCGACAAGGTCAATCCGGGCTCGCTGCTGTTCAGCGGCGTGATGATGCTCGAGTACCTGGGCTGGCGAGAGGCTGCCAACCTGATCACTCACGCCTACGAAGACGTGGTCGCCGACAAGGTCGTGACCTATGACTTCGCTCGCCAGATGGACGGAGCCACAGAGGTGTCCACCAGCGGTTTCGCGGACGCGATCATCGCCCGGATACAAGAGCTGGAGGATGGCACGGCGCGACACCAGGAGCGTCGCCAGGCGCGAGATGACCATCGCAGCGAGCGAGAGGCTCGGCGGGTCGAGGAGCCCTACCGGGCCATGCGCGAGAGCGGCCGCACGCCCACGACCGTGGGCGCGTTGATGACCCGCCAGCCGGTGACCGTGCCCCGGGGCACGGTGGTGCAAGAGGCCATGCACGCCATGCGCGCCCACAGCATCAGCAGCGTGCTGATCGAGCCGGGCGACGATGGCCAGTGGGGCATCATGACCCAGCGGGACATCGTGACCCGCATCGTCTACGCCAAGCGCTCCACCGCCGAGGCCGTCGTCGAGGACATCGCGACCTTCCCCCTGATCACCGTCCCGGTCGACATGACCCTGTACGACTGCTCCAGCTGCATGATGACCCAGGGCATCCGCAGGGTGGTCATCGAGCAGGCCGGGACGCCGGTGGGCATCGTCAGTGATACCGACCTCTTCCGCACCGTGGACGAGTTCGGCTGGGCCGCTGAATAGGCCCTGAACGGCACTCCAGGACCCCTTTCAGGCCGCACCAGGCCGGCCCCGGGCCGGTTCTGAGTTGTCGGGCGTCCCGGCAGATCCCCCGTGGGACTGCTGGGTGCTCGTCCGAGAAGAGAGCCTGGCCTCAGCGCATGGCCCCGACCGCCGGGTCGCGCCTCAACTGATGTGTTGACTCAGGAGGGGGCCATCGTCAGAATTCCGGTCAATGTAGGGGTGGCCAGTGTGGTCGCCCCAGTGCTTGGTTCTTCGGGGCCGGTCCCAACAGGGTCCGAGTTCATTGGGGGGCGAGCAAAACGTCTGCTTCGGCGAGTGGTCGTCCCGCAAGGGTCGAGGCTCGGCGAGCCAGACCGCCGACAGTGGAGGCGTCATTCCACGAAGATCGCTTCTGCCGGCAGAACATCACTCGGCAGACGCACAGGACAGGTAAAAAAGTATGCGTAGCACAGGAACAGTGAAGTGGTTCAACGACACCAAGGGCTTCGGTTTCATCGCTCCCGAAGGCGGTGGTGACGATTGCTTTGTCCACCAGTCTGCCATCAAGGCTGATGGCTTCCGCTCCCTCGCCGAAGGCGATCGGGTGGAGTACGACGTGGTCGAAGGCAAGAAGGGCCCCGCGGCTGAGAACGTCGTCAAGCTCTGACCACTGATCCCGCCTTCATCTGCGGGAGTACGCAGGGCTGTTCCGAGTCTTCTCGGAGCAGCCCTGCTGCGTTTCAGGGGCAGCCAGGCTCAGTATCCCTGGCAGCCCAGCGCAACGTTGGGATGCCGACCTGCGGGTTAGCGCTGGGTGATGGGTGACGACAGGGTCCGGGCGGGGAAGCCCACCAGCGCCTGGGTGGTCAGCTCGTAACGAGCCATGCCGGCCTCACGCACTTCACTGGTGGTGACCGCATCGCCCAGGAAGTCGACCTTGAGCATGATGTCCGTGACCCGGTCCACCAGGACCGTCACCTGGTCAAGCACCGCGGACGCCTGAGGGTCGTTCGCCACCGCGCCGCCGAGCAGGCCGCGCACCATGGTGTGGGCGCCGGCGATGGCCGACACGGTCTCGGTGATCTGTTGTCCCACCGGCACCATGCTCACCGTGCACAGGTCACTACGGCCCATGTGATCGGCCAGCAGGTCGTGGTCCCACAGGCCATCCTCTTCGCCCACGGCCACGGCCAGGCTGCGCTCGAGGGCTCGCTCAGAGGTGGTGGCCACGAAGAGGTTGCCCATGAAGCCGTAGGTCATGGTGGGCAAGGGCAGCTGCCCCACGGTGATCTGCAGCTGCTTCAGGCCGGGGTAGACACCCTCTGCTGGCAGGATGGCCACGTCGAAGGGGAGGTCGATCTCGTTTTCGGAGAGCAGGCTCTGCACGCCGCCCACCAGGCGAGGCAGCAGCACCTTGAGGACTCCCTCAAGGCGGCCGATGCAGCGCTGGGCCCCTGCCCGGTCGGCCAGCTTGCTGAGGAACACCGTCTCAGGCGCCGCGCCGGTGTCTCCTGGCACGGTCATGGAGAGGTGCTCGCTGCCGATCCAGGAGAGCAGGTCCCGGTCGATCCACAGGTCGAGAGTGGCCTGGGCCAGCTCGGCCAACCAGAGCAGGTCATCGCCGGCGGACCACTCGCTGGAGAGCTTCTCCCGGGTCCATTGCCATGCGGGATCGAGGTCGACGGCACCTCGGCTGTTGAAGGCGATCACATCGTGGGGCACGTACTCGAGCAGCTCGCCCGAAGTGGGACGTGCCAGCCCGGAGCGCACCAGGGGCGGTGTGCTGGGGTTCAGCCGGGTCAGGCTGGCGGTCACCAGCTGATCGCCGCGGCAGTCGATGGTGGTGGCCACCGTGTCGATGGCTCCAGCCAGCTCGAAGGTCTCGTTGAGGAAGCCCTGCCAGAGACCGCCGTTGAAGGTGCTGTCGGTGATCAGCGCCGTCAGGTCGTCGAGCCCGTGAACCATCTGGGGGACATCGAGGTAGGTGCAGCCAGCGGCGTAGATGGGCAGGTCGCCGAAGGCCTCGTGCCAGCGATTGCTGTCGGTGAGCCGGGGCAGCTCCGCGCCGCGCAGCAGGGCCAGGGAAGTCTCGAAGTACTCTTGGCCCAGTCCGAACAGGATCGTGTCGTCGAGTACGGCCACGGACAGCATGGCGGTGTCACCGTGCTCGGTGCGCAGGGTCAGCTTGTAGATCGTTGTGGCCAGCTCGGGCTGCCGCTCGATGTCGTAGCGGATCGGCCCGGCCATGCGCGCCGCGAAGGCCCCGAGCACACCGTTCAGCCCGGACTCGAGGGCCGCCATGCGGTGCGCCTCAGGCTGGGTGATGAAGATCATGCTGGGCACGTCGACGCCGGGCAGGAAGGGCTTGGCTGCGGTCTCGGCGTAGACCAGCTGATGCCCTACAAGGTCGGCCCAGGGCACCACGCCGCCCACTGACGTGAACAGGTTGCGAATGGCGGACAGCTCGGTGACCAGCTCTTCGGGAGCGCCCATGATGCCCATGGTGTCGAAGACGAAGTCATCGAAGCGGGCGGCCGCGATGGCGTCGACCACCTCGAGCACTTCGGCTTCGAGCTGAGCCGTCTCAGGACCTGAGATCCAGCTGCAGACAGAGGCCGTCCCTGCGGGGACCGCGTCGACGAGGTCAGCGACCAGCTCTGGGGAGACCGTGCCGGCGAGGGGGCGCGGGGCGATGATGGAGACGCAGACCAGGACGGCCGCTGCGGTGGAGAGGAGTCTGAGTGTATTCATGGCAGCCATCCTTATCGGGCGGGGGACCCGGCCATCTTGTCACAGGAAAACGCCCTCCGGACCCACGCCACGAACACTCCACGACTCGGGATCAAGGCGCGGAGGGGGGAGACCAGCCATGGGCAGACAGGATGGAGAGCACAGACTCAGCGGCCCCGGCGAGCTGCTGGTTGTCGTGGGCGGCGTCCGGCTCGGGCAGTGGAGCACCGGCAGACAGGAGCAGCTCTGCCAATCGGGCATAGATCTCGCTGTTCTCGTCTGCGCCGCCGCTGAAGGCTGATCCGTGCCCGACCCAGCCCAGCGGGGTGGTGTTGTGGTCATCGCCTCGGAGGTCGAGAGGCGCCCCCCGCTCCACCAGCAATCGGGCGGCGTCTTCGGCGGCGAACCAGCAGGCGTTGTGCAGGGCCGTGCCCCCGTCGAGCCCCCGGGCGTCGATCTCCCAGCCCGCGTCGAGAAGGGCCAGCACGCCCTGGGTGTGGTTCTTGGCCGCCAAGTCTGGCAGCAGGCGACGCTCTTCGGGGGGGCCGGTGGTGCCCAGGTCGGGTTGGGCCAGCAGCAGCTCCCAGGCCCGGTCCATGTCCTGATTCAAGAGGGCGACGGCCAGCTCGTCTGCCGGGGTGGTGGCAGTCTCTGCGCCCAGGCGAGCCAGCTCGGCGGCGGCATCGCCGAAGTCGCGGCGGATGGCGTGGCGCCAGGCGCTCATGCCGCCCTTGGTCAGGCCTTGGATGTCCGCTCCGTTCTCGATCAGGGTTGCGATCAGGTCGACCCGGCGACGTCGGGTGGCCACATGCAGGGCTGTCTCGCCCAGGGCCCCGCCGCCAAGGTTGGGATCGGCTCCCGCAAGAAGGATGCGCTGCAGGGACTCGGGCGTCAGGCCACCAACGTCGAGCAGGCGATGGAGAGGCGTCTCGTCTTCGTCAGCGCTGCGGCCGTTCCAGTCGGCGCCGTGGCGAAGCAGCAGCTCGACGCAGTCCCACCGTTGTTGCGCGGCGCCTGACACCAAGGCCGCCGGGTTGTTGGGGTTGGCCCCCGCAGACAGGAGCAACTCGCACAGGGGAGCGTGGCCCATGGCCGAGATGGCCGCGACCAAGGGGCTGGATTGCCCGCCCAGGAGATTGGGGTCTGCGGGGCCCAGGTCGACGACGGCGCCGTGGTCGAGCAGCAACTGAATGGACCGCAGCCAGCGCTCGGCCCAGTCTTCGTCCACGCCTCCGTACTGGGAGAGGCAGGCCAAGAAGAGAGGCGTGAGGCCCGGGCGCAGCTCCAGGCAGGCTGCCTCGGGGTTCTCGGCCAGCAGGGAGGCCAGGGGCTCATCGTCACCGAGCATGGCCGCCACGGCCACGTGGCCTTCGAGATCGGGGTGGAGGTCCAGAAGCTCCTCGGCATCCATCACGTCCCCGGAGTGGGCTGCGCGACAGAAGGCGAGGATCTCGGGAAGTTCAGGCGCCATGGTGGTTTTCCGCAGAGAAAGCCCCGCAGGGCAGCGATGGGAGTGGATTCGCAACCGTACTCAAGACGGGCGGTCGTGTCAGCCGAGGGGATTTTTATGGAACAGTCATTTCGTAACGAACCGTTTGCGAGATCCCAGGCCATCCTGGATGCTATTCCCGAGGCTGTGGTGGTCACCGATCGTGATTGCCGCATCGTCAGCGTCAACCGGGGCTTCAGCTTGCTGACCGGCCTGACGCTGGAGGCAGTGGTCGGTCGCAACCCGAAGATCCTGGCCAGCGGCGAGACCCCTCGGGAGACCTACACCGAGCTGCGGGAGGCTCTGGCAGAAGGGCACAGCTGGACCGGGCGCTTCCTCAATCGCAGGGTGGTGGCGGAGGGTTCGGAGACCTGGTGGTCGTCTGCCACGATCACACCCATGTTGGGGGAGCAGGGTGAGATCACGGGCTTTGTTTCCGTGCAGCGGGACATCACGGAGGTCGTGGCCCAAGAAGAGGAGGAAGCCCATTCTCTCGAGGCCGCCGAGATGCGAGCGGTGGTGGCCCGGCTCATGGCCGAGGACCGGCCGCTGCAGGATCGCATCCAGAACGTTGTCAGCACCGTGGCCTCCATGGCCGGCGCCGCTTGGCAGGACAAGGTGGGCTTCTTCTCGCTGAACAGCGACGCCGGTGAGCTCGAGATGTTCGCCCACCACGGGAGCTACACCGATGAATTTCTGGCCCGAGAGCAGCGCGTCCCCCTGGGTGCGTGTCTGTGCGGGCGTGCGGCCGAGTCTGGCGAGATCATCATCTCGGACGATTGCTTCGCCGATGCCCGGCACGAGCATCGCTTCGAAGGCATGGCGGCCCACGGGCACTACATCGTGCCTGCGGTGGCGGACGGCGTGGTCCATGGTGTGCTCTTCCTCTACACCGATCCGTTTCCCAATCGCGGCGCTGCCCGGTTCGAGTTGCTCGGTCGGGTGGGCGAGCTGCTGGCCTTGGCGATGGCACGGGAGCAAGCCCGGGTTGAGCTGCTGCGAGCTCGTGAAGAAGCCCTGCAGACCGCTCAGGCAAAGGCGGCATTCTTGGCCAACATGAGCCACGAGATCAGGACGCCCATGAACGGCATCCTGGGCATGGTCGAGTTGCTGGGGGACACGCCGTTGGATGACACCCAGAGCGACATGCTGGGCACGGTCCGGAGCAGCGCGGAGACGCTGCTGTGCATCCTCAACGACATCCTGGACGTGAGCAAGATCGAGGCGGGTGGGATGACCATCGAGTCCGTCCCCGTGGACTTGCGGCAGACACTCGAAGACGTGGGTGAGTTGCTCGTCCACCAGGCTCAGCGCAAGGGTCTTGAGCTGGTGGTCGATGTCGGCCCTGAGCTGCCCCGGGTCGTGAAGGGTGACCCGGTGCGACTCCGCCAGGTGCTCACGAATCTGGGCAGCAACGGGATCAAGTTCACCGAACGAGGCGAGGTCGTGCTGTCGGTGTCGCGGGAACGCATGGCGGGTGACACGGTCATCGTCCGTTTCAGCGTGCGAGACACGGGCATCGGCATCCCGCCCCAGCGTCAGGATGCGATCTTCGATGCCTTCGCCCAGGCCGACGAATCCACGACACGCCACTTCGGAGGGACGGGGCTGGGGCTCTCGATCTGCCGCCAGCTCAGCGAGTTGATGGGCGGGTCTCTGGGGGTGACCAGCGAGCCGGGCCAGGGCAGCACCTTCTCCGTCACCTTGGCCATGGATCTTGCAGAGACGAGTGATTTGCGTGCGGTCAAGGAACGTCCGTCCATAAGGGACCGGCGCGTGTTGCTCGCCGATGGCAACCGGACTCGCCGCGCTCTGCTGCGGCGCACGCTTGAAGGCTGGGGGTGCAAGGTCCACGAGGTGAGGTCTGGGCCACGGGCGCTGACCTTGCTCGATCATCTGGACGTGAGGCATTGGGATGTGGCCCTTGTTGATCAGCAGATGCCAGGCATGGGAGGCCTGGAGCTGGCCCGGTCGCTCCGCGAGCATCCCTCGTGGCTGGCATCGCCTGTGCTGCTGTTGTCGTCGGCGAGAGACTCCGCTGCCGCTGAGTCAAGCGACGGCCTCATCGCTGGGAGCCTGTCCAAGCCAGTGCGCCAGGACAGCTTGCGCAGTGCGCTCGAACGCACCTGGGGGCTGGTCTCAGCCGACCCTCAACGGGGCCCATCCGAGAACGAGCACAGGCAACACGAGCTGTCGGTGCTGTTGGTAGAAGACAACCCGGTGAACCAGAGAGTCTGCGGCCTGCTGCTCGGTCGCCATGGTTGTCAGGTGGAGGTGGCGGCGGACGGCGAGGAGGCTGTGGCCCACGCGGCGACAGGAAGCTACGACGTGATCTTCATGGATGTGCAGATGCCTCGCATGGATGGCCTGGAGGCCACCCGACGCATTCGCGCCGCAGAGCAAGCGGCGGGCTCAGCGCCCGTGCCGATCATCGCCCTGAGCGCTCACGTGTTGAAGGCCGAGCGACAGCGCTGCCTCGAAGCGGGCATGGACGGCCATCTCGGCAAGCCGCTCATAGCCGCCGAACTCGCCGAACTGCTGGGCTCTCTGGCCCGGCAGAAGAACTCCCGGATTGCAGACGGTGGTTGCGGATCCTGCGCCAAGGACTGCTGAAGCAGCGTCTCACTTGATGGCCGCGATGGCCTTCTCAAGAGTCTTCGCCTTGGTATCCAGGAAGATCGCCACGCCGGTGGTGGCGATGCGCTCGCCGTCCTTTCGACCGGGTGCACTGTAGCTGTCCTTGTCTCCGCCCAGATCGACCATCAGGGCAAAGGCGGGCTTGTCGTGGTACTCGCTGGCGCCGGTGCCGCCCTGACCTTCCTTGCCGCTCTGGTACTGATCCTTGCCGTCGCCGTCGACGAAGATGGCCACACCGGTCTGGGCCGCGCCGCCCAGGCGATACGTGCCGTTGCCTTCATCATCGAAGAAATAGCCGACCCCTTCATCCCAGGCCATGCCGGCGTGCGCCACGGATCGGCAGGTGTAGGTGTCGTCTCCGGTGCCGTCAATGAGCGCGGCCAGCCCAGGGCCCAGACCGCCTCCCTGGGCGTAGGCCCAGGCGCTGTAGCTGTCGTCGCCTCCCAGGTCGATGATCAACGCGGCCGGGGCGCCGTAGACGCTGGTCTTGCGGCCGCCCAGGACGACTCTGTTCTCGTCGCTGTCTCCGACCACGGCGACGATGTCCTTCTTGAAACCGGCGGGTGGCCGTGGGCTGCCCTTGCCGGGCTTGTAGCCCTTGAGGCGCTTGGCCAAGCCGCTGACGAAAGCGTCTTCGGTGAGCCTGAGAGCGACGTCGGTCACGGCGAGCAGTCGCGCTCGGTCTTGCCCGGGTTGAGTGAGCACTTCACCCCGCAGTCGTTCGATCAGGGACTGCTGCTCGGGGCTGAAACCAGAGAGGGCGTTGGCCGCTGCTGCATGGGCGAGGGCCATGAACTCACTGAGAGCGCTGAGCAGCGCGGCACCCGTGACGTCGCTGTCGTTGACAACCGCCCACTGCAACTCGAGCGCCGCGAGCCCGGGGGAGTCGTCGCTGGCTCGGGCGCTGGCGGCCACGTCCAGATCGAGCCACTCGCCGATCTGCGGCATGAGCGTTGCCCAACGATCACCCTTGGTCTTGGCGGCGGGGGCTGCCAGCCCGTCGCGCAACTCTTTGGCCAATGCGGGAGGGGTCCAGGGCTGGGTCAGGGCCGAGGTGATCCGGGACACGGTGCCGGTCACCTGATCGCGCCGCTCGGGGACGCCCGCCATGAAGTCGAAGACCACGTTGCTGGCCCGCTCTAGCTGCTCTGCAGCGATGATCTTCTGGGCCAGCTGCCAGACCGGTGGGCGCTCCTCGTCGTCGGCTCGGGCCGCCACGACCGGCCCAGCCATCGCCATCGTGGCTGTGACCAGCAGACCGAGTCGCAGGGAGGAGCACAGGGCGGCACGCCGCCAGGGGAAAGAGGCGTGCAAGTCAGTGAGGCCTTCGATCAGAGGAGGGAGCGGGTCAGGGTGAGCTCGTGACCGCTGCTTCCGGCTCACTCGTCAGGCGAGGTCGTAGTCGAGGCAAAGACGCTGGGCCGGGCTGAAACCGACGTCGTGGAAGAAGCGTATCAGGTCCATGTCGTCCCAGAGCACCTCGGTCTGCAGCCGGGTGACACCCAGGGCCTTGAGGTTCATGCAGAGCTGCTCAAGCAGGGCCTTGCCGATGCCCTTGCGGCGGAAGTCGGGGTGCGCCACCAGGGTGTCCAGCACGGCGACCTGTTCGCTCTGACCGAACTCACCGTAGAACACCCGGGCCAGCAGGAAGCCGGCAAAGAGATCGTCGTATTCGGCAGCCAAGGAGACCTTGATACCCGTCTCCACCAGGTTCTGCTCGAGCTTGACCTTGAAGTACTCCTCCCGCCGACGGCCGGTGGTCTTGGCGTCGAGGGCGATCACGGCCTGCATGTCCTCGGGGAGGAGGCCTCGTACGGTGACGGTGCTGTGTTCGAGACTGGGCTCGCGCATGTCCTGTTGCTGCATGTTCTGCTGCTCCATTGCGTGTGCGTCGGGAGTTCGTGTGCTGTGTGAGGTCGCTGTGCGGTCAGGCCATGAGCTGGCCGCCGTCCACCCGGAGCACCTGTCCGGTGACGTGGCGGGCCAGATCGCTGACCAGGAAGAGAATGGAACGGGCCACGTCTTCAGGCTGGCCGAAGCGATTCAGGGCTGTCTCGGCCAGGGCGGCGGCGCGGGCGGCGTCGGGAAGCTCGGCGGTCATGGCCGTCTCGATGAGCCCCGGAGCCAACAGGTTCACGCGTACGGAGAAGCGGCCCAGTTCCTTCGCTGCCGTGCGGCCCAGGCCGATGAGCCCGGCCTTGCTGGCGGCGTAGTTGGCCTGCCCGAACTTTCCTCGCTCACCGTTGATCGAGGTCACCAGCACCACGGAGCCGTCCGCCAAGCGCCCAGCGGCGCCGTCGGCCTCGGTGGTCGCACGCATGAGCGGCGTGACCCGGCGCAAGAGCCGAAAGGCCGTGCCCAGGTTGACCGACAGGACATCGTCCCAGTCGGCATCGCTCAGCTTCCAGAGCACCCGGTCGCGGGTGATGCCCGCGCAATGCACGACCATGTCGAGGCGCCCATGACGTCGCTCAACGGTGTCGACCAGCTCGCCCACCGCACCGGGAGTGGTGAGCTCGCAGGGGATGAAGTCGCCGTCGTGGTCGTCGTGGGGCTGCAGGTCGGTAGCCACTACGGTGGCGCCAGCTTCAGAGAGCTGGGCCACTACGGCACGACCGATGCCGCCGGAGGCCCCGGTGACCAAGGCCACACGGTCGTGCAGTGAGAGTAGGGTCGCTGGATCGGTCATGGTGACAACTCAGACCAGGGCCACACCTTTGGCTGCCAGCTTGCTCGCCCGGAAGGCTCCCCAGATGGCGGCGCCGATGGCACCGGCCAACACGGAGTCGGCGTGGGCGCGCACTTCGATGCCAGCGCCTTGCTCCTCAGAGAGCTCGGACATGGCCGCCAGCAGCCCCTCGTCAGACGACAGGCCGCCGGTGATCAGCACCACGCCTGTGACACCGAGCGACGTGGCCAGCTTGAGATAGCGCCCGGCCATGGACTGGTGGATGCCCTTGACGATGTTCGGCGCGGTGATGCCCCTGGAGACCATGTTGATCACGTCGGTCTCGGCGAGCACGGCGCAGATCGACGAGCAGGACTCGGGCTTGTCCGCTGCGAGCGAGAGCGGTCCGATCTCGTCGATGGTGATGCCCAGGTAGCGGCAGATGTTCTCCAAGAACTGGCCGGAGCCGCTGGCGCACTGGCTGGTCATGCGATAGCCGAGCACCTTGCTGCGCTCGTCCATCATCACCGCCCGGGCGTGGAGCGCACCGATGTCGATGATCGCCCTGGCCTCGGGGTCGAGGAAGAGGCCGCCCCGGGCGTGGGTGGTCATGCCGTAGAAGTGCCCGGTGCGAAAGGGGACCAGCTCGCCTTCGCCCGTGGTGGCCACGTAGGTCAGGTCGTCGTTGGACAGATCGAGTTCGTCGAGGCACGTCTGATACAACCCCGCCACCACCTCTTGGGGATCACGGCGGCGGATGCGCTCCCGGCGACCCAGCAGCATCTCGGGGTGCCCGTCTCGGGGGACGCGCATGAAGACCACCTTGACGGCGGAGCTGCCCACGTCGATACCCGCGACCAGGGGGGCGTCTGCTGCAGATGTGGCGTCAGTCATCAGTTGTTCCTTTCAGCCAGGGCAGGCTCATCCGCTGCGCTCATGCGCGCTGTCCAGTCGCGCCAGGCGAAGAGGGCCGCTCCGAGGGCGCCGGTGTAGATCGAATCGGGAGAGATGTTGATCGTCCGCTCGCCGTAGTTCTCGCCGATGAGCTTCTCGAGCGCGCCGACTGCAGCGGGGTTCTTGGCCACCCCTCCGGTGAAGGTGAACTCGTCGTGCACGCCGCCGGAGCGAGCCAGCAAGGACATGGCCCTGAGCACGATGGCCCGGTGCAATCCGGCCAGGATGTCCTCGCGCTTCTCGCCCAGGGAGAGCCGCTCGCGCAACTCGGCGCCAGCGAACACCGTGCAGGTCGAGTTGATCTTCACCGTGCGCTTGGCGCTGCAGGCCATGGGGCCCAGTTCGTGAAGGCCCAGGTTCATCTCGTCGGCGATGTAGCCGAGATAGCGTCCACAGCCGGCAGCGCAGCGGTCATTCATCTGGAAGCTGGTGACGATGCCCCGGTCATCGACCTGGATGGCCTTGGTGTCCTGTCCGCCGATGTCGAGCACGGTGCGGGTGCCCGGGAACATGGCGTGGGCGCCCAGGCCGTGGCAGAGAATCTCTGAACGGATGCAGTCCTTCTCGAAGGGCAGGGTCGCCCGCCCGTAGCCCGTGCCCACGCTGACGGCCTGCTCCAACGGGAGCTTTGAGATGTACTCCACCGCGGCTTCCAGCTCAGCGGGGGGCTTGGTCATGGTGGTCAAGGCAGAGCGGGCGTGGTCTTCGAAGGCGGCGCTGGGCGGGCAGTTCTCGGCTTCCAGGATGGCCTTGTCGAAGAGCCCGACGAGTCCATCGAAGCTGACTTCGCCGCGGCGGGCGATGCCCTCGGCTTCCTTCAGGAAGCGGCTGCCGGCCAGGTCTCGAAAGAAGTCGCTCTTGCGTGAGGCGCCGGGAGCGAACAGGTCACCCACCTCGTCTTGCATGGATGAAGTGATGGCCGTCAGGGCCTCGGAGATCTGAGGGTCTGCCTTGTTCTCGTCTGCCAGGCGTCGGACGACCTTGCCGAACATCGCCAGCTGCTCGCTGTACTGCTCGGCCCGAAAGAGCCGCTCGAGCTCGCCAAGAAGCTCGGCGCGGGTCTCGCTGTCAAGGTCTCCGAGCCGAGCTTCCATCATGCCGAAGCGGGCCCTGATCAGCGCCTCGCCCAGGGCCACCTCGCAGGCGACCTCATAGTTGCTGCGGCTATTGGTGATGCCCTGGCCCAGCACGTTGCCCTCTTCGTCGAGGACGACCGCCTTGGTGGTGGTCGAGCCCAGGTCGATGCCTACGCAGTATTTCATCCCATCGCTCCCAACGCCGGGCTGGACCGCTTCTGTTCAATCATCTGGAAGTACGACTCCAGGCGATTCTTGATGTTGGCCGCCGAGAAGTAGCGGGGGTCGACGAGGTCGCTCTCGATGAACCCTCCGGGAACACCCGTGCGGTTCTCGACCTCGCGCAGGATCATCAGCTGGCCCGCGCTGAACGAGTTGCAGCTCTTCACCGAGTTGATCAGCAGGCCGTCGGCCTGATACTCCTCGATGTAGTTGCAGAGCATGTCGACCCGGCTGGGCAGGTTGAGGTTCGTGTAGCAGCCCATGCAGTACTCGGCCAGGCTCTCGAGAGGGCGGGCCGGGTCGTGGCGGAAGCCGAAGTCGTAGGTGCCGCCGACCTTGGTGTAGGTGCTGGCCACGGAGACCGCGCCTTCGTCAGAGAACATGCGCCAGAAGGTCCTGAAGTCGGTCCAGTTTGGGGGGCCCTCGACGACGATGCGGTACTTCTCTGCGGTGGTCTTGCCGTCGGGAGTCACCGGCCCGAGGCCCAGGGCCATGCGCTCTTCGACCTCGGCGCGCAGGGCCTTGTAGTAGCCCACGGCCTCTTCGGTGCCTCTGAAGGCGGTGAACATGGGGCCGATGTAGTAGACCCCGCCGAAGTAGGCGTCGATGGGAGAGGGCTTGTGCTTGGCCGACTGCAGCACCGCCACCAGGTCGTCTTCGGCCACGGCCGAGTGACCGAGCATCTCTTTCAAGCGGTCCTCGTCATAGGACTTGCCCGAGACCTTCTCCAAGGCGGGGATGACCTTCTCCTTCAGTTGCTTGACCACGTAGTCACGCATGGAGTCGGTGATCTCACCGTCACCCTGGTAGGGCGTGTGCAGCATGACCACCGGGCAGTCGTACTCTTGCTTCAGGATCTCGAACCACTTCATGAAGGTGAAGCAGCCGGTGTACGAGAGCAGCAGCAGGTCCGGGTCGGGAAGGTGCTCGCCCGTGGGGCCGATGTTGCCGTTCTTGAGCATGCCCACATCGGCCTTGACGTAGGTGCACACATCTTCGCTGTGCCCGAGCTTCTCAGCGTGGTTGATATAGGCCCCGGTCTTGCCGCGCATGGCGCTCTGCAAGGCGTTGATCTCGGGCAGCACGGGCAGCAGATCGAAGCTGCGCACCAGCTCGGTCAGGTTGCCTGGCACGAAGGTGTACACGCACTTGGCGCCGGTCTCCGGTGAGTTTGCCAGCTTGCCGTAGTGATCGGCGAGCATCTCCTTCTGGCGAATCTGGCTGCTGTCCTTGTGGACGGCGTTGTCTGTATCGGTGGTGCTCATGCTTCACTCCACAGCTTGATCGAGTCGGCGAAGGTGCCGGCCTGCTCGCGTATGACCTGGAACTGCCCGTTGTTCTCGGAGTACTTGAAGCCTGTCCAGGGGATGTTGGCCTTCTCGATGGCGGCGACGGCCATGGGTTGGTCGAGCAGGGCCGGGTCGCAGAAGCTGGGCGCGCAGAACAGCACACCCTCGGCCTTGCTCTCCGCCACCCGGCGGACCAGGGCCTCGCCCTTGGGTTCCTTGTCGATGTAGCGGATGGGGCTGGCCACGCCGTCGTCCAGAAAGGCGGTGACCAGGGCGTCGAGAGGGTCACCCTCGGTGCTGATGTCCTGGGGAATCCAACGATGCACCTGACAGAGATCGTCGTCGACGATGTAGCAGCCGCTGCGCTCCAGGGTCTTGATCAGGCCGATGGGGGGCTGCTCGCAGAACGACCCGGTGAGCAGCACCCGGGCCTGGTCCATGGGCTTGCGTTCGTCGTCTGCCAGGGCGGTGTCTCTGAACTCGGTCAACCACTGGATCTGTTCGTCTACGGGAAGCAGCAGGCAGGCGCGCAAGATCCAGTAGAGTTCAGCGGTGGGGATCTTCCAGGGTTGGTCGCGACGCAGGGCGTAGAGCTCGCGGATGAGTCCTCGCTGCACGTTGTATTCGGCGATGGCCTCGCGCAAGGCGTCCTTGTCGTAGGGCCTGGCTCCTCGGGAGGTCAACTCGTCGCTGAGGCTCTCGAGCTCCATGCGGTAGAACGACCCGCCGATCTCGTGATTGAAGTCCTGCGGGACATCGAGGTAGCGGGAGAGCTTGTCAGGGAAACGCATCTTCCACATGCCCGACAGGTTGCGGATCACGTCGCAGGTGGCGGGGAAGATCATCCCGTCGAGGCAATCGAGGCTGCCGTTCAGGCCCATCTCGATCGTGCTGCGGGGGATGTGGCAGATGTACGACTGAAAGAACGCGTCGCCGCGAATGATCTCCAGGTCACCGTTGCCCACGATGCCCACGGGCAGCACACCCTGGGCGGCCAGCAGTTCCCGGGGGGCGTACACGGGCATGAAGCCCATGGCCAGCCCACCGGTGCGATCCTTCCAGGCTTGCACGCTGGCGAGTTTGTCGTCGCGAACCAGTTCTTCGGCCCGGGAGATGAGCGTGGACACTGCGGCGGCTGTCATGAGTCGCTCCAGACGGGTGGACGTTTTTCGATGAAGGCGTTCAGCCCCTCGTTGGCATCGCTGGTGGCCATGAGCTGGTCGAGGTAGAGGCGCTCAAGCTCGCGGATGTCAGCGACGAAGCGACGTTGAAAGTCGAGTCGCGCGGCTCGGGAGGCGAGGCGCAGGCTGCTGGCAGACTTGGGCAGCAGATGCTCCTCGATGTAGGCCAGGGCTGCGGCGCCCGGGTCGTCGGCGAGCTCGTCTGCCAGCCCCGCGGCCCGCGCGCTCTCGGCGTCCAGGCTGCGACCGCTGAGCAGCATGTCCTCGGCGAGTCCGCGACCGACCCGACCGGGGAGCACCACCGAGGCCACTGGCGCGAAGACCCCCAGGACGATCTCGGGCTGGCCGAACTTCGCCGTGGGGGAGGCCACCACCCGGTGGCAGAAGGCCGCCAGCTCCAGGCCCGCTCCCAGGCATTGGCCGCGCACCGCGACCACCGTGGGGACGGCGGCCTGGAGCATGACCTCGAAGAGCTTGTGCAGCCCCGCGAGCATGTCCGCGCAGCTGCCAGGCAGGTGCTCTTCGACGCTGGCACCGAAGCAGAAGTGCTTGCCTTCCGCCGCGATCAGAACCGCCTTCAGCTTGCCCTCGGTGGCTGCCCGCTCGAACAACGCGTTGAGCGCCGTGATCTTCTCGCCATCGAGGATGTTGGCTGGCGGCGAATCGAGGACGATGCGCCACACCGCTCCATCGTGAAGGACTTCATGGCGCACTGAGCTGGGGCTGGCGGTCTCGCTGGTCATGGTCGTCTCGGGAGGTCAGGAGGGCGAGATTTCGGAAGGGCGAGAGTTCAGGCGGGCTGGGGCTCCTTGCCGTGGGCCCGGGCCAGCACGTCGTCCACCAGCGCTTCGCCCCAGACCGCACCCTCGGCCAGGCGCTGGCGCAGCAGCAGGAAGTCCGCCTCGCGACAGGCGCGGTTCCCTTCGTGGAAGGCTCGGAAGCCCGTGCGGCCCTCGGTCATCATGTTCAGGCCGAGCCAGGCCCGGTTGGTCTCACGATTGCGATCCCACTGAGCCAGCTTGTGCTTGCGCACGCTCTCCAGGGTCTTGGACAGACAGCCGGGCATGGTATTGGCCAGCTTCCAGATCAGCTCGTCGACCGCTTCGTCGAGCAGCGAGAGATCGACCTCGCCCGACTTGAGCAGGGCCTTTGCGGCAGCGAGTTCGTCACCCGTGCGACTCTCGCCATGCACTAGGTTGCCGCACTCATCGAGCATCTGGTCGGTGACGACCAAGGGGTTGGGGACGAACTGGCCGTCGATCTTCAGCGCCGGCGCGATGGCGCTGATCAGGCCCAGGCGCTTGGCCTTGTGGGCGGTCCAGTTTTCGCAGAGGGTGCAGCTCTCCATGGCCGCCTCGATGCCCACGAAGAGGGGCAGGAAGTCGGTGCTGCCGCCGTCGGGTGCCGAGCCGTGGCGCGGTCCCGCCTGACCAAAAATCGCGAGGTCGCTGGCCACGGTGAAGTCGCAGGCCATGCCGATCTCTTGCCCACCCGCGATGCGCATGCCGTTGACCCGGCAGATCACCGGCTTGTCACAGTGCAGGATGGCCGTGACCATGTCGTTGAACAGGCGCATGTACTGCCGGTACTCCTCGGGCCGCCCGGCGTAGTACTCGGCGTACTCGGCGGTGTTGCCGCCGGTGCAGAAGGCCTTGCTGCCCGAGCCGGTGAAGATCACCGCCACGCAGCCGCGGTCGTTGCTGGCCCGGCGCATGCCGAAGATCACGCCCTTCACCATGGTGGTGGTGTACGAGTTGTACTGCTTGGGGTTGTCGAGCGTGATGCGCACCACGTGCAGGCCGTCCACCTCGTTGCCAGACGGATCGCGCAGGGGTTGCTCATCGTAGAGCACGCCCTCGAACGACAGGTTGGGGTCGAGGTCGTGGTTCTTGAACTCGGTGTGGTCAGCCATGATCAGGACTCCGGGATGAGCACGACGCGCCGGGGAAGGCTGGTGTCGTGCAGCTCGGCAAAGGTTTCGTTGATGGACGAGAGCGGTCGGTGCTCGACAAACGGTGCCAGCCGGACCTTGCCCGAGAGGCAGAGGTCGACGATGGCCGGGTAGTGTTCGGGCAGGCAGCCCCAGTTGCCTTCTGCCTTGGCGTCGAAGGCCATGAGGTTGGAGAGGCGCAGCTCGACCTTCTTGGGCGTGAAGCCGACCACCGAGAGGTAGCCCCCGTGCCCTAGCAAGCCGAAGGCGGTCTGTTGTCCGGCGGGGGTTCCTGACGTCTCGAAGATGCGCACCCGCCAGCTGGGGACGGCGTGTTCAGCGGCGAAGCCCCGTACGGCTTTCTTGATCGACTTGAAGTCGAACTCGGTGACGTCGAGGGTGAGCCCGGCGCCATGGTCTCGCAGCCGCTCAAGGCGATCGCTGTCCGCATCGATGGCCACCACGTGGGCACCGAGGGCGGCGGCCAGCTGCACGCCGAATCCTCCCACGCCTCCCGCGCCCACGAACACGGCCACATCGCCGCTGCCCAGTCCGCTGCGCAGGATCGCCTGGTAGGGGGTGGAGACCGCGTCCGCGATGACCGAGAGGTCTGCCAGGGACAGGTCGGCCTTGTTGATGCTCGGGTCGGACAGGTCGGGCACGGGGCAGAGCCCCTCGGCTGGCACCACCACGTGGGTGGCGAAGCCGCCGTGCACGTCGTTGCCCGGGAAGATCTGGGCCTTGCAGATCGAGCCCATGCCGTCGTCGCAGGCCGGGCAGTGGCCGCAGGGGATCACCGCTGGCACCACGACCTGCTGGCCGACCCAGCTCGTCGCCCCTGCCCCCGCAGCCACGACGGAGCCAGAGATCTCGTGACCGAGGGTCAGTGGGAAGGCGTGTCGGGTGGGGACTCCCTCATAGAAGAAGCCCAGGTCTGTGTGGCACACGCCGCAGCCCGCCACCTCGACGAGCACCTCGTCAGGTCCAGGGGTGGCCTCCCGGGACGTTTCGACCATGGGTTCGGCGGCTTGGTTGACCATCCATCCAGCGACCTGCATGGCGCGTCTCTCTAAGGAAATATAGTGCCTCGTCAGGAACTCACATGACTATCCACTCTATTGACTCAGTGGTCAACTGATTCTCTCAGAGGGGAGCGTTCTCGTGACGGGAAAGGCCTGTGGGCGCCGCGAAGCTACAGAACTGGCAGGATGACAGCTCCCTTGATGCCGCCGACCCGCCGCTCTCGCGTGGCTTTCAGCTGCCCGCCGTGCGAGGGGTTTCATCCCGCGACCACTGAGAAGACCTTCCATGCTCCCACGCCGTTGGTTGTTGGCTGGCCCTGGCCTCGCGTTGGCGATTCAGCTCGCCCTGGCCCCTGTGCTCGCCGGCCAAGATCTGTCGAGGCCTCAGGCCTCCGAGCGACTCGAGGTTGCGGCCCTGCCCGCCGGGGGTGTGCCCGTCCAGCGGCCAGACGAAGGCGAGGCCACCGTCCGCGAGGAGATCTTGGCCATCGCCGAGTCGTACGCGCAGCACGAGTGGTGGGCCAGTGATGCCAACCGACTGCATGGCCCTGACGGCGACGGCATCCACGTGGACACACCTGACGACGGTCATCGTGACGACGGCTGGCACGGCGACGGGCGACTGAACGTGGGCGTGCCCTACAAGTGGGGCGGCTTCAGCACCCTCGCTCAGTTCGACCGGGCGGTGGCGGCTGGCTCGCCTGCAGGCCAGCTCACCGACGGCGTGAACCTGGACGCCTCGGCCGTCGCCGTGGGGGTGGATTGCTCAGGCTTCGTGGCCCGCTGCTGGCAGCTGCCGGTCAAGCAGTCCACTCGCTCGTTGGCCCGGCTGTGCTACGAGCTGCCCGACTACGCTTCGCTGCTCGCCGGCGATCTGATCAACAAGTTCGACGCCCACGCCATGGTCTTCAAGGAGTTCGCCGATGAGGGCCACACGAGAGTCCGCGTGATCGAGGCGGCCTTTCCCAAGGTGAAGGAGACGGTCTACACCGTGTCCCAGCTTGAGGGCGCGGGATTCTTGACCTATCGCTACAAGCCCCTTGACCCCCGCTGGATCGACGTGGCTGATGGCCTGGTCGATGTCGCCGTTGAGCGCGTCCCCAAATCAGGGCGATTCGTCCCCGATGGCAAGCCTTGCTCCATGGATGTGCTCACGGATCAGTTGGCCAGCAGCCAGTTCGGAGACTGGGCTCGCTACCAGGTCGGCGGCGGCGAAGGCAGCGGGACCATGGACATGTTGCGCATGGTCGCCCGCACGGATGCCTCTGGCATCGTCTTGCAGTGCTCCAGCACGCTGGGCGATCAACGCCTGCAGACCCAGGAGTTGCGGGCCGCCGACCTGTCGGTCATCGAGCGCTGGACTGCCTTGCGCGACGACGGCCAGCCTCTCGACGGAGGCCTGCAGCTGGACGCATCCCACATTGCTTCAGGCGTCTGGGAGTCGGACGACGGCGGAGAACTCCGTGTCTATCGCGTGAACGCGAGCCTGCGCGGGAGCTTCACGGCGCGCACGAACAAGATCCCGTTCACGGTGGAGCTGGAGACGATCGTCTCGCCCGAACTCCCCCTCGAAGGGCTCTTGCGTTTGGAGCAGGTCACCACCTACGAGATCGGTGACACCCGGCCCGTGGGCGTGCGGACGTTCGAGTTGATCGCCGGGGGGCGTAGCGCCCTGCCCGGCAACTGAGCCCAGGCAGGTCGCGGCCTGCTAGGGCGTGGCCAGCACCATGGCGTTGGAGGCAGCGGCGCCTTCAGCACCACCCTGGTCGGGCCACCAGGCCTGCACGATCAGCTTGTCGCCCTGCACCGCGTCGAGAGGCCAACGGAAGGGCAAGGCCAGGGAGCCGCCGCTGTCCGTGCCCGTCTGCACGGAGTAGAGCGTCCAGCCGGGGACCATGGTGCCGCCAAGGAGAGGCTCGAACATGGTGGTGCCCGAGAAGAACAGGGTCACCGGAACGCCGGCCGGAGCGCCGTCGAGGGTGAGCACGCCCGCAGAACCGGGGGTCAGATCTCCGCTGCCGCCGAGTTGGGCCGTGCCCTGTGCGCCGGGGAGGGCGGTGCCGATGTCGGCCCAGGGGCCGGTGGTGACGATGGTGTCGTCGTCACTCACGTCGACCATGTCGGGCGAGAACAGGTTGTCCATCTTCAGCTTGAAGCGGACCGTGTTCGAGACCATGGCCGGGGTGACCAGGAAGTCGTAGCTGTGCATGGAGCCCGGGGAGAGGTCGCCGATAGCGGGCACGTCCTTGGCCAGCAGGATCCAGGAGTCGCCGCCGTCGATCGAGTAGTGCATGTCCCAGTTGATGGTGTCGTGCTGCAGCACGATGACCCAGGACATGGTGGCCTGCTCGCCGACGATGAGCACGTCCGAGCCATTGGGGGTCATGATCGTCTGGTGGGCTGCGACGGTGCCGCTGGTCGAGACCAGCGCAGCAAGGCAGAGCATGCCGGCGCAAAGCCGACGCAACATCGATGAAACCATGGGAGCACTCGGGGGAGCTTCAGGGCCTTGGCAAGAACTGTGCGGTAGCATATCAGCCCCCGGGGGCCAGCGGGGCCTCAGGGCTGGAGGAGCCTCTCAGAGCCCCCTCAGGCCCTGAGAGAGGGTGCTCAGAGGGTGAGCCCGTCGTCGGTCAGGCCGTGCTCGGTGAGCTGCTGGACCAGGAAGTCGAAGGCGTCGTCCACGGAGTCGGTGCGGAAGAACAGGTCGAGATCGGTGGCGTTGATCGTGCCCGCTTCGATCAGGGCCTCGAGGTTCAGCACCTTTGACCAGAATTCGGTGCCGAAAAGCACCACCGGCAGGTGTTTCTTGATCTTGAGCGTCTGCACCAGGGTCATGACCTCCATGAACTCGTCGAGGGTGCCGAAGCCCCCTGGCATCACGATCATGGCCTTGGCCAAATACGTGAACCAGAACTTGCGCATGAAGAAGTAATGGAATTCAAAGGTCAGCTCAGGGGTGCTGTAAGGGTTCCCTGACTGCTCGAAGGGCAGGGACACGTTGAGGCCGATGTTCTGGCCGCCGGACTCGTGGGCGCCGCGGTTCGATGCCTCCATGATGCCCGGGCCACCGCCTGAGCAGACCACGAAGCGCTTCTCAGTGCCGGAGAGCCCCAGCGACCAGGTGGTCAGCCGAGCAGCCAGCTCGCGAGCGGCCTCGTAGTACTTGGACATGGCCATGTTGCGCTCGGCCAGGGCCAGATCCCCGCCCTCGTCCCGGGCCGCCTTCAGCGCCGCCTCGGCCTCAACCTTCGATTTGATGCGAGCCGAGCCGAAGATCACGATCGTGTCTCGCACGCCGAGTTCTTCGAAGCGCGTCTTGGGCTCCAGGTACTCTGCGAGGATGCGCAGAGACCGGGCCTTGGGCTCGTTCATGAAGGCCGTGTTCTCGTAGGCCTTGACCACTTTGTGCTCTTTGTTGGTTGCCATGGCCCCGTAGGTATCAGGGTTGGGCCGCAGATCCCAGAAAGAACCGGGCGAATGATCACTTCTGCGCCTGCGGGGGACGGGCTCAAACCGGCAAGGTCGAGCCGCCGAGCGTGTGCCTGAAGCACAGGATTGGTATAGAGGCGGTCCCCGACCACCGAGGATCTGTCCATGGCTGCTGACTCGCCCGCTGACCCCGTCCCCGTGATCGAGGCCGAGCCCTCGGGGCACATGCCGCCCCTGCGCCTCGCCGAGTGGGTGACCTTCGCCATCCTGGCGGCGGTTCTGGCGGCAGCCAACATCTACACCACCCTGCTCATCGGCTGGGGTGATACGGGGTCGATCATCGCGGTCATGCTCTCGGTCTTGATCCTGGGTGTGATCAGCCCGGTGAAGCCGTCGGTGCACACCCTGAATCTGGGCCAGACCATGGTCAGCGCCGGCGGTAGCGTGGGCTTCGCCGTGGCCAGCTACGCAGCGGTCCGCATCATCCAGCCCGACTTCAAGCCGGACACGACCCTGCTCATCGTGCTCTTCGCGGCCATGGGCATGCTGGGCGCGATCATCGGCTCGACCGTGCGCAAGCAGATGGTGCGCTACTTCTTCCCCTCGGGCACGGCCTGCGCGGTGATCCAGACCGCCGTGAGCAAGGAGCTGGCCCCGGGCGAGCGCAACCGCCCCATGTTCCTGCTCAAGCTGTGGGGCACCGTGGCGGCGATCTTGACCATCCCGGTCAAGCTCACGGGCGTGAAGGACGGCGCGGCCTGGGTCACCGACTGGATGATGTTCAACGGTGAGGGCGAGCGCTGGGCGGGCAAGGGCGTGGGCCTCGGCGTTGACCCCCTTTATTACGGCATCGGCATCGTGGTCGGCCCTCGGGTGGGCATCGGCATGTTGATCGGCGCGTTGGCGGCGCCGTTTTTCCTTGAGGACTACGTCGGCGGCCTGGCTGCGTTCACCTATGTGAACGAGCTGGGCACCACGGTGACCGAGAACGCCGGCGACTGGAACCGCTGGCTGGCCATCGCCGTCATGACCCTGCCGACCTTCGGCACGATCTTGTTCGCCTACATGTTTCACCAGCCAGCGTCTGTGCCCCCAGGGTTCACCCCCGGACGCACGTCTTACCCCGCACCGGCAGGAAAGGCCTTCGTCTACGGTGTGATCGGTGCCTTGGCCGCCCTGACCATCGGCTGGACCGCCCAGCTGGTCTTCGACCTGCCCTGGCACGTGGCCGTGATCACCATCGCCATCGCCTGGCCCCTGTGCGTGGTCAACGGGCGGGTCACCGGCGACACGGACATCAACCCGGTGCGCCTGGTGGCCATCGTGCTGCTGTCCGGTTTCTTCTGGCTGATCTCCTCGGGGACCATCGCCATGTTGGGCATGGCCGTGGTGGGCGGCACTCTGGCGGCCGCCGCCGTGGACATGATGCAGGACTACCGCACCGGCCATCTGGTCGACGCCAACCCCACGCACCAGACGTCGGTGCAGTTCTTCGGCGCCATCATCGGCGCGGTGGCATCCATCCCCGTGCTCAACATGCTCGTGGATCAGCAGGGCATCGGTGAAGGCTCGTCACTGCCAGCTCCCGGCGCCCAGGTCTGGGCCGCCATGGCCGAAGCCATGACCGGCGGCTTCGAACCCAGCGGCGCCTTGCTCACGGCCATTCTCATCGTCAGCGTGGTAGGCACGGTCTACGCGTTCCTCACCGTCTGGCCTGCCACCGCGAAATGGATGCCGTCCATTTTCGGCATCGGCATCGGCATGTTGGTAGGCGTGCCCACCTCGGCGGGCATCTTCGTGGGCGGCTTGATCAAGGGCGTGGCCACCTGGTTCTACACCCGAGGCAAGAGTGGCGGCGAACGTGCTGACGCCGATCACCATGCAAGCAACGACACCATGCTCGCCGGTGCGTCCGTCTTCGCGGCCGCGGCGATCCTGAGCATCTTGCTCATCGTGTTGGTCGAGGCCCTGGCCTTCTTCGATCTGGACCTGTTCTACATCGCCACTTGATGACCGCGCCGTGATCCATGACCTCGCGATCGATCCGCGGCAGCAGCTGCCCGCCGTCGATCTCTGCATCATTGGTTCGGGCCCGGCGGGAATGACCCTGGCGCGGGAACTCTCCCGCTCGGGCTTTGCCATCGCCGTGCTGGAGAGCGGTCGTCGCCAGCCCACCCGCCGTGGCGATGCGCTGCGTCTGGTGCAGAGCGAAGGCATCCAGATCAAGGAGTACTCGCGGGAGCGGGTGTTGGGTGGTTCGTCCACCGCGTGGTCGGGGCTGTCTGCGCCTCTCGATGAGATCGACCTGGAGGACCGCCCCTGGCTCCGTCACTCGGGCTGGCCCCTCGCCCGAGACGAGCTGCTGGCCTACTGGGACGCCGCCGCCGAGCGCTACCATTTCGCGCCTCTTCACGAGTACGCACCCGGAGGCTTCGACAAGGTCAAGACCAAGGGCGACCCCTGCCCGCACTGGAAGACGCTGCAAGAGAAGGTCTTCCTGGCCCGAGCCGAGGCGCAAGACTTCGGCGCCGATCACGGTGAGGTGTTCGAGCTGCCCGGGGTCGATCTCTATCTCGACGCCACTGTGCAGCGGCTCTGTGCCGACGGCTCCGAAGACAGCATTCAGCGCGCGGCCCTGCGCACGTCGGCCGGTCAAGAGCTCGAGATCAGTGCGAAGATCTTCGTGCTGGCCACGGGCGGCCTTGAGAACCCGCGCCTGCTGTTGTCGTCCACCGATCTGTGCGCCGCTGGTCTGGGCAACGAGCATGATCAGGTGGGTCGCTACCTGATGAACCACCCCAAGAACTACCACGGCATCGTGCGCCTGGCTCAGCCGGCCCGCGAGCTGCCCTGGCTGTTCGGCTGCCTGGTGGGGGACTACGCGGGCTATGCGGGGCTGCACCTGCCCCCGGAGACACAGCGCGAGCAGGGCCTGCTCAATGCCTACGTCCGCTTCGAACCCTTGTTTCCCTGGTCAGACTGCAAGGGTGTGGAGGCCCTGGTCTATCTGGTCAAACGCAGTCGCAGCGTGGGTGGGCTGATGACCAAGCGCAGCCGCGGCGGCAAGCTGGTGAACCTGCGCGACTACTCAGAAACTGGCGACGACAGCGACCTGCAGAACCAGCGCAAGCGGTGGACGGACTACCTGGTGCTGCTCGTCACCGTGCTGGTGAACCTGCCCATGGTGTTGCGCTACGTGGTGGCCCGAGTGCGCGATCGCAAGGCGCCCAAGATCTCCCGGGTGCGCCTGCGCAACTTCTTGGAGATGGAACCTGACCCGGACAATCGGGTGGTGCTGGGCAGCGAGCCAGACATCGACGGCCGCCCGATCACCGTGGTGCGGCACGGCGCCACCGCCATCGACAAGCGCTCCATCGTGGCCGTGCACGAGGCCCTGGCCAGCGACCTGGAGGCCAGCGGATTCGGCACGCTGCAAGGCCCCCTGACCGGCGCCGAAGATCCCTGGCCCATCGATCAGGACGCCAGCCATCACATGGGCACCACGCGCATGGGACATGACCCGGCGAGCTCTGTCGTACGCCCGGACGGCCGCTTGCACACCGTGGCCAACGTCTACCTGGCGGGGTCGTCGGTGTTTCCGACGAGCGGCTGCGCCAATCCCACCTTGACCCTCGTGGCCCTTTCGATTCGCCTGGCGGAGGAGCTGTCTCGTCAGCTGTCGCAGCGGCCCGGTGCCCAGGAATCGGCGGAGCCCTCGCCGCTGTCGTCGACATGGACACCACCAGCAGGCTCGGCGCAGCCCGCGGAGCTCCCCGACGAGGAGGACGGCGCACCATGAGCGTCCGCCGCTTGTTGATCTTGGGCGCGGGGCAGCGCGTGCGAGAGACGATCCTGCCCGCGGTGGCTGCCTTGCCCGAGCGCTGGGTTGTCGACGGGGTCTTCGCCCGCAGCGAGAAGACCATCGATGCCCGTGGCGTGCCGTACCAGACCGAGAGCTTTGACACGCTCAGCAAGGCTCGCCTCGACGGGGTCGACCTGGTCTACCTCTGTGTGGCCAAGCACGCCGTGCCCTCGGTACTGCGCCGGCTGGTGGGTTGTGATCCCCGCAAGGTGCAGTTGCTCATCGAGACGCCCGTGTTGCTGTTCAAACAGCTGGGTGCCCACTCGCTCTTTGACGCCTTTCAGTCCGTGTTCGTCTCCGAGGATACGTCGACCCTGCCCTGGGTGGAGACGCTGACCGCCGCCCAGTCTGCAGGCCTGCTGGGCGCACCGCAGCGCGTCGTCTTCGAGCACTCGGCCTGGCGTTATCACGGTCTGGCCATGACCCGCACGTTGTTGCAGTGCGACACCATCGTGCGAGCCAGGCGGCAGGGCCGGGAGGTCGACAAGGGCCGCGTGACCCTGCACATGGCCAGCGGTGCCCTGGGTGAGATCGTCGAACCCCGCGACTACGCCACCGGCCACTGGATGCTGCATTGTCGACCCGCGGGGGGGGCGGGCGGAACGACCGCGGCAGCAGACGCAGGGGGGCGTCGCCCGCAGCTGGTGACTGACGCCGGGGGCCTCGGCCCACAGCTGGAGACCGATGCGGGGCAGCACGGCGAGCAGCTGGTGACTGACGCCGCTCTGCGACCAGCCGGCGCGCTGCACCTGTCACCGTTGATCACTGGGTCGAGGTGCGTGGGCTTCCAGATCGCCGACATCGTGACCGAGCTGACCGGGGCAGAGTCAGCCCTGCTGGGAGACGTGCCCGCAGACGTCACTGCCACCGCGCTCACTGACCGGCTCAAAGCGGTGGGCCTGATGCGCATGCTCGTCGACATGCATGAAGGCCGAGGCGGCTACCCGCTTGAGCTGGCGCTGGACGACATGATGGTGGACTACTTGCTGGAGAAGCTGGGCCGCTGGCGCAGAACGCCTCTGTCCAGCTTGCGCTCTCCTGGCGGCCGCGTCCTGTTGCCACGACTGTTGAACCTGCTGTCTCGAAGCTGAGCGGCTGAATCGGCGGGGCTTGTCTACGCAGATGTCGCGTGCTGTCTTCGTGGGCCAGCGCGCAGCGGCCTGGGTTGCCTTGCCGCTGCGGTCATGCGTTGCCCCTGCCCTCAGGGTTCGAGTTGCAACGCCGCGAAGGCCAGCAGGGCCAGGCTCGTCGAGCTGGGCGCGCCGATGATCGGGTTGTCCACGAAGCTCCCGGCGGTGGTCCTCGAGCTGAGCACCATCTCGAGCAGCGGGGCCACGTAGTGTGCTCGCTCGTCTGCTGGCAGGGCCGCCACGGTCCAGGCGGCGGTGGCGTAATCGAAGAGCAGATAGTGGGAGCCCTGGCCATTCACGCCGGCGTGCATCAGGTGCTTGCCCCTCTCCCGGGTGTAGCTGCCCTTGTGCTCGATGAACGTGTCCAGAGCGTCACGGAGATCTTGCAGGGTCAGCCGCCCGGCCTGATGCATGGCCAGTGAACAGACCGGCCCCCGGCCCGCGGCGCCAGAATCGCCCCGTGCTCCGTGCTGAGGGCTGCCGTTTGACGGCACCATGTAGAGGAAGCTGCCGTCGTCGAGGCGACCGCGATCGAGGCTGGCCAGGCCGCTCTGCTCGAGCTCGTCTCCATCGATCAGCTCGGCCGCGGTGGCCCGCTGCAAGGCCAGCACGATCCAGGCGTCGGTGAAGCTCATGGACTGCAGGGCCGTGGGCGAGGCCGCGGTCACGTCGCCGGTGAGGTAGTAGCTCCACCCTCCTTTGGGTTTGGCCAGCTGGGTGAGCTCGTCGTACAGGTTCGCCGCCATGGGGCGCAGCTCGCTCTTGGTCTTGAGGCCGTTGTCCACCAGGTCGGCCAAGGTGTTCAGCATGGCCGAGCGGCTCCAGACGGCGTAGTCCATGAAGGCCACTTCAGGTTCGGCGTCTCGCTCTGCAGGGTAGGCAGCCATGAGCCAGGTGAGCGCCCCGTCGATCGCCACCCTCGCCCCGGGGGCGTCCCGGTGGGGGATCAACGCCGAGCAGGCCAAGGCTGCCGCGGCCAGGTCGAAGTCGTGGGGAGGATCGTCCGGCGCGCGCCCGATGTTCGAGGGCAAGGGCCAGCTGCCGTCGTCGTTCTGCGCGTCGAGCAACCACTGCAAGGCCTGAGCCTCTGCCACCCGCCAGCGCTCCACGGGCAGCTCTTCGAACTCGGGCGAGCGCAGCTGCGCCAGGAGTCGGGCGTCGGGCCAGGCGCTGGGTCCGCTCTTCTCCATGGCCCAGGCGGTGCTCGTCAACGTGGCCGCAGCCAGCCAGGCCCAGCGAGTGTCGTGGTGTGCGTCGACGACTGTTCGCAGCAGGGCCTCTGCTCCCGTGCGATCGTCACGGGACAAGGCCACTGCAGCTCTGAGCAGCAGCAGTTCGGGCACCCGCTCGTGCGCTGGTGAGCGGGCCAGCAAGGTGGCGGCCAACGTGTCTGCGGCGTCCGTCGCGCCTGTGCCCAGCAGCACCTCCGCCCGGTCAACGTCCAGGTCATGTCGCAGTGCGGCAGCGCCGGGGGCGTCGGCCGCCGCCGACAACGCGGCCAGGGCAGCGGGCCCCTCCATCCGGCGGCGATGCACGGCGGCGAGCAGACGAAACTCCTCGGCGGTGGTAGGCGTGGGCAGCAGGGCCTCCACCTGCTCGAGTTCGCCCCGAACCATGTGGGCCTGAGCCCGATCGAAGACGCTGCCGCTCTCATCAACGGGCGTCCCTTGCCAGCTGTCCAGGCTCGCCAGTGCATCCATGAGCAGCGGGTCTGCGGGAGAGACGCCATCCCAGAGCACGTCGCCGTCGGGAGAGAGCAGCAGGCATGAGCTGCCGAAGGTGTTGGGGCCCAGGCCGTAGGCGTCGGTGTGGGCGAAAGGCAGCCCGGCGGTCTTGGTCACGGCCAGGGGCACGCAGCGGGAGTTGATCATGGCGACCACGTCTCGATCCATGAACGGCCCGGACATGGTGCTGTCGGTGATCGAGAAGCCGCCGTACATGCGCGCATGCACCAGCACGGGGCGCTGCAGCGATCTGGCCCGCTCGGCTGCCTCGGACCAGTTCATGGCCCAGTCGATCTCACTGCCGCACCGACCTGCCAGGCCCAACAGACGCTGCTGCGCGGCGGCGGCATCGTCGAGGGGGATGAACCCGAACGTGGCCCAGAGGCGATCGAGGGTTCTGGTCATCTGCTTCGCGTCATCCGCAGGGAAGAAGTCCTGCAGCACGTAGAGCCAGTCGTTCTCGGCGAGGTAGGTCTGGCGCATCACACCAGGAAACCCTGCGGCGCTGGTGTCGCAGCGCAGGTCGGGGCAGTCCCGTTCAGCGATCTCCCGTTGGCCGAGCTGCGCGTTGTCGTAGCCGTCCGTAGCAGCGATGGTCGCCATCACAGCGTCGCGCATGTCGTCGGGGCCGGTCTTGGTGCCCGGGGGATAGACCCGGATCTGCAACTGGCAGCGCTGCAAGTCGCCTTGCCCGGAGAACGTCAGCTGCAAGGTCGTCGCGGACGTGTTGTCTGCGGAGAGGGTCCAGTCGTCCCCCAGATCGAGCCGGAAGCCAAACTGCCCGTTCGTGTACTCGTCGGCAGACGCGGCTGCGTTCAGGCACAAGAAGAACAGCAGGGCGAGGGCACGTGTGGACCGTGAGGCTCGACAAGATCGACGCATGGGAGACTCCGCGACGCGAGGTACGGGGCTGGCTACTGTAGCCCAAGGGCGTGGGGATCCGGGGCTCGCTGGGTGGAGGATCAGCGCCCTCGGGGCTCGTCGGGGGCAGGTTGGCCTCGCCGCGTGTGGGCCTCAGCTCAGGTCACGTCGAACGTGTGGCGCTTGGCGGCGAACTCGATCACCCGGCCCTTGTCCGTGACCTCCACGCCTTCACTGGCCAGCAGCTTGCCCTGGACCGTGCTCTGCGCGCCGTGGCCCCGCTCGCTGATCTGCCCTGCGGCGTTGACCACCCGCTGCCAGGGCACGTCGTCTTGTCCCGGGGGCAAGGCCGCCAGGGCCCAGCCGACCTGTCGGGCCACGGAGGCCAGGCCCAGGGCAGCGGCCACATCGCCGTAGGTGGTGACGCTCCCACGGGGGACGCGGCTGACCATCGCCCAGACCTGTGCGTGAAACCCCTCGCCCACCACCCGGACCGGGCCGTGGAGGTCCTTGTCGTAGCGGCTGGCCGATGATTTTCGAGACGTCATGGAGCCCAGCCTAGCGCCCCGAGCTGCGGCTGTCGTCCCGGTGGGTCGCTCGCTATGATCACCGGCCCTTGTCCGGAGACGAAATCGTGGGTCGCAACAGCAAGTTCATCGATACGCTCAACGCCGAACTCGACGCCGTGCGCGAGGCTGGCACCTACAAGCACGAACGCCAGATCCAGGGCCCCCAGGGCGCCCACATTCAGGTGGCCGACGGCGGCGAGGTGCTGAACTTCTGCGCCAACAACTATCTGGGACTGTCGAGCCATCCCGATCTGGTGGCGGCCGCCCACAGCGCCCTTGACGAGCAGGGCTATGGGCTGTCGTCGGTGCGCTTCATCTGCGGCACCCAGTCGCGCCATCGCGAGCTCGAGCAGAGCATCGCCAGGTTCTTGGGCTTCGATGACACGATCCTCTACACGTCGTGTTTCGACGCCAACGGCGGCCTCTTCGAGGTGCTGCTGGGCAAAGACGACGCGATCATCTCCGACTCGCTGAACCACGCCTCGATCATCGACGGCGTGCGGCTCTGCAAGGCTCAGCGCTACCGCTACGACCACGGCGACATGGCTGACCTCGAGCGTTGTCTGACCGAGTCGGCGGGCGCCCGGCTGCGCATGATCGTCACCGACGGTGTGTTCTCCATGGACGGACACATCGCCAATTTGAAAGACATCTGCGATCTGGCCGAGGCCCACGACGCCCTGGTGGTTGTGGACGACAGCCACTCCACGGGCTTCGTCGGCGAGAACGGCCGGGGCACGGCCGAGCACTGCGGGGTCGAAGGCCGGGTGGACATCATCACCAGCACCCTGGGCAAGGCGCTCGGCGGCGCCAGCGGCGGCTTCACCGTGGCCCGTCAGCCGGTGATCGACCTGCTCCGTCAGCGCAGCCGCCCGTATCTGTTCAGCAACTCGCTGGCGCCCATGATCGTAGGGGCCTCGCAGGTGGCTCTTGAGCTGATCAGCAGCAGCAACGACCTGCGCATTCAGCTCAATGACAACACCCAGCGCTTTCGCAGCGGCATGGCGGCGGCGGGCTTCGATGTCCCCGAGGGCGTGCATCCCATCGTGCCGATCATGCTGGGTGATGCTCGCCTCGCAGCCGACATGGCCGCGGCGCTGCTGCAGAAGGGCATCTACGTCATCGGCTTCTCGTTCCCGGTGGTGCCCAAGGGGCAGGCCCGTATTCGCGTGCAGCTCTCTGCCGCCCACAGCAGCGACGACGTCGACAGGGCCATCACGGCGTTCCGGTCGGTGGGCCGCGAGCTGGGCGTGGTGAGCTGAACGAGACGGCAGACATCACGGGCATGATCAATGTGCGCAACCAGCCAGCGGGGGGGCAGCGGAGGCGGTGGCTGCCTTGACGGCGCTCCGGGCTTGCCCGCCGACCTGGGCACCGTCGGCACGCTGTTCGATCTTCCCGGCGTCTTTCGTGAGGTCTCCCTGTCATCGCCCGTTCGTGAACTGGGCACGCTGCAGCTGGCTGTCGACGGTGAACCTGGCGACACGCTGTTCCTCTTCTTGGGCTCGAGCCAGGGGCAGGCCTTGGTGCCCGGTCTGAACGGCGCGTTCCTTCTCGGTGCCACGCCTCAGCTCGTGCTCATCTCCAACCTGGGTGCGACCGGCCAGCTTCAACTGAATCTGCCGGTGCCCGACTTGGGATTGGCCCCCGGAACAGGCGCGCCTGTTTTCGTCACGGGAGGGTTCAGCACGGCGACCGGCCAGAGTCTGCTGGGCGGCTCCTCGATGACGGTGGTGCTCGACAGCGGCCTATGATCTGTCTGCTCTGGCCCCGCTGCTTCAACGGATGACGGTACTGGCCTCGGCGGGTGCATCGCCTTTTTCTGCCAGGGAGACCAGGGCCTCCACGTCGGTGGCGGGGGCACCGAGCACCTTGAGGGCTCGTGCGAGTCGTGCGCGGCGGACCAGCTTGAGGGCTTTGTCGAGGCCGTGGGTGCGGGCCTGGTCGATGGTCAGGGGCAGGTCATGGTCGAGCTCAATCCCCGTGCCCTGAAAGGGTGTCACCCCGGGTTCCACCATGGGCCAGGCGCTGAAGTGGACCACCGATCCGTCCGCTCCGGTGGACGTTTGCACGGCCGCTTCGGCGCCGGCGGTGCGCTCGCCGATGACGGTCGCCCGTCCGGCGTCCCTCAGGATGCGCGCGGCCCATTCGCCGCCGCTGGCGCTCCGCCCATCGACCAGGGCGACTATGGGCGCGCGGTAGCGAGGGCTGCGGGGTCGGATCACCCGGGTCTTGCCCGCTGAGTTTCCCCAACGGTATCGCTGGGTGCGATGAATGAGGTTGCCCAGAAACGGGTCGGAGGCTGCGACCAACCCGCCGCCGTTGCCCTGCAGGTCGAGGATGAGTCCGTCCGTGTCGCTCAGTTCTGCCAGGGCGGCTCGCAGCATGGTGGTCATCTTGCCGTCCGGGCCCAGCGTGCAGCGCTCGGGGTCGAAGGTCTGCACGCGCAGATAGCCGATCGATCCGACGCGACCTGTGACCAGCCAGCGATCGCCGAAGTGCTTGTCCGGAGGCGGGAGGTTCGACTCAGGGGGGCGCTGAAGCTCGTGATCGGCTTCACTGCCGTCGGGCCAGCGCAGACGGACGCTAAACGTCGTGCCCACGGGGCCCGCGGCCAGGATCTGGGCGGACCCCTGAGGTGCCTCGCCCCGCACGGAGACGATCTCGGGGTAGGCGTGGCGCGCATCAGCGAACAACGCGGGGGCCACGGGGCGCTGACTCTCAGGCCAATCGGTCACGTAGACGCGCTGGCCAATCATGTACGTGTCGAGCTCTGGGATGGACCAGAGTCCCCTCATGGTGTCGATCGCCGGCATGAACGCGACGTGTGGGTCGGGGAGCGCTGAGATCAGGCGCGCCAGCTCCCAGGCGAACTCGGTGGGGTCCTTGGCGGCGAGGGCCCGGGGCCGATGCTCGGCGCGCTCTGCGTCCCAATCGACTCCGTAGAGTTCAAAGTAGGGGTAGTCGTCCCGCAGCCGCTCCCAGTGCGTGTCGAAGGTCTCGGCGAAGAGGCTGGTGGCGTCGCCGGTCAGGGGGCCCGCTGTTGCGTGGGTGAGTATCAGGCAGGCCGCGAGGACGGCGCTGATCGCGGCCATGGCTGAGCAGCGTGGGGGCATCATGAGGCGAAACCTCGAGGTGACTGCGGTGGACGGCCGGCGGCCTGAGCATAGAACCGGGCCAGGCCCCCGTGTGAGTCGACCTGTGGCGAGCCGGAGGCGTAGAGGGCCTGGCATCCGAGGCCCGCCGGCCCTGGGGGAGCAAGCCAGAGGTTGACGGATCGTCGACATTGGGTAACCTTGTGGTTACTTATGAACGAAGACCAGGTAGATCGCCTCCTTGCGGCCCTCGCCCATTCAGGGCGGCGAAAAATGCTCGACCTGCTCATGGCCGAGCCTGGCATGAGCATGAAAGAGCTCTCGTCCCATTTCGACGTGAGCCGCATCGCAGTGCTCAAGCACGTGCGCGTGTTGGAGGAGGCCGACCTGGTCCTCTCGCGCAAGCAGGGTCGGGTGCGCCACTTGTTCTTCAACGCCGTGCCCATGCAACTCATGCACGACCGCTGGACCACCCAGTACGGCGCGTTCTGGGGCGGCCACATGACAGACATCAAGTCTCGCGTCGAGAAGCGCGCGGCCAAGAACAAGGACAAGAAGAGTGCCTGAAACGAAACCCTCCATGTTCCGTGTCCTGATCGACGGCAGCCTGCCCGATGTCTGGAACGAGATCACTCGAACCGACGCGCCGATCCCGGCCTTCTTCAACTCACGTATGGACGTGGGCAAGCTGCAGGCAGGTTCGGCCCTGGCCATGCGCACGCCGGACGGCAAGTACACCAACGTGGTGGGGGAGATCCTTGAGTGCGTCCCCATGAAGCGCTTCGCCCACACGTTTCGCTTCACCAACTACGATGACCCTGAGTGCAAGGTGATCTACGACCTGGAGGTGTTGGGCGACGGCGTGCAGTTCACCTTGACCATCGAGGATCTGCCCACGGGAACCCGCACCGACAAGCAGATGACCCAGGGCGGCACCATGATCGTGAACACGCTGAAGTCGGTCGTCGAGACCGGGCGCCCCAGCTTCGGCATCCGCATGCTCTACGTCCTCTTCAAACTGATGGCGCCCTTCTCGCCGAAGCGCTGCCGCAGCGAGCACTGGCCCGTCTAGAAGACTGTGGGGAGAGTGCGGTGATGGCGTGCTCGGTGCGCGGCACTTCCCCACAGGCTGCTTGGGCGCGGGCGGAGAGCTGGCTTGCGCTGACGCTGATGCCCTCGCAGAGTGAACGCACCCGACTGACAACCTGACCACGTATCCCCGCACGGAAGCGCCCATGGCATCCCCCGCAGAGATGGCGGCCTCGATGAAGGCCAATATGAAAGAGAAGACCGGCAAGACCCTGGCCCAGTGGCTCAAGATCACCAAGGCCGCCAAGCTGGAGAAGCACGGCCAGATCGTGAAGCTGCTCAAGGGCGACCACGGCATGACCCACGGCTTCGCCAACATGGTGGCTCACGAGACCCTGGCCACCAGCGCCGAACACACCGACGACAGCACGCTGGTCGAGACCCAGTACGCTGGCAAGAAGGCCGAGCTGAAACCGATCTATGACGCCTTGATCGCCGTCATCTCCAAGCTCGGCAAGGACGTGGAGATCGCCCCGAAGAAGGCCTACGTCAGCCTGCGCCGCAACAAGCAGTTCGCGATTCTGCAGCCCTCGACCGCCACGCGCCTCGACGTGGGTCTGTGCATGAAGGGCGAGCCCACCACCGACCGCCTGGAGGCCTCTGGCAGTTTCAACGCCATGTGCTCACACCGGGTACGGGTCACCTCGAAGAAGGACATCAACGCCGAACTCAAGGCCTGGTTGAGACAGGCCTACGGCATGTCGTGAGCTGGGCGGGCGCCCGCAGCGGGGGTCTGCGCAAGCTGTTCACAGAGGTTGCCGCGCGAAGCTATCAACGGCACTGCCTCCTACGCCGTGAGCAGCGCCCGGATCTCGCTCAGCAGCCGCTCGGTGGTACCCGCCAGGTCGAGACTGGGTGTCCAGCCCCAGTCGAGGCGAGCGCGGCTGTCGTCGATGGCGTTGGGCCAGCTGTCGACGAAGGCCTGGCGGTGGTCGGGCACATAGGAGACGTCGAGGCTCAGCCCCGCGTCGTGGATCGACGCGGCGATCTGCTCGGCGGTGGGGGCGAAGGCGCTCACGTTGTAGGTGCGGCGGGTGAGCCGCTCTTCGTCGGCAGCGGCCAGGCCCAGCAGGGCTGCCACCGCGTCCGTCATGTGCATGAACGGAATGCGCGTGTCTTCGCGGACGAACACCTTGACCGAGCTCTCGCCCCGGGCGGCCGCGAAGTACATCTCGTTGGCGTAATCGGACGAGCCGCCCCCGGGCTCGGTGGCGGAGAGCAGGCCCGGGAAGCGCAGGGAACGAAAGTCGACGCCCATGGTCTGCGCCGCGTAGGCGCCGTACAGCTCGCCAGCCACCTTCGTCACCCCGTACATCGTCGTGGGCAGCAAGGGGAACTCGTTGGGCACCGCGTCATGTGCGCCGTAGGCCGGTCCTTCAGGCAGGGGACCAAAGGCAGCGATCGACGAAGGCCAGAGCAGCTTGGGCCGCCCGGGCTGCTTGGCCAGGCTGTCGATCACCCGGCGCAGCGAACCCATGTTCACGTCCCAGCACAGGCCGGGCTTGGCCTCGCCGGTGGCGGAGAGCAGGGCCGCCAGATGAAACACCAGGTCGGGCTTGATCGCCTCGACGCAGCGGGTGAGGTCGTCGCTGGCCGCGTCGCCCGTGGTCCAGCGAGCGCGCCAATCGGGGATGTGTGACAGCTGCTCGGACAGGTTCTCAGCGGCGGCGGTCTCTTCGACGGGCCGGAGATCGAACATGTGCACCTCGTGACCGAGTTGGGCGAGGGCCGGGACCAAGTCGCTGCCGATCTGTCCGCCGGCGCCGATGACCAGTGCTGTCGTCACGAGGGTGTTTTCCGTGGGGTGGTGCGAAGGTGCGTCGGGCCAGCGTAGCGCAGGTCGATCAGCTGTCCAGGCCGAGCTTGTCCAGCTTGGGCGCGATGACCAGCTGGCAATAGCCCTGAACCCGGTTGCGACGGTAGTAGTCCTGGTGGCTCTCGCTGGCCTCGTAGAACTCGCTGGCCGGCGAGATCTCCGTGACGATCGGGCCTGGGTGCTCGCCCGACGCATCGGCAGCGGCCTTCGACTCCAGAGCTGTGGCCTTCTGCGCTTCGTCGTGCACGAAGATCGCCGACCGGTACTGGGTGCCCGTGTCGTTGCCCTGCCGATTCAGCGTCGTGGGGTCATGCAGCCGCCAGAACCAGGCCAGCAGATCGGCGTAGGAGAGTCGAGCCGGATCGAAGCGGACCTGCACCACTTCGGCGTGTCCGCTGGTGCCGCTGCAGACCTCTTCGTAGGTAGGGGATTCGCCAGCCCCGCCCATGAACCCGGAGCGCAGCCCGAGCACACCCTCGACCTGTTGCAGCACGGCTTCGACGCACCAGTAGCAGCCCGCACCCAAGGTGGCGATGGCTGCGGTGTCGACTTTGTCTTGCTCTGTGTCCAAGGGGTCAGTCTCCGGAGGGGGGGCGGCGGTCGTGCAGTGTGTAGCGCAGCCAGCGGCAATCAATGGGCCCGTTGCGTACGGCCCATCGGCGATCGGCCTTGAGCCGCAAGCGCCCGGTGAGGCTCGAGTCGCCGGACAGAACATGGGCGGTGCTGCCGTGGCACTGCTGCTTCAGGAACGCCGAGAGCTGATCCCAGCTGTTGTCCAGGTCGTCGCCCTCGCCGAGCCGCTCGCCGTAGGGCGGGTTGGTGACCACCCAGGCGGGCGGCGTGGGCAGGGTCCAGTCGGCGGCTTCGGCGTGCTGCACCGTGACCATCTCGCTGACCTCGGCGTCGATGAGCGCCTGTCTGGCCAGGGACACCGCGCCGGGGTGGCGATCGACGCCCGCGATGTGAATGGGTAGCGATGTGGCTCGCCGGGCCTCGGCGTCCACGCGCAGTCGCTTCCACAGCTGGGGGTCAGCGTCGGGCCAGAACTCCGCGGCGAAGTGACGGCGCAGGCCCGGCGCCCTATCGGCGGCGATCCAGGCCGCCTCGATGAGCAGGGTGGCGCTGCCGCAGAGCGGGTCGACCAGGTCGCCCTGACCCTCCCAGCCTGCGAGCAACAACAGCCCGGCGGCGGTGGCTTCGTTGAGCGGACTCTTCACCTGGATCGGTCGGTAGCCCCGCTTGTGCAGGCTGGCCCCGGCCAGGTCGCGGTAGAGCCGGGCCGTGCCCTTCTTGAGCGCCAGCTTGAGCGGCAGGTCCGGGCGCTTGCGATCGACGCTCGGGCGGCTGCCCAGCTGATCTCGCAGGCGATCGACCACCGCATCTTTGATGCGCAGGGCCGCGTATCCCGAGTGCTTGATCACCGCGTCGCGCACCGAGGCGTCCACGGCCAGGGTGTGCTCGGCACCGAGATAACGCTCCCAGGGCACGGCTCGGGCGCCGTCGTAGAGGTCGTCTTGCGTCCTCACCTTGAACTCGGCCAGCAGCTCTTGCACGCGGATGCCTGAGCGCAGCCAGAGGCAAGCTGTGGGGCCCAGCTCGGAGCCGCCAGAGCAGGTCACGCCGCCTCGGCCTACATGGAGGTCAGCGGCGCCGAGGGCGGTGAGCTCTGCGGCCAGGGCCTCTTCGAGACCGAGGGTGCAGGGCACGTAGTATTCGCGTGGTGGTCCGTTCACCGGCGCAGGGTGGCGGCTGGCCCCTCGGGAGGCAAGCCGATAAGGAGCTGGCGGCAGAGAAGTGGGAGATTCTGCTGGCTGTGTGGGCCCTCTGTCGACGGCAGCCGCTCGTCCGGGATAGCCTGGGAGGGCGGAGCTCGAGGTCTGGCCCAGAGCGCAGCACGCAACAGATCCTGAGCGACCAGCCCCATGCCTGCCGACGCCCTGCCCTCTCGGGAGCACATCGCCCGGGCGCTGCGCTGCGATCGTCCCCAGCTGGCCAAGCTGGCGGGCCGGATCAAGAAGGCCCGCAAGGCAGGCAAGCCCCAGGACCGCAACCTGGCCCGCCTGCACCGGGACCTGGCCCGATCAGAAGAGCTGGTGGAGCAGCGCCGCTCGTCCGTGCCGAAGGTCTCCTACCCTGCTGATCTGCCCATCGCCGCCCGGCGCGACGAGATCGCCGCAGCCCTGGCCCAGCGCCAGGTGGTGGTGGTCTGCGGCGAGACGGGTTCGGGCAAGTCGACCCAGCTGCCCAAACTGCTGCTGGAGCTGGGCTTCGGCATCGATGGTTCCATCGGGCACACCCAGCCCCGGCGCCTGGCGGCCCGCTCGCTGGCCAAGCGCATCGCCCAGGAGCTCACCGGGGGCAAGACCCTGGTGGCCAGCAAGGTGCGTTTCGCAGATGAGACCACGCCGGGCACGCTGATCAAGCTCATGACCGACGGCGTGCTCCTGGCCGAGACCGCCCGGGACCCAGACCTGCTGCGCTACTCGGCGCTGATCCTCGACGAGGCCCACGAGCGCTCGCTGAACATCGACTTCCTGCTGGGATACCTGCGCCGCCTGTTGCCTCGCCGTCCAGACCTCAAGGTGGTGATCACCTCGGCCACCATCGACCCCACGCGCTTCGCCGAGTACTTCGCCGTGGGGGGCGAGCCTGCGCCCATCCTCGAGGTGTCCGGGCGCGCCTACCCGGTCGAGCTACGCTACTGCCCACCCGAGGCGGACGAAGAGACCGGCGAGCTCGACGAACCCCGGGCGGTGGCCGACGCTGTGGCGCTGTGCCTGGCCCACGGCCCGGGCGACGTGCTGGTCTTCTTGCCGACCCAGCGGGACATCGCCGAGACCGCCACCGTGCTCGCCGGGCGCCGATTTCCCCGCGACGAGCAGATCGAGTTGCTGCCACTGTACGGCCGCTTGCCCATGGAACAGCAGGCTCGGGTCTTTGCCGCCGGCGATCGGCGCCGGGTGGTGCTGGCCACCAACGTGGCCGAGTCTTCGGTGACCGTGCCCGGCGTGCACTTCGTCATCGACACGGGCACGGCGCGGGTCAGTCGCTACTCGCCCCGGGCGCGCATCCAGCGTCTGCCCATCGAGCCGGTGAGCCAGGCCTCTGCCGATCAGCGCAAGGGGCGCTGCGGCCGGGTGGCGCCCGGGCTCTGCCTGCGCCTCTACGCCGAAGACGACTTCGACGAGCGGGACAGCCACCCCGTGCCCGAAGTGCAGCGCAGCAACCTGGCAGCGGTGGTGTTGCAGATGACGGCCCTCGGGCTTGGGCGGGTCGAGGACTTCCCCTTTCTTGATGCGCCGCGCAAGGCCATGGTGCGCGACGGCTATCGCACGCTCACGGAGCTGGGTGCCCTCGATGATCGTGGCCACCTCACAACCGTGGGCAAGCAGCTGAGCCGTCTGCCGGTGGACCCGCGCATCGGCAGGATGATCCTGGCCGGCGCGGAGCTGGGCTGCTTGGAGCCGGTGTTGACTCTGGCTGCAGTGCTCGAGATCGGTGACCCTCGGGTCCGTCCCCCAGACAAGAGCGCTGCGGCGGACGCTGCCCACGCTCGCTTCGCCGACGCCGACAGCGACTTCAACATCCTGTTGAACATCTGGGAGCACTACACGCAGTTGCGGGGCGAACTCTCCCGCAGTCGGCTCGACAAGGCCTGCAAGGCGCTGTTCTTGTCACCCCATCGCTGCCGAGAGTGGTCAGACATTCGTCGCCAGCTGGAGTCGCTGGCCCGGGAGACCGTGGGTGGCGAGGTCGAGCCCGTCGAGCTGCGAGGCGGCGGGGACAACGTCCACCAGGCGCTGCTGTCCGGGCTGCTTTGCAACGTGGCCCAGGCGGGCGAGGGGCACGAGTACATCGGCTCGGATGGCAAGGTGCTCTCCCTCTGGCCCGGGTCGTCTCAGGCGGCGAAGAAGCCCCGCTGGATCGTGGCTGCCGAGATCGTGGAGACCAACCGTCGCTACGCTCGCATCGTGGCGCGCATCCATCCTCGCGACATCGAGCCCGTGGCCGGAGCCCTGCTCGAACGGAGCTGGCGTGACCCCTTCTGGGATCGCCCGTCCGGTCGGGTGCTGGCCATCGAGAAGGTGAGCCTGTGGGGTCTGGCCGTGGTACCTCAGCGCCGAGGCCCCTACGAGACGGTTGACCCGGTGGTGTCCCGCGAGCTGTTCATCCGCCACGGCCTGGCCGAGGGGCAACTCGAGAGCGGCGCGCCCTTTCTGGCCCACAACCTGAGCCTGGCCAATCAGATCGCAGGGCTCGAAGCGCGCACCCGCAGGCGTGATCTGCTGGCCGATCTCGACGCTCGCTATGACTTCTACGATCGCCGTCTGCCTGCCGAGGTGGTGGGCGCTGCGGCGTTTCATCGTTGGCGGCGACGGGCAGAGCGCAGTGACCCCGATCTGCTGCACATGACCCTCGACGATCTGCTTCATGGCGATGCGGACACGGTGACCGCCGAGAGCTTCCCTGATGATCTGCTCGTGGCCTCGGCTCGGCTGCCCCTGCGCTATCACCTGGCGCCGGGCGAGCTCGATGACGGCGTGACCGTCTCCGTGCCCGTGTCCCTGCTCGATCAGCTCGACGACGAGCAGCTGCAATGGTTGGTGCCCGGTTTGCTGCGGGAAAAGGTCATCGCGCTCATGCGTACCTTGCCGAAAGATCTGCGCCGTCAGCTCGTGCCCATCCCCACCCAGGCCGATAGGGTGCTCGAGTCGATGATCTTCGGCCACGAGAGCCTGGTGGCCGCCCTGGCCGCTGAGCTGCAGAAGCTGATCGGCAGCCCGGTCCATGCCTCACAGTTCTCACCGAGCCAGTTGCCCGAGCACCTCTCCATGATCGTGGAGGTTCTCGACGAGGACGATCATGTGCTCGACAGCGGGCGGCATCTCCCGGCCTTGCGGGCACACCTGGGCCAAGAGACCCGGGCTGCGGTGGAGCGCTGGGTCGACCCTCGCTGGAAACGCACGGGCTGCAGTCGCTGGGAGTTTGGCGAGCTGCCCGAGCAGGTCTGGGTGCCCGGCGGCCATGGTGCCGAGGCGGGGGCGCAGGTGCGGGCCTGGCCCGCGCTCATCGACGAAGGCAGCACGGTGGGCCTGACCCTCGTGGGCCGGGCCGATGAAGCGCAAAGGCTCAATCGTGATGGTCTGACCCGGCTCGTGCGCCTGTCCGTCGAGGGGCGCCTGGTGCACCGCCTGCAGCGCGCCGAGGGCTGGAACGCCTTGGTGCTCGAGCACGCCACCATGGCCGGTGAGCAGCGCGGCCTGGCCGACCAACTGGTCGATCGTCTCGTGCGCCTGACCTGGTTGGAGGGCATTCCTCCCGTACGGGACAAGGCGGCCTTCTCCGAGCTGATGCAGTTCGGCGATGTACGCCTGCCCGAGGTCTTCGATCGTGTGCTGGCGGTGACCCGGGACGTGTTGGCTGCACACCAAGCCGCGCGCCAGTGCCTTGACTCGGTGGCGGCTCGCCCCTGGGGCACCACCCTGGCCCAGCTGAACGGGCGCTTCGCAGAGTTGACTGCGGGCGCGGTGCTGCGCGAGTGGCCCTGGGTCTGGCTGCCACATCTGCCTCGGTTTCTACGGGCCCTGGTGCGCCGCATCGAACGGATCGAGACTCGAGGGACAGCGCGAGACAGCGAGCTGGCCGCCCGGGTCGAGGTGCACGCCCAGGCCTACCGAGCCCTGGCAGGCCGTTGTGGAGAGAACGCACTCTGCCAAGCTGAGCTGGCCAACTACCGCTGGCTCATCGAGGAGTTCACCGTCTCAGTGTTCGCTCAAGAGCTGGGCACATCCCTGCGAGCCTCGGAGAAACGGCTCCGTTTCCAGGCAGAGAAGGTGGCTGCGGCCCTGCGGTCGTCGGTCTGAGCAGGGCCTGCGGGTCGAGGATGTGGTCGGTGTGTTGTCGTGCACGCCTTCAGCACTGAGACTGTCACAGAGGCGTCTGGACTGGCCCCGTAGGGCACGGGCTATGATCGGCGCCATGTCTCGAACACAGATCACGATGTTGCTCGTCGAAGATGACGAACGCATCCGCAAGGAGATGCTCGACGCCCTGCGCGCGGCGGGCTTCTATGTCGATGTCGCCGTGTCGGTCGCCGATGCTCGTCGGGCGCTCACCGAGCACTACGACCTGCTCTTGCTCGACCTGGGCCTGCCCGACGGCGATGGCCTGGACATCTGTCGCGAGCTGCGCTCGGCCGGTCGGTCGATCCCGATCATCATTCTGACCGCTCGCGATGGTCAAGATCAGCGAGTGCGGGGGCTCGATGTGGGGGCAGATGACTACGTGGTCAAACCCTTCCATCTGCCAGAGATGCTGGCTCGGGTGCGCTCGCTGCTCCGTCGTGCGGGGAGGGCTTCAGGTACCGGCCCGGCTCGGGTGGGTGAACTCTGGGCCGACCCGGACGCCCATCGCGCCGGTCGTGGTGAGCTACAGTTCACGCTCAAGCCCCGTGAGTTCGATCTGCTGCTGTTCCTCCTGCGCCACCCCGGCCGGGCCTGGACTCGTGACCAGCTGCTCGATCGGGTCTGGGGCGCGAGCTACGACGGCGAAGCGCGCACCGTTGACTCACACGTACGGCGGCTGCGCACCTGCGTCGAGGCTGACCCGGCAGACCCACGCTACATCCAGACGGTGTGGGGAGTGGGCTACCGCATGACAGAAGAGGCGTGAGCGACCCGGCGCCCCCGGGCCCGTCCGGACCGTTGCGGCGGGCTGTGCCCTGGTATCGAAGGTTGGGCTTTCGCCTGGCCGTGTTGATCTCAGTCGTGATGCTGGGTTTCGATCTGACCAACTCGGCCATCTCCGACGCGTTGTTGCAGATGTTGGGCGAACCCACGCCTCACGACACCTTGCCCGACGAGAGCCGCTGGCACAGTCGCCTGTTGTTGCTCGATGCCCGGCGAGAGTCGTTCGGGCGCTGGCTGCCCACGGAGAGCGCGGCGGTCACCATGGCCGCGGTGAAGGCCGAGACCGGGTCGTCCTACGTCTACCTTGACACGCTCGACCGGGTGGTCGCTGCCAGCGACGGCCTGCCCTGGGGAGCGGGCGATCTGTGGACCCAGCCGTTGACTCCAGGCAGCAGGGTGACACTGCCGGGCGAGGCCAGTTTCGACCATCGCTTCTACACCGTCCCCCTGACCAAGGACGACGAGCCGGCGGGTCGCTTGATCAGCCTGCTCATGGACCCTGTGAAGCACGCAGAGACGAGCGACGTCGACGTGGCCGACATGTTCGAAGGGGGCCACTGCCGCTATGACGACGACGCGGTGGTGCTCGCCGAGGCCGAGTGGCGCGGCCTGTGGGATCGGCGGCGAGAGATCGCGAGCCTGTTGCGGGTGATCATGCCGGTCATCACCGCCCTGCTGGTGGCCATGGTGGTCTCGCGCCTGTTCACCCGGCGACTGCGCCGTCTGTCCTATCTGGCTTCGCAGCCTCCCCAGGGGGACCACGATCTCCCCGGGCCGTTCCCCACCCGGGGCAAGGACGAGATCGCGACCCTGGCCCGGGCCTTGAACCTGTTGCGCTCTCGCGTGAGCGAGCTGGTGGGTGGACTCGAGCAACGGGACGCCGCGCGGCGAGAATGGATCGCTCAGGTCTCCCACGATCTGCGCACGCCCCTCACGGCGCTGACGGCGTGCCTCGACCGGGCAGACCAGGTGCTCGACCCGAACCAGGGCCCAGCGAGTGGCGAGCCTCTCCAGGGCGAGATGCGCGAGCTGGTCAACTCGGCGCGCCTCGACGCGGACCGGGTGGCCACACTGGCTGAAGATCTGCTCGACATCGCTCGTCTCGACGCGGACGACTCGCTCTCCATCGAGCCCGTGCCGCCAGGTGAGATCGTGCGTCAGGCGCACGAGGGCTTGCGCCATCTGGCCGACGCCCGAGGTGTGTCGCTGCGGGCAGATGTGGCGGCAAACCTGCCCATCTTGATGGCGGACGGTCGCCGGCTCATGCGCGCCATGGAGAACATGCTGCGCAACGGGATCCAGTTCGCCCGCTCGGAGATCGTTCTCTCGGTGTCCTCACACCATGGCCAGCTGCGCTTCGAGGTCCGCGACGATGGGCCAGGCTTTCCGGCGACGGACGGCGATGGCTCCGTCGATATCGACGCCCTGGCGGGCCAGCTCAGTCGGGCAGACTCTGCCGGGCTGGGGCTGGCCGTGACCCGGCGGGTGGCCGAGGCCCACGGGGGCACGCTGGGCGCCTGCAATCTGCCCGGCTCCGGTGGCGCGATCTGGATCGACATTCCTGCTCCGGCCGGGGATTGAGACGGCTATCCTCAGGGCTTCGAAAACCTGACCCCCGGCAACCCCCCGCCAACCCCCTGGCAGCCCTTCATGCAGCGACGTGACAACCGGACGTCGCCGTGGCTGCCGATCCTGGCCATTGTGGCGGTGGCCCTGGCCCGCCTGCCTGTCCTCGTCGCTCATCAGGACAGCCATTTCCCCTTCGAGCTCTTCTCCGGGAACGTGGCGGCGGCTCTGCTCGATGGCCTGCAGCTCGATCTGGCGCATCTGACGATCATTCCCCACATTCGCGGGGGGCCCTTGTTCGGTCTGCTGGCCACGCCACTGTTCGCGGTCTTCGGTGAGACCCTGCTGGTGCTCAAGCTGGTGCCCTTGCTCTGGCACGCCTTCGCGGCGGGGTTGACGGTGCTGCTGTTGCAGCTGAGCGTGGGCCGGTCGGCTGCGAGGGTGGGCACGTGCCTGTTGATCTGCGCCACGCCGCTGATCGCCAAGCTGTCGGTGCTGGGCCTCGCCTCCCACCTCGAGTCGGCAGTGCCCTCGTTGTTGGCGCTGCTGGTCTGGTGCCCCCTGGTGGCTGGCCGCTGGGACGGTCGGCTGGCTCACGCTCTGTTCGGCCTGGCCCTGGGCTTCGCGGCCTTCTTTCATCTGCAGTCCCTTCTGCTCTGCTTGATCCTGCTGGGGTTGCTGGCTCTACGACACCCCCGACGCCTGGCAAGACGCAGCCCGGCCCTGGTGCTGGGCTTGGCGGTGGGGGTACTGCCCCAGCTGTTGTTTCAGGCGGCCGATCTCTCGCTGGGTCAGTCGATCCTGGGCGACGTGGCTCACCAGGCGCCTGCCCACTTCGCCCCGGGGCCCTACGGTGAGGTGTGCGAGTTCGGCTGGGCCGAGAAGGCGGCGAGCCTGGCTGTGCACGGACTGGCGCCCCTGCTCGAGTTCGACGTGGAGTCGCCCAGGTTGCGCAACCTGCTGTCGTACAGCTACTCGTTGGCATTGCTGGTGGGGGCGGCCTGGGCTGTGTGGCGCAGTCGCAGGGCCCTGGCCGATCTGGTGCGGCACCCGTTCACCAGCAGAGGCGAGGCCCCCGACTTGACCGTGGCCCTGATCCTCCATTGCTGCGCGGTGGGGTTGCTGTTCGTGATCTCGGGGCTGCAGGCCGAGTTGTGGTTCGTCGGCACGGGGCTCGCGGGGCGCCGCCTGGCCCCGCTGTGCATGTCCTTGGTCATCCTGGCAGCGGTCGGCCTGGCCAGGGGCAAGCACGGTATGCGCTGGCCTCTGCAGTACCTTCTGATCGGCGTGCTCTTGTTGTGCGGCTCCGTGGGGACAGTGCTCGCTTCGCAGACCAACGAAGCCGCCCGGCTCTCTCACCGGGGTGAGCGCTACGAGTGGTTCGGCAGACAGCTGGAGTTTCACGCCGGGCGCGACCCACGGAAGCTGATCGAACTGATCCGCCGCATCGATCGGGGTGACCCGGTCTTCGCCCACATGCGCTTCGCCGTGCACAGCTTTGGCCTGAGCGCAGAGCGCCCACTGAAGGGCCAGCTGAAGATCGTGCGGGCGGCCAGGCCAGCGAGGCTCGGCCCGGTGTTCGCCATGAACGCCTTGGGGCGGCGCTGGGGGGAGAGCATCGAGCTGCTGCACTTGCTACGCACCGACCAACTGATCGACAACATGCTCCCGATCGAGCAGCAGGCCTTTCTTCACGGAGTGGGCCAGGGCCTGATGTTGTACTGGTCCCGGCCCTCCATGAGTGAGACCCCTGGCGAGATCCACCCGCTGCTTCCTTACTTGGCTGACCATCTGCCGAAGCCGTGGGCCGGGGCGATCTTCGAGGGCCTGGGCTTCTCACGGGGTTCTGTGTACGACCCGTACAATCACTACATGGCCCGTGAGCTGGTGGAGCTAGGACAGCTGCACCCACGACTGAAGACCTTTCTGTTTCGAGGCTTTGGCTGGGGACATAGGCAACGCTACGTGACGCCCCCAGAGACCCTGCCAGAGGGCCTGCCCATCGTGGATCTCTTGGCGCCCGCTGACCTGGGGGCCTATCTGGAAGGCTACCTGGGGCAGCAGCTGCCCATGGAGTCCGCCTCGCTGGCTCCGTGACCGGGCTGCAGGAAAACCCACTGGCTGTAAAAGTCATGGGGGTTGCCTGACGAAGAGGGCTGGATCCTGCCTGCCTCTGGGGTCCTGATCCTTGCTGTCGTCTGTCGTCTCTTTCGTGAAGTCGTGCCCCCTGCGGTTGCTGCTGCTCCCGTTGATCCTTGGTGGGCTCTGCCAGACTCCCATCGAGGCCCATACGACGAACGGCGAGGCCGAAGATTCTGCGCCTCGCAGCAGCTGGCTCAGGCGTGCGTCGGCTGCCTTGCAACCCGCCCCGGCGGTCCGACTGGCGTCGGGTGCCGGTGCCTTGCGAAATCTTGCTCAACCGCATACGCAATGGGGCGGTGTGACATGCTACGCAACAGGGCGTAGACAGCGGGATCAACGGCAGGCTCTCTCCCTCTTGAGTGAGCGCTCTGAGCAGCCCGTGCCGGCTCCGTTCGCTGCCGTTCCTCAAGGGCCTGCAGACGAGTTGGTCGCGCGGGTCCTGACCAATGAACTGGCCAAGGTGGAGGCTACGCCAACGGTGGCCGAGGCGGAGTACCAGGTCGAGACCCTGGGGCGTCCGGGCGGCGAAGTGATCGTCGTGCAGTTCCTTCCTGGCGGAGAGGAGATCGCGTTTGCCCCTTTCGTAGAAGGCTTTCGCGAGCCTGACCGTGTTCTGAGTCGCGCCGGCGGGCGTTTGATTGAAGGCACGGCGGGCCTACAGCTGGTGACCCGAGGGCGCTGGCTTTGGCGCTTGCAGATGTCCCACCGGTTCAGCAACACCGTGTTCGGTGGACAGCTGGGTTCCGACGTGGGCGTGATGGTGCTGCGCCGCTTCTAGCGCCGTCCTCGGACCGTCTCTCGGTGGCCTCGGGGAAGGGCCTCCCTGTGTAGGGAATATGTCGACAAAGATATCGCTTTGTCATGGCTCGCAGAGTCCTGGCCCGATAAGCTTCCAGCGATGTATTTTGAGTACTCCAGGTGAGCGCTCGAGGCAGAGCCCCGAGTGTCTCACCCTTCGCGGTGGGACAACCGATGCGGCTCCTCATCACAGTGGTTTTCGCGGGCTTGGCTTGCTGGTTCGCGTTGGGCCCACGGACGGCCGCCGTACCCCTCCCCGAGCGACCCGAACTGGCCCCCGGCATTCTCGACGGCACGCCTCTTCACGAGCTTGCCGACGACCCGTCCAAGCTCCTCATCGGCGGGCAGAAGCTGAGTTGCAACGATTGCCATGACCTGTTCGATTCGCGCGCGGCCACCCAGGGGCAGCTGGCACAGCACACCGAGATCGTGCTTCAGCACGGTATGAACGACCGCTGCCTCAACTGCCACGCTCATGCGGACCGGGAGCGTCTCGAGTTGCACGACGGCACCATGGTCGGTCTGGACGAAGCTCCGATCCTGTGCGCCAAGTGCCACGGTCCGACGTGGCGCGATTGGCAAAAGGGCATCCACGGTCGCACCACTGGCTACTGGGACACCACCCGGGGCGAGGCGACGAAGCTGGGCTGCACCGAGTGTCATGACCCGCACAGCCCTGCCTTCCCTGGCATCGCTCCCGCGCCAGGCCCCTGGACCCGGCGCATGGGAGAGGCTGTCCACCACGCGCCGGATCCCGAGGATTCGACTCCGCTGCAACGCTACAAGGCAGTACTCGATCAGGTAGGAGAGGAATCGTCTGATGGATGACGTTCAGAGCACACCCGGGTCCTCAAGCAGGCGCTCGTTTCTTCGCCAAGGTGTGGCTGCCTTGGCGGGCATGTCTGCCTTCGTCGCAGCCCTGAGCCCGCTCAAGGACATGGACCCGGACGACATCCCGTCCCTCGATGGCTTCTTGCAGAACCACTACAAAGAGATGTCCGACCAGGACATGTCTGGCGCCTTGCAGCGCATCCAGGACGAGGTCAAGAAGCGCTATCAGGCCGACGTGGTCGTGCGTGACGTGAAGCCCACTGAGGGGGTCGAGTTCGTCTACGCCCTCAACCTGAGCCGCTGCGTCGGTTGTCGTCGCTGCGCGTCTGCTTGCGTCGAAGAGAACAACCAGAGCCGCGACCAGGACATGTCCTACATTCGCGTGCTCGAGATGCCCATGGGCACCATCGACATCGAGAAGGGCGACCACACCTACGACCACCCCACGGTGCCCGCGGACGATCACTTCTACATGCCGATCCAGTGTCACCACTGTGCAGCCGCTCCGTGCGTCAAGGTCTGCCCGGTGGGGGCCACCTGGACCGAGCCCGATGGTCTCACCGTGGTCGACTACGACTGGTGCATCGGCTGCCGTTACTGCGAAGCGGCCTGCCCTTACTGGGCCCGGCGCTTCAACTTCACCCAGCCTGAGCTGCCCGCCGAAGAGATCAACCCGAACATGTCCTATCTCTCCAATCGCCCACGCAGCAAAGGCGTCATGGAGAAGTGCACCTTCTGCTTGCACCGCACACGCGAAGGCAAGATGCCCGCGTGCCTTGAGGCCTGCCCCGTGGGCGCCCGCAAGTTCGGCAACGTGCTCGACCCGCAGAGCTCGGTGGCCCAGATTCTGAAGACCAAGCGGGTCTTCGTGCTGAAAGAGGACGTGGGCACCCTGCCTCGCTTCTTCTATTACTTCGATGAGCGGGCGGCGCAGCACGAGCCGCCAGCGCCTGAAAAGCTGGCGCCCAGTCGCCACGAGGGCGAAGGTCGATGAAGGAGTACGGTCGCTTTCTCTTTCGCTGCTTCCGGGTCAGCTTCGTTGGCAACCGGATGTATCACGCCTGGATGCTGCTGCTGACGGTCCTGGCCCTCATTGGCCTGAACGCCTACGCCAAGCAGCTCGTGCAGGGCCTGGCCACCACGGGCATGACCGATCAGGTGAGCTGGGGCCTCTACATCAGCAACTTCACCTTCTTGGTGGGCATGGCTGCCGCCGCGGTGATGCTGGTCATCCCGGTCTATCTGTATCGCAACCGCGAGCTGCACGATCTGGTCATCTTCGGCGAGCTGTTGGCCGTCGCGGCGATCTTCATGTGCCTGGCCTTTGTGGTGGTCGACATGGGCCGTCCCGACCGCATGCATCACATGTTCATGAAGTTCAACTTTCCCATGTCGATGCTGACCTGGGACGTGATCGTCCTGAACGTGTACCTGCTGCTGAACATGCACATCTGCGGCTACCTGGTGTACTGCGCCTATCACAAGCGCAAGCCGGGAGCACTGTTCTATATCCCCTTCGTGTTCTTGGCCATCGTCTGGGCCGTGTCGATCCACACCGTGACGGCGTTCCTCTACGTCGGCCTGGGTGGCCGCCCCTTCTGGAACTCGGCCATCATCGCGCCGCGGTTCTTGGCCTCGGCCTTCGCCGCCGGCCCCGCCTTCTTGATCCTGACCCTGTCGGTTCTCGACAAGTGGACCAGCTACGAAGTGCCCCGCAAGGCGATCATGACCCTGCGCAACATCGTCACGGTGGCGCTGATCATCAACATGTTCCTGCTGGCCTGTGAGGTCTTCACCGAGTTCTACACCGGCTCGGCTCACGGCGTCTCGGCACGTTACCTGTTCTTGGGCTTGCACGGCCACTCGGCTCTCGTCCCCTGGATCTGGACTGCCATCGGTCTGAACACCTTCGCCCTGGCCGTGCTCTGTCTGCCGGTGTCTCGACGGCAGGGCTGGCTCAACGTGGCCTGCGGCTCGCTGTTCATCGGCATCTGGATCGAGAAGGGCATGGGACTGATCATCCCCGGTTTCATCCCGTCGCCCCTGGGCGAGATCGTCGAGTACACACCGACCCTCAATGAGTCCCTGATCTCGATCGGCATCTGGGCCTTTGGGCTGGCCCTCTACACCATCTTCGTCCGCATCACGATCCCGGTTCTCTCCGGGAAACTGACCGTGGATCGTCTTTACGAATTCGGCGCTGCGACTGTCCCCGCGGAGTCCGATGCGAGTTCAACAGGGAGCCCCAGATGAAGCGCTCCCACCCGATTGGAGGTCTCTCGATGATGGTCCGTTTCATTCTGGGCGTCTTGGCAGTCGCCAGCCTGGTGACGATCACTCCAGAACTCGATGCCCAGGCCATTGGCCTGCCGCAGATGAGCAAGGCGTCGACCGAGTGTGTCGCCTGCCACAAGAAGGAAAGTGCCGCCCTCTACGAGCAGTGGGGCGACAGCCGCCACTACCGGGCGAACATCGGCTGCTACGAATGCCACATGGCTGATGCCGATGACGTCGACGCCTTCCGCCACTACGACCAGACCATCGCCGTGATCGTGAGCCCGAAGGATTGCGCTCGCTGCCACTCCCGCGAGGTCGAGGAGTTCGCCTCCAGCCACCACGCCAAGGCGGGCCGCATTCTCGGCTCCCTCGACAACGTGTTGGCCGAGGTGGTCGAAGGCAACCACAGCCTGATCACCGAGGGCTTCCCTGAGGGTGCGTCCCCAGCAGCCGTGAGCGGTTGCTGGCAGTGTCACGGCTCCGAGATCAAGGTGCTGGCCGGCGGCAAGCTCGATCCTGCGACCTGGCCAAACACCGGTATCGGCCGGCTCAACCCCGATGGCAGCGAAGGCAGCTGCTCTGCCTGTCACAGCCGGCACACGTTCAGCGTGGCCGTGGCTCGTCGCCCGGAGAACTGTGGCAAGTGCCACATGGGGCCGGACCATCCCCAGCTCGAGATCTACGAGGAGTCCAAGCACGGCGTGGCCTTCCATGCCAACGAGGACAAGATGGCCCTCGACTCGGCCAAGTGGATCGTGGGCGAGGACTACACGGCCGCTCCGACCTGCGCGACCTGCCACATGTCGGCCACCAAGAACCAGATGGTGACCCATGATGTGGGCCTGCGCATCAGCTGGAACAACCGGCCGAAGGTCTCCGTCAGGCCCGAAGTGGCTGACGCCAAGATGGGCTTGCCCGGCGCGGACATTCCCTGGCAGGTGCGGCGGCACAACATGCAGGACGTCTGCCTCAACTGCCACAACATCGCCTGGGTGGAGAACTTCTACATCCAGTACGACGGCCTGGTGAACCTCTACAACGAGAAGTTCGGCAAACCGGGCATGGCCCTCTACGCTGCGGCCAAGCCGCTGTTGCGGCCCATTCCGTTCGCCAACAAGATCGACTTCATCTGGTTCGAGCTGTGGCATCACGAAGGTCGCCGTGCACGTCACGCGGCTTCCATGATGGGTCCGGACTACACCCACTGGCATGGCACCTACGACCTGGGCAAGAACTTCTACTCGGAGTACATCCCCGAGCTGGAAGAGCTGGTCGAGGCCAACATCCACGCCGACGATCCGGGGAAGGTGGCCGCCGCAGAGAACCTGCGCCAGGTCATCGACGATGTGCTCCACTCGCCTGATCACAAGTGGTACCTCGGTCTGATGGACCCCGACGAGGCCGCCCGCCGGGCAGCCGCTGCTGAGGAGTTCAAGGCCCGCTACGCCAAGTAGTCCCTACACCAACAACAGAGGCAGCCGCCACGGGACGACGAGTCTCTCGTCCCGTGGCGCTTGCTGTTAGGATGGACTGCCATGGAAGCGAAACCGAAGCTCACCGAGAACGACGGCTACGAGGCGCTGCGAGAGCACGTGCTGGAGCGAGCCCTCGCCGCTCGTGCCGCTCATGGCCCTGACTTCGATCGTGTCGCTCTCGAGGGGCTGCTCGCTGACCCCAAGGTGATGCGTTTTCCGACGCGCCTGACCTTCGCCGCCGAAGGTCTGCTCGACGGCGAGTTCGCCTGGGCCCGGGCGCTGGGAGCACAGCCGCAAGACGGCTACGAGATCGTCGTGCATCCCCAGTTTGAGAATCGTCCCGAGGCTCTCCCGGCGCTTGTTGCGTACCACATCGTCTCCGTGAACTACCTCGACGTGGCCACCGCGGCTGAGGCCGAGCTGTACGGTGCGGCCCTGCTGGGGCTCGAGATCGACGACTACTACGGCAAGGTTTGCGCCCTGGCGGACGAGCTGCCCGGCGCCGCCGTCGCCGCAGAACAAGCCGCGTCCGTTGCGGCCTACGAAGCGGCAGAGTCCCACGAGGTCGGGGGCTCCTCCAGCTGTTCCAGCCACGGCCATTCACACGGCCACGGACCACAGCCGGGTGGCCCGAAGACCGCTGGGGGTGGCGGGGGCTGCGGGCCGTCTTGCGGTTGCGGCTGAACCCAGGCTAGCCCTG